>JAWODW010000027.1:0-58596 GCA_046483065.1 Longimicrobiales bacterium | reverse complement strand
CCGCATGTGGTACAGCGCGCGGAAAGGAGCGAGCCGACGTGACCGGCACCGGGGCTCCCTCGGTGACGACTACTCATCGGTCTCTCCCTCCTCCTGGTCGTCGTCCCGTTGGTCGTCGAGTTCCCCGGGGAGGTTTCCGTTCTTTTCCGCGAGTCGGAGCTGTTCCGCGACGGAGTTCGCGTGACCGAGATCGTCGTCGCTCACGCGGACGCACCTCCGTCGTGACTGTTGTCCTCAGGGATGTATCGGTGACCGTTCCCGCAGGCGGATTGGTCGAATCGGTCGGGCCGATTCGGACAACCGACGAGGTGTCCGTACTCGATTCCGCTCGTTGAACTCCGGGTACAGCGAGCCCTGCAGATGTCGCACCAGAACTCTCCGGGACCGTCGGCGGTGAACGCTCGTGCCCACCGCCGGCGGTGAGCCCCGCCAGCTCACGTTCGGTGACGCGTCGAGCAGCTCGCCGGCGTGGTCGCCCGATGGCCGATGGATCGCCTTCGTCAGCGCCCGCAGCGACGACGGCCGCCAGCTCTGGCTTCTGCCCGCCGATGGCGGCGAGCCGCGACAGCTGACGTCGGTGGAGGGCGGCGCCGGCGGCCCGGTCTGGGCCGACGACGGGTCGCTCGTGGCGTTCACCAGCGAGGTGTGGCCGGAGGGTGACGCGCTGGCGGAGCGGATGCGTCGCCTGTCCAACAGCAACGCCAGCGCCCGGATCTACGACGAGCTCATGTACCGGCACTGGGACACGTGGGAGGACGGGATGCGGAGCCACGTCTTCGTGGCGGACCCGGAGACCGGCGAGGCCCGGGACCTGACGCCCGGGGCGTACGACTCGCCGCCCATCGGGCTCGGCGGGTTCCAGGACTACGACCTCAGCCCCGACGGCGAGGAGCTGGCCTTCGTCCGCAACACCGATATCCCGACGGCCGTGGGCACGGGCAACGACATCTGGCTGGTCTCCACCGATGACGGCGAGCCCCGGCTCCTGACGAAGAGCCACGGGAACGACGTGGCGCCCCAGTACTCGCCCGACGGCCGCTGGATCGCGTACCTGGCCCAGGAGCGGCCCGGGTTCGAGGCCGACCGCACCGTCCTCATGCTCTACGACCGGGAGTCGGGCAGCCACACGGCGCTGACCGCCGACTTCGATCGCTCCGTCAACTCCTTCGAGTGGGCGCTCGACAGCCGGACCATCTGGTTCAACGCCCAGGACGAGCTGTGGGTCCGGGTGTACCGGCTGGCGATCCGGGACGGCCGGCCCGGGGACATCACCCCGGTCACCGACGACGCCTACGACGGCGCGTTCGCGCTGGCGGCCGGCGGGCTCGTCGTCGCCCGGCAGGAGGCCCACATGCCCACCGAGCTGTTCGCCCTCGACGACGACGGCCGGGTCCGGGAGCAGCTCACGCGGACCAACGGCGAGCTGCTGGCCGAGCTTTCGCTCCAGCCGCTGGAGCCGTTCTGGTTCGAGGGCGCCGAGGGCGACCGGGTCCAGGGGTTCCTGGTCAAGCCGCCGGACTTCGACCCCGCCGGGGAGTGGCCGGTGGTCTTCCTGGTCCACGGCGGACCCCAGGGCGCGTGGAGCGACAACTTCCACTACCGCTGGAACTACAACATGTTCTCCGCCCCCGGCTACGTGGTGGTGGCGGTGAACCCCCGGGGCAGCACCGGCTACGGCCAGGAGTTCACCGACGAGATCACCATGGATTGGGGCGGCCGGGTCTTCACCGACCTCATGGCCGGCCTCGACCACGCCCTGGCCGTCTACCCGTTCCTCGATGAGACCCGCATGGCCGCCGCCGGCGCGAGCTACGGCGGCTACATGATGAACTGGTTCCAGGGCCACACCGACCGGTTCGAGACCATCATCAACCACGACGGGCTCTTCGATCTGCGGTCGATGTACTATGCGACCGAGGAGCTCTGGTTCCCGGAGTGGGAGTTCGGCGGCCCGCCGTGGGAGGGGTCCGAGGCCTACGACCGGTGGAACCCGTCGGCCAACGTGGAGGAGTGGGACACGCCCATGCTCATCATCCACGGCGCCCAGGACTTCCGGGTGCCCCTCGAGCAGGGGCTGGCCGCGTTCACGGCGCTGCGACGGCAGGACGTGCCCGCCCGACTCCTGGTCTTCCCCGACGAGGGCCACTTCGTGCTCCGGCCGTCCAACGCCCTGGTGTGGTGGAACACCATCTACGACTGGCTGGATCGCTGGATCGAGGAGTAACGGCGGGGCCGGCGCCTCGGTCAACCGCGGAGACACGGAGGCGCGGAGCACGCGCGGAGAACAGCATCAGGTTTTGGGCCGGTGGGCTTCAAACGTTCAGCCCGAGGCCTGCCTCACCTTCGTGCCTGCGTCAGCCGCGAAGGAAGCAGAAACCGCAGCACTATACAATAGGGGGTCTGCTCCGCTTCGTTGATCTGTTCCCGGTGCGTGGCTCGCAGCACATACCCGGAGGTTTCGGCGCACGCCCACTTCCCGGGCGGTCCGGCCTTCGAACAACCGTTCAGCGCGGAAGCGCGGAATCCTTTCGCGGGAACACGGAACGTTCGCCGCGGGCGTGACGGCCCGGTGAAGGCCCACCTCCAGCTCCTTGGTCGTTTGTGATTCGCCGGGAAGGCTGCGGGTTTCGGGACGCGGCCTTCCGCGGATCCGCTCGCATTCCGTGCTTCCGCGTTGAGACGTTCACGACGCACGTCGGGACGCCGGCGAAGCTCGATCACGCGCAAGGCCGAGAAGCCTCTTTCATCAACAAATCCGAAACTGGCGGACGACGAACTGGCGGACGACGTACCAGTCTCCAGTTTTGACGGTTTATGTACTTTGGGGGCCCAATCAGACCTTCGGCTGACCGGCGCCCGAGGGAAAGTCCCGAGGGAGAGGCTCTGCTCCGCCGGGAAACCCGCCGCCATTTCTGGCGTCTGGTACGTCGTCCGTTGGTCCGTCGGATCAGCCCAGCGCCACGTCCAGCGCCATCATGATGGCGAACCCGAGGATGGTGGCAGACGTGGCCAGGTCGGTGCGGCCTTCGTGCTGGGCCTCCGGGATGAGTTCCTCGACTACCACGAAGATCATGGCACCGGCGGCGAAGGCCATGGCGTAGGGGAGGAGCGGCCGGACGAAGAGGACGGCGGCGGCGCCGATGGCGGCGGCCATGGGCTCCACGACGGCGGAGAGCTGTCCGTACCAGAAGCTTTTGGCGCGGGAGACGCCGCTCTGGTAGAGGGGCAGGGAGACGGCGGCGCCCTCGGGGAAGTTCTGGAGCCCGATCCCGAGGGCGAGGGCGATAGCGCCGGCCAGTGTGGCGCCGGCGGCGAGGTCGATATGGGCGGCGGCGAAGGCGACGCCCACGGCGAGCCCCTCGGGGATGTTGTGGAGTGTGATGGCGAGCACCAGCAGCGTCGCCCGCTGCCAGGTGGTGGGGATCCCCTCGGCCTCGTCGATCTCCAGGAAGGGATGGAGGTGTGGGAGGACGGCGTCGGCGGCGCGGAGGAAGACGGCGCCGGCGATGAAGCCGACGGTGGCGGGGACCCACGCCGGGGTCCCCGTGGTCTCGGCCATCTCGATGGCGGGCAGGAGGAGGGAGAAGAAGCTGGCGGCGATCATGACGCCGGCGGCGAACCCGAGCATGGAGTCGAGGAGTCGTCGCGAGAAGCCGCGGTAGAGGAGCACCACGGCGGCCCCGGCGGCGGTGACGGACCAGGTGAACACGCCGGCCAGGACGGCCTGTGCGATGGGGTCGAGCCCCTGGAACCACTCGCTCACGGTACAGCGCGCACGGAGTCAGATCCCCGGGTTCAGTAGTCCCACCATGGGGCCGTCCGGCCGTCCGGCATGTGCCGGAGCATGTGGCCGGCCATCTCCTTGAGGCGCTCCGTCATGGTCACGGGCCCGATCCAGCAGTGGCCGTAGCCGTCGCCGTACATAAAGACGCCCGGATAGTGGGGGTCCTCGGTGGTGGCCATCCACGCCTCGAGCTCCTTGACGGCCACGTTGAGGTAGAAGTTGTCCATGTCACCGGTGTAGACGTGGATCTTGTCGACCAGCTTGGGTCCCAGCGTCTCCCAGTCGCGGCGCAGGATATGGAGGAGGTCGTAGTTCTCGCGCCAGTACTCCGCCACCACGGGATCGATCTCGCCGGTGCGTTTGTCGAAGAGGGGCTGGAAGTAGCCGTCGTCGCCCAGGGGGCCGTAGACGGCGGACCAGATGTCGAGCTGCTCGCCGGACCGCCCCTTCGTCCCATTGACCAGCTCCCACCGGTTCCGCTGCTCGGAAGTGAGGCGGATCTCGCCGTCGGTCTCCCGGGTGTTGGGCGTGGGCACCCGTCGCCATTCGTGCTGCTTGTAGAAGGCGTTTCCGTCGTTGTAGATGTCGATCCCCTCCACGTTGGAGAACGTGACGGGGTCGGGGCAGTAGCTCCAGGTGCCGCCGAAGAAGTCGGGGTGGAAGACCTGGAGGGCGAGGCTCTCCCATCCGCCGGTGGAGCCGCCATCCAGGAGCCGGGCCCACGGCTCGGTGATGACCCGGAACCGCTCCTCCACGGCGGGGATCAGCTCCTCGATGATGGCATCGCCGTAGGGCCCGACGTTCACCGAGTTGACGGCGTACGAGTCGTCGAAGTAGGGGGTGGGGTGCTGGAAGGTGACGACGATCATCCGGGGGAAGTCGTCCTCCACCCAGGCCTCATGGAGCGCCGAGCCCTCCCGGAACCCCAGGGGCGGCCGGAGCGAGAAGTGGCCCTGGCGGTAGAGGACCGGGTAGTCGATGGTCTCCCGGTCGTAGCCGTCGGGCAGGAGCACGGTGGCGCCGAGGTAGATGTCGCGCCCCCAGAACTCGCTGAGCATGGGGCTCCGGAACCGGAACCGCTTCACCCAGCGGGTGTCCTCGGGCACCTCCACGGGCGGGACCACGTTGGTGGCCTCGAGGGCGACGACGTAATCCTCGTCGGGATCGAGGCGCACCCGGTGCACGTCGCTGTAGAGGTTCCCGGGCGAGCGCTCCCACCGCTGCCCCTCCCAGTGGTCCTCGGGCATCCACACCACGTGGCCGTCGGCCCGGGGGAAGCGCTCGTAGACATTGACGAACCCCTGGACGTAGTAGTCGTCCGGCGGCAGCTCGGTGAGGCTTTCCACCGGCGAGCCCAGGTCCGAGGCGTCGATGATCGCCACCTCGCCCGGCTCGAGCGCCTCCACGTCGCGGCCGAAGAGGGGCACGCCCGTGCGGCCCACCTGGAAGCGGGGCTCGCGGTGGTCGCTCCGTGCGATCATTACGTAGACCCGGCCGGTCACGGCCTCCCGGCGAGCGGACTCGGGGAAGCTGACCTCGAAGCGCTGCGCGGTCAGCCCGGCGGGGCCGCCGGGCAGTGCGGGCGCCCCGAAGGTGGCCGCCGCCACGAGGACAGCGGCAACGACCGCAAGCCAGCTGACGCCGGACCCAACCTCGCTGTTCTCCGCGTATGCTCCGCGCCTCCGCGTCTCCGCGGTTCCCGATGCGCCGGCCCCTCCAGAAGCTCCCGCCATACGCCGCTTCATCGTCCCTCCGGCACCACGGTGAGCTCGACCTTCGACGGGTAGAGGCCCGAGTGGTGGACGGCGTTGTTGGCCACCACGCCCTCGGTCTCGCTGTAGTTGTCGCCGCCGGTGTTCATGTTCCGGTCGAAGCGAGGGAAGTTGCTGGACGAGACCTCGATGCGGATCCGGTGGCCGGGGGCGAACCAGTTGCTGGTGTTGAGCGGGCCCAGCACCACTTCGTAGACCGAATCGGCCTCCATCCACACCTGCCGGTCGTAGCCCTCACGGTAGCGCATCCGCTGGATGGTCTCGTCGAGGTTGTACGCGGTGCCGTCGGGGTAGACGTCCACGAGCTTGGCGGTGAAGTCGGTGTCCCGGGCGTCGGACTCCACGTAGAGCGTCACCGTCACCGGCCCGCTGACCTCGACGCCCTCCTCCAGCGGCTCGGTGCTGTAGACCAGGATGTCGGACCGCTCAGCCTCCAGCTCCTGCTGGTCCAGCGCACCGGCGCGCACGGCGTTCCCGGTGCAGCAGACGTTCCCGCCGTGGGACGGGACGGGGTCCATGGGGTCGTAGGTGAACGCGTCGGGCCGATCCGGCTCCGGCGGCTCGGTGGCCACCAACATCCCATCGGTCATGCTGGTCCCGGCCTCGCCGCGGCTGGCCAGGTAGTACGTGACGGTCTCGGCCCCGTCCGGCGGCCAGGTATCAGACGACTGCCATTCGTTCGAGCCCATGGTGTAGTACCGCACCTTCGGCAGCGTATCCAGGAGCCCGTTCTCCTCACCCTTCAGCAGCATGTCGAACCAGCCCCAGGTGAGGCCCGTGTAGTCGAGGCGCGCGTCGCCGACGCTCCGGTCGCCGACCACGGTGTTCTCGGTGGCCCGTCGATAGCCGCAGTGGGTGACGGGCGCGATAACGGCGTACTGCCTGTCGGCGATGTCCGGCGACGCGGCGTCCCGGGCGTGGTTGAACATGGCCAGGTTCGGGCCCACGGAGACGTCGTACCAGGACATGTACCAGAGCGACGGGACGTCGAAGGGCATGTCATCGTGGTAGAGCCCGCCCTGGTACCAGGCCGCGTCGTCGGGCGTGCGCTGGATCATGCGGCCGCCCGTGGGCACGTCCTTGGCCTCGGAGAAGATGCCGGGCTGTCCGCCGGCGGCCTGGATGATGTCCTCCACCGGCAGGTGGGTCAGCGCCTCGGACCAGTCCACGCGGGGCATGTTCGGCCCCAGGTCCCAGAAGCGGGAGACGCGGACCAGCTCCTCCTGCGTGGCGTCGGCCGGGAACATGGGCCGGACGTCGTTCTGCTGGCCGTAGAGCCACGCGATGAAGAGCATCTGCACGGCGCCGCCACGGTACCAGTTGCCCTGCTCGTACCAGCCATCGACGCGGCCCACACCGGCGCCGAAGCCCTGGGGGTTCATGGCCGCCAGCGCCGGGTTGCCCAACGACGCCACCGCCATCTGCCACTCGGCGGTGGACGAGCACCCCACGAGCCCGACCTTCCCGTTGGACCACGGCTGGTCGGCGATCCAGGTCAGGGCGTCGTCACCATCGGTCAGCGGTGGGCCCAGGATGTCCCAGCTCCCCTCGGAGAAGTACCGGCCCCGCTCGTTCTGGGCCACGTACGCGTAGCCCCGCTCCACGGCGTCGATGACACTCCCCAGACGCCCGCTCGGCGCACGCAGGTCCACGTCCCAGAAGTTGAAGTTGTACGGCGTGCGGGAGAAGATCGCCGGCACCGGCCCTTCCCTGTCCTTCGGGACGTAGACGTCGGTGGCGAGCCGGACGCCATCGCGCATGGGCACCATGACCTTCCGCTCGATGACGGCGATGGAGTCGAGGCGCGCCTCGAGGGCGAACCGCTCGGCGATCCGCTCCTCGGTGGTGGGGCGGTCGCTCGTTTCCTGCGGCTGTGAGCACGCCGCGAGGCCGGCGAGGGTCGCGAGGGCGAGGAGGGTCGGGGCGAGGAGCGCCCGGACCAGCGTGTGACGGGCCGGGCATCGGGTGGTGCCGCGCATTCTCTTCTCCGTAGATGGAGTCATGTGCGGGTGCAGGGCTCGATCAAAGTGGAGCACCGGTCCCCGATGCCGCAACGGGTGCGCCGGGAGAGGACCGATCAACCGCCGAGCCGCGAAGGCGCGGATCGAACGCGGAGGGTTGTGGGGTTGGATCCGGGCGGTGCCGGGACTTCGGCGAAGGGCCGGCCCCGGTGCCAGGCAACGTCCGGGAAGGCTCACCTCACCGCCCGCTGGAGCCCCATGGCATTTTCGCTCCGCGAATGCCCCGGCCGGCGCGCCCCGAGCCGTGGCTCACCCGGCCGGGGCCTATTCCGCCGCGAACCCTGCTTCACCGGGACCGACCTCCCGCAGTCTCCGCGCATGCTCCGCGGCTCCGCGGTTCCCGATGCGCCGACACGGAGAGGCGCAAGTACGCCGCAGCACGATGGGCGGGCCCCGGCGGCCTACGGCAGCCGGAACTCCGTGGCGGGCACCTCGGCCGAGCGCCCGTAGAGGAGCCCGCGCAGTGCGTAGCCCGGGTCGGCGGCGTGGAACGCCACGGTCCGTCCGTCGTTCAAGGGCACATCGACGGGGTCGGCGGCGAAGTGGGCGAAGGCGGCGTCCACGTCCCGCGCCGAGGTTTCGCCAGTCCCCCGACAGGCACCCGCCTCGCGGGTGGACACCGGCAGCGCAGGGCGGTACGGTACCTGTCCGGTGACCACCGACCGGTACCGCCAAGGGAAGGAGCTGCAGCGAGCTGTGAGCGACGACGGCACGACCCCACCGGAACCACGACGCGCGCCCGTCCTGGCGGGGTCCGCCGTCGTCGTCCTCGCCATGGTGGTCCTGGCCGCCCACTTCCTCCGGGCCGGCTGGCTCCCGGTGGTGGTAGTCCTCGTGGCTGTGATCCCGCTCCTCGGGCTCCGGCGGCGCTGGGTCCCCCGCCTCTTCCAGCTGATCCTCGGCCTCGGCGCCCTCGAATGGCTCCGCACACTCCTGGAGCTCCGGGACATCCGCCAGGCCCTCGGCCAGCCACACGCGCGGATGGTGGCCATCCTCGGCATGGTGGCCCTCGTCACCGCCCTGGCCGCCGCCATCTTCGAGCTGCCCCCGATCCGACGCTGGTACCGACGCCGCCCCCCACCGGACGGACCGGACCCCTTCTGAACCGCACCACGGAGATGACCCCATGCTGCGACGCACCCTGATCACCGCGCTCCTCATGGCCGCCGCGTTCACGGCCGGCGGCTGGGCCGCGCTGCGGACGGCGCCGACACCCGTCGTCTCCGTCCACTACATGAAGGCGGTACCCGGCGAGGAGGCGGCGTACGAACGGCTGGAGACCGAAGTGTGGAAGCCGATTCACGAGGCCCGCCGGAAGGCCGGCGCGCTCCGGGACTGGGTCTTCTACCGCGTCGACTTCCCCGCCGGTTCCGAGGCGCCGTACGACTACGTCACCGTCAACGTCTACGACTCGTGGGCCGATTATGACGTGCAGGAGCTGGCCCGCTGGGTCCGTGAAATCTACCCGGACCGCACGCTGCCGGAGCTCACCGCCGAGGCCCGCGCCGCCCGCGACTACGTGCGCGGCGAGATCTGGCGACCCATCGACCGCCTCGACTGAAGGGCGCGCGGTACCGGCGCTCGCCAACAGCCGCCGCCGTCCTGACCCACAGCGTGATCCAGCACTCGGGCGGGGTGCGGCGTGCTGCGAGCCGAGGGCACCACCGTGCCCACCACCGACTTCACCGCGCCGGCGCTGAACAACACGTTCATCGACAACGCCGGCGGCAGCCAGTGCGACTACTGAGCTGATAGACGGCATGACGCGGACCCGCCCACGTGCGATGCCCCCGGCCTTGTCCTACCTTCCCGGCGCACACCTCCAACCGACCGGAAAGCCATGAACCACGACCTCCTCCTGCTCAGCAACTCCAAGCTCCACGGGATGGGTTTCCTGGAGCACGCCACGGACGCCATTGCCGACTTCCTGGGCCACCGCCGGACGGTCCATTTCGCGCCCTTCGCCCTGGCCGACCACGACGGCTATACCGCCACGGTGGCGGAGGTGCTGGAGCCGCTGGGCGTGCGGGTGGTCGGGCTGCACACCGTGGACGCCCGGGCCGCGGTGGAGGACGCCGACGTGCTCTTCGTGGGCGGCGGGAACACGTTCCGGCTGTTGAAGGCGGTCCAGCGGCTGGGGCTCATGGAGCCGGTACGACGACGGGCCGCCGCCGGCGAGCTGGCGTACCTCGGCTCCAGCGCGGGGACCAACCACGCCTGCCCCACGATCCGGACCAGCAACGACATGCCGATCGTGGAGCCGGATACGTTCGCCGCCTTCGGCCTGGTCCCGTTCCAGATAAACCCGCACTACCAGGACCCGGACCCGGACTCCACCCACATGGGCGAGACCCGGGCGCAGCGGATCACCGAGTTCCTGGAGGAGAACGACGTGCCGGTGCTCGGGATGCGGGAGGGCGCGTGGCTGCGGCGGCGGGGCGCGGCGCTCACGCTCCACGGGGAGACCGGCGCGCTGCTGTTCCGGAGGGGCCGGGACCCCGAGGTCTTCGGCGCCGGCGACGACCTCTCGTTCCTGCTGGAGGAGAGCGCCCGCTACGACGCGGGCTGAATCACTCCCCCACGCCGCCCTCGATAGCATCGCTCCGGCCCTCTCGTGCGTCTACCCTCTGGAGGGGCGCCGTTCCGCGCCGTAGGTTGACGGACGCGGGCACGGCCCGCCAGCGGAGGCCATCACCGGTCTGTATACCCACGGAGCACGATATGAGACACCGTTTCCTGGCCGCGGCACTCGCGGCACTCTTCTTCGTCCTGGCCGGAGCGCCGGCCGCCGCCCAGCAGGAGGACACGCGCCTCCTGCGCTTCCCCCATATCCACGGGGACCGGGTGGTCTTCACCTACGGCGGCGACCTGTACACGGCGTCGCTGGAGGGCGGGCAGGCCACGCGGCTGACCAGCCACGAGGGCCTCGAGCTCTTCGCCAAGTTCAGCCCCGACGGCCGCTGGATCGCGTTCAGCGGCGAGTACGCGGGCACCCGGCAGGTCTACGTCATGCCGTCGACCGGCGGCGAGCCGCGGCAGCTCACGTTCCACCCGGACGTGGGGCCCATGCCGCCACGGGGCGGGTACGACCACCTGGTCCTGGACTGGACGCCGGACGGCGAGAAGATCCTGGTCCGTGCCAACCGCACGCCGTTCGGCCAGCGGGTGGGCCGGTACTTCCTGGTGGACCCGGACGGCGGTCTCGAGGTCCCGCTGGAGATCCCCGAGGGTGGTGCCGCCACGTACGACCCCGCAGGGACGCAGCTGGCGTACAACATCAAGAGCCGGGAGTGGCGCCACTGGAAGCGGTACGAGGGCGGCCGGCAGCAGGAGGTCTGGCTCTACGACCTGGAGGCGTCGTCGTCGCAGCAGATCACGGACTTCACGGGCACCGATGTCTGGCCCATGTGGGTGGATGACGCCGTCTACTTCGTGAGCGACCGGGGCGAGGACCGGAAGCTGAACCTGTGGCGGTACGACGTCGGCACGGAGCAGATGGCCCGGGTCACCGACCACGACACCTTCGACGTGCTCTGGCCGAGCCGCGGCCAGGGCGGGATCGTCTACCAGAGCGGCGGCTGGATCTGGCACCTCGACCCGGCCACGGGCGAGAGCCGGAAGCTGTCCATCACCGTCCCCGGCGACCGGCCGCTGGCCATGCCGTACTGGACCGAGGTCGGCGACCGGGTGGACGCCTTCGACCTCTCGCCCTCCGGCAACCGGGCCATCTTCGCGGCTCGCGGCGAGCTGTTCAGCGTGCCCGCGGAGCACGGGAACACCCGGAACCTGAGCGAGACGCCGGCGGAGCGGGAGCGGAGCGTGGCCTGGTCGCCGGACGGCCGGTGGCTGGCCTACCTGTCGGACGCCACGGGCGCGTACGAGCTGTACGTCCGGGCGGCGGACGGCTCCGGCGAGCCGCGTCAGCTGACGAGCGGCGGCGAGTCGTGGATCTACGGGATGGAGTGGTCGCCCAACAGCGAGTGGATCGCGTGGTCGGACCAGCGGAACCGGCTCCGGGCCGTGGAGGTGGAGAGCGGCCGGATCCGGGAGGTGGACCAGACCGCCACGGGTCGCCTGAACGACTACTCCTGGGCGCCCGACTCCCGGTGGCTGGCCTACTCGAAGCGCAGCCCGAACACCATGAACGCCGTCTGGCTCTACAGCTTCGACGGCGACCGGGCCACGCAGGTGACCGGCGACATGACCGACGAGTCGAGCCCGGCGTTCGACGGCAACGGGCGCTACCTCTACTTCGTCTCGGCCCGGGACTTCGACTACGGCGACCGGGGCTTCGACGCCCGCATCTTCGCCGCCACGCTCCAGGCCGACGCGCCGCACCCGTTCCCGCCGAGGAGCGACGAGGAGCCGGCCATCACGGCGGCCGGGGACGACGAGGGCGAGGGGTCGTCGGATAGCGCGTCGTCGCCGGATCCGATCCGGATCGACCTGGACGGTCTCGGCACCCGGATCGCCGCGCTGCCCGACGTCAGCCCCGGCGGCTACTTCGGACTGACCGGCACGAAGGACGGCGTGCTCTACTTCAGCGACGGATCCGTCCACCTCTACGACATGGAGGACCGGTCGGCCAAGCCGGTGGTGGAGCAGGTCCGGGGCTACGCCGTGAACGGCGACCGGTCGAAGCTCATGTTCGCCGGCCGGGACGGCTACGGGATCGTGGACGTGCGCCCGGGCCAGAAGACCGACGACACGCTGGACCTGAGCGGGATGGAGATGCGCATCGACCCGCGGGTGGAGTGGGCCCAGGTCTACCACGACGCGTGGCGGATCATGCACGACTGGTTCTACGACCCCGGCATGCACCGCGTCGACTGGGAGGGCATGTACCACAAGTACCGCCCGCTGCTGGACCACGTGGCGCACCGGGCCGACCTGGACTTCATCCTGGCCGAGCTCATCGCCGAGCTGAACGTCGGGCACGCCTACGTCAACTCGTCGCCCGAGATGCCGCGCCCCGACCGGGTGCCCGTGGGGCTGCTGGGCGCCGAGTTCGAGGCCGACGGCAGCCGCTACCGCATCGCCAATATCTTCCCCGGCGAGAACTGGCACGAGAACTTCCGCTCCCCGCTCACCGAGCCGGGGATCGACGTCCGGGAGGGCGACTACCTCATCGCCATCGACGGCGAGGACGTGACCACCGACCGCAACCCGTACAGCTACCTGGTCAACAAGCTCGACCGGATCGTGCACGTGACGGTCAGCGATCGGGCCGACGGGCGGAACGCACGGACGTTCGAGGTGGACCCGGTCGAGAGCGAGCTGGGGCTCCGCTACCAGGAGTGGGTGGCCGAGAACGCGGCGCTGGTGGACAGCCTGTCCGGCGGCCGCATCGGCTACATCCACCTGCCGAACACCGCCATCGACGGGCACCGGGAGCTCTTCGAGGGGTTCCGGCCGCTCCACACCAAGGACGCCCTGATCCTCGATGACCGCTATAACGGCGGCGGGTTCATCCCCGAGGAGATGGCGCTCATGCTCGACCGCCCGCTCCTGAACTACTGGTCCCGCCGGAACCTGGAGCTCTACAGCCAGCCGGCCGTGGTCCACAGGGGGCCGAAGGCCACCCTCATCAACGGCCAGGCATCGTCGGGCGGCGACGCCTTCCCCTACTACTTCAAGGAGCTCGGCCTCGGGCCGCTCATCGGGACCCGCACCTGGGGCGGACTCGTGGGGATCAGCGGGAACCCGGGCTTCGTGGACGGCGGCAGCATCAACATCCCCGCCTTCGCATTCGTGAACGAGGACGGCGAGTGGGCCGTGGAAGGCGAGGGCGTCTCGCCCGATATCGAGGTGATCGACCGCCCCGAGGAGATCGCCGCCGGGCACGAGCCCATCATCGAGCGGGCCGTCCAGTACCTGCTCCGCCAGCTCGAAGAGAACCCGCCGGAGGAGAAGCCGGAGACACCGGTGGGGCCGGAACGGGGAACGGGCGGCTGAATTCAGATCTGAGAGCTGAGATCTGAGAGCTGAGATCTAAGAGCTAAGCAGTTCGCGGCTGAGGCTGGGGTCGGGGCCGGTGGCTGCCTTCGGGGTGGCGGCCGGCCCCGGTCCGCGTGCCGGCGGGACGCGGGGCCGGGGTTGGTCGCGAGGGGGCGCGGTGCCGGGTCGCAGCGCCGCGGAGAGTCCCACTCGCGAGGCTGCCCTCTTCCTCTTCGTCTCCGTCTCCATCGGCCTGTACCTCGCCCTCCGCTTCGTACTTCTCCCTTTCCATGGATCGCTGCGCCCGGACCTGGAGACGAAAAGGTACGAGGCTGAGGTACAGGTACAGGCCGAGGTCGAAGGAGAAAAATGAAGGAGAAGAGGTCCAGGTACCTCCCCTTGCTTGCATCAACAAACCGGGAGAAGAGCCGTCCGTTTCACGTCAATAGTCGCCGTGAAACGCAGAAACGATGCGGACGGGACGGGTGGCGCCGCCTCTTGCACCCGGCCGGAAGCTGCCTATAGTCCACACCTGGCCTTCTCCGCCATCCTGGAGGATTCGTGCGCAGACAGCTGATGCCCGGTTCCGACGCTCCCATGGCCCTCCGGCCCCGCCGGCTGTTCCGTCCTTTCGCGGCCGCCGTCTTCGGCGCCGTTGGATTCGTGCCCTTCGCGGCCGCCGCTATCGCCGCAATTCTGTCGGCGCCCTTCGCCGCCGGTCCCGCCACACCCCTCGCCGCCCAATCCCCCATGGACGCCGTGGCGGACTACCGGGAGGCGAACGGCGCCCGGATCCTGGCGGACTACCGGGAACTGCTGGCCATCCCCAACGTCGCTTCGGACTCGGTGGGAATCCGGCGGAACGCCGAGTACCTCCGGGACCGGCTCGCGGCGCTGGACGTGGACGCGGAGCTGCTGACGCTGCCGGGGGCGCCGCCGGTGGTGTTCGGGGAGCTGCGGGCCCCGGGTGCCACGCGCACGCTCGCGCTGTACGTCCACTACGACGGGCAGCCTGCCGACCCCACGAGCTGGACCCACGGGCCATGGGAGCCGACGCTGTACACGGCGAGCATGGAGGCGGGCGGTGAGCCGCGGCCGTGGCCGGCGCCGGGAGACGGCGAGGCGGGCGGCGAGGCGGGCGGCGGAGCTGAGGCGGGGGCCACCGGTGAGAAGGGACGATCGGCGTCATCGGACCCCATCGACCCGGAGTGGCGTGTCTACGCCCGGTCGGCGAGCGATGACAAGGTCCCGCTGGGCGCGCTGTTCCCCGTCCTGGAGGCGTTCCGACAGAACGGCCTCACCCCCACGTCGAACCTG
Source organism: Longimicrobiales bacterium (assembly GCA_046483065.1). Lineage (GTDB taxonomy): Bacteria > Gemmatimonadota > Gemmatimonadetes > Longimicrobiales > RSA9 > JAWVYT01. The sequence goes on along the minus strand of JAWODW010000027.1, from coordinate 43,765 downwards.
ATCCTCTTCTTCGAGGGTGAGGAGGAGGCGGGGTCGCCGCACCTGGGGGAGTACCTGGAGCGGTACCGGGACCGGGTGGCGGACGTGGACGTCTGGCTCTTCCTGGACGGACCGACGCACACCAGCGGGCGGCCGCAGCTGACGTTCGGCGTCCGGGGCGTGACGGATCTCAGCGTGACGGTCTACGGCGCCACGCGGTCGCTGCACAGCGGGCACTACGGCAACTGGGCGCCGGTGCCGGGGATGATGCTGGCCCGGCTGCTGGCGAGCATGAAGGCGGACGACGGACGCGTGCTGGTGGACGGGTTCTACGAGACCGTCGCGCCGCTGGGGCGGGTGGAGCGGCGGGCGCTGGACCAGCTGCCGGACACCGACGCCGAGCTGGCGGCCGAGCTGGGGCTGGCCCGCACGGAGGGCGCGCCGGCGCAGCTGGCGGAGCGCCTGCTGCTGCCGGCGCTGACGGTGAAGGGGCTGGCCAGCGGGAACGTGGGCCCGCTGACCCGGAACGTGATCCCGTCCGAGGCTACGGCCGAGCTGGGGATCCGACTGGTGAAGGGTAACGACCCCGTGCACATGCAGGAGCGGGTGGAGGCCCACATCCGCGGGCAGGGCTACCACATCGTCCGGGAGGACCCGGACATGGCGACGCGGCTCGCGCACCGACGGATCGCGAAGGTGACCCGGGGCGGCGGCTACCCGGCGGCCCGGACCGACATGTCGCTGCCGGTGGTCCAGGACGTGATCGGCGCGGCGCAGCGGGCGGCGCCGGACGTGCTCCTGGTGCCGAGCCTCGGCGGCTCGCTCCCGCTCTACCTGTTCACCGACGGGCTCGGCCAACCCGCCGTGATCGTGCCCATCGCGAACCACGACAACAACCAGCACGCGCCCGACGAGAACCTCCGGGTCGGCAATCTGTGGTACGGGATGGACCTGTACGCGGGGCTGCTGAGTATGGAGTGACGCGGCGGGATGGGCTGGCGGCTGGTGGGCTCCTGGTACTGACTTTCAAACGACGACGGGTGATCATGGTTCATCTCTCTGACTTCGTTCGGCGCTCGATCGCGTGCGCCACCCGATACCTCCCGGGGCTCGCCCTGGCGACGCTGGCGGTCCTTGCCGGAGCCGTGGCGGTCGACGCCCAGACCGGTGCGTCCACCGATCCCCACCGCGTGGCCGTCATCCGCTTCTCCCACGAGACGTGCACCTTCTGCCCCGGCGGCGACGTGACCGTCGAGGACTGGACCCGGTTCCGGGGGCCGCTGGAGGGCGACGAGGTGCTGGAAGCCGGGTCGTTCATCCGGGGCTTCGTGGACCGGGCCCGTGAGTACGGCGACGTGGAGCCGGTGGGGATCACGTCGCCGTACTCGGTCTACGGCGGGTCGTCGCGCTCCTGGAGCACCCGGGAGACGTTCGACCACTTCATGGATCTGATCCTCGACGACCTCCGGAGCACGCTGCCGGTGGACGGCGTGTACCTCTCGGTCCACGGCGCGCTGGCCGTGCGCAACGTGCCGCGCCCGGAAGCCGAGATCGCCCGGCAGGTCCGGGAGCTGGTGGGGCCGGATGTGCCGATCGTCGCCACGTTCGACCTGCACGGGAACGAGGACGCCGAGTTCCTGCGCTGGGCCGACGGCGCGTTCGTGACCAAGCGCTACCCCCACTACGACGCCTACCTCCAGGGCGAGCGGGCGGCCCGGTACCTCCGGCTGGTCATGCGGGGAGAGTACGAGCCCACCACGGCCACCCGGAAGCCGCCGATCATCACCGCCACCGTACTCCAGTGGACGGGCGCGTCGCCATCCATGGACATCATGGAGCGCGCCCGGCGGTGGGAGGCCCGGGAGGACGACGCCTACGTGAGCGTCTTCTACGGCTACCCGTGGTCGGATGTCCCGGACGTCGGCACCACCGTCCACGTGATGACGGACGGCGACCAGGCGCTGGCCGACGAGATCGCCGATGACATGGCCGGCTTCATCTGGCGGGTCCGGGAGGAGTTCGCCCACGGCGAGTTCCCCGGCCCCGAGGAAGCCGTGACCCGGGCGAAAGCCGCCGTCGCGGCCGGTGAGACGCCGGTGGTCCTGGGCGACTACAGCGACCGCCCCGGCGACGCCACCTGGATCCTCCGGGAGATCATCGACCAGAGGCTCGGCGGCGTGATCATCGCCACCCTCCGCGACGAGCGGGCGCTCCAGCGCCTCGTGGAGGGGGGCGCCGAGCCCGGTGATCCGTTCGACATGGAGGTGGGCGGGTTCACCGGGCCCTCGGGCGGCGAGCCGGTCCGGGTGGAGGGCACGCTCCGCTGGATCGGCTCCCGCTGGGGCTACGACCACGTGGCCGCCATCGCCTTCGGCCGGGACAACCTCCTGATCCTCACGCCGGCGTATACCCAGATCACCACGCCCGGGAGCCTCCGGTTCGGGCCGATCGAGCCCGACCACTACCAGGTCTTCGTGGTGAAGTCGCGGATCCACTTCCGCCGGGGCTTCGACGAGACCGGGTACGCCGAGACGATCCTGGTGGTCGACGCGCCCGGCCCGTTCATCGGCACCACGCGCCTCGACGCGCTCGACTACGAACACGCACCCATCCACCGGCTCTACCCCTTCGGCAACGTCGAGGACTACCACCCGGGAGGCGACCGCTGATGAAGTCCCGAGCTCTCGCCGCCGTGACGGCCTCCGTGGTCTCCGTGCTCTCCGTGCTCTCCGTGTCCTCTGTGCCCGCCTACGCCCAGGATACCACGTTCACCCGCGCGGACACGCTCCGGGGCACCATCGGCCCCGAGCGCGCCTGGTGGGACGTGACCTTCTACGACCTGGACGTGGCCGTGCTGCCGGCGGACAGCAGCATCACCGGCCGCGTCGGGGTCGTGTTCGAGGTCACGGAGCCCGGCGCGGCCGATCGCACCATGCAGATCGACCTCCAGCGCCCGCTGGTGGTGGACAGTGTGATCCGGGGGGACCAGTCCCTCGCCCACCGCCGGGACGGGAACGTGGTCTGGGTCGACGTGCCGGAGGTGGGGCCGGTGGGCCGGATCGACACCGTCGTCGTCTACTACCACGGCCGGCCGCGGGTGGCGGTGAACCCGCCGTGGGATGGCGGCTTCGCGTGGAAGACCGATGACCGGGGCCGGTGGCATATCGCCACGGCCAACCAGGGGCTCGGCGCCAGCGTGTGGTGGCCGACCAAGGACACGCAGACCGACGAGCCCGACAGCCAGCGGATCGCCATCACGGTGCCGGACCCGCTGGTGAACGTGAGCAACGGCCGGCTCCGCCACGTCCGCCCCCACGACGACGGCACCACCACCTGGGAATGGTTCGTCGCCAATCCCATCAACAACTACAACGTGGCGGTGAACGCGGGCCGGTACGCCCACTTCGGCCACGTCATGGAGGGCGAGGCCGGGATGCTCACGCTGGACTACTGGCCGCTGGAGCAGAACCTGGAGCGGGCCCGCGAACAGTTCGCCCAGACGCCATCGGTCATCGCGTGCTTCGAGCACTGGTTCGGACCGTACCCGTTCTACGACGACGGGGTGAAGCTGGTGGAGACGCCGCACCTCGGGATGGAGCACCAGAGCGGCACCGCCTACGGCAACCAGTACCGGAACGGCTACCTGGGCCGCGACCTCTCGGGCACCGGGCTCGGCCTCGAGTGGGACTTCATCATCGTCCACGAGCTCGCCCACGAGTGGTGGGGCAACAGCATCACCACCGCGGACCTGGCCGACATGTGGGTCCACGAGTCGTTCGGGAACTACGCCGAGTCCCTCTACGTCGAGTGCCTCCACCACCCCGCCGCCGGCGCCCGCTACGTCCGCGGCACGCGACGCGCCATCCAGAACGACCGCCCCATCATCCCCGACTTCGGCGTGAACGCCGAGGGCTCCGGCGACATGTACTACAAGGGCGGGAACATGCTCCACACCCTCCGCCAGATCCTCGATGACCGCGACGCCTGGCGGTCCATCCTCCGGGGGCTCCAGTCCACATTCCGGCATAGCATTGTCACCGGGGCGCAGGTCCGGGCGTTCATCGACGAGCGCGTGCCCACCGACCTCGGCCCCGTCTTCCGCCAGTACCTCGAGACCACCGACATCCCGGTGCTCGAAGTCCGCGCCGTGGACGGGCCCGACAGCGGGCGCCTCGCGTACCGGTGGACCGGCGTGGTCGACGGGTTCGCCATGCCGGTGGACGTGGTTCTGGACGGCGAGGACGCTCCGGGCGTCGAGGACGCTCAGGGAGCCGAGGACGCTCAGGGCGACGGAGCCTGCACCCGGCTCCACCCCACCACCGACTGGCAGACGGTGGAGCACGAGCTGGATGCCATCACCGCCTTCGACGTGAGCCGGGACTACTATGTGCGGGTCCGGACGCCGGGCCCCGAGGGGCCGGTCACGGGGATCGCCGGCGCCACCTGCGGCGACTCGCGTTGACGGCGCCCCGGATCAAGGTCGTTCCGGAGGGGGTTCTTGACCCTGGCCTATTCAATACCTGCCCTGTTGATTAAGAGCGAGATCGCGGGACTGCGAGAGGACGGGGTGACCCGGGCCCGGCTCGAAGAGGCGTGGGGCGTCAGCCGTCAGCGGGTTTCGCAGGTGGTCGGGGAGCTCGAACGCCGCGGGTATCTGCATAAGTCCGACACCCGCAGGCGAAGCAACGTATACGGCCTGACCGGGACGGACCTCATCGCTCTCGGGCTCGCCACTGACGTCGACAGCGACGCGTAAGGGAGGAGAAGACGTGGCCGGGATGAACGTGGTTCTGGGGGCCGGCGGCGGTGCCGGCCGGGCCGTGGTCCGGCAGCTCGTGGCGAAGGGCGAGCCGGTACGGGCGGTCACGCGCAGCGGGAAAGGCCGGTGGCCCGACAGGGTGGAGGTTCACCGGGCCGACGTCGCGGACCCGGCGGCCGCCCGGGAGGCGTGCGCCGACGCGAAAGTGGTCTATCACTGCGTGAACGTGCCCTACCCCCAGTGGTCCGACGTGCTCGGGCCGGTGATGGACAGCGTCATCCCGGCCGCCGGGATCGCCGAGGCCACCCTGGTCTACTGCGACAACCTGTACGCGTACGGGCGCGTGGACGGCCCCATCACCGAGGACTCCCCGCTCCGGGCCCGGAGCGCCAAGGGCCGGCTCCGGATCGAACTGGCCCAACGACTGCTGGACGCCCATGCCGCCGGCCTGGTCCGGGCCACCATCGGCCGCGGCTCCGACTTCTTCGGCCCCGGCGCGGTCAACACCATGGCCGGCCAGCTGGTCTTCCCCGCCGTGATCGCCGGGAAGAAGGCGCACTGGATCGGGGCGCTCGACCAGCCCCACAGCCAGAACTTCGTCGACGACTTCGCCCGCGGCCTCATCACCCTCGGCACCTCGCCGCGAGCGCTGGGCGAGGTCTGGCACATCCCGCCCAACGGGTCGCCGACGGGGCGGGAGTTTATCGAGATGGCCTTCGCCGCCGCCGGGACCGAGCCGAACGTCGGGCTCTATCCCCGGTGGATGATGAGGCTGGTCTCCGTCTTCAGCCGCGACATGCGAGAGCTCGTCGAGATCCTCCACCAGTTCGAGGAGCCGTGGGTGCTGGACGGGTCCAAGTTCGCCGACACCTTCGGCGAGCTGGACCTCACGCCCATGCGCGAGGCGGTGGCGAGGACCGTGGAGGCGTGGAAGGCCGGATCTAACCGCTGAAACGGGGCGCGCCCCCAACCGCGGACGCGACGGGGGTGACGAACGCGACGGCAGACTGGGATTCACCGCGTCGGCGCGACGACGCGACGGAACTGCCATGGGGTGGCTCCGGCAGCTTTCGGCACCCGGCGGCCAGCCATCCGCCCGGCACCGTGAGACTACCGGAATAACAACCCTCGAACGTCGCGTTCGTCGCGCCGTCGCGGTGAATCTGCGGTCCGTCGCGTTCGTCGCCCCCGTCGCGTCGTCGCGGTGAATCTGCGGTCCGTCGCGTTCGTCGCGCCGTCGCGGTGAATCTGCAGTCCGTCGCGTTCGTCGCGGTCGGAGGCTACAGCTCCTCCGCCAGCACCTCCCGCAGCGTCGAGACCGCCGTCCGCACGTTCTCCTCGCTGAAGATCAGCGGCGGGCGGAACCGGATCGACCGCTCCCCGGCGTTGAGCGCCGCCAGCCCCCGGTGCCAGCACTCGAGGCGGACGGTGTTGCGGGTGTCGGTGTCCGGCAGGTCCATGGCCAGGAGGAGCCCCATGCCGCGGACGTTGGTGATCCCGTCGTACTCGGCCTCGAGCTTCTTCAGCTCCTCGAGGAAGAGGGCGCCCACGTTACGGGCGTTCTCCACCAGGCCGTCCTCCTCCATGATCTGCAGGTAGCGGGCGCCCCGGACCATGTCCACCAGGTTGCCGCCCCACGTGCTGTTGATCCGGCTCGACGTGTGGAAGACGTTGTCCTCCACCTCGTCGATCCGGCGCGTGCTCATGATCCCGCACACCTGCGTCTTCTTCCCGAACGCCACGATATCCGGCTCGATGGGCAGCTGCTGGAACGCCCACATGCTGCCCGTGGTGCCCATCCCCGTCTGCACCTCGTCGAAGATGAGCAGCGCCTCGCGCCGGTCCGCGATCTCCCGGAGCTGCGCGAAGAACTCGGGCCGGAAGTGGTGATCCCCACCCTCGCACTGGATCGGCTCGATCAGGATCGCCGCGATCCCGTTCGGGTCGGCATCGAACGCCGCCTCGATCTCGTCCACCGTCTCCTGCTCCCTCGCCGCCATGGCCGCGTCATCCAGACCCGGCTCGATGAAGGGGCTCGAAACCCGCGGCCACGACTCGAACTTCGGGAAGTGCATGGTCTTCGTCGGGTCCGTGTTCGTCACGCTCATCGTGTACCCGCTCCGGCCGTGGAACGCGTCCCGGAAGTGCAGGATCTTGCCTCCGCCGCCCTCGATCCCGGCGGCCTCGTTCTTCCGCACCTTCCAGTCGAACGCCGCCTTCATGGCGTTCTCCACCGCCAGCGCTCCGCCCGCGATGAAGAACAGGTACCGGAACGCGTCCGGTACCGCGATCCGCCGGAACTCCTGCACGAACCCCGCGAACTCACGGCTGTAGATGTCGCTGTTCGCCGGGTTCGAGAGCGCCGCCGTCATCAGGCTCTTGCGGAACCCCTCGTCGTTCAGCTTCGGGTGGTTGTGACCCACCGGGAGCGTGGCGAAGTACCCGTAGCAGTCCAGGTACTCCTTCCCTTCCAGCGCGTCCACGATCACCGCGCCGTGGGACTCCTGCAGATCGATCACCAGATGGAACCCGTCCACCAGGATATTCTCCTTCAGGACCGGAAACACCTGCTCCGCGTCTACCTTGATCTCGGGCATCATTCTCTCCTCATGTGGCTGTATGGCAGTCGATTCGGGCGACGACGGCGGGCCGGCGACGAGCCGGATCACCCCATCGTCGTCTCTTCAGCAGCGTCCGGACGGACGCCGAGGAGTCAGTGGTTGGGGGGCGCGTAGATCCCCGGCCGCGAGTCCCTCGGCAGGAGCCGCGTCGCGTGGTGCGGTCGGGTCGGTCGAAGGTAGTCGGTCACAGTAAGGAAATGTAGCGGGAGAAGAGGCCGCGGGCGAGCCGTTCGAGAGGGTTGTCCCCCCCCGGAGTGCATATCCTTAAGGGGAACCCCCTGACCGGCAGCCTCCGGCACGAGTCGGCGCCCGCTCGATCCCGTACGTCGTTCAGCAGGAGGCGCGGATGCGACCGTCGACACCACGCGGTCCGCTCCGGCGGCAGCAGCCGGACACCGGACGCGTCCGGGCCCCGGGAGGCAGCACCATGAAGTCCGCCGTCATCGTCGTCGCCGCGGCCGTCACCCTGATGGCCTGTACCGACCCCACCGAGCCCTACGCCGGCCCGCTCGACTTCTCGGCCGAGGTGGTGACCACCAACCCGTGGGATGTCGAGGTCACGGTGCGCAACACCGGTCCGGACACCGTCTACCTGGAGACCGACGGCTGCTTCCTCGTGGCGCGCTTCCTCGAGGGCCCCGACGGCCCGACCGTCTGGCCTTCCGGCGACGCACAGCCCAACTGCGCCGCCGCCATCTACTTCAAGACGATCGCGCCGGGCGATTCCCTGACCGGCGCCGCGCTGGTGCCCCCCATGGCCACCCGCGAGACCCTGTCCGGCGAGCGCGCCTATCTCGAGCTGGTGGCCTCCTGGGACCACGAATGGACCTCCGCCCGACCGGATCGTGCCGCCGGCCGCGACGTGGTCACCGACATCGGCTGGGTGACGCTGCCCTGACCTGCGCCGAAAGCTGAAGTGCCGCACCGCCGGCCGGTCCGCTTGCGAGCGAAGCGAGCCCCTGCGAACGAAGTAAGCCTGTTGCCGCCGCCAGGCGGCTTGTTGCGCCGGTCCGCAGGGCCGGCGCCTGCTGCGCGGCCTCGCCGCGCCGGTTGCGCTCGACAGCGCGCCGTAGTATCGTGCATATGCACAGAACGGAGAACCATGCCGAGACCACGAAAGCCGAGACGGTGCCGTCAGTTCGAGGGCGACCGGGTGTTCAAGCCCCGGGCGCTGCCGATGCACGAGCTGGCGGTGATCGGGCTGCGGCTGGACGAGCTGGAGGCGATCCGTCTGTGCGACGTGGAGGGGCTGGACCAGGCCGGTGCCGGGGAGCGGATGGGGGTGTCGCGGGGGACGGTGCAGCGGCTGTTGAAGGCGGGTCGTGAGAAGTTGGCGCGGGCGGTGCTGGAGAGCTCCGCGCTGCGAATCGAAACCGGAGAGTGACATGAAGATCTGCATACCGACGATGGACGAAGAGGGACTCGGGGCGCGGCTGTCGGCCCATTTCGGGCAGGCCCCGTACTACACGGTGGTGGACACCGACGGCTGGACGCTGCGCACGATCATCAACACCAACGAGCACCACGCCCACGGCCAGTGCACGCCGGTGGCGAGCATCCGGGGGCTGGGGGTGGACGCGGTGGTGTGCCGGGGCCTGGGCCGGAACGCGCTGGCGAAGCTGCGGGCCGCCGGGCTGACGGTGTACGTAGCCGAAGACCTGCTCGTGGAGGATGCCGTGAAAGCGTTCGTCGCCGGCGACCTGTCGGAGCTGACGGACGAGGAGGCGTGCCACGGACATGGCCACGGCCACGGCCACGGCCACGAGCATGGCCACGAGCACAGCCATGGCCACCGTCACCAGCGCCTGCACGACCTGAACTGACCGGCGAGCGCAGCGAGCGGCTGCATGGACTGAACTAGCGGCCAGCGCAGCGAGCGGCTGCACAGGCTGAGCTAGCCCAGGCGGACGCTCCAGACGGCCCGATCCGCTTGCAGGCGGCAGCGAACCGCTGCGCCGGGACAACTGCGCACGGAGGTCCGGGATTTACCACTCCTGCCCACTTGTCCCGCCAGCAGCGGGCGAACTTCGCACGGGCTACCGCGGGCCGCAGGTCGGTGGTGCATTGTCCCGCTGGTGCCGGGACAAGGAAGCAGGAGCAGGTCGTGAGGGCGACCCGTGCGCGATTCTCCGCCGTCCGTCGCGCCGGCTGCCCGCCGGGGGCGGCCGTTCGCCGCGGGCGCGGGGGTGGCCGGTCGCTCGCGGGCGCGGAAACAACGGCGGCCTGTCGCGAGGCGAAGCCGAGGCCGTAGCTTACCCACGCGATGACCGAATTCCCCCTGCTCCGTGACCCCGGCATCCTCCTGATCGCCGCAGCGGCGCGGAGCGCCATCGCCCCTTAGATTTCCCGCCCCATGACCGACTTCCTCATTCTCCGTGACCTCGGCTACATCCTGATCGCGGGTGCCGCGGTGGTGCTGGCGGCCCGTGCGGTCCGGATCCCCGCGATCCTGGCGTACATGGTCACGGGTCTGGTGCTGGGCCCCGTGACCCACGTTCTGCACCCCGGCGCGAACCTGGAGCTGCTGTCGGAGGTGGGGATCGCCCTCCTCCTCTTCCTGGTGGGGCTGGAGCTGAGCCTGGAGAAGATCCGGGACGTGGGCCGGGTGGCGGTGCTGGCGGGCGTGGCCCAGATCGCCGCCACGCTGGGGCTGGGGTACCTGCTGGGACTGGCGCTGGGGCTGCCCGGCGCCACGGCGGTACTGGTGGGGCTGGTACTGACGTTCAGCAGCACGGTGGTGGTGGTGAAGCTGCTGGAGGAGCGGGGCGGGCTGAACGCCACGTACGGCCGGATCGCGGTGGGCGTGCTGCTGGTGCAGGACGTGGCGGTGGTGGTGGCGCTGACGCTGCTGACGGGTCTCGGCGACCCGGGGATGGCGGGGCTGGCCGGTGTGGGCCGGGGTGTGGTGCGGGCGGCCATCGCCATGACCGCGCTCCTCTTCATCGCCTACGTGGCCACGCGGTACCTGCTCCCGCCGCTCTTCCGCTGGCTGGCGCCGTCGCTGGAGGCCGTCTTCGTGTGGAGCCTGACGTGGTGCTTCGCCTTCATCCTGGGCGCCGAGTCGTTGCACCTCTCGGTGGAGATCGGCGCGTTCATCGCCGGTGTGAGCCTGGCCCAGCTCCCGTACAGCCACGAGCTGGTGCGCCGGGTCCACCCGCTGGTCAACTTCTTCCTGGCGGTCTTCTTCGTGACCCTGGGCGCCGAGATGGAGCTGGGTGCGGCGCTCTCGGCCTGGCCCGCCGTGGTCGCCCTCTCGGTCTTCGTGCTGGTGGCGAAGCCGGCGCTCCTCATGGCGCTGATCCCCCGCTTCGGCTACGGCGAGCGGACCAGCTTCCTGGCCGCGCTCACGCTGGGCCAGATCAGCGAGTTCTCGTTCATCGTGGCGTCGCTGGCGCTGGGCGTGGGGCTGGTGGACGCGTCGTTCATCTCGGTGGTGGGCGCCGTGGGGCTGGTCACCATCGGCGTGTCGTCGGTCCTGGTCCAGGGCGGCGACGGGCTCTACGACGCGCTCCAGCGGTGGGGCCTGCTCCGGCCGTTCGCCGCGGCGGCGGGCCCCGAGCCCGGGCCCGAGCCGGGGTTCCGGGGCCACGTCATCGTGGTGGGCATGAACACCCTGGGCCGGCGGCTGGTCGACGCGCTGATGGGGCGAGGCGAGACGGTCCTGGCCGTGGACGTGGACGCCCGGAAGCTGGAGGGGCTGCCGTGCGCCACGCTCCAGGGCAACACCGACCACCCCGACGTGCTGGAGCACGCCGACCTCGCCGACGCCCGGCTCCTGGTCTCGGCGCTCCAGATCCAGGACGCCAACAACCTCATGGCGTACCGGGCCCGGAAGGCGGGCGTCCCGACGGCCATCCACGCCTTCGACACCTGGGCCGCCGAGGAGCTGGAGGAGCACGGCGCCACGTACCTCATGGTCTCGAAGTACGACGGGATCCGGCACATGACGGAAGCGCTGCGGACCGAAGGGATCATCGACTGATGCTGGGGATCGCGCTCCTCCTGGCCGCCGCGGCGGTGGGCCACGGGCTGGCCCATCTGCTCCGGGCATCGCCCGTCCCGCTCCTCCTGGCCGCCGGCGTGCTGGTGGCCGGCGCAGTGCCCATGGAGATCCTGGACAGCGCCCTGATCCTGGGCGTCACGTTCCTCCTCTTCGTCACCGGCATCGACCTCGACCCCGGGAGCCTGCGGGGCCAGACCCGGCGGGTCCTCCGGGTGGGCGTCCTCCAGTTCCTGGTGCTGGGGCTCCTGGGGCTCGGGGCCGGGCTGGCGCTGGGCGTGAGCCTGACCCACGCCGTCTTCCTGGCGCTGGCCCTCACCGCCAGCTCCACGCTGGTCATCGTCCGGCTGCTCCGACGACGACGCCACTTCTACGAGCCCTTCGCCCGCCTCGTCATCGGCGTGCTCCTGGTCCAGGACCTCCTGATCCTGGCGGCCATCCCCCTCGTGACGCGCGCCGGGGACGGGCTCCTGGCCGTGGGGTTGGGGTTCCTGGGCGTGGCCGCGCTCATCGCCCTGGCCGCCGCCACCGGGCGATGGGTGGCGCCGCGGCTGGTGCGGTTGGACGGCGAGAACGAGCCGCTCCTCCTGGCCGTCCTGGCGGTCCTCTTCGTCTTCCTCGGCGCCGCCGACCTCCTGGGGCTCCCCCTCATGGTCGGCGCGTTCCTGGCCGGCGTGGCCTTCGCCCGGTTCCCGTCCGACGCCGTGGTCCGCCCCCAGCTGGCGTCCATCGGCGACTTCTTCGCCGCCGTCTTCTTCACCGCACTGGGCGCCACCATCGGGATCCCCGCCGCCGTGGAGCTGATCCACGCCCTGGTCTTGGCGGCCGTGGTGGTGCTGGCCACGCCGCCGCTCGTGACGTGGGTGGCCGAGCGGACCGGCCTGTCGGCCCGGCCCGCCATCGAGGCCGGGCTGCTCCTGGCCCAGACCAGCGAGCTGTCGCTGGTCATCGGGCTCTACGGGCTCATGGCCGGCCAGATCAGCGACGCCGTCTTCACCACCATCGCTCTGGTCACCCTCCTGACCATGCTGCTGACGCCCATCATGGCCCGGGACCGGGTGGCCTGGCTGCTCATGCACCTCCACCCCGTGCGCCGGGCCGGCCGCCGGACCATCCCGCCGCCCGTGGGCGGCCATATCCTGGTCCTGGGCGCCGGGGCCACCGGGCTCCCGCTGGTGGAGACGCTCTTCGCCTCCGGCTACCAGATCGTGGTGGTGGACGACGACCCGGACGTGGTGGCCCGGCTCCGTGAGGCCGAGATCCCCGTGATCCGGGGCGACGCCACCGACCCCGTGGTCCTGGAGGAGGCCCGGGCCCGGACCGCACGCCTCATCACCTCCACCGTCCGGCGCCCCGAAGACAACCTCCGGCTCCTGGAGCACGTCACCGACGTCCCCGTGCTGGTCCGGGTGTTCGAGGAGGACGACGCCGAGGCGGTCCGGGCGCTGGGCGGCACGCCGGTCCTCTACTCGGAGGCCGCAGCGGACCGGATGGTCCAGTGGTTCGAGGCGGACCAGCGTCCAGAGGCGACGGCCCGAGCAGCCCCTTCATGACCCGCCCATGCGCCGGCCTCGCTGTGGCCGGGTCCGGGCCCTCTCACCGCCGCAGCTCGAACACCCCCGACCACCAGCTCCGCTCCGGCGCCTCCTCCACCAGCGCCAGCCCCGCCCGGTCCGCCGCGGCCACGGCGTCCTCCCGCTCCGCGCCCACCACGCCCGAGAGGACGAACCAGCCGCCCGGCCGGAGCGCGCCCGGGACCGCGGGCACCAGCGGCGCCGAGACCCGCGCCTCGATATTGACCACCACGCCGTCGTAGCGCCCGGCCTTCTTCAGGTCCGCCGGCCCCACCTCCACCTCCCGGACCTCCACCCGGTCGGCGACGCCGTTGACCTCCACGTTCCGGCGGGCCGCTTCGCACGAAACCGGGTCCGACTCCAGGGCGAGGACCCGGTCGGCGCCCAGGAGCGCGGCGGCGATGGCCAGGATCCCCGAGCCCGCGCCGACGTCGAGGACGCGGCTGCCCGGCTCCACGCGGCCATCCAGCAGGGCGAGGCACGCCCGGGTGGTGGGGTGCTCGGCGGTGCCGAAGGCCACGCCGGGGTCGAGCCGGACGATGACGTCGTCGGGGCGACGGGTGGGGCCGCGACCCGGCGCCGATCCGCCTTCGGGGCCCGACGCCGGGCCCGTTCCGGCGCCCTGCCCCGCTTCCGGCACGGCCACCCCCACCGGCGCCACGATGATCCGGTCGCTGACCCGGCGCGCGGCCTGCTCGGTGCGCCACTTCGCCGCCCACGCCTCGTGGGACAGGCGCTCCCAGCTGATCCCGGGATCGGTCAGGGAGGTGCTGGCGGCCACGGCGCCCCGGACCTCCGCGATGAGCGCGTCTATGTCATCGGTGGCCGGGAAGAGGGCCACGAACCGGTCGCCGTCGCGCTCGATGGACCGGGCGCCACAGCGGCGCAGGGCGTCCACGAAGAGGTGGACCTCCGCACGCGGGGGTGGGGGGAGGTGGAGGAGAAGGTGGGCGGCTGTCCCATCGTATGTCACATCATCATCCCGGTGATCGATGCCCCGCCTTCAGAACCCGAACCCCTTCTCGTTGCTCGTGAACCACGTCACGGCCTCGCCGGTGGACCCGGTGGCGGTGTCGGTGACCCGGACGCGGACCGTGTGGGGGCCCGGGTCGAGCGGGGGCCGGACGGCCTGGACCAGCGCCACGGGCATGTAGATGTCCCCGTCGTCGCCGGGGATCCGGTGGTAGTACCACTGGAGCATCTCCACCGCGGTGGGCTCGCCGTCGACGAGGATCTCCACGCCCTCCGGCTCGAGCTCGGGCGCGAGGTCGATCACGGCGACCTGCCCCCGGCCGGGCACGTCGCGCAGCTCGGGCTCCTGGCCGCCCTCGGCCGCGCGGTCGAGGGACATGGGCCGGAAGGAGACGAAGAAGCTCTGCGAGCCGCCCTTGGAGTTCCAGACGGCGAGGTTGTAGACCTCGAGCCGGTCGATCTGGGCGTCTACGGTCAGGTCGCGGGTGGCGTCCACGTTCCAGGCCCAGAACTCGAGGGTGGTCTCGCCGTAGCCGTCGTCGAGGATGGCGATGCCGTTGTAGAGGCCGGGTACGAGGCGGAGCCGGTAGCGGCCCGCGTCGTCGCACCGGGTCCGGGCCAGCGGCTCGAAGCCGGGGTGCAGCACGAGGACGCGGCAGTCGGCTGCGGGGCTGCCGTCGGCGTAGGTGACCGTGCCGGTCACGGTGACGGTGTCGGCCTGCACCGGGGGCGCGGCGAGCTCAGGGGCGAGCCCCGGCGCGGGGGGATCAGGGGCGGGTCCCGGCGCGGCGGACGCGAGGGCGAGGGCGATGGCTGCGGCAAGCGTCATGGCGTCGACTCCGGAGTGATGGGGATCCGTTTCATTGTCCCAGCTGAATGATGGCCGTTCCCTGCCCGATGCGCGCGAGCTGGCCCGCCCCCGTGGCGGTGTCGGCGGCCTCGCCGGCACTGCCCACGCACGCGAGACCCGCCAGGAGCACGGCCCCGGTCACACGGGCCACTGCTCCCCCTTCCAGCACATCTCCCAGAACATCCACTCGTACTGGCTGGAGACCACGAAAAGTTCCTTCAACCGCGCCCGCTTCTCTGGCCCGGCGTGCTCCACCAGCCGGTCGAGCTCGGCCCGGAGCCACTCCTTGGCCTCCTCGAACTCGTCGGAGGCGTACTGCTCGATCCAGTCGGCGTACCGCTGGTCGTCGGGGACGCCGGCCGCGGCCAGCTCCTGGCCGATATGACAGTAGCCCCAGGCGCACGGGAGGAGCGCGGCCAGCAGCTCCGTCATGTCGCCGTCGGCGGCGGTCCGGACCAGGAAATCGGTGTACGCCCGGGTGGTGGGCCACATCGGCTCCGCCTCCAGCTCGGCCTCCGTGATCCCGAACCGGGCGGCGTAGTCGCGGTGCAGCTGCATCTCGGTGTTCAGCGTGAGGTCCAGGACCGCCGCGTACCAGCCCATGGAGGCGAGGCGCTCGGCCTTGGCCGTGGCCCACGCGAAGATGCGGGCGAACTCCTTGAGGTACAGATAGTCCTGGCGGACCCAGCGGGCGAAGCGGTCCTCCTCCAGCGATCCGTCGCCGAGCCCTTTCACGAACGGGTGGTCCAGCTGCGCCGCCCAGATGTCGGAGGCGGCGTCGAACAGCTCCTGTGAAAACCGCATGGTCAGCCCTCCTCCGAGACGCCCGGCCAGCCGCCGCCGGTCATGGCCATCTCCCAGAACGCGATCTCATACCTGGTGGTGGTCTCGAACAGCTCGGCCATCCCCTCGAGCTCGGCGGGGCCGGCCTTCTCCGCCAGCTGGTTCAGCTCGCCTTCCAGGTACGCGACGTAGTCGGCGAAGTCCTGGCCGGCCCAGTTCTCGACGAACGGCTGCCAGGGGCTGTCGGGATCGATCCCGGCCTGGACCACCTTCCACGACTCGTGATACGACTTCTCGGCAGTATAGAGGACTGTGTACGCCTCGGCGTACGATCGCCGGTAGGCGCTGGCCATGAGGAACTGGATGTAGGCGTGGCAGGTGAAGGACGGCGGCGCAGCCCGCAGGTCGACACCCACCTCGGCGGCCCGCTCCTCGAAGAGCCCGAGCTCGGTGGTGAACGCCTTGATCACGTCGGCGTGGGGGCCCCAGTGGTCTTTCGGTCCCCGGGGGATCAGCGCCGCGATGAACGGGATCGCGGCCTCGACGAAGAGGTAGTCCTGCTGCATCCAGTTGGCGAAGACCTCGTCGGGGATCCGGCCGTCCCGGGTCTGGATCAGGAACGGGTGTTCGAGCATCTCGTCCCAGAGGGGGCGGATGCGGTCGAGCTGCTGTGCGGTGAAGCTCATCGGTGGAACCCTGTCGCTGGAGGTGCGCTTCTCGATGACAGCGACGGGCATGGGGTGGGCCGACTCCCTGCGCCGGCATTACCCGGATCAGGTTCCTAGGGTGTGATCTCAGCCGGCCCAACCGGCACCCCTGTCGCGGAGTGGAGAATACGGGCGGCCGCGCGTCAGGTAAAGGGCTGCGTCAGTCGGTAGCGCCGGTCTCCTCCGCGTAGTCCGGGTACAGCTCCACCATGCACGTCGGGCAGAGCCCGTGGCTGAAGCGGGTACCCGCGTGCTCGGCGACGAAGTCCTCCACCCGCTGCCAGTAGCCGGTGTCGTCGCGAACGCTCCCACATCCCATGCAGATGGGCACGATACCGAACAGGACGTGGACCTTATCCAGCGCCGCCTCCAGCTCCCGGACGGCGTCCACGTGCTCCGAGATATCGCGGACGTAGGCCAGGAGCCGCTTCTCGCCGTCCATCTCGATGAAGCGGGTGGCGATCTCGGTGGGGAACACCGTGCCGTCCTTCCGCTTGTTGAAGCGACGGACGGCCCGGGGGCCGGTGACCCTGGTGATCTCTTCGGGGAGCGAGGCCGCGAAGTCGTCGGGGACCAGGTCGGCGATGCCGAGCCCCACCATCTCGTCGGGCGAGTGGTAGCCGAACATCTCGGCGCCCGCGTCGTTCGCCCACAGGATCTCACCCTCGGTGGTCTCCAGGAACACCCCGTCGGGCGCCAACTCCACGAGCGCGCGCCAGATCTCGTCCTCACCCTCGATGACGGCGTCGATCCGATCGTCAGGGAGATCCTCCGCCCAGTCCTCGCCGTTCTCTGCCATCAACCTGATTCCTCGGGTTCCTGCTCCGCCATCGCCAGGACGTGCTCGAAGTGCTCCTCCTCCACCGGCTGTACGCTGAGCCGGCTGCGGCCGGTGACCACCATGTCTTCGAGGGCGGCCTCGTCCTTCATCTCGTGGAGGGTGACCATCCGCGGCAGCTTCCGGACGAACGCGATGTCCACCATGTACCAGCGGGGGTCCTCCTCCGTGGCCTTCTCGTCGTAGTAATCGGAGTCGGGGTCCCGGGCGGTGGGGTCCGGGTAGCCCTCCTTCACCACCTCGGCCACGCCCACCACCCCCGGCGGGCTGGCGTTGCTGTGGTAGAAGAGGACGCGGTCGCCCTCCTCCATGTCGTCGCGCATGAAGTTCCGGGCCTGGTAGTTCCGCACGCCGTCCCACATGGTCTCGCCGTCCGCCTCGAGGTCGTCGATGGAATAGACGTCGGGCTCCGACTTCATCAACCAGTACTGTCGATCCGCCATGCGTTGCCTCCCGCTCCGTGCGTGCTATCGTCATTGTATCGTCGACGGGTCTCCCGTCCCGACACACGGAAGCAAAGGACAGGCCAGATGCCCGGATTCACCGAGGTCGCGCCCGGCGTCCACCGACTCTCGCTCCTGCCCCTCGACCTGATCAACGTCTACCTCATCGGCGGGGTCCTGGTCGACGCCGGCACCCGGGGCGCGGTGCGGAAGCTGCTCCAGGCCCTCGACCACCATACCCGCTCCGGCCCCGCCCTCGCCGGACACGCCCTCACCCACGGGCACCCGGACCACCAGGGCGGCAGCCACGCGGTGTGCGAGTACTTCCGCATCCCCCTCTGGTGCGGCGAGGGCGACCGGAAAGCGGTGGAGTCGGGCGACCGGACACTCCTCTTCTCCGACGAACACTCGTTCTTCGCCCGCATGGCCGACCGCATGGCCGGCCCGCCCCACCACGTGGATCGGACGCTCCGGGACGGCGATGCCGTGGCGGACTTCGTCGTCGTGGAGACGCCGGGCCACACCCCGGGCCACCTGGCGTTCTGGCGGGAGCGCGACCGGGTCCTGATCCTGGGCGACGTCCTCTTCCACCGGAACCCGGTGACGCTCCGGCTCCGGCCGGCGGAGCCGTTCCTCTTCCTCGCCCGGGACCCGGCGGTGAACCGGGACTCGGCCCGAACGCTGGCGGCGCTGGAGCCGGAGGTCGTCTGCTTCGGCCACGGACCGCCGCTCCGCGACCCCGCCCGGTTCCAGGCCGCCGTGGAGGCGCTGCCCTCATGAGCCAGGAGACACACGTGCACCCTGACGCTGCCGCCGCACCGGCCGACTGGCGGCTCCGGATCCCCGAGGACCACCGTCGCCACCTCCGGACGTGGTTCTGGGCGGTGGCGGGGATGACACTGGGTGTCCTGATCGTGGGCGGGATCACGC
The DNA here is from genome assembly GCA_046483065.1 of Longimicrobiales bacterium. GTDB lineage: Bacteria > Gemmatimonadota > Gemmatimonadetes > Longimicrobiales > RSA9 > JAWVYT01. Next base: position 25,309 of record JAWODW010000027.1, on the reverse strand, counting down.
GGCTGACCCAGTCCGGGCTCTCCATCGTGGACTGGGACCCGTTCGTGGGCGTGATCCCGCCCCTCACGGAAGCGGACTGGCAGCGCGTCTTCGACCGCTATCGGCAGTTCCCCGAGTACCAGCAGCTCCGCCAGGGGATGACGCTCCACGAGTTCAAGATCATCTTCTTCTGGGAGTACCTGCACCGGCTCCTGGCCCGGGCGATCGGCGTGGTGTTCCTGGTCCCGTTCGTCTTCTTCTGGCTCCGGGGCTACTTCAACCGGCCGCTCCTCTGGCGCGCCCTGGCGCTGTTCGGCCTCGGCGCCGCCCAGGGCGTCATGGGCTGGCTCATGGTGGCGAGCGGCCTCGTCGACCGGCCGTCGGTCAGCCATTACCGCCTCGCCGCGCACCTCTCCCTGGCCTTCCTCATCTTCGGCTTCGCCACGTGGCTGGCCCGCGATATGAGCGTGGAGAAAAGCCGGGTGCGGGTGACCGATGCGACCCGTCGGCTCATGCGACGAGGGCTCACGGCCATCGGGGTGGTCTTCGCCCTCCAGGTGGTCTGGGGCGCCTTCGTCGCCGGGCTCAAGGCCGGACGCTACCACAACACGTTCCCGCTCATGGACGGCCGGCTCGTGCCGCCGTCGCTCTACTGGCTCGAGCCCACCGTCCTCAACTTCTTCCAGAACCCCGTGGCCGTGCAGTGGATGCACCGGGTGCTCGGCACCGTCCTCGGCCTCCTGGCCATCGGCGTGTACGTCCTGGTGCGGCAGAGCGACGCCGACGCCCACAGCCGCCGGCTGAACACGGTCTTCTTCGGCGGGATCCTCCTCCAGTACCTGCTCGGCGTGCTGACGCTCGTCTACTTCGTCCCCGTCTCACTGGCCGTCATCCACCAGGCCGCGGCCATGATCCTCTTCGGCGTCTGGGTCTGGTGGTGGCATCACGTGCGGGAGCTGGCGCCCGCGACGTAGATCACCCATGGCGCGACCTCGGTCTCGTTGACCCACGCGTGGGGCTCGGCGCCCGTGGCCAGCGGGCGGTGCACGTCCAGGACCTCGAGGCCGGCACGGTCGAACGCCGAACGGTAGTCGCGGTCGAACCAGCGGAGGTCGTGGACGGGGCGCGGATCGCCCCCCTCCTTGATGGCGATCCGCACCGGGTCGCCGCTCCCCGCCGACGCGTTCTCCGGGTACGCCGCCGTGGTGAACGTGGCCCACTCGTGGACGTACAGCTCCGGCGACGACGCCAGCAGCACCAGCCGCCCGGCTGAGCCCGACTCCGTCGACCGGGCCGGCGCCAGCCGCTCGCGCAGGCCCGTCAGCAGCGCCGCACGATGGTCCTCCCCGGGGATGTTGTCGAACGGGTAGGCCGCCAGAATCAGATGGAAGGGGCCCGGCGGGAGAGCCGCCGGGTCGTCGTCGATGAGGAGGTAGCGATCGCCGGCGCCCACGCCCGCGTCGGCGTCCAGCTCTCGAGCCCGGGCCAGCATGGCCTCGGAGATGTCCACGCCCAGAACGTTGAACCCGAGGCCGCGGAGGAACCGGGTCGAGCGCCCGGCGCCGCAGCCGAAGTCCAGCGCCCGCAGGCCGCCCGGATCGGGGGCCACGCCGTGTTTCCGGAAGAGGGCCGGCAGGTCGCGGAAGGCCAGGGCGTACGTGGCGGGGAACTCGAGGCTGCTGTAGGAGGCGGCCCGGTCAGGGTCGGCGTAGGCGTTGGAGAAATGACTCATTCGTCGTGGCGCGGCTGTGGCGTGACTGTGATCGGGGCCATGAGGCGTCGGGACAGGCCCGACGTCGCGTCATGGCCCAATCTGGCAAGGTGATGTCCCACACGGAAGGTAGGGTGCCGCGCTGGGCGTCGGCGAGGAGGCCCGGCGGTATGCCTGGATGGGACCCTCTGGTAGGGCCCTCCTGTCTGACCCGCAGCACTCTGATGCTGTATGCAGGAACTGTTGGTCGGCTCCCGTGCGCAGGCGGCGGGCAGGCGCTGTCCGAACCAACCGAGGGTGGCATGCGCGCACGAGGCGGGTGGATACGAAGCGAATGGGCAAGAAGCGAATGGGCAAGAATCGGATGGGCACGAGGCGGGCCGCCCGGGCCATAATCTGTAAACCAACAGTTCCTGCTAACAGAATCAGACGGTCCCCGGCACTCCGAGCCCGGGTACGCTCGCCCCCCCTCCACCGGCGCCAACAGTACCCGCCGACAGGGACCGATGTCCACAACTCCATGTCCCCATGGGTCACCCTTTCCGGTTGCCATTCCCTCCATCCGGCATTCACTTCTCCACACACGCCACCCGAACCAGCCACGACCATGCCCATCCAGCCATACCGCCCGACGATCACTTGCGTCGCACTCCACGCCGTCGCACTCCACGCCGTTATGCTCCTCGCCGCCGTGGGTGCGGCGATCCTGGCGCCCCAGGGCGCCGCGGCCCAGCAGTCCGAGACCCAGCTGTCTGCGGCTCAGCAGTCCGCGGCGCCCGAGTCCGCGACGCCCGAGTCCGCGACGCCCGAGTCCGCGACGCCGCAGCCCGAGGCGCCCTTCACCATCGAGGACGTCCTCTCGTCGCCGATGCCGTCCGGCCTCGTGGCGGCGCCTTCGGGCGACCGTGTGGCGTGGGTGCGGAACGACCGGGGCGTGCGCAACATCTGGGTGGCCACCGCCCCGGACTGGCGCGCCCGCCCCGTCACCACCTACAGCGCGGACATCGGCGTCACGCCCGGCGGCCTCGAGTTCACGCCCGACGGCCGTCAGCTCCTCTACGGGGTGGGCGGGAGCCCGAACCGGTTCGGCGATTACCCGAACCCGGCGTCGCTGGCAGAGCCGCCGGAGCAGGCGCTCTACGCCATCGACCTGGAGACGGGCGAGCGCCGCCCCATCTCCCGGGGCGGGTCCCGGGCTCTCTCGCCCGACGGCACCCGGTACCTCATCACCCGGGGCGACGAGGTCCTGGTCCGTCCGCTGGCGGGGGACACGGCCGTCCGGGCCGAGCCGTTCTTCACCGTGCGCAGGGGCGCGAGCAGCCTGACGTGGTCGCCGGACGGCGAGCGTGTGGCGTTCGTCAGCCGCCGGGGTGACCACTCTTTCGTGGGGGTATACGACCCGGCCGCCGACGCCATCACGTGGATGGCCCCGTCCGTGGACCACGACCGGAGCCCGGTATGGTCGCCGGACGGCGAGCGGCTGGCGTTCCTGCGCGTGCCCAACGCCCGGGACCGGCTCCCGTTCATCGCGCAGCCCACGGCCCAGCCGTGGTCCATCTGGGTGGCAGACCCGGCCACCGGCGCCGCTGCCGAGGTGTGGCGGGCCGACCCGGGCCCCGGCAGCGCGTTCCACTCCGGGTACGGCCGCCCGTTGATCTGGACGCCCGGCCGGACGGGTGACGGGGCGGGCGACGGGGCGGGCGGCGACCATCTGATCTTCCCGTGGGAGAAGAACGGATGGCTCCAGCTGTGGTCGCTGGAGGTTCCCGCGGCGGCCACGGCCGCGGCGACGGCTACGGCGGCCCGGGCCGGCAGGACCGCCCGGGCCGATGCCCCGGAGGCGGCGGGTCGACGCGCCCGGTCCACCGTCCCGATCCTCCTGACACCCGGGGAGCTCGAGGTCCAGTGGCACGCCCTCACCGCCGACAGCACGGCGCTCCTCCTCTCCACGAACCAGGGCGACATCGACCGCCGGCACATCTGGCGGGTCCCCGTGGACGGCAGCGAAACCCCCGTGCCGGTGACGCAGGGCGACGGGATCGAGTGGGAGCCGGTGTCGCTGGACCGCGGCGTCGTCGCGTTCCTGGCCTCGGGGCCCACCACACCCGCCCGGGCCGAGATCCGGGTGGACGGCCGACGGCGAGCGCTGGTGGAAGATGGCGGCGCGGGGGCGAGCGGCGCGGCGGCGCCACCGTCGTCGTTCCCGGCCGAGCACATGGTCACGCCGGAGCCGGTGGTCTTCCCCGCCGCCGACGGGCTCGAAATCCACGGCCAGCTGTTCCTGCCGCCCGACCGCTGCGGAGCCGGGCCGCACCCGGGGCTGCTGTTCTTCCACGGCGGCTCCCGGCGGCAGATGCTCCTGGGCTTCCACCACCGGGGCTACTACCACAACGCGTACGCCTTCAACCAGTACACGGCGAACCGGTGCGTGGTGGTCCTGTCGGTGAACTACCGGAGCGGCGTGGGCTACGGCCTCGACTTCCGTGAGGCGGAGGACTATGGCGCCGGCGGCGGCTCCGAGCTGAACGACGTCATCGGCGCCGGCCTCTTCCTGGCGGACCACCCGCAGGTCGACGCCGGCCGCGTGGGTCTCTGGGGCGGCTCCTATGGCGGCTACCTGACGGCCATGGGGCTCGCGCGAGCGCCCGAGCTCTTCGCCGCCGGCGTGGACCTCCACGGTGTCCACGACTGGAACGTGGGGATCGCCAACTTCGTGGACTACGAGCCGGAGGCCCGCCCCGAGGTGGCCCGGATCGCGCTGGAGTCGTCGCCGATGCACGATCTCAGCCGGTGGGAGGATCCCGTCCTGCTGATCCACGGCGATGACGACCGGAACGTCCGGTTCAGCGAGACAGTCGACCTGACGGAGGAGCTCCGGGCCCGGGACGTGCCGGTGGAGCACCTGGTCCTCCCCGACGAGGTCCACGGGTTCATCCTCCACGAGAGCTGGGTCCGGGTCTACGAGGCGGCGGCCGCGTTCCTGGTCCGGGAGCTGGGGAGTCAGGCCCGATAGCCCGGCGGCACCCGGCGGTGCGATTGATGCAGCGATGATCGCTGAAGTGGGCACGCACCGGAGCCGGAAGCGGAGGAACGCGCCATGACGTCGACAGGGAACCACGGCACGATCGAGATCGATCCGGAGGCCCGGCGGAAAGAGCGGGAGTGGATGGTCGAGCGGCACATCGCCGCCCGGGGAGTCACGGACGAGAACGTCCTGAAGGCGATGCACGCGGTCCCCCGGGAGGTCTTCATCCCCGAGGAAGTGAGCGAGCTGGCGTACTACGACCGGCCGCTCCCCATCGGCGAGGGGCAGACCATCTCCCAGCCGTACATGGTGGCCATGATGGCGGAGGCCGGCGAACTGGGCCCCGGCGACCGGGTCCTGGAGGTGGGCACCGGGTCCGGCTACGCCGCCGCTATTTTCAGCCGGGCCGCCGACCACGTCTACACCGTGGAGCGCCACGAGAGCCTGGCGCTGGAGGCCGAGCGGCGGTTCGACGCCCTGGGCTACGACAACATCGACGTGGCCATCCGCGACGGGACCCTCGGCTGGCGCGAGCACGCGCCGTACGACGCGATCCTGGTGGCCGCCGGGTCGCCCGGCACAATCCCGCCCCCGTTGAAAGATCAGCTGGCCCCCGGCGGCCGGCTGGTCATCCCGCGGGGCACCACCCGGTTCGGCCAGGACCTGGTCCGGGTCCGGAGATCCGAGGACGGCGAGTCGTTCGAGGAGGAGGAGCTCGGCGCCGTCCGGTTCGTCCCCCTGGTCGGCTCCGCCGGCTGGGCGCCCGAAGACGAGCCGGTGACCACCGAGTCGCCCGGCGGCACATCGTCGGAGCCCGAGTCCCCGGAGGCATCCGAGCCCGAGTCCCCGGAGACGGCATCGGAGCCCGAGACCCCGGAGGCCGCGGCCGCCACCGTCGCCGCCCCGGCCACTCCAGCCACGCTCCCCGAGCTGGTGGCGTCGGCCGCCGAGCCGTTCGACGATCTGGAGACCGCCGACCTCGACGCGCTCCTGGGGCGGATCGGGAGCGCCCGGGTGGTCCTCATCGGCGAGGCGAGCCACGGCACGTCGGAGTTCTACCGGCTGCGGGCCCGGATCAGCCGGGAGCTCATCGAGCGCCACGACTTCGACTTCGTGGCGGTGGAGGCCGACTGGCCCGACGCGTCGGAGATCGACGCGTACGTCCGGCACGACCCCGGCGAGCGCCCGGACCGGAAGCCGTTCCAGCGGTTCCCGCAATGGATGTGGGCCAACGAAGAGGTCATGGAGTTCGTTCACTGGCTCCGGCAGCACAACGCCGAAGGACCGGCGCAGAACCCCGGGACCATGACGGGCTTCCATGGCCTCGACCTCTATTCGATGCACGCCTCCATCGAGGCGGTGCTGGAGTACCTGGACTCGGTGGACCCGGACGCCGCGGGGGTGGCACGGGAGCGCTACGGCTGCCTGACGCCGTGGCAGAACGACCCGGCCCTCTACGGCCGCGCCGTGATGACGGGGCGCTTCGACGAGTGCGAGGGCGAGGTCGTCGCCATGCTCCAGGACCTCCTGGACAAGCGGATGGAGTACGTCCGCCGCGACGGGAAGCGGTTCGTGGAGGCCATGCAGAACGCCCGGCTGGTGGCCAACGCCGAGAAGTACTACCGGTCCATGTACCGGGGCAGGGTCTCGTCGTGGAACCTCCGGGACCAGCACATGTTCGACACGCTGGAGCTGCTCCTGGACCTCTACGGCCCCGACGCGAAGGGGATCGTCTGGGCCCACAACTCCCACCTGGGCGACGCCTCGGCCACCGCCATGGGCGAGCGCGGCGAGCACAACGTGGGGCAGCTCAGCCGGGCGGCGTTCGGCGCCGGCGCTCACCTCATCGGCTTCGGCACCCATACCGGGACCGTGGCCGCGGCGTCGAGCTGGGACGGCGAGATGGAGGTGAAGGACGTGCGCCCGTCGCATCCCCGGAGCTACGAGCACGTGGCCCACGAGTCGGGCGTCGAGAACTTCATCCTCCACCTCCGGGACCCCGACCGGCCGGTGGTGCGGGAGCGGCTGATGGAAGAGCGTTTGGAGCGGGCCATCGGCGTAATCTACCGGCCCGAGACCGAGCTTCAGAGCCACTACTTCAACGCCACCCTGCCCGAGCAGTTCGACGAGTGGATCTGGCTCGATGAGACGGAGGCCGTCACGCCCATCGGTGAGCAGCACCGCCAGGAGCTGGAAGGGCTGCCCGAGACGTTCCCCTTCGGGCTGTAGACGGTACCCGGCCCAGAGCTACATCCCCACCCGGGCGTAGCCGGCGTAGAACGCCGCCCGCCCCACCACCTCCCCGGCCGCCGACGCCACCAGCGCCGCCGCCAGGGAGGGCGGGACCAGCGTCATCCCGACGGTGCCCGCCCCGACGGTGGCCATGAACAGCGCGCCGGCGCTCGCCACCAGAGCGGCCCCGAGCAGCGCGGCCCGCCCCACCGTGGCCCACCGCCCCGGCAGGTCGCGCCACAGGCCCGGGTCCGCGGCCCGGCGCCCGGCCGCGACCTGGCCCCGGACCAGCGGCAGCAGCGCCAGCTCCGCCATCAACCCCGCCATGGCGACCCAGGCCAGCCCCCGGATCGCCGGCTCCCACCCCGGGCCCGCCAACGCCAGCGCCAGCGCGGCGCCCAGGCTGCCCAGCACGGCCGTGGTCAGGAAGAAGCCGGTGGGGGTCAGGACCGTGTCCCAGACCGGGACGGTCCGGAGCCGGTAGACGCGGGCCATGGCATAGACGAGCCCCAGACCCGGCAGCACTGCCACGGTCAGCACCCACGCCCGGAGCCCCGCGCTCCCGGCGCCGGCAGCGATCAGAACGGTGGCCAGCAGCCACGTCACGCCGAATGCCACCGCCAGCAGGATCTCGCGGCTCAGCCACGAGCTGCCCAGCCCCGTCAGCGCACGCCACGCATTCCGCGGGCTTCCCAGGTGCAGCACCGCCGCCGCGCTCGCCGCCGCCAGCAGCACGCCCACCGCCAGCAGTGGTGCCAGCAGCCACCCGTCGACCACGGCCGCCCGCCCGGCACCCGCCACGCCGGAGCCCGTCCCCGCGACCCGGGCCCAGGCCTCCGGCACCGCCACCACCCACCGCACCGCCACCAGCGCCGTCAGCAGCCCCACCGCCGCCTGACCCAGCACCGTGAACGCCACCAGCGACCGCTCCCTCATGCCACCTCCTCCCGGTTCGCCACCCGCGGAGCCCCGTCACGGGCGGGGGCGGCCGTGTCCGCCTCCTCCGAGCTCGCGGGCGCACCCCCGCCCGAACCCCGGCCCGAACTCGCGCTCGCCGGGTGCGCCGTGACTACCAGGCCCGGGTCGGTGAGCGACGGGTCGGGCAGCGGCGCCGGTACGGCCCCCGGCCCGTACTTCGCCTCCAGCGCCTCCACCGTCCCGAAGTCCAGCACCCGGAGCGGGCACGCCGCCACGCACGCCGGCGGGTTCCCCGCGTCGAGTTCGTCCGCGCAGAAGGTGCACTTGGTCATGACGCCGGCCGCCGCGTCGTACTGGGGCGCGCCGTAGGGGCACGCCCACTCGCAGTAGCGACACCCCATGCACCGGTCCGCGTCGATGAGGACCAGGCCATCGTCCCGCCGGGTGATGGCCCGGGTGGGGCAGACCTCCATGCAGATGGGCCGCTCGCAGTGGTTGCACGCCATGGAGACGTTGTACGCAAAGACGCTCGAGAGCCACGCGTCGCCCCGTCGCTCCCAGCCGCCGCCCGTGACCTCGTAGACCCGGCGCCAGCGGACGCCCAGCGGGAGCCCATGCTTGTCCTTGCACGCCACCTGGCACGCCTTGCAGCCCGAGCACGCCGACGCGTCGAACCAGAACGCCCAGCTCACGGGCGGCCTCCCGACGTACCACCGGGGCCACCGGGGCCGCCGCGGCCGCCGCGATCGTCACGGCTGACCCGGGATCCGCCGTCCGCCTTCTCCACTTCCACCATGATGGTGTGCTGCGCGGTGCCCGCGGCCAGCGGCGTCCACCGCTCCGACGTCAGCACGTTCACCGACCCGCCCCGGTCCTCGCCGTCGGGGCCCGGCTCCCACCACGCGCCCTGGGGGATGTCCACCACGCCGGGCATGATCCGGCGGGTGAGGCGGCACGGCAGGACGGTGGCGCCCCGGGCGTTGAAGACCCGGACCTCGTCGCCGTCCCGGATCCCCCGTGCCCGGGCGTCGATCTCGTTCATGAAGACCCGCTGGGGGAACGCCTCGGCGAGCCAGTCGTTGTTGGCGTGGGTGGAGTGGACCCGTGCCATGGTGTGGTGCCCGATGGCCTGGAGCGGGTAGTCGCCGGCCTCGGGGCCGAACGGGCTCTCCCACTCCCGGATGTACTTCGGCACCGCCGGGATCGTCTCCGGCTCGCCGATGGCGTGGAGCGCCGCGGAGAAGATCTCGACCTTCCCGGACGCCGTGGGCAGTGGGTTCGCCTCCGGGTCCCTGCGGAACTCGGCGAACGCCACCGCCGGGTCCGTCACCGGGCGGGTCCAGACGCCCACGTTCGACGCCTCCATTTCGTCCAGAGACGGCACGTCGGGGAACCGCGTCTCCCGGTACCGGTCCAGCGCCCACTCCACCCACCCGCGCTCGTCGCGGCCCCCGGTGTACGCGTCGCCGATCCCGAGCCGCTCGGCCACCTCCGCGCAGATCCGGTAGTCGGACTTCGACTCGCCCAGCGGCTCCACCAGCGGCGGCATGAGGATCACCTCGTCGCCGTACTTCCAGCCGTCCTCCAGCCCCCACGTCTCGAACTGGGTGCACGCCGGGAGCACCAGGTCGGCGAACCGGGCCGTGGGCGTCAGGAAGTTGTCCTGCACGGCGATGAACTCCACCCGCGACTCGTCGCGCAGGATTTCCGCCGTCCGGTTGATGTTCGCGTGCTGGTTGATCAGCGCGTTGCTGGCCACCGCCCAGATCAGCTTGATGTCGGTCTCCAGGCGACGACCGTCATCCGCCAGCCGTCCGGCCACCGCCTCGCCCGCGCTCTCCGAGCCCTCGCCGCCGGCGTCCTGGAAGAGCACGCCGTCCGCGGCGCCCAGCTCCGTGCCCCGGAGCACCGCCTCCGTCCAGAGGAAGACAGGGATCGCTGCGCCCACCGGGTTCTCGCCCGTGGGGAAGACGTTCCAGAACGGGCCGCCGTCCGCCGCCTGCAGCGCCAGCCCACCGGCCCAGCCGCCGGGGACGCCCACGTTGCCGGTGAGCGCCGCCAGCGAGCACCCGGCCCGGACCACCTGCTCGCCGTACGCCCGGCGCTGCATCCCGTAGCCCTGGTAGAGGATCCCGGGCTTCGTGCCGGCGTACTCCCGGGCGAGCCGGGCGATGGTCTCACGGGGCACGCCGGTGATGGCCTCGGCCCACTCCGGCGTCTTCGGCACGCCGTCCCGGGTGCCCAGGAGGTAGTCGCTCCAGCTCTCGGCGCCCTCGTGCCCCGGCGGCATCCCATCGGCGTCGAAGCCCTGGCAGTGGGTCCGCACGAAGTCGGCGTCGTGGAGCCCCTCGGTGACCATGACGTAGGCCATGGCGCTCATCATGGCCGCGTCGGTCCCCGGCCGGATCGGCACCCACTCGTCGGCCAGCGCGGCGGCGCTCATGCTCAGCCGCGGGTCGATGCAGACCACCCGCGCGCCCCGCTCCCGGGCCAGCTTGATGAACCACTCGCTGTTGGTCCCGTCGCGCATCTCCGACGGGTTCCAGCCCCACATGAGGATGTAGCGGGCGTTCAGCCAGTCCTGGCGCTGGTTCCCCGTCACCACGGTGCCGTACACGGTGGGCGTGGCCACGTTGATGGCCGCCCACGAGTAGCTGTTCCAGATCCCCAGGCACCCGCCGTAGAGGTTGAGCAGGCGCCGGGCCGTCTGCGACCCCGTCGTCTGGCCGTACCCGCCGGTGCCGTACGGGACGAAGAGCGCGCCGTTCCCGTACGTCTCCTTCACCCGCCGGATCTCGCCGGCCAGCAGCTCCAGCGCCTCAGCCCACGAGATCTGCTCGAACTCGCCCGCGCCGCGCTCGCCCACCCGCCGAAGCGGATGCTTCAGCCGGTCCGGGTGGTACTGGCGACGGAGGTAGGCCCGACCCCGCGTGCACGCCCGGAGCTGCGGGTCGGCCACCCGGTCCGGGCGGTCGTCGGTCTCCAGCCGCACGATCACGCCGTCCCGGATGTGGGCCTTCAACAGGCAGCGACCGCCGCAGTTGTGGGCGGGGCAGCCCACACGGACCACCCGGTCGGCACTCCCCGTTTCGGCGCTGGTGCGCGTCATCGTGGGCAGACCCTCAGTAGACCCCCTCGAACCGGGGGTTCACCACGTCGCTGAAGATGGATCCGAAGCGGTAGCTGAGCCCGAACCCTACGAAGTAGCGGTAGTTGGTGGCCAGCTCCCTCTGGCGGGTCAGAATCTCCTCGTCGGTGAGCCCGGCGGCCGCGAGATGGATCTGGCCACGGACCATCTCGAAATTGCCGTGCAGGTTCGCGGACAGCCCCTTGAACAGGCGCACGTTGAAGGAGCCGAAGAGCCGGACGTTGTACTGGGCATCGGGCCACGCTTCGCCGTCGCCGAACTTGGCGATGAAATGCGACGCGTCCACCGACGCGTCCACACTGCCCCACGGCTGCGTGACGTCGTAGCTGACGATGAGCTGCTGCTCCACCACCGTCTCCTCGGTCTCCTGGAACAGCGTGACCTTCTCGTACCGGTTGTAGCGCGGCCCCACGATGTAGAGGACCGTGAGCAGCCGCCGGTTCGACTCGCCGTACGGGAACACGTTGTACTCCACGGCCGGCGAGACGCGGGCGCTGTGCCGGTAGTTGGCGAACGTGGACCGCCGCCACGAAAACAGCCCGCCCGCCGCCCAGTGCGAGCCCAGCGATCGGACGGTGAGCACCCCGCCGTCGTACGACTCCTGGCTGAAGCTGGTGCCGGTGAGATCGAACTCTCTCTGCTCCAGGGATCCGGACAGCCGGAACTGGACCTTCCAGTCCTCCGTGACCCGGGAGCCGGAGACGTTGCCCGACGAGTTCAGGAACCGCTGCTGCGACTCACCGTTCGTGCGCCCGTTGACGCCGAGCCGGAACGTCCAGCGGTCCCACGGGTCGTCCGCCGGGGCGAGCGCCGCACCCTCCACGGCCTCCGCCGGGGGCAGCACCTCGACCCGGGGCGCCATCGCCGTGGCCGCGGCGAACGGAGCCAGCCCTCGACGGACCAGTGCGGCCACCGTGGAGCGCACCTCGTCCTCCGTCGCGTCGGGGTCGGTGGCGGCCGTTAGCGTGATCTGCTGGCCTTCGAAGGCCTGCCTGCCCTGGAACTCCAGGACGTACGACCCGCCCCCACCCCCCGTGGACTGCCGGGTGCCCAGCACGTGTATATCGGCATCCTGCCGGTCCCGGACGAAGGAGACCCAGGGCACCTCCTCCACGAAATAGTCCGTGTCGCAGCGGAAGCCGCTGCAGTCCAGGTAGACCCGGAGCGGACGGTCGAGCTCGGTCTGCGCCGCGGCCGGGGCGGCAGGAAGAGCGGCGGCGAGGACCAGCCCCACCGCTGCCAGGGTCCACGACTTCGGCTGGAATCGGAGCATCACGATCGGGGGTGCGCTGGACGCGTCAATGCCGGGCCACCGCCCGGCGCCTTCACGCTAATACGACGGTCTCCACCGGGAAAGCGTTGTCACGGCCGGGCGGGCGGACCGTTGCGAACGCCGACCTGCCCGGCTCCTCCGTACCCCGGCTCCTCAGTCCAGCCGCTCGAGCCCCAGGCTCCGGGCCATGGCTGCCGCCTCCCGGAACTCCCGGCCGGTGAGCCGCCGGTCGACCTCCGGGTACGCGCCGCCACCCACCTGCCCGGCCGGCCGGTACTGGTCCATCAGGTTCACGTACGTGCCGGGGCCCAGCTCGGCGACGATCCACTCCAGCACCGCCCGGGTCTCGTCGAGCTTACCGGGCAGGACCAGGTGCCGGACCAGCACCCCGCGGCGGGCCAGGCCGTCGTCGTCGATGACCAGGTCGCCCACCTGTCGGTGCATCTCCTTGATGGCACCCGTTGCCGCCGCCGGGTAGTCCTCCGCCTTCAGCAGCCGCTTCGACGTTTTCGCGCTCAGCGTTTTCAGGTCCGGCATGTACAGGTCCACCACGCCGTTTAGCCACTCCAGCGAGCGATGGGCGTCGTAGGCGCTGGTGTTGTACACGATGGGCAGCTCGAGCCCCCGCTCCACCGCCAGCGCCAGCCCCTCCAGCGCCTGCGGCACCACGTGCTCCGGCGTCACCCAGTTGATGTTGTGCACGCCCCGCTCCTGGAGCACCACCATCAACTCGGCCAGGCGGTCCGGCCTCGCCCCCGGCGCCGCCGGGCCCGGGCGGATCCCCTGGCTGATCTCCGCGTTCTGACAGAACACGCACCGCAGGTTGCAGTGGCCGAAGAAGATCGTGCCCGACCCGCCGGTGCCCCGGAGACACCGCTCCTCGCCGTGATGGGCGAACGCGCTGCTCACCACCGCGTACCGCCCCGTCTTGCACGCCGACCACTTCCCCGCCAGACGGTCCACACCGCAGTCCCGGGGACAGAGCCGGCAGTCGGCCAGCGCCGCCACCGCCTCATCGGCCCGGCGGCGCAGCTCCCCGGTCGGGAGCTCGAGGTACGCGGCGGTTGTTGAAATCGGTGCCATGAGACCTCCGGGGGACACCCACAATATAGCAAACGTACCTGTAGGGGCATGCACATATCCCACTGGCTGCTCATCGGTCTCACGGCTGCCACCCCGGCCACGGTGTCGGCGGGCACCCAGGATCTCCTCGCTGCACCGCACCACCGGTGCAGCTCGAGGTGGTGGGTCAGTCTGATAGCGTGATCATCGGGAGACAGGCGATCGAACCGGTCTTGGCGGCAGGTGGTGCGGAGAAGGTCGCGAGATGAATAGGTCAAACTTGAATTGAAACGGATTGGCGTAATTGAGCCTCTTCAACCTACCTTAGCGCAAGCGCCCGATACTTGATCTCCTGGATCTTTGGAGTCGAGCCACTCGGTCAACCGTGTTCGTGGGCGCGTGGCGAATCGGGGGAGACCCTGTTGGTGGTGGACCTGACGGACGCCGGCAGGCCGCACCTACGCCGTAATCCCGGGGACAGAGCCGGCATTCGGCCAGCGCCGCCACCGCCTCATCGGCACGACGCCGGAGCTCCCCGGGTGGGAGCTCGAGGTAGGCCGCAGTTGTCGAAATCAGTGTCATGGCACGTCCGGGGAACACCCGCAATTAGCAAACGTACCTGTAGAGGCATGCACATATCCCACTGGCTACTCATCGGTCTCACAGCTGCCACCCCGGTCACGGTGTCGGCCGCCACACAGGATCTCCCCGCTGCACCGCACTACCGGGTGCGGCTGGAGGTGGACCCGGCGGCCCGCCACATCCGCGTGACCGGCTCTCTCACCCTCCCGGCGCGGGACACACTGACCGTCTTCCTCCACCGTCAGCTCGAGGTCCGTTCGTTCCGGGTGGCGGGTGGCCCGGAGCACGAGATCGATGCAGACGACCACGGGATCCGGTACCTGCCCGAGGCGATCCGGGTCCGGGTGCCCTCACCGGCATCGCGGCGAGGCGGACGGATGGAGGTGGGTTTCGAGTACGAGGGCACGATCACCGACTGGCCGGAGTGGAGCGCCAGCGTCATCGGCCCCGAATGGACCGAGATCGGTCTCTACTTCCCGTGGTTCCCGTACCACCCGGACCTGGGGCCGTTCACGTACGAGCTCGAGGTGGTCCACGACCCGGCATACACCGTGGCCGCCATGGGCGCCCGTGAGACCCACGATGGCGTCACGACCTTCCGCCGGTCGACGCCCACCAACGACATGGTCGTGACCGCCGCACCGGCGCTGCAGGTGTCCGAAACCCGGTTGGGTGAGAGCACCTTCCGGGTGGCCGAGACCGAGCTGGCAGATGCCACCGTCGACTCGATCCTGGCCGATGTCTCCTGGCTCCAGACGTTCTACGGCGACTGGCTCGGGCCGGTGGCCGGCGATCTCCTCCTGGTGGCGTCCGAGCGGGAGCAGGGCGGCGGCTACGCCCGCATGGGCGGCCTTTTCCTGGCCGGGTTCGAGGATGACGCCTACCTGGGGAACCGCACGGGGTATCTTCGCTACCTCGGCCACGAGCTGGCGCACCTCTGGTGGTATCGGGCCGATTCCAATACATGGCACGACTGGTTGAACGAGTCGCTGGCCGAGTACAGCGCTCTCCGCGCGATCCGGGAACGGGTCGGGAAGGCAGAGTACCGGCGTCGCCTGGCCGCCAAGCGGGAGGAGGCCTCCGGCACCCCACCGATCTATGGCCTGGACCGCAACAGCGAGCATGCCGAGGCGGTGCTCTACGACAAGGGCCCCGTCCTCCTGGCGGACCTGGAGGACCGGATCGGGAGCGATCGGTTCCGGGCGTTCACACGCCTCCTCATCGAGCGGGAGGTCACCACCACCACGGATTTCCTCGATACGCTCCAGGGTATGATGGGGCGGGAGGTCCGTCGCTGGTTCGAGGCGCGGCTCCGGGACCCGTGACGGACCCCCGCGGCCGTCCACGGCCTCGGGCACCCCACAGGTGACGGTCCGCCGGTCCCGGGCGCCGACCCACCGGAAATCTCCGGCCGCCGCGGGGTATCCACGGGTACGATGACTACGGCAGCCACGAAGCACTTCACCCGTCTCGACGACGGCCGGATCCGCTGCGATATCTGCCCCCGGGAGTGCGCCCTGCGGGACGGTCAGCGCGGACTCTGCTTCGTCCGGAAACGGGAGGGCGACGCCATCGTCCTCACCACATACGGCCGGTCCAGCGGGTTCTGCGTGGACCCCATCGAGAAGAAACCGCTCTACCACTTCCTGCCGGGCACACCCGTCCTCTCGTTCGGGACCGCCGGGTGCAACCTGACATGCCGGTTCTGCCAGAACTGGGACATCTCGAAGAGCCGGGAGATGGACCGGCTCATGGACGAGGCGCCGCCGATCGCCATCGCGGAGGCTGCCGAGCGGCTCGGGTCCCGCAGCGTGGCGTTCACGTACAACGACCCCACCATCTTCCACGAGTACGCCATCGACAGCGCCCGGGCGTGCCGGGAGCGCGGGATCCGCACCGTGGCGGTCACGGCCGGCTACGTGAAGCCGGCGGCCCGCCGGGAGTTCTATGCCCATATGGACGCCGCGAACGTGGACCTCAAGGGGTTCCGCGACGCGTTCTACCGGGAGCTCAGCACCGCCCGCCTCGCCCCGGTCCTCGACACGCTCCGATACCTGAAGCACGAGACCGACGTGTGGCTCGAGCTCACCACGCTGATCATCCCCGGCCGCAACGACAGCCACGCCGAGCTCGACGAGATGACCGCGTGGGTCGGCGAGGAGCTGGGCCCGGACGTGCCCATGCACTTCAGCGCGTTCCATCCGGCGTACCGGATGCGCGACGTGCCCCCGACCCCACCGGCCACCCTGAAGCGGGCCCGTCGCACCGCCATGGCCAACGGCGTCCGCTACGCCTACACCGGCAACGTGGTGGACGCCGAGGGCGGCAGCACCCTCTGCCACCGGTGCGGCGAGCTGCTCATCGGCCGGGCAGGCTACCGCATCACCGCCTGGCACCTCGACGAAGGCGCCCGCTGCCCCGCCTGCGGCGCCCCCGCCGCCGGCGAGCTCGAGCCCCAGCCCGGCACATGGGGCGCCCGCCGCCGCCCCGTCCACCCCCGACCCCCTGACCCCTGACCCGTCAATCCTGCATCCTGCCTCCTGCCTCCTGCCTCCCGCATCTCCCTCTCACTCCCGCACCCACCAGAACACCGGCACCCCCGCAGCGATCAGCGCCACACCGGCCAGCGACGGCCCGGGCGCCCGCAGGATCGACTGGATCACCATGGCCACGGCGGCGGCGATGAAGAGGGCCGGCGCCCATGGGTAGCCCCAGGCCCGGAAGGGTCGGGGGTCGTTGGGTCGCTTCCGGCGAAGGACGAAGAGGGCCGCCACCCCCAGCCCGCCGAAGAGCACCACGGCGAACCCCGTGTAGGTCAGCAGCGCCTCGAACCCGCCCGTGAGGACGAGGACCGCGCTCCAGGCGGCCTGAACGCCGATGGCGAACGTTGGCACGTCCCCGTGCCCCAGCCGCGCGAAGGCGTCGGGGAGGCAGCCGTCGCCGGCCATGGCGTAGTAGACGCGGGGGCCGGTCAGGACCATGGCGCTGACGCTGCTGGCCAGGACCAGCAGGATCAGCGGGGTGAAGAGACGGGTCCCGGTGGCGCCCCAGAGCACCTCCACCACCCGGTCCCCCGTGGCCTCGGCGCCGGCGATCCCGCCCACCCCCAGCACCAGCACGTACAGGGCGCTGAGCGCCAGGTACAGGACGATGACCACCCCCGTCCCGCCGAGGAGCGATCGGGGCACCGTCCGGGCGGGCTCCCGGAGCTCGCCGGCCACGTACGCCGCCGCGTTCCAGCCGCTGTACGTGAACATGACCAGGACCAGGGCCACGAGCACGCCGCCGGGCTCCGGACCGGCAGCGACCTCGCCGGCCGCACCGGCGGCACCGGCACCGGCCGCCGCGACCGCGCTCGCCGCCTCACCGCCCCGGAGCGCCAGGAGCCCGAGGCCCACCAGGAGCAGGATGGTCCCCACGTTGAGCCACGCCAGGAGCTGCTGGGCGATCCGTCCGGCCACGAGCCCCCGGGCGTGGATCGCGCTGAAGACGCCGATGACGGCCAGCGCCACCAGCGCTCGCGGCGTCACGGCCAGTGTCAGCGACGGGACGCCCAGCGGCAGCTCCAGGAGCGCTTCCGTGGCGCCGGCGCCCGGCAGGATCCGGTCGAGGTAGACGGCGATCCCCACGGCCGCGGCTGCGATGGCGCCGGAGAAGCCGGCTACCAGCGAAGTCCACCCGGAGAGGAATCCGGCCAGGGGGCCGAACGCCTCCCGGATGTAGACGTACTCACCGCCGGCCCGGGGCCGCATGGCGGCGAGCTCGGCGTAGGCCAGCGCGCCCACCACGGCCAGCGCGCCGCCGGCGGCCCAGAGCCCGAGGAACCACGTGGCGTCGGGCACTCGCCGGGCAATGAAGGCCGGCGTCAGGAAGATCCCCGTGCCCACCACGTTGGCCACGACCACGGCGGCGCCGTCCAGCGATCCGAGGCTCCGCCGCAGCTCGGTCAACGTCCGGTGTCGGGCGGCTCCTGCACCATGGGCACGAACCGGACCGGGAGCGACGCCTCCTCCCGGAGCCCCTCGGCCGTCTTGCGGAGCACCCGCAGTTCCTGGAACGCCCGGCCCACCGGCACCACCAGCATCCCGCCCACCGCCAGCTGATCGACCAGCGCCTCGGGCACCTCGTCGGGCGCGGCCGTCACCACTACGGCGTGGTAGGGTGCGTACTCCGGCCAGCCGAGCCAGCCGTTCCCCGTACGCACGTCCACGTTGTGGTACCCAGCGTCCGCCAGCGCCCGTCGGGCCCGCTCCGCCAGCTCCGGTACGATCTCGATGGTGTAGACCTCCGCGGCCAGCTCCGCCAGCACGGCGGCGCCGTACCCCGAGCCGGTCCCGATCTCCAGGACCCGGTCGCCGGGCTCGATCTCCGCCGCCTCCGCCATGAACGCCACGATGTACGGCTGCGAGATGGTCTGGCCGTGGCCGATGGGCAGCGGCCGGTCACTGTACGCGGCCTCGGGCCGGGCCTCCGGGACGAACCGGTGGCGGGGCACCGACCGCATAGCCCGGAGCACCGCCGTGTCGCGTACGCCCCGGGCCGCCACCTGCCGCTCCACCATGGCACGGCGCAGATCGGGGTAGTCCGCGGTGTCCTGGAACGTGTCGCGTCCCTCCACGCGATCCCCGGAATCCGCCGACGATGGGGTGCACCCCGGGAGCAGGAAGAGCGCCGCGAACAGGGCGGCTGCCAGTGGTCGCAGAAAAGGTATCATGGTTTCAATATGACGATCCAGCGGCCGGATCTCCACCGGCCGCCCCCGGCGGCGCCCCCCGGCGGACCCGATGACTCTTCACCTGACGGCATCAATTCGGTACGATCAACCCATGAACGATCTACCGCTGGACGCCGAAGGGCTCAAGGCCCTGACCGACCTCGAGGACGTCTGGGCCGTCGCGCCCACGCTGGAACGCCTGGACGAGGATACCGACATCCTCCTCTTCATCGCGCCGGGCTGCCCCGTCTGCCCGCACCAGGTCCGGGCCGCCGCCACCGTGGCGCTGGCCAGCGACCGGGTCACCCTCGAGATCGTGGACGTGAGCCAGGACCCGGCCCTCGCCCGACGCTACGAAGTACGGTCGGTGCCCACCATGGTCATCGACGACGAGCTGATCCTCACCGGACTGACCCGGGCCGCCGCCCTCGCCGAACGACTCGTGGAGCGCCAGGGCCCCGGCGCGGAGACCATGCTCTTCGCCTCACTCGTGGAGTCCGGCCGGCACACCGCCGCCAGCGAGCGGCTGGCCGACGGCCGCGCCGTGGAGGCCTTCGCCGAGCTGTGGGCGGAAAGCACGCTGGAGAGCCGCATGGGCCTCATGCTCGTGGCCGAGGAGGCCCTCGACCGGAACCCCGATGCGCTCCACGACCTGGTGCCCCACCTCGTGGCCGGGCTCCAGGGCCAGGGCCCGCTGGCCGGCGACGAGGCCCGGAAGGGCGACACCGCCGACCTCCTCGGTCGGATCGGGCACCCCGACGCCCGGCCCGCCCTCGAGCGGCTCGCAGGCGACGCCAACCAGCAGGTGGCCGAGGCCGCACGGGCGGCCCTCGACGACATGGGGCACTAGCAGCCCTCTCCGGACCCCAGCTCGGGCTCCATGGCCGCGAGCTCCGGGGCTCCACGCGCGAAGGCGCCGAGCGCCCGGAAGAGCGCCACCAGCAGCCCCGTCCACGCGATCCCCGCAAGCCAGCCGGCCAGCACATCGGACGGGTAGTGGGCGCCCACGTAGATGCGCGTCAGCCCGACGAGCACCACCAGCAGCGCCGCTCCCGCCCAGGTGACCCAACGGAGCGTACCCTCCGCCATGCGCCCCACGAGGAACGCCACCGTGCCGTACGTGATCGCGGCCATCATGGCGTGACCCGACGGGAACGACGCCGTCAGCGCGTCGGCCAGCGGAGCCATCACCCGGGGTCGCGGCCGGCCGAAGACCGCCTTCAGGATGAAGTTGACCGCCGCACCGGTGGAGAGCGCGAGGAAGAGCAGCGCCACTGAGACCCGACGCCGGCCGGCCCACAGGATCGCCGCCGCTGAGAGCGCCACCACCACGAGCGTCGCCACACTGCCCAGCGACGTGATCTCCAGCGCCACGGTATCGAGCCAGCCGACGCGATGGCCCGCCACCCACCCGAGGACCGCCTCGTCCACTCGCTGCGTCTCCCCCTCCAGCACCTCGTCGGCCAGCGCCACGAACCCCACGAAGGCACCGGCGGCGAGGAGGAACCCGGCCGCGGCAACCAGGGAGACACCGGCCCACAACGCCCCCATCCTGCGGACCATGGCACGGACCATACGAACCAGTAGCGAGATCTTCTTCATCGACTCCCCAGCGCGCACGGTTCGCGCCAGCAGCGTCCGTGGAACGGGGAGTGCAGCACCATTCTCGATAGCACCACCCAGACGAAAGGGACCGCATGCGAGGGATACGCCTGGGCTCGATCTTCGGGCTCGAGATACGGATCGACTACTCCTGGTTCATCATCTTCCTGCTGATCCTCTGGACGCTCACCGCCGGCGTATTCCCGCAGGAGGTCCCCGACATGAGCACCGGCGCCTACATCGCCATGGGTGTAGCCGGGACCCTCCTCTTCTTCGCCTCCCTGCTGGCCCACGAGATCTCCCACTCGCTCGTGGCCCAGAGCCGCGATATCCCCGTGGAAGGGATCACCCTCTTCATCTTCGGGGGGATGGCCCACACGCGGATGGAGGCCGAGGACCCGGGCGACGAGTTCGTCATCGCCGGCGTCGGACCCCTCGCCAGCCTCGCCATCGCCGCCGGCTTCTTCGCCCTCGCTTGGGCCGGACGCACGGCGGGGCTCGGCACCGTGTACACCGCCGTGGCCGAGTACCTGGCGTTCATCAATGTGGCCCTCGCCGTCTTCAACCTCCTGCCCGGGTTCCCGCTCGACGGCGGACGTCTCTTCCGCGCCGCCGCGTGGAAGGTCACCGGCGACCTCCGGAAAGCGACCCGGTGGGCCACCGCCGGTGGGAAAGGCCTCGGCTACGCCCTCATCGGGATCGGGCTGCTCCAGCTCTTCGCCGGTGGGATGGGCGGCGGGCTCTGGCTCATCTTCATCGGCTGGTTCGTCCGGACCGCCGCCGAGTCCAGCTTCACTCAGCACGTGCTCCGCGAGACGCTCCAGGACGTGCCCGTCCGCGACGTGATGACGCCGGACCCCGAGACCGTACCCGCCGACCTCTCGCTCCAGGAGTTCGTCGACGACCGGGTCATGAAAGGCCGCCACCGCGCGTACCCCGTGATCGATGACGGCAGGCCCACCGGGATGGTCTCCCTCGACCAGGTCAGGAACGTGAGTCGCGACGAGTGGCCCGACACCACCGTGCGCGACGTCATGTCCACCGTCGACGAGGACCACCGGGTCGCGCCCGACGAGGACATGGCCGCCGTCCTCGAGCGACTCGGCGGCCGCGAGGGCGTCCGCCTGCTGGTGGTGGACGCCCACGAGCTCGTGGGCGTCATCACCCGCGGCGACCTCACCCGCTGGATCGAGCGGGCCGAGCTGCTCGAGGGATAGACGCTCTCGTGCGAGCCGCGACCTCGCCCGCGGGCGTGGCGACGTTGTTGCATCACCCCGTACCCGATGAGGTCCACCTGATGACAGGAGCCACCATGGAAGACCAGGAGCTGTATCAGCAGAAGCACAAGGCCCGGCTGGAGGAATGGGAAGCCGAGCTGGAGAAGTTGAAGGCGAAGGCGTCGAAGGCCAGCGCCAACGCACAACTCGAGCTGAGCCAGCGGATCGCAC
The DNA here is from genome assembly GCA_046483065.1 of Longimicrobiales bacterium. Taxonomy (GTDB): domain Bacteria; phylum Gemmatimonadota; class Gemmatimonadetes; order Longimicrobiales; family RSA9; genus JAWVYT01. The sequence continues at coordinate 3,615 of JAWODW010000027.1, read as the reverse complement.
AGCTCGAGCAGCAGATAAAGGAAGGCAGGAAGACGCTGTCCGAGCTCGCCGAGGCCGGCGAGGAGACTTTCGAGGCGGCGAAGGAGCGCGTGGAGGAAGCGTGGAGCGCGCTGGAAGCCGGCTTCGAAAAAGCGCGCGAAGAGGCCGAGGGCGGCGGAGAGCAGACGGGCCCGGGCGGCGGACCCCACTGAGGCCCCACCCTCCTGGCGCGGCGGCTCAGCCTCGGCGCCGGGGGGACCGCCCCCGACGCCGCAGCTCAGCCCCCGACGCCGAGGCTCAACGTACCGGTCCCGTCACGCTCCGGTCCACCGCGATCGGCGCGCCCTCCAGCGGCTCGCCATCCACCATCACCGTGCCGTCCCCCGTGGCCACCAGCTCGTGGACCGCGAAGTCGTCGATGGTGATCTTCTCCTCGTCCGGCTCGCCCATGGACGCCGTGGTCAGCCGGGTGCCCGGCTCGGCATCCGCGAACAGCAGTCCCAGCTGCTCCTCGCCCTGGGCCGCCAGCAGCATCCCCTGGCTCAGCTCGCCCCGCAGCTTCGCCGCCTGAAGGTTCGCCACCACCACGATCCGGCGGCCGTCCAGCTCGTCGAAGTCGTACTTCCCGGCGATCCCGGCCACGAGCTGCCGCTCCTCGTCGCCCAGATCAATGTCCAGGAGGATCAGACGGTCGGCGTTCGGGTGCTCACGGGCCTGGATGATGCGCGCCACGCGCAGGTCCAGCGGCTTCAGCATTTCTGGTTCGAATTCGGATTCGGTCATGGGGTCGGCTCGGTGTGAGTGCATTGGTTCCAGGGGATAGTGTCGGCCGTGGGTACGTCGCCCCGCAACCCCCCCCGCGCTGCTGTCGGACCACGTTTCGGTTTTCATCTTTCTCCGTTTACGGAACGCAGCGGCACGGACAGTCGCACCCGGGCGGCTGCCCTCATTCCTCTTCCTCTTCCTCTTCATCTCCTTCGGCCTGTACCCCGGCCTCCGCTTCGTACGTCGGCCGCTCACTCGCGGAAAACCGAAAACCCGAAACGTGGTCCGGGTGCGGGTCCGGGTGCGGGTGGCGCCACCCGCGTTCCCAGCACCCGGCTGTGCTCGTCCAGCCGCTCCGCCAGCCATTCCGCGTCCTCCTCGGGCGCCCGCTCCAGCCGGAACCGGCGGATCCGCATCGGCGCCATCCGCAGCTCCACCAGCTCCCCCGACGGCGCCAGCGTCGGGAAGTACATGACCGTCAGGCCACCCCGGTACTCCTCCCGGCCGCCGATCCCCTCATAGTCGTTCAGGAAGTCGCCGGCGCCGTACAGGATCAAGCGGCCGCCGTGAACCTCGATCCCCTTGGGGTGGTGCGACGAGTGGCCGTGAACCACGTCCGCGGCGCCCGCATCGATCAACCGGTGCGCGAACCACCGCTGGGCGGCGGGCACGTCGTAGCCCCAGTTCCCGCCCCAGTGGATGGAGACGACCACCCGGTCGCCGTCCTCCCGGCGGCTCTCCACGTCCTCGATGACCCGGTCGGCCGCCTCCCGGTCCAGCGTCGGCAGCAGGTTCACGCCGGCGCGGGCGCCCTCGCCGTCCCCCTCGCCGCCGTCCGCCTCCCCGCCGCCCGCCTCCCCGGCGGCCGCCCAGTCCGTGGGTACGCCGGCCGTGGGCGTGCCGTAGGAGAACACCAGGAGCCTGCCCTTCCCCGTCTCGACCACGGCCGGGGCCGCCGCGGCCCGGGCGCTCTCCCCGGCCCCGGCCGTGGGCAGCCCCGCGGCGCTCAGAGCTTCCAGCGTCTCCCGGAGCCCCGCGCGGCCCCAGTCCATGACGTGGTTGTTGCCGAGCACACAGACGTCGATCCCGGCCGCCGTCAGCACCGGGGTGTTCTCCGGGTGCATCCGGTAGTGGATCCCCTTGTGGGCCCACGGCGAGTCGGACGTGGTGACCGCCGTCTCCAGGTTGATGATCCGGGCGTCGGGGTCCATCCGGTCGAGCTCCGCCAGCGCGTCGCCCCAGACGTAGTCGAAGGGGACCGGCGCCGGGATCTCGCCGTGCTCCGCCTCGGCCAGCGCCACGTAGCGGCGGGCGTCCTTCACGTACGACTCGTGGAGCCGCGGGTCCACCGAGTGGGGCAGGACCTGATCGATGCCGCGGCCGAGCATGACGTCGCCGGCCAGGAAGAGGGTGACGGGACCGGCGTCATGCGACGTCGCCCCGGGCGTGCTCGTGGCCTGCACCTCTCCGGATGAGGTCATGGCTCGTGCCGCGAACGCGGCACCCAGCGCAGCCACGAACTGTCGTCGGTCCACACCGTGCCTCCCACCGTTCATCGAGCACTGCCGTCACGGGTGGCAGGTGGCATCTTTCGCGCCATCCGCTCCAAGCCCCGGGGCGCGCCGGCCCGGCCCCCGATTGACCCGGCGTCCCGCCGCGGCCTACCTTCCGGCAGCCCCGTACGATCCGGTGAGTGTCACCTGCACACACAGATCCGACTATGCCAGAGACCGCCACCGGGGCGAAGCCGGCCGCCCCCGAGTTCGTATATCAGGACCCCTTCCCCACCGGAGCCGACACCACTGAATACCGGAAGATCGAGGGCTCGGAGCGGTACGTCCGCGTCGAGCAGTTCGACGGGCAGGACGTGCTCCGGATCGACCCGGAGGCGTTGACCGTGCTGGCCCGGGAGGCCATGCGCGACGTCTCGTTCCTGCTGCGGCCGAGCCACAACCAGCAGGTGGCGCAGATCCTCGACGACCCGGAGGCGAGCGACAACGATCGGGGCGTGGCGCTGGCGTTCCTGCGCAACGCCGAGGTCTCGGCCGACGGCGTGCTCCCGGTCTGCCAGGACACGGGGACCGCCACCGTCGTCGCCAAGAAGGGGCAGCGGGTGTGGACGGGCGTGAAGGACGAGGAGGCGCTCTCGGAGGGGATCTACCAGACGTACACCGGCGAGAACCTGCGCTACTCCCAGACCGTGCCGCTGGACATGTACACGGAGAAGAACTCGGGCACGAACCTGCCGGCCCAGATCGACATCGCCGCCACGCCGGGCGACGAGTACAAGTTCCTGTTCATGGCGAAGGGCGGCGGCAGCGCCAACAAGACCATGCTCTACCAGAAGACCAAGGCGCTGCTGAACCCGGAGACGCTGGAGGCGTTCCTGGTCGACCGGATGAAGAGCCTCGGCACCGCCGCGTGCCCGCCCTACCACATCGCCTTCGTCATCGGCGGCACCAGCGCCGACGCCGTCATGAAGGTGGTGAAGCTGGCCACCGCCCGGGAGCTCGACGGGCTCCCCACCACCGGCAACGAGCACGGCCGCGCCTTCCGCGACATCAAGCTGGAGTCGAAGCTGCTGGAGGCCGCCCAGGAGCTGGGCATCGGCGCGCAGTTCGGCGGCAAGTACTTCGCCCACGACGTCCGCGTGGTCCGGCTCCCCCGCCACGGCGCGTCCTGCCCCGTGGGGATGGCCGTCTCCTGCTCCGCCGACCGGAACCTGAAGGCCAGGATCACCCGGGACGGCCTCTTCCTCGAGGCGCTCGACCGTGATCCCGGCCGGCTGATCCCCGCCGAGTACCGCGAGGGCGACGCCGCCCACGGCCACCCCATCGACCTCGACCGGCCCATGGAGGACGTCCTGGCCGA
>JAWODW010000098.1:0-14992 GCA_046483065.1 Longimicrobiales bacterium | reverse complement strand
GAGCTGGTACGTCGGACCCGTCAGGCCGGGCCGCTGGCTGTCATGGCCGCGTGGGCCCGACCGACGCTCGCCGCCGCCGCCATCATCGCCATCCTCGCCCTGGGCGGGCTGACCGCCATACAGCGGAGCAGCGTCGAGCCCACGGACTCCATGGTGGACGCCCTCGGTGTGCCCGCTCCGGCCGCCGAGTGGCTGGAGGACGGCCGTGAGCCCAGCGCCGCCGACCTGGTCCTGGCCATGGAGCGGCGATGAGCGTATTCGAGCGGGTCCGGCTCCTGAGCTTCGGGCTCCTGGCCGTGACCTTCATCGCCGGGGCGCTGGCCGGCGCCGCCGTCGACCGGGCGGTGAACAGTGACAGCCGGGTGGAGTCCCGCGAGCGCCAGGAAGACAACGACCGCGAGCGATCCTACATCATCGACCGGGTCGACATGTCGGAAGGCCAGCGGGCCACGATCGACAGTATCCTCGACCTGCGGGTGCACCGAATGCGCGCCGTATGGCGGGAGGTGGGGCCGCGGCTCGACGCCATCACCGACTCCACGCGGTCGGAGATCATGGACGTTCTGACGCCCGAGCAGCGGGAGCAGTACGAGTCCATGCTGAAGCGGCGGCGGGACGGCGGCGACAACGATGACGGTTTCCGCGGCGATGAGGCCGACGACGGCTCGAGCGCCGGCACGGACGGCAGCCACCGGCACTGGAGGGCCTGAGCCCGGCCACTCCGGCCACTCCGGCCGCGGTCGTCGCGGCCCGTCTACACCCCCAGCGCCTCCAGCACGTACCTGGCGGCGGTCAGGACCAGGATCACCGCCAGCAGCCATTTGATCCATCGGGCCGGCACCCGCTTCTGGACCCGGGCACCCAGGTACATCCCCACCATCCCGCCCAGTCCGAACAGCACCCCGAGGAGCCAGTCCGGGGCCACGGCCATCTCCGGGTGGAACGGTGCGAGCAGCTGGTAGAAGGCCACGCCCGCCACGGAGGTCACGAACGTGCCCATGAGCACGGGCCCGGCCACGGTGTAGACGGGAAGGCCGTAGAAGGACACGAAGAAGGGCGCGATAATGGCGCCACCGCCGATCCCGTACACGCCTCCCACCATCCCCACCCAGAAGGTCAGGAAACTGAGCTTCCACACGGAGACGTGATAGCTTTCGCCCATGAACGTGTAGCTGAGGCGTTTCCAGCTCAGGTGCGTGGTGCGCACAGCGGGGAGCGCCGGCCTGGATCCGTCGCCGTCATCGCGGTCCTTGGCGAGGCGGTTGAACGCCTCCTCCGCCTGGGCCACGGAGCCGCCGGGGGCATGCCCCTTCGCCATAAGGTCCCGGAGCATCCGCCACCCGATATACGCCAGGACGGCGGCGGCGAAGAGCTTGAACGCACGGGGGTCCGGCAGCCACGTGACCCGGATCAGGGCGCCCAGGAACACGCCCGGTAGCGTGCCGGCCACCACCACCCACGTGAGCGGCCATAGCATGCGCCCTTCCCGCCAGTACCGGTACACGCCGGCGGGAATCGACGTGGCGTTGTAGAGCTGGTTCGTGGCGCTGACGGCCGGGGCGGTGAATCCCAGCACCGACATCTGGAACGGGAGCAGCAGGAAGGCGCCGGAAACGCCGCCCATGCAGGTGAAGAACGCGATGACGAAGGCCACCAGCGGAGGGACCCAGAGGGCCACCTCGATCGCGGCGGTCTCGAAGTACACGGGTCAGGTCCTCAGCAGCAGCTTCCCCGAGGTCTCCCGGCCCTCCAACCGCCGGTGGGCCTCCGCGGCGTCCTCCAGCGCCATGACGTCGTGGATCCGCACGACCAGGGCGCCGGACTCCACGGCCGCCAGCAGCTCGCCGGCCCGCCACTCTACTTCCGTCCGGTCGGCCGCGTAGTCCCCGAGGGACGGTCGGGTCAGGAAGAGCGACCCGCCCCGGGCCAGCTCGCCGGGATCGAAGGGCTCCACCGGGCCGCTGGATTGGCCGTACAGGACCAGCGTCCCCCGGCGTCGCAGCGCCTTCAAGCTGTCACGGAACGTGGCCTGCCCCACCGAGTCGTAGACCACGGTGGCACCCTTGCCGTCCGTCAGTCGCTGGACTTCGGGCTCGAAGTCGGTCTCCGTGTACCGGATCACGTGGTCGGCGCCCCGATCCCGGACGCGGGCGGCCTTCTCCGCCGTCGAGCACGTCCCGATCACGGTGGCCCCGGCGTCCTTCGCGAGCTGGACCAGGAGCAGCCCCACCCCGCCGGCGGCGGCGTGGACCACCGCCACGTCGGCGGGGCCCAGGGCGTACGTGCTCTTGACCAGGTAGTGAGCGGTCATCCCCTGGACCATGAGGGCGGCCGCGACCTCCAGCTCCACTCCGTCGGGCACCTTCACCAGCTTCCACGCCGGCACCGCCGCGGCCTCGGCGTAGGAGCCCGGGTGCATGCACCAGGCGACCCGGTCGCCGGTGGCCACGTGCTCCACGTCCGACCCCACGGCGTCCACCACGCCCGCGCCTTCCACGCCGGGCGTGAATGGCAGATCCTTCGGGTAGAGCCCGGTCCGGTGGTACGTGTCCACGAAGTTGACGCCGGCCAGCTCGATCCGGACCCGGGCCTCGCCGGGGGCCGGCTCCGGCGCGTCGGTCTCCTTCAGTTCCAGGACCTCGGGCCCACCCGTCTCCGCTACGCGGATCGCTCTCATGATGCCTCCTGTGCCACACCGTGCTCCCGGGCGGCCTCGTGGATCTCCTCGGGCGTAAGCGTGTGATCGCTACTCTTGGCCAGCTCGAAAACGTGGCGAGCCAGCCCGTCGTCCGCGGCGTCGTAGCCGTGCTTCCCGAGCCAGTGCTTCACGTTCGACATCCCGCTCATGTGGCTGACCTCGATCCGCTGATGCCGGCCGAACTCGCCCGCCGGGACGCCGCTGTAGACCAGGTCGGCCAACCACTCGTCGCCCTTGTGCTGCGCCTTGATGATCGCCGCGGCGTGCACGCCCGTCCCCGTGCGGAACGCGTCCGCCCCGATGACCGGGTAGTTGTCCGGGATCGGGATCCCCGTGGCCTCCGCCACCCGCCGGCAGTACTCGGGGAGCCGTCGGAGATCGTAGTCGTGGAGCCCCAGCAGCTTGAGGTTCACCAGCAGCAGGTCCATCTCCGCGTTGCCCACCCGTTCACCGATCCCCATGGCCGAGCCGTGGACCCGGTCCACGCCCTCCTCGACCGCCGCCAGCGTGTTCGGCAGCGCCAGGCCCCGGTCCCGGTGGCCGTGCCAGTCCACCTTCACCGACTCGCCGCTGGGCTCGATGATCTCGCTGCGGATGAAGCGCACCAGCTGTCGGACGCCGTTCGGCGTGGCGTGCCCCACCGTATCGGCGATGCAGATCCGGCCGGCGCCGCACGCGACGGCCGCGCCATAGAGCTGTTTCAGCGTCTCCGGCGTGGCCCGGGTCGTGTCCTCCGTCACGTACATCACGTCGAGCCCCTCGGCGACGGCGAATTTCACCGCGTCCTCCGTGGCCCGGAGCATCCGGTCCAGCGTCCAGTCCTCGGCGTACTGCCGGACCGGCGACGACCCGATGAACGTGGCCGCCTCGATGGCCACCCCCGTCTCCTGGGTGATCCGGGCGATGGGCTCCACATCGGCCCGGACCGTCCGGGCCGCGCAGTTCGCCGCGATCCGGAGCCTCTGGTCCGCGATCTCCTGGGCCAGCGCCCTGACAGCGGCCACCGCCCGGGGCCCCGCGCCCGGCAGCCCGAGGTCCACGGCGTGGATCCCCAGCTCCTCCATAAGGTGCAAAATCTCGATCTTGGCGTCGATGGGCGGGTCCTGCGCCGAGGGCGACTGGAGCCCGTCCCGGAGCGTCTCGTCGTCCAGCTCCACGGGCCGCAGCGCCGCGTAATCGAAGGCATCGGCCACCGTGTTCCAATCGTGGATCAGGTCCTGCTTCTCCATCCGGAAGTCCTCGATCGCGCGGAGGGTAGGAAGGGAGGAAGATGGGCGACGGGGTGATCAGGATGCAAGAATGCAGGACGCAAGAACCCGGGCGCCTGCTCCTGCACTCGTGCAGTCCCGCACTCTTCCACCTACGGCTCGATCACGCTGTCGGCCGCTACGCTCACCGACCCGGTCACAGCCTTGATCACGGCGCGATCGCCGATGACGGAGTCGTGGAGATCGCACTCCTCGATGACCGCGTCCCGCCCGACGATACAGTCCCGAAGGGTGGAGGCCCGGACGGTGGTGCCGGCCTCGAGGGTGACGTTGGGCCCGAGCGTCGCCCCGTCGAGCGTGACGTCGTCCTCCACCCGGATCGGATCGGTCAGCGTCGCGCCGCCGGCGTCGGCGTGCCGACCGCGGGTGGTCTCCAGCAGGTGGCGGTTGGTCTCGATGAGCGTCTCCGGCTTGCCGCAGTCGTACCAGCCGGCCACCTCGGCCGTCCGGATCCGTGCGCCGTGGTCGATCATGTACTGGAACGCGTCGGTGAGGTAGTACTCGCCCCCCGGGCCCAGCGTGCCCTGGAGCGTGTCATCGATCCCCTCGAAGAGGAGCGCCCAGTCGCGGATGTAGTAGAGCCCGATATTGGCGAGCTTCGAGATGGGCTCGGTGGGCTTCTCCACGATCCGCTCCATGTAGCCATCGTCGTCGGTGACGATGACGCCGAAGCGCTGGTAGTCCTCCACTTCCTTCGCCCAGATCACGCCGGCATCGCCCTCGCCCAGCGATTCCGCCATGGAGAGGTCGGCGTCGAAGAGGGTGTCCACGAAGATGATGAGGAGGTCCTCGTCGATGAACGGCTCCGCCAGCTTCACCGCGCCGGCCGTCCCGTCCTGAACCTTCTGTTCCACGAAGTGCGACGTGAACTCGGGGTACTCCTCCGCGATGTACGCCTCGATGTGGTCGCGCATGTACCCCACGATAAAGACCGCCTCCTCCACGCCCAGCTCCCGGAGGTCGTCCAGGATGTAGCTCATGACGGGACGCCCGCCCACGTGTACGAGCGGCTTCGGGGTGGTGTACGTGTGCGGACGGAGCCGCGTGCCTTTGCCTGCCAGCGGTATGACGACCTTCACCGTGTCTCCTCGTTCGGGTAGCTGCGTGTCACGACGCCATTCATGCAAGGTCGGTTCCCGGTGCCGGGTCGACAAGCCGCCGGTGCCTCGCGCGCGGTTCCGCCATGATCTATCTTTTTTCGCATGCTACGATTCACAGCGGTTCTCCTCGGCCTGATCGTATCCGCGTGCTCATCGACGGCGGCGCCCGTCACGGCGCAGGACCCGCCGCCCCGCGAGTCTCTCCGTGAGGTGACGCGCACACTGCAAGTGAGCGCCGAAGCGAGCGTGATGCGGAGCCCGGACCGGGCCACGATCCACCTGGCCGTGGAGACCACGGCCGGGACGGCGCAGGAGGCCACCCGGGGAAACGCCCGGGCCATGACGAGGGTGGCGGACGCCCTCGAAGGTCTGGGCATCCCGTCGTCGTCGATCCGGACCGAGTCCATCGCCCTCTCGCCCCGCTACCAGCGCCAGAACGTGGAGGAGCCGACCATCGTGGGCTACCACGCGGCGAACCGGATCTCGGTGCGCGTGGACGACGTCGACCGCGTGGGCCCCGTGGTGGACGCCGCCATTGACGCCGGGGCAAACCGCGTGACGGGGCTCCAGTTCCAGATCGCCGACCCGGAAGCCGCTTACCACGAGGCCCTCGAGGAGGCCGTGGCCAAAGCGCGCCGCGAGGCCGAGGTCCTGGCACGGGCCATGGACGAGACGCTCGGCCCGGCCATCCGTGTGTCCACCGCCGGCGCAGGCGCCCCCACGACCCGGGGGGCGACGCCTGAGCTCATGATGCGGGCGGACGCCGCGTCCACGCCCGTCCAAGCGGGCGAGCTCGAGGTCCACGCCTCGGTGCAGATCACCTACCGCCTGGGCTCGTGATCCGGGAGCTCGCCGACGCCGTCGTCCGGGGACTGACCCGGAACGTCGCCTTCACTTCGCCCGACGCCGGTGACTCACGCATGCGCGGTCGCACGTACGCCATCCCGTTCGAGGACGTGTGGCAGGCCTCCCTCCGCCTCGTGGACGGCGAGCTCCGTCGTTGGCAACTCCTGGAGGCCGACGACCGGGAAGGGATCATCCGTGGCGTGGCCCGGGGCCTCTCCGACCGGTTCAGCAGCGCCGTCACCATCCGCATCACCCTCGACCACAACGCCCAGACCCGGGTCGACGCCCTGTCGGCCTCACGGTCCGGCCGCTATGACCTGGGCAGCAACGCCCGGAGGCTGCGGAAGTTCTTCCGGTCCCTGGACCGGGCCCTCGAGGACGCCCGGGGACTGGAGATCGAGTCGGTCCGCATGGACTTGTAGCGGCGAGGCGGGCGGCGCAGGTGCCGCATGCTGCCCGGGCTCCGCCCGCGCCCTACGGCTTCATCTTGATCTTATGGTCCACCGGCCTCGGCTCCAGCGTCTCGCCTTCCGACACCGCCACGAAGCTCGCCGCCGTCAGGTCGCCCGTCACGTTCACCGCCGTCCGCAGCATGTCCAGGATCCGGTCCACACCCAGGATCAGGGCGATCCCGGCGGCGGCGTGGCCCCCGAGCCCCACGGAGTTCAGCACGAGGATCAGGATGATGATCCCGGCGCTGGGCACACCCGCGGCACCGATACTGGCCAGGGTGGCCGTGAGCACGATGGTGAGCTGCTCGCCGATCCCCAGCCCCACGCCGTAGATCTGGGCGATGAACATGGTGGCGATGGCCTGGTACATGGCCGTGCCGTCCATGTTGATGGTGGCGCCCAGCGGGAGTACGAACGACGAGACCTCCGGCGAGATCCCCACGTCCTCCTCCGCCGTCTCCATGGTCACCGGCAGCGTGGCGTTGGAGCTGGACGTCGAGAACGCCACCACGGGCGCCTCGATGATCCGCTTGAAGAAGGTGGCCGGGTTCATCTTCACCAGGAACCGTATGACGGACCCGTACGTGATGAAGGCGTGAAGGAGCAGCGCTGCCGTGACGGTCAGGGTGTAGATGAGCAGTGATTGGAGCAGGTCCAGCCCGAACTGGGCCACCACCGCCGCGATCAACGCGAACACGGCGTACGGCGCCAGCTTCATGATCCAGTCGATAAGGACCATAACGGCGTCGTTCACCCCCTCGGCGAACATGAGCACCGCGTTCTTCTTCTCCTCCTCCACCAGCGTGATGGCAGCGCCGAACAGGATCATGAAGATGATGAGCGGAAGCAGATCCATCTCCGCCGCCGCCTGCACCGGGTTCCGGGGGATCATGTTGAGCAGCGTCTCCACCACCGGCGGCTTCTCCGCCGCCAGTGCCATGGACTCCCCGGCCTGGTCGGCGAACTGCTCCGACAGCGTGTCGCGCGTCTGCTCATCGATCCCACTGCCGGGCTGGACCACGTTGGAGAGCACGATCCCGATGGTCACAGCGACGGCGGTGGTGGTCATGTAGTAGGCCACCGTCTTCCCGCCGATCCGGCCCAGTTTCCGGAGGTCGCCCAGCGATGCGGTCCCGATGAGCAGACTCGCGGCCACCAGAGGGACCACCACCATGGTGATGAGGCGGATAAACGCGGTGCCGATAGGCTCGATGCCACCCAGTATGGCCTGGAGCCACTCCAGGCCGAACACGTTGGCCACCAGGCCTACCACCACACCCAGCGCCAGGCCGATGAGGATCTTGGTGTAAAGCTGCATAATCCGATCGTCCAGAGGAATCAGGCACGCCGGCCGAGCCGGCGGCGGAAGAAGTTAGCGGGCGCCCGGACGCCATGCTAGTTTTTCCGCCGGCCCCGATACCTTCATGAAGTCGAAGAAACGAGCGCATATGCGAGCGGCTCACATCATCAGCATTCTCCTCCTGGCCGTCACCGTCCCGGCGTGTGGCGACGGCTCGCCGTGGGGCGGGACCGGTTCGCCCCCCGATGACGAGGTGGCGCCCGACTTCGGGCCCACGGCCGCGTACAACCGTCGGCTCATCTTCCTCGGCCCGGGCGCCGACCTGCCCACGGCGGCGGTCTTCGATTTCGTCGCCCTCAGCGACAGTCTCGGGATCCGGCGTGGCGTCCGGGCCCGGGTCGTGAACGGCATCCGCTGGCGCACCCTCATGGACGACGGGTGGGAGATGGAGCCCATGCGGGAGCCGTGGCGACTCGTGCCCCACGGCCCGTTGAAGATGACCGTGACCGAGAACGGCGACCTCGGCACCCTCACCCACCGGGGCCCCCTGACCACGCGGCTGCACCTCGGAGCCACGCTCGCCGAGCACAGCCCGGACATCGGCACTCAGCTCGTCCTCCGCAGCGCCCGCCTCGCCATCGACGAAGAGAGCGTTCCCGGTATCCTCCTGGACGCCCAGCTCGGGCGGGCCGTGAGCCCGCAGCTCGTGCAGCGGGACCCGGCAGCCCCCGGGACGGACACCACCGCCGACACCACCCGGAGCCCCGTCGTCTCGCCGACGCCCATCGCCCGGTCGGGCGCCGAAGCGCTCCTGCTGAACAACGGCGGCTACTACGCCGTGCTGGCCACCGCCTCGGGCGGCGCACTGGCCTGGGTCCGTAACGCCGGCCGCGATGAGGCGCGACCCGATACCCGGCTGGAGCCCACCGCGTGGGCGCAGGACGAGGAGACCGGCGTGCAGATCCCGAGCGCCTGGCGGATCGTCTCCACCGACGGCGCGCTCAGCGGCGAGCTCACGGTGGAGTCCACGGACCCCATCGTCCTGGGTCCGGCCGGTGAGATCGAAACGCTGTCGTATGCGCTGGTCTCGGGCTGGATCGAAGACCGGTCCGTCCGCCGGGACGTCTTCGGGCTCGTGCGCCACGTGCGGTGATCACGCCCGCCCTCGAGGCCGCTCTGACCGTGGCCTTCGGCTCGCTGGCCGGTGGCGTGACCAACAGCGTCGCCATCTGGATGCTCTTCCATCCGTACGAGCCGCCCACCGTCGGGAAACGGCGGCTCCGCCTCTTCCAGGGCGCCATCCCCAAGAACCGGGAACGCCTCGCCCGGGCCATGGGGCAGGCCGTGGGCGAGCGCCTCCTGACCGGCGATGACCTGGCCCGCGCGCTGGCCGAGCCAACGTTCCGCAACGCGTTCCGCGACCGCCTCGATGCCTTCCTGACCGACCTCCTGGAGCGGGAGCGGGGGAGTCTCCGGGAGCTGCTGCCCGCCGCCGTGGTGGCCGAGGTCCGGCCGATCCTCGACGACGTGGCCGACTCGGCGCTCCAGCGCCTCGACCGGTACCTGGCGTCCGAGGCCTTCGAGGACGCGGCCCGGGGCTGGACCGCCCGGCTCATGGACGAGGTACGGGACCGGCCCGTCTCCGAGATCCTTACCGAGGAGCGGGAGGAGGCGCTCACGGAGCTGGCCCACCGCCTCATCGCCGACGCCGTGGGCGGCCCGGGCTTCGAACGGGCCATCCAGGACTACCTGGCCCGCACCACCGAGCGGCTCCTGGAGCCCGACCAGACGTTCGAGGACATCCTCCCCGTAGGCCTCGTGTCCGCCGTGGAGAAAGGGATCGCCGGCTATCTCCCCCTCGCCATCGAGCGCCTCGCCTCGCTCCTCGAGGACCCGGAGGCACGGGAACGGGTTCGGGCCGTCCTGCACCGGCTCCTGGAGCGGTTCCTCCAGGACCTGAACTTCTACAAGCGGGTGGTGGCGGCGCTCATCATCCCGCCCGACACCGTGGACCGGGTTATCAAGACCATGGAGACCGAGGGCGCCGCCAACCTCTCGGAGCTGCTCCACGACGACGCCGTGCGCGATGCCATGGCCCGGAGCGTGAACGACGCCATCGTCGACTTCCTCCGGCGCCCCGTGGTGGATGTCCTGGGCCGACCTGGCGATCCCAGTGTGGAGCAGGTGAAGGACACCGTCGTCGGCTGGGTCCTCGGCGTGGCACGCGACCCGGGCACCGGCGAGTTCCTGGTCGAGAAGCTCCGGTCCACGCTGGGCGCCGCGGAGGACCGCACCTGGGGCGACCTCCTGGGACGCCTCTCCTCCGACAACGTGGCCGACGCGCTGGTGGCCGCGGCCCGGAGCCCGGAGGCCCGGAGCATGGCGGAGGAGATCGCCGAACGCGGGGTCCAGCTCGCCCTCGAGCGGCCGATCGGCCGGCCGGCGAGCCTGGTGGGCGAGGACGCGGCCTCCCGGATCCGGGAGGCCATCGACGAGCCGCTCTGGGGGTGGCTGCAGGAGCAGGTCCCGGACGTGGCCCAACGGGTGGATGTGGCCGGTCGCGTGGAGCAGAAGATCCTGGAATACCCCATGCAGAAGGTGGAGGAGCTGGTCCGGAGCGTGACCCAGCGGGAGCTCCAGCTCATCATCTACCTGGGCTATGTGCTGGGCGCCATCATCGGGATCAGCCTGGTGGGGATCCAGGCGCTGACGTGAGGCGGCGCCCCTCGAACGCCTCGATCCGTGCCCGGGTCTCCGGGTCCAGGAGCTTCGACCGGCCGGCGTCATAGTCGAACATGACCTGGGTGCTGTTCCCCGAGGCCATGAGTCGGCCGTCGGCGTCCCAAAGGCCGTACTCCATGTCGAAGCTCTTCTCGCCCAGGCGCGTGACCCGGACCCCCGCCCGGAGCGTGGCCGGGAACGTGATCCGCTGGTGGTAGCGGAGTGTGAACTCGCCCACCACGTAGTCGATGGCCGTCACGTCCCGCCGGCCCGCCACCTCCCGCCAGTACCGGGCCCGGGCGTCCTCCCAGTACATGAGAGGCAGGGAATGGTGGGCGTGGTCCATGGGATCCAGGTCCCGGAACCGGACGGCCACCTCGTGGACGAGACGGAACTGCTCGGGACGCAGGCCACCGCTCATGGAGCCCCCATCATCGGTCGCCCCTCCGGCGCTTGTCGCTGGCCTTGTCCTCGCTGCGGAGCAGGTCCAGCGGCGTGAAGTGCCGCTTCCGACGCTTCCTGCCTCCCGGCAGTACCCGATCTTCGCGTCCCGGGAGCCCCGGGAACCCGAGCCCGATGTAGATCCCGAGCAGCAGCGCCAGTACCCCTCCGATCCAGTACCACATGGTCATCCCTCCTCGTCACCCGTCCACGCTTCTCTGTCGAGCCGCGGCGCCGGCAGCGTCCGGGCCCGTCCCACGAGCGGGCCGTGGACCGCCGGGCGGGCGGCCACCACACCGTGCACGTACGGCCGCGGTCGGTTGAACGTGATGGCGTTTCCATCCATGTCGGTCACCACACCCCCCGCCTCGCCCACGATCAGCACGCCCGCCGCCACGTCCCACTCCGACTTCGGGCCGCGGCTGATATACGCGCCCCACCCCATGGCGGCGCCCGCCAGCTTCCACGCCGTGCTGCCCACCTCCCGGATCGTCCACCCGGCCTCGAACGCCTCGAACTCACCGGCCTTCCGCTCGCTCCGGGAGGCGAGGAGGGTATCCTCCGGCGCCGTCCGAGCGTCCAGGCAGAGGGCCCCTGCCATGGAGCCCTCACCGCCGACCTCCAACTCACCGCTCCAGCCCTCCACGGACCAGGCACCACCCCCGGCCGTGCCCCACACCACGTGGTCCGCCGCCGGGTTGTAGATCACGCCCACCACGGGCCTCCCGGCCTCGGCCAACGCTACACTCACCGCGAACTCCCGGTACCCCTGGATAAAGGAGCGGGTCCCGTCCACCGGATCCACCACCCAGACCCGGGACCGCTCGAGCCGATCCGGTCGATCCACGCTCTCCTCCGACAGCCAGCCGTACCCCGGACGCGCCCCCATGAGTCGCTCCCTCAGCAGGGCGTCCGCCGCCAGGTCCGCTTCGGTCACGGGCTGGTCCGGGCCCTTGTGGCGCACCTCCGGGTCCGTCCCGAACGTCTCCATGACCACCACACCCGCGGCGTGCGCCGCGCCAAGGGCCAGCTCCAGGTCGGCGGCCCGGCGCGTCTCCGCGGCCACGGTTACACCTCGAGGACGGCGATCCGGCGGACGGCCGCCCGGAGCGGGAGCCAGATGGCCAGCGCCGAGAGGAGGGCCGCGCCGGCGAGCCCGGCCCCCAGCCACACGATGGCGCCGGTGGCCAGCGGCTCGTCGTTGAGCCGGGCCTGGAGCACTGCGTACACGGGCCACGCCTCGAGGACGATGACCGCCGCCAGATACGCGATGGCGGTCATCATGAAGAGGAGCCCGCCGAACCCCGTGGGGATATCGGCGGCATTCGTGGTGTCGAAGCGGGGGAACATGGCGCCGAAGCCCAGCGCCAGCGCGGCGATGGCGAACGTCATGACCGTGATGGTAACCAGCGACAGGACCATGACGAACGGGCCGATCTCCAGGATGTAGTTGGTCCCTGCCGTCAGGGTGATGGCCACCACCAGGAGCGGCACCACGTTGACCCAGTACTTGCTCCACACCAGGCGGCGGAGCTGGAGCGGCGACGAGCGGAGCAGCCAGAGCGTCCGGCCCTCCAGGCTCACCGTCGGGAACAGGAACCGGGCGGCGATGGCCGCCAGGACGAACCCGGCCAGCCCCAGGTTCAGGAAGCTGACCACGTTCACCAGGAAGAACCCGACCTCCACGCCCGTGTACAGCGGCAGCACCTTGATGTTGTACACGTACACCACCACCAGCACCGCCAGCAGGATCAGCTGGCTCCACTGGGTCGTGTCCCGGAAGAAGGTCCGGATGTCCTTCACTACCAACGCCCGGCCCGCAGGCGCGAGCCGCCCGAAGACCCTGTCCACCACGGAGCCCCGGTGCTCCGTAGCCTCCTTCAGCGAGGCCCCTTCCTGCGCCTTGCTGAACCCCTCGGAGAAGTACCGGCCGTGAAGC
The DNA here is from genome assembly GCA_046483065.1 of Longimicrobiales bacterium. Taxonomy (GTDB): domain Bacteria; phylum Gemmatimonadota; class Gemmatimonadetes; order Longimicrobiales; family RSA9; genus JAWVYT01. The sequence goes on along the minus strand of JAWODW010000098.1, from coordinate 2,227 downwards.
CACGCCCCCGCCACCACCAGACCACCGGCCGTGCTCACCAGCAGGATGAGGGGGAACCAGTCGGCCCGGCCCGACCGGAGCGGCGCCATGATCGCCTCCGCCGCCCACTCGCTCGGCAGCCATACCGAGCCCGGCGTCTGGAGCGCCGCGATGAAGTCGACCAGACTGTTGAACCCTTCCGGGCTCATGATCTGCTCCGGGCGGAGCAGGCGGAAGAGGAGGATCACGCCGGCGGCGGCAAAGAGCCCGATGAGCGCCAGGAGGTCCCGGGCCCGCCGGGCGGGGAACACGTTCACCAGCAGGAGCGTCACGGCGCTGCCCGCCACGGCCGGGATCACGAAGAACGCGGCCATGGTCACCAGCGACACCCCCGCGAAGAGCAGCCCGCCCCGATAGACCACGCCGTACGCGGTCAGGAGCGGCACCATCATGAGGGCCACCATCCACGACGAGTAGGTCAGCGTCTCCAGGAGGCGGGCGCCGTAGACCTTGAGCGTGTCGGTGGGCGACGCCATGAGCAGCTCCAGGTCCCGGGCCAGGAAGAAGCTCGAGAGCGCCGCGATCACGTTCGACAGGAGCAGGATCGCCATGAAGCTCAGCAGCACCAGGCTCATGAGCTTCACCGCCAGCACCTCCCCGATCCCTTCCGCCTGTCGGAAGTAGATCAGCATCCGGAACAGGATGCCGAACATCATCATGAAGAAGAGGAAGCCCACGAACCCCAGGATCAGCGCCCGGGCCCCACCCCCCTCGCCACCGGAGCGCCGGCGCATCGAACGCCACTTCGGCGCCAGGAGATGGAGCGTGCTGATCCGGGTCGACCGGCCTGGCTCGAACTCCTCCGCCAGCCCGCCGAAGAGGGGGACGCGCGTGGCCACCCGTCAGCCCTCCGCGACCTTCTTCAGCGACGCGATGAGCTCGGCCACGTCCTCGCCGCCCGTCAGCTTCAGGAAGATCTCCTCGAGCCCCACGGCGCCCGCCTCCGCCTCCGCCCGGAGCTCCTCCATCGTGCCATCCGCCCGGATCCGGCCGTCCTGGATGATGGCGATCCGGTCGCACAGCGCCTCCGCCACTTCCAGTGTATGCGTGGACATGAAGATCGTGCCGCCCTCTTCCACGAACGTCCGCAGCAGGTCCTTGATCATCCGGGCGGCCCGGGGGTCCAGCCCCACCATGGGCTCGTCCACCACGATCAGCCGCGGGCCGTGGATCAGCGCCGAGCTGATCAGCAGCTTCTGCCGCATCCCGTGGCTGTAGCTCTCGATGAGCGTGTCCTTCCAGTCGGCCAGCTCGAACAGGTCCAGCAGCTCCTCGCCCCGCTGCTCCGCCGCCTTCCCGTCCTGGCCCCAGAGCCCGCTGACGAAGCGCAGGAACTCACGGCCCGTCAGCTTCTCGTAGAGGAACGGCCGGTCCGGGATATAGCCCAGGAGCTGCTTCGCCCGCCCCGGCGCCACCGCCACGTCGTGGCCGCCGATGAGCACGCGGCCGGCCGTGGGCCGGAGCACCCCGGTCAGCATCCGGATCGTCGTCGTCTTCCCGGCACCGTTCGGCCCCAGGAACCCGAAGAGCTGGCCCGCCGGTACCTCCAGGTCCAGCGGGTGCACGGCGGTGAACTTCCCGTACGTCTTCGTCAGGCCTTCCAGGCGGATCATGTGCTGCTCACGATATCGAGGTCGAGGCGGCCGATCAGCCGGATGAGCTCCACCTGGCGGGCCAGCCCGCCCACCAGGAACCGCAGGTGCATGGCGTCGGCGGGGTACTGGTCGAGCGTCGGGTCCACCGCGACCCACTCGTCGAGCCAGACCTCCGGCCACGCGTGGTAGTAGAACCGGCCGTTCACGTGGACCAGGCCCACCGCCGTGCGCGTCGGGAGGCCCAGTGCACGGGCCAGCGCCACGTACAACACCGTGTGCTCGTTGCAGTCGCCCTGGCCCATCTCCAGCACCTGCACGGCGCTCGGGATGCTCAGCGTGATATTCTTCTCCAGCCGCTCGTAGACCCAGTCCTTCAGGCGACGAGCTACGACCGCCGGGTCCGTGGCGCCATCGGCGATCTGCCGGGCGGTCTCCACGATCCGGGGGTCCTCCACCTGGATCAGCGGCGTCGACTCCAGCGCCGCGGGGCCCGGCGGTCCGAAGAACGGCGCGTCATCGCCGGTGTCCCGCTCGTCCACCCGGTATGGCAGCGTGTACGAGGCCTGGAAGGGGGGCGATTCCCGGCGGACGAC
>JAWODW010000029.1:0-45087 GCA_046483065.1 Longimicrobiales bacterium | reverse complement strand
TGGTGCGCTGCTCGAGCCGCTGCGCCTCCAGCAGCCGCCCGTTGCTGCGCAGCTCCAGCAGCCGCTCCTCCAATTCGATCTTGATCCGGTCCACCGCCCGCTCGACCCGGCCACGCACTTCGTCACGGACCGTGGCCGGATCGAGCGGGCGGTGGAGCGGATCAAGATCGAATTGGAGGAGCGGCTGCTGGAGCTGCGGAGCAACGGGCGGCTGCTGGAGGCGCAGCGGCTCGAGCAGCGCACCAATTTCGACATGGAGATGATGCGTGAGATCGGGACGTGCCCCGGGATCGAGAACTACTCCCGCCACATCGCCGGCCGCGAGGAGGGGGAGCGCCCCGCGTGCCTGTACGACTACTTCCCCGACGACTTCCTGGTGATCCTCGACGAGAGCCACCAGAGCCTGCCCCAGATCCGGGGGATGTACAACGGCGACCGGAGCCGGAAGATGACGCTGGTGGAGCACGGGTTCCGGCTGCCGAGCGCGCTGGACAACCGCCCGCTCCGGTTCGACGAGTGGGAGAGCCTGCTGGACAGGATCATCTACGTCAGTGCCACGCCCGGCGACTACGAGCTGACCCAGAGCGGCGGTGTGGTGGTGGAGCAGCTGATCCGGCCCACGGGGCTGGTGGACCCGGAGATCGAGGTCCGGCCGGTGAAGGGCCAGATCGACGACCTGCTGGCGGAGATCCGGGCCCGGGAAGACGAGAACGAGCGCGTGCTCGTGACCACGCTGACCAAGCGGATGTCCGAGGACCTGACCGACTACCTGCACCAGGTGGGCGTCCGCGTCCGGTACATGCACTCCGACATCGACGCCATCGAGCGGATCGAGATCCTCCGGGACCTGCGACTCGGGAAGTTCGACGTGCTGGTGGGGATCAACCTGCTCCGGGAGGGCCTCGACCTGCCGGAGGTCAGCCTCGTCGCCATCCTCGACGCCGACAAGGAGGGCTTCCTCCGGGACGCACGGAGCCTGATCCAGACGGTGGGCCGGGCCGCCCGGAACGTGGAGGGCCGCGCCATCATGTACGCCGACCGGATCACCAGGTCCATGCGCGAGGCCATCGACGAGACGGAGCGACGCCGGGAAGTTCAGCAGGCGTACAACGAGGAGCACGGCATCGAGCCGACCACCATCGTGAAGACGGTCGACGAGATGCTCATGTCCACCCGCGTGGCCGACGCCCGCATCGCGCCCATGGCCAAGGTCAAGGAGGCCCGGCCGAGCTACGCCGACGAGGTGGACCTGGAGCAGTGGGCGAAGATCCTGGAAGAGCAGATGAAGCAGGCCGCCGCGGAAATGGACTTCGAGCGCGCGGCCAGGCTGAGGGACGAGCTGTACGAAGTGAAGGCGAAGCTGGGGGTATAGGGCGGCGCAGGGCGTCGGAGACGGAAACCATCATGGGCCACAAGCGTCTTCGCGCATCCCCATTTCTCACGGCGGCACGGCGGGACACGGCGAGCACGGCGCGTTGCGGCAGGCTTCGAGGCGGGAATTCACCTTCGAGGCGGATTCGACCTTCGTTCTCCGGGGGTTGATCCGGTGGGTTTCCACGTCGCCGGCGAGGTGGAGGATTCGCGGACAGGGGAGAACCGCAGGAAGCCGACCCCAGCTGTTCGCTGTGCCGCCGTGCTTCGCCGTGTCGCCGTGAGAGAATGAGAGCGCCACCCGCAGCGGCCCATCATCATCTGGCCTCGGCCCCCACTTTCACTATGTTTTTTGTGTGCCGCACGCCGTTCGCCGTGCCCGCGGTGGCGCCGTGCCGCCGTGTTTCAATGAAACCGTGTTGACGGAAGGATTCGCACTGGACGTGGGCAGCTCCGAGACCGACACCGCCGATACCGCCCGCACCGCCACGCTCGACCAGCGCGCCCTCGAAGCCTGGGGCCGCGGGGTGGGCGAGGCCGTGGCCGCCGGTGAGGTGGCGCCGCCCCTCGTCGCCGTGCTGCGCGGCCCGCTCGGCGCCGGCAAGTCGGTCCTCGCCCGGGCGATCGCACGCGGCGCGGGCGTGACCGGGCCCATGCCCTCGCCTACGTACAACCTCCTGTTCAGCTACGAGGCCGGGGCCGCCGGGGCCGCCGGGGTCGCCGGGGTCGCCGGGGTCGCCGGGGTCGCGGGGGTCGCCGACGCCGACGCCGACGCCGACGCCGACGAGGGCCTCCGGGTCTTTCACCTGGACCTCTACCGCCTGGAGCACCCGGACGACGTCTGGGAGCTGGGCTGGCAGGAGCTGGGCGAGGGCCGGCAGGTGGTGCTCGTGGAGTGGCCGGACCGGGCCGAGGAGCTGCTGCCGCCGGATCGGTGGGAGGTGACGCTGTCGTTCCCCGAAGGCGACGGGGACGGGGCGGTGTCGCTGCGTCGCGTCGAGGTTCGTCGCCTGGGCGGGTCGCCGGCGGTGCCGCCGCTGCCGGAGTCGCCGGAGCCGCCGGAGCCGCCGGAGTCGCCGGAGTCGCCGGAGTCGCCGGAGGGCGCCGGGGAGGTGGGCCCGTGATCCGGGTGGCCATCGAGACGTCGACGTGGGTGGGCAGCGTGGCCGTGGCCCGGGACGGGGAGCTCCTGGCGGAGGTGGAGCTGGGGGTCCGGAGCCGGCACGCGTCGACGGCGGTGCCCGGGCTGCAGGAGGCGCTGGAGACGGCGGGCGTGGCCCGGGCGGAGATCGGCGAGGTGGTGGTGGGCGCGGGGCCGGGCTCGTTCACGGGCGTGCGGGTGGCCGGCGCCACGGCGAAGGGGTTGGCGATGGCGCTGGACGTGCCCCTCGTCGCCTATTCCAGCCTGCTGGCGGCGGCGGTGTCGGCGGTGGTGGCGGGAGACGAGCCCGACCCGGCGGATGGGTTCGACGCCGGCGTCCCCGTCTGCGCCCTGTTCGACGCCCGGCGCAAGGAGGCCTATGCCGGCTGCTGGCGGGTGGGCGCGTCGGAGCTGGCCGAGGTGGTGGCGCCGATGGTGGGGAGCGTGGACGAGATCGCGGCGGCGCTGGTCCGGGCAGGGGCAGGGGCGGAGGCCGGGGCAGGGGTTCTGTTCGTCGGGGAAGGGCTCGAGAAGCACGGCGCCGGGATGGCGGCGGCGGCCTCGGCGGCGGGGCTCGACGCGCGGCTCGGGGCGCCGGACGTGTGGCCCCGGGCGTCGTCGCTCCTCTGGCTGGCGCACGGGCACCCGTCGGTGGGGCGGGTGGCCGACGCGGCGGCGTGGGAGCCGCTGTACGTCCGGGGCTCGAGCGCGGAGCGGGGGATCCGGGGATGAGGCGATGAGGAGATGGCAACGGTGAGCCCCACGGACCGGGAGCCGGGGCTCGGGGCGCGGGACGGGGCCGAGTCGAGGTCGGAGATCCGCATCCGAACGATGACGCGGAAGGACCTGCACCGGGTGCTGGCCATCGAGCGGGCGTCGTTCGCGGTGCCGTGGACGATGAACACGTTCCGGAGTCTGCTGGAGCGGAAGGGGACGGGGCTCTGGGTGGCCGAGTCCGACAGTGAGGTGGTGGGGTACGCGGTGGTGTGGGCGGTGGCGAACCAGGCGGAGCTGGGGAACGTGGCGGTGGCGGACGGCTGGCGCCGGCGGGGGATCGCGGGCCGGCTGGTGGAGACGGTGCTGGAATGGCTGCGGGAGCGGGGCGTGAAGCACGTGTTCCTGGAGGTCCGGGCGTCGAACGCGGGTGCGCAGGCGCTGTACGGGCGGCACGGCTTCGAGCCGGTGGGTCGGCGCCCCGGGTACTACAGCCGTCCTGAGGAGGACGCGCTGGTGCTGCGCCGGGCGGTCTAACAGATTGACATGCCCTGACTTGGCCGGTAGCTTTGGCTCGTTCTCCCACCGCATGCTGCGGCCCCGCGCCACACGTGACAGGATCTGCTCTGGAAGGAGAGCCACCATGAAACGGGTAGCGTGCCTCATCGGGCTGCTGACGGCGACGACACTGGCGGCGCCGCTCGCGGCACAGGAGCCGGTGGAGGAGCGGGAGCACGTGGTGCGTCGCGGTGACACCCTCTGGGACCTCGCGGCCTACTACTTCAGCGACCCCTTCGACTGGCCCACCATCTACGAGGCCAACACCACGGTGGTGGAGGACCCTCACTGGATCTACCCGGACGAGGTGCTGGTCATCCCGGGGATCCGCGGGGATACGGAGCCGGAGCCGCGGGTGGCCATGGGCGGGCCGGAATCGCCCATCCGCACGGTCTTCTACCGCCCGCCGCCGGTCCAACCGCAGGACGACCGGTCGGACTCGACGCTCCTCTCGGAGCCGACCACGGAGAACGTGCCCGTGAAGTCGGGCGTGTTCAACGCGGCGCCGTTCGTGGGCGACCCGGATGACCTGGACGTCCGGGGCGTCTTCATCGCCGCGCTGCGGGAGAACCGCGAGGTCGGCACGCCACCGACGGCGCACCCCCAGGACGAGGTCTACATGACGTACGAAGGGATCGAGCGGCCGGCCATCGACCAGCGGCTGCTCCTCATCCGCGTGGGCGAGCGCATGGACGGCGGCCGGGTGCTGGAGCCCACGGGCGTGATCCGGGTCACGCGCCTCGAGGACGAGGTCATGTTCGGCCGTATCGAGACCCAGTACGGCGAGGTCCACCGCGGCCAGCTGGCCACCACCATGCCCGTGTACCCGGACTTCGCGGTGGAGGAGGCCGAGGAGGTCGAGGGCGGCTACGACCTGGAGGGTCGCGTCATCGAGTTCGTCGACGACCCGCCGCTCCCATCCATCGCGGACATCGGCTTCGTGGACCTCGGCGGGCGGGACGGCGTGCAGGTCGGCGACGTCTTTACCGCCTACATCCCCCGGCGGGCCGCTCGGGGGCGGCGGGTGAGCGACGCGTTCGCCCGGGTCCAGCAGCTGCCGTCCGAGAACGTGGCCCGGCTCCGCGTGGTACGGGTCGGCGACCGTGTGGCCACCGTCCGCGTCGAGCGCCTTATGCTGACCCGGCTCGAGGACGGGATCCGCGTACGACGGACCCACCGGATCCCGTAGCGCGATCCTGCTGCTCTCCCCGCGCCACCGGCCCGCTCTCCCTCGCGGCGCCGGTGGTGCTCGCGTGTGGGCCAGGGCCATCGTCTTGCCCCCAGGGTGCGCGGCCCGCACTTTGCCCCGCGTTCCGGACCGCCGCACGTGCGGCGATCCCTCCGCGACCGAACGATTCCGCGACCGAATGATGGAGTGCTGAAGACAGATGAGCCGTACTGTGCTGGTGACGGGTGGGGCCGGGTTCATCGGGAGCCACGTGGCCGACGCGTACCTGGCCCGGGGCGACCGGGTCTGGATCGTGGACGACCTCTCCAGCGGACGACGGGCCAACCTCCCGCCGGACGCCGAGTTCCTCCACATGGGCATCGGCGACCCGGAGCTCTCCGCCCTCTTCGCGGACGTGGAGTTCGACGTCGTCAGCCACCATGCGGCCCAGATCGATGTACGGGTCTCCGTGGCCGACCCCCGGAGGGACGCACGGATCAACATCGACGGGCTCCTCAACGTGCTGGAGAACGCACGCCGGCACCGCAGCCGCGTCATCTTCATCTCGTCGGGCGGCGTGATCTACGGCGAGCCCGGGCTCCGGCCCACGCCGGAGACGGCGCCGAAGCTGCCCGAGAGCCCGTACGGCGTCACCAAGCTGGCGGGCGAGCAGTACCTGTACTACTACGCCCGGATCCACGACCTCGACTACGTGGCGCTCCGCTACTCCAACGTCTACGGCCCCCGGCAGGACCCCCACGGCGAGGCCGGTGTGGTGGCCATCTTCGGCCGGGCCGTCCTGGCCGGCGAGCCGCTCACCGTCTTCGGCGACGGCGAGCAGACCCGGGACTACGTCTACGTGGGCGACGTGGTGGCGGCCAACATGGCGGCCGCCGACCTGCCGCTGGGCCCCGTCGGAACGGCGCTGGACGAACGGGCGTACAACGTGGGGACGGGCGTGGAGACGTCGGTGAACGCGCTGGCCGAGTCCATCATGGCCGCCGGCGAGCGTGAGGTGGAGGTGCGGCACGCGGCGGCGAGGCCGGGCGAGCTGCAGCACTCGTCGCTCGACAACAGCAAACTGAAGGGTGTGGGCTGGGCGCCGGCGACGCCGCTGGCCGAAGGGCTCCGCCGCACCCTCGATCACATCGCGGAGCACGATCCAATGGCGAAGGAAGGGACCGACCGGTGAACCTGCTGGCCCAGATGGGACCGGCCCCACAGGGGCCCATGGACATGATCCTCGGCGGGACCGCCGCCACCCAGACCATCCTCCTCGTACTCGCTCTCTTCTCCGTGGCGAGCTGGGCCGTGATGGTCTGGAAGTGGCAGCAGTTCCGGAAGCTGAACCGCCAGGGCGAGCGGTTCCTCCAGGCCATCGAGAAGACGCAGCAGCTCAGGGACGCCTACCGTACCCTCGCCCGGCTCCCCGACTCGCCCTACACCCGGGTCTTCAAGCAGGGGCTCGAGTTCTTCAACGACCTCCGACCCGGCGCGCTCCAGAACGAGAACGTCGACAGTAACGGCCTCTCCGAGGCCCAGCTCCAGGCCATGCGACTGGTCCTCGAGAAGGGCCAGTCCGAAGAGCGCGATGACATGGCCGTGGGCCTGGTCTGGCTCGCCGTCATCGGCAACGTCAGCCCGCTCCTGGGCCTCATGGGCACCGTCATCGGCGTCATGAACGCGTTTCTCGGCATCACCGCCACCGGCAGCGCCAACATCGGCGCCGTGGCCCCCGGCGTGGCCGAGGCGCTGGTCACGACCGTCGCCGGCCTGGCCGTGGCCATCCCCGCCGTCATCGGGTACAACTACTTCGTGAACCGGCTCAATTTCTTCGGCGGCGAGCTGGAAGGGTTTGCGTCGGAGTTCGTGGGGACGCTGGCGAAGGAGAAGTTGTTGTGAGCCGGTTCACGAACGGCGCCGCGCTCGCGCGGCGCAACAGGCGGCGCCTGCGGCACCGCAACAGGCTCGGCCTGCGGCCTCGCAACAGGGTCGGCCTGCGGCCTCCCAACAGGCGGCGCCCGTGGCGCCGCAGCGGCTCGGCTTCGCCTCGCAACAGGGTCGGCCTGCGGCCTCCCAACACGCTCGGCTTTGCCTCGCAATGGGCTCGGTCTTCGACCTCGCAACACGCTCGCCTGCGGCTCGCAAGGGCGCGACCCGCCGGCCTCAGAGCGGCCCTTGCGCCCGCCGATACGGTGGCCGCAGTTCCCTGCGACGCCGCCCCGCGGCGAGCCTCTGCGAGCGAAGCGAGCCGATTGCGAGGCCCGGAGGGCCGAGCCGCTGCGCCCGCAGGGCGCCCGTTGCGAGCCGTCACGGCGAGCCTGTTGCCGTTCGCCGCCGCCGGCGGCGAACGGCCTGTTGCGGCCGCAGGCCGCCTGTTGCGAGGCGCAGCCGAGCCTGTTGCGACCGGAGCGAGCCGCAGGCGAGCGAAGGGAGCCTGACGCATGTGGCAACCCGGGCAGTCTCGCAACCGACTCCCTCTGACCGCGGAAATCAACGTCACGAGCCTCGTGGACGTGGCGTTCACGCTGCTGGTGATCTTCATCATCACGGCGCCGATCCTGCAGGGCGGCGTGGAGGTGGAGCTGCCCCGTGCGGAGGCCGGGCCCATCACGCAGACGGAGGGTGTCATCGTCACCATCGGCGAGGACGGCGCCATCTTCCTGGACGACGTGCCCATGTCGAGCCGGGAGGAGTTCCTGGAGATCTTCCCGGGCTACATGGAGGACCGGCCGAACGCGCCGGTCTTCGTCCGGGGCGACCGCCGCGTCATGTACGGCGAGGTGATGGAGCTCTTCAGCCTGCTGCGTGAGGTCGATGTGGCGCAGGTGAACCTGGTGCTGGAAACACCGCCCCGTGGGCGGGAGCCATGACCGGTCGGGTCCTGCTGTGAGACGCGGTCCGAGCCCCACGGCGCTGGGGGTCTCGCTGGCGATCCACGCGATCCTGCTGGTGCCCCTCGTCGTCTTCGCCCGCCCGCCGGAGCCGATCGAGTTCGAGACCGTCTCGCTGGAGGTGCACCTCATGGCGGAGGAGCAGGCGGAGCTCGTGCAGCCCGAGCCCCAGCCGCCGCAGCCGGAGCCGGAGCCGGAGCCCCAGCCGCCGGAGCCGGAGCCGGAGCCGGAGCCCGAGAGCGAGGCGGTCGAGGAGCCCGAGCCGGAGCCGGAGCCGGAGCGGGAGGACATCGAGAAGCCGCCGGAGACGCCCGAGCCGAGGGCCGAGACCACCGAGGAGCCGCCGGACAGCGCCGTCAGCGGCGGCGAGAACCTCGACATCGCCACCGAGGGCCGGGAGTTCCCGTTCCCCGAGTACCTGTCCAACGTCATCATCCAGGTGAACCGGTACTTCCGGTGGAGCGACGAGTCGCGGCCGGTGGGCGTGGTCTACTTCGAGATCACGCCCGATGGCGGCGTGCGGGACATCCGCATGGTCGAGCCGTCAGGGAACCTTCGCTTCGATTTCGCCGTACAGGGAGCCGTGGAGACCGCCGGCAAACAGGGCGCATTCGGGGAGCTGCCCGAGGCCTACGCCGGATCGTTCCTGCCCGTTCAGCTGGAGATCGAGCCGCCGAGATGAAACGTTTCAGCACGGCCACCTTCGCGTTCTTCGCGTCCTTCGCGATGATCTTCGCGGCCTTCGCGCCTTCGCGTGCCCAGGAGCCCGATACCACCATGCCGTCGGGGGTACGCCTCCGGCTGGTCTACCAGACCGAGTACCGGGACCGGGTGGCGGTGCAGCCGTTCACGGGCCAGGGGCTCGGTCGGGCGCAGGAGGAGGTGCACCGGATCATCCGTCGCGACCTCGACTACAGCGACCGCTTCGAGATGCTCCACACCATCCCCGTAGCGCTCCAGGAGGGCACGGCGGACTACGCGGCGTGGAACGACCTGGGCGTGGTCTACCTGGTTACGGGATCCATGGAGGGCCTCGACGAGGGCGGCTACGGCCTGCGGCTGGCGCTCCACGACGTCGTCTACGGGTCGGTCCGTGAGATCCAGTACTTCGAGCTGCCGCCGCTCGACGACCCCGACTTCCGGATGGCGGTCCACGCCACCGCCGACGAGGTGGTGCGCTGGGCCACCGGCGAGCCGGGGATCGCCGCCACCCGGCTGGTCCTGACCCGCCTGCGGGCCGATGGCCGGCACGAGCTCCTGGTGGTGGACTCCGACGGCGAGAACCTCCGGCGGATCACCGAGGACGAGTCCATCTACTCGCCCATCTGGTCGCCCGATGGCGGGCGGGTGGCGTTCAGCGCCACCGACTACGTGGAGAGCGACCGAATCGTGGTGCGCACCATGGCCACGGGCGCCGAGGAGACCATCACCGAACGGGGGCTGCCCGCCCAGACGCCGGCCTTCGCCCCCGACGGTGGCCGCCTGGCGGTGGCGCTCTGGCTCGATCGAGGGATGGAGATCCACGACTACGACCTGGACCGGGACTGCTGCCTGCGGCGCCTGAGCCGGGGCTCCCGCATCGACATGCACCCGTCGTACTCTCCGGACGGGCGCCGGATCGTCTTCCAGTCGGATCGCCTCGGCAACCCCCAGATCTTCACCATGCCGGCCGACGGCGGCGACGCCGTGCTCATCACGCCGTTTGAACTCGAGGGGCCCGGATACTACACTTCCCCCGAATGGTCACCCCGGACATCGCAGGTTGTTTTTCACGGTCGGTCGCGCGGCGGCGTGTTCCAGGTGATGGTCGCCAACGCCGACCGGCCGGGCGGCACGGTCCAGCAGATTACGGCCGAAGGCCGCAGTGAGGACCCCTCGTGGGCGCCCGATGGACGTCATATCGTGTTCAGCGGGGTGCGCGAGGATGGGATGGGGTTGTATGTTATCGATCTGGTCACGGGACGGATCCGTCCGCTGGTGACCGGTGGACGCTACCGGATGCCGAGTTGGTCTCCGGTTCTGATGGACGCGTCCGAACTCGTGGCGGCACGATGATTGAGGGCTTCACGGGTGACCAGCCGGAACAGAATGTGGAATCCAACTGCAACGAGGAGAGGCACGCAATGAAGCACCGTTTTACGATTCCTGTCGTAGTGGCCGCGCTGGCGCTGGGTGGCGCGGCGGCCTGTGGTGGTCCGCCGGAGCCGGAAGGCCCCACGCCGGAGGAGCTCGAGCAGATGCGGCAGGATAGCATCGCGGAAGCTCGGGCCGAGGCACGGGCGGACAGCCTGGCCCGGCTGCGCGAGCAGGCCCGTCAGGACAGCATCGAGGCGGCGCAGGCTCGGGAGCGGGCCATCGAGGCCGAGACCGAGGCGGCGACGGCGATCATCGAGGAGATGATCTTCTTCGACTTCGATCGCAGTGAGATCAAGCCGCAGGCCGAGGTGGCGCTCATGAAGAAGCTGGCGGTGCTGCGTGCGAACCCGGACGTCCAGATCCGCATCGCGGGCCACGCCGACGAGCGCGGCAGTGTGGAGTACAACCGCGCCCTGGGCCAGCGCCGGGCAGAAGCGGCCAAGGATTTCCTGGTCAACTTCGGCATCTCGGAATCCCGGATCACTACGGTCAGCTTCGGTGAGGACCGACCGCTGGTGGACGAGAGCAACGAGGACGCCTGGGCCAAGAACCGGCGCGACGAGTTTACGGTCATGTCCGGTGGTGACCAGATGCGGAACCCGGGCGGGCCGTGAACCCAGACCTCTCCTTGACGTTCGAGTCCGGTGGGCGCGGCAGCTGCCGCGCCCGCCGGCTCGTGCGTGGGGGGCTGGCATTGGTCCTGGCGCTGACCGGCCTGACCGGTTGCGCCACCAAGGGCGATATCCGGGACGTGCGCGAGGACCTCACCCGCGTCGAGGCCCGCCAGGATTCCATCCTGCGGATCCTCCAGCTGCAGAACCGTGAGATCCTGGACTCGCTCCAGGTGACCACGGAGCGGCTGATGAACGTCCGCGGCGAGCTGGCCAACCAGCTCTCCCAGCTCAATGACGAGCTCGGACAGGTGGCCGAGCTCACCGGGCAGGTACAGGTCCGGCTGAACCAGTTCGATCAGCAGCTGGCGGACGCCATCCAGCAGATGGGACAGATGCCGGGCGGCGCGCCGCCGGGCGGTGCGCCCGAGGGCGGTGAGGCGCCCGACACCTTCAGCATGGGCCAGGAGTTCTACGAGATCGGGCTGGAGCAGATGGATCGGGGCAACGCCCGGACGGCCCGGCAGGCGTTCCAGTCGGTCGTGGACAGCTTCCCCGACCACCGGATGGCGCCCCAGGCGCTCTTCCAGGTCGGAGAGACGTACGTCATGGAGGACGCCCTCTCCGAGGCGCTGAACACCTTCGACGAAGTGGTCCGCCAGTACCAGAACTCCGACGCGGCGCCCCGCGCACTCTATCGCGCCGGCGTCATCGCCGAGCAGCAGGGCAACCGTGACCGGGCCCGGGAGTACTTCCAGCGCGTGGTCGACGGCTACCCGAACTCGGACGCGAGACGGCTGGCGGAGGCCGCACTCGAGCGGATGGGGTGAACGGCACACGGAGACACAGAGGGACACAGAGGCGCGGGGAACGGCGGGTCTTCGACCGGCGTGTACGCGGCCTCGTTCTCTCACGGCGCCACGGCGACCACGGCGAACACGGCGTTTGGGCAGCTCCATTTCTCGCAACGCCGCGGCGAGCGCAACGGCGCAGCGAACGGCAGGGGTGAACCGCCCGCGAGGGCGTACGCCCGGATCTTCGAATGCGGTGTCGGAGTGTGCCGACGCCGCAGCGTGGGGTTCACGGCGAACGCCGGGCCCACCGGCAGAAAACAGACAGAATGAAGCACTGGATGTCTCCCCGAAGGTTGGATCCCCGCGACGCAGGCCGCCGCCGCGGCGTCGCGCTCCGTTGCGGCGTTGCGACAAAATGGGGCTCCCGGCCCCGCCGCCGTGCCGCCGTGCTCCGCTGTGCCGCCGTGAGAAATGAGGCCCATCCGTAATGCGCTGCCCCTTCTGCCACGAGACCGAGGACCGGGTGGTGGACTCCCGGACGAGCCGGGAAGGTCGGGCCATCCGTCGTCGTCGGGAGTGCGCGTCGTGCGGCCAGCGGTTCACCACGTACGAGGTCATCGAGGAGCGTCCCGTTCAGGTGATCAAGAGCGACGGCACGGTGGAGAGCTTCGACCGGGAGAAGCTGCACCGGTCGCTGCGGCTGCCGTGCGTGAAGCGGCCGATCACGGGGGCGGAGATCGAGGCGATGGTGGACGCCATCGAAGACGAGATCAGCAGCCGTGACCAGCTCCCGAGCCGTGAGCTGGGCGAGCTGGTGATGGGGCAGCTGCGGGCAGTGGACTACGTGGCGTACGTGCGTTTCGCGAGCGTGTACCGCAACTTCCAGGACATCGACGAGTTCGTGGAGGAGCTCGAGGACCTGAATGAAGCCCGGGCCCGCCTCGAGCAGGAGAAGAACCAGGAGGAGCTGCCGCTCTGATCGAGCCTCTGAAGGACCGGATCAAGGCGTTCGGGAAGCGCTCGTCCGGAGCCGAGGAGATGCCGTTCCTCGACCACCTCGAGGAGCTGCGCTGGCGGATCCTCTGGAGCCTGATCGCCGTGGCCATCGGCGCCGTCATCGGCTGGTTCCTGGTCACCCGCCTCGACGTGCTGGGGCTGCTCATCGACCCGATCCGGCCGCTCCTCGACGAGGACGGCAAGCTGGCCTACCTGAGCCCGGCGGACCCGTTCCTGGTCACACTGAAGCTGACCCTCACCACCGGCGTCATCCTGGCCTCGCCCGTGGTGATCTACCAGGTCTGGATCTTCCTCGCGCCCGCGCTCCTGCCCGAGGAGAAGCGCGCCATCGTGCCCGCGCTCTACTTCGGGCTGCTCCTCTTCCTCGCCGGGATGGCGCTCTCCTACTGGGTGGCGCTGCCCGTGATGTTCCAGTTCTTCGCCCAGTTCCAACAGGCCACCCTGGAACAGAACATCACCATCGGCCCCTATATGGCAGTGGTGGTCCGCACGCTCCTCGGCTTCGGGCTGGTCTTCGAGCTGCCCGTGGTCATGCTGGTGCTGGGCGTGGTGGGCGTCGTGGACACGGGGATGCTGCGGAAGGGCCGGCGGTGGGCGATCGTCATCATCACCATCGTGGCCAGCTTCATCACCCCGGGGGACGTCGTTATCCTTACGATATTCCTCATGGTGCCGCTCCTCCTGCTCTACGAGCTGGGGATCTGGCTGGTGCGGGGTGTGGAGCGGCGGCGGGAGAAGCGGATGGCCGAGCTGGAAGAGGAGCGCGAAGACCAGTGGACGGGCAGCAGCTAGCGAGGAGAGCCGATGCGACGCGTCGCCGTGAGGGCGGCCCGTCGGATTGCATCCTCCCGCCGGCCGCGCTCCCGGCCCTCGCCCTGGCGCTCCTCCTGGCGCTCCTCCTGGCGCCCGCGGGGCTCGCGGCGCAGCAGGACACCACCCGGACGGCACGGGACACGGCTCGGGCCGACACCACCGCCCAGGACACCGCGGCCCGGGACACCACGCCCCCGGACACCACCCTCACGCCCCGGCAGCGGGCGCTCCAGCGGCTCCGGACGCTGCCCATGACGCCCGTCCAGCCCGACACCACCGACAGCCTGGCCATGGACAGCCTGGCGGTGGACAGCCTGGCGGTGGACAGCCTGGTGGTGGACAGTCTGGCGGTGGACAGTCTGGCGCCCGGCGCCGCCGGCGATTCCGCGGCGGCCGGGGCGGTGGATACGACGCGGGCGGGCCAGGACGTGGTGGTGGACTCGGGCCCGCCGGAGCTGCCCGGGCGGTTGGCGCCGATCCCGCCGGACACGGGGCGGATCCGGCCGGGCGAGCGGGAAGGGATCGAGCAGCGGCCGGCGCGGCGTCCGCGGGAGGACGTGGCGACCATGGAGGAGGCGGCGGTGCGGGAGCGGCTGGAGGCGTTGGAGGGGTACGAGTCGACGGAGTACCGGGGCGAGGGCGCGGTCTTCTGGGCTGACAGCAACCAGCTCCGTCTCACCGGTGACGCCCGGATCGCCCGGGAGGGGAACGCGCTGGAGACCGACTCGCTCCTGGTCTACGACGGTGGGACCGACGTGGTATGCGGCTACGGCAGCCCGGTGCTGTCGGGGGAGGACGAGCCGGTCACGAGCGACCGGGTCTGCTTCGACATCGAGCGCGACGTGGGGATGGCCGAGAGCGCCCGCACGCGGTTCACCCGGCAGGCCACGTGGTACGTTCTCGGAGCGAACAACCGGGTGTTCCTCCTCGACGAAGGGGAGAAGAGTACGCTCTACGGCGAGCGGACCGAGTTCACGTCGTGCGACCTGGAGCACCCGCACTACACCTTCCGGGCCCGGTCGCTGAAGATGGTGGATGGCGGAATGATGGTGGCCCGCGACGTGACGCTCCAGTTCGAGGACGTCCCCGTGTTCTGGCTGCCGTGGATGATCTCGCCCACGAATCGGGGCCGGCGGAGCGGGCTGCTCATGCCCCAGTTCGGCGTGAACGACATCGTCCGCAACAACGCCGGCTACAGCCGCCAGATCTCCAACGTGGGCTTCTA
This sequence comes from Longimicrobiales bacterium, assembly GCA_046483065.1. Taxonomy (GTDB): domain Bacteria; phylum Gemmatimonadota; class Gemmatimonadetes; order Longimicrobiales; family RSA9; genus JAWVYT01. The sequence continues at coordinate 30,645 of JAWODW010000029.1, read as the reverse complement.
CTGGGCGATCAACGACTATGTCAGCGCCCGGGGCACGTTCGACTGGTGGTCGGGGAACTGGACGGCGGTGGAGGGCGCGCTCACGTACTACTGGCGGCGCCAGTTCCTCCAGGGCAGCCTGAACGCCAAGCACTACTGGCGGCAGCGGGAGGGCGTGCCCGCGGGGCGGGAGTTCACGCTGAACACCACCAACAGCTGGCGGCCCGACGAGCGGACGCGGCTGCAGATGAACGCGCGGTACGCGTCCTCCGCGGACTTCGTGCGACAGAACTCCTTCGACCCCCGCGAGCTGAACCAGAGCATCCGGTCGAGCGCCAGCGCGAACCGGTCCTTCGACTGGGGCTCCATGACGCTGGGCGCCGAGCGGCAGCAGCAGCTGAGCACCGAGCAGGTGGATATGACGCTCCCGTCGCTCCAGCTCTCCCTCTCGCCCATGACGCTGTACAACAGCGAGGGTGCCGGGTGGGACGTGACGTGGCGGGGGAGCGGGAGCGCGGACCGGAAGACCCGGGACGTGCTCGAGGCCGAGGTGCCCGGGGTCCGGGACAGCGAGACGGTCCAGACCCGGTTGAACCAGTCGATCTCGCTGGGCCGGCTCAGCCTGGGCCAGAACCTGAGCTACCAGAAGGAGACGCTGGGCCCGAAGCCGTCCCTCGAAACCGTTCGCCACCCGCTGTCCTCACAGATCGAGGACTTCACCGCGGCGCCGTTCCCCGCGCTGCCGGACGAGCCGCTGGAAGAGGAGACGGGCGAGACCCTCGGCTGGGGTGTCTCTCTGGGGTTCCAGCAGAACCTGTGGACGGGGACCACGCTGAGCCCGAACGTGTCCATGAACGGGAACCGGGTCCGGAACGCACAGACCCGGCTCTGGAACGATTCGTTGGACGCCGGCGGCACCGAGGACTTCATCGCCCAGCCGCTACGCTTCTCCGCCGGCGCCAACCTGACCACCGCACTGTACGGGTTCTTCCCCGGCTTCGCCCGCTTCAGCCGGATCCGGCACAAGATCGCGCCCACGCTCCGCTGGTCGTACTCGCCGAAGCCCACCATCACCGCGCTCCAGGACAGCGTGTTCGGAGGGCGCAGCCTGCGCGCCCGGAACACGCTCACGCTCTCGTTCAGCCAGACGTTCGAGGCCAAGGTCGAGAGCGATGACGAGGAGGCCGCCGCCGACAGCGCCGAGCTCGGACAGCCCGGCGAGCCCCGTCGCCTGCCGCAGGACGAGAAGATCACGCTCCTGGCGTTGAACACGAGCACGCCGTTCGTCTACGACTTCGTGGCCGCCCGGGAGGACGGGCGCGGGTTCCAGACCACGCAGATCAGCAACTCGATCCGCTCCGACCTGGTCCAGGGGCTCCAGCTCAGCACGTCCCACAGCCTCTTCGAGACCGGCGAGAGACCCGAGGACGGCGACCTCGCTCCGAGGACCTTCGCGCCGTTCCTCACCAACCTGTCGGCCTCATTCAACATCGACAACGAGTTCTGGCTCTTCCGGTTCCTGGGCCTCTCCGGAGGGACGGCGTCCACAGCCGGCACGGAGCAGGCGCAGGACACCGCCTCCCAGGAGCAGGAGTCCGACCGGATGGCCATGGGTGCCGAGTCCGGCAGCGGGCGCGGCGGCGACATGGGCGGCGTAGTGCCGGGCGACCACGGCGGGGACATGGGGCCGCGCGGCGGCGGCAACGTCGGGACGTGGCGGGCGGCGCTCTCCTACTCTCTGGAGCGGAGGCGGGCCACCTCCATCACGGAGGGCACCGACAACCAGGTGGTGCGGGCGAACATCACCTTCGACCCCACCCAGCACTGGAGCGTCCGCTGGACCACGTCGTACTCGTTCACCGACAGCCAGTTCGCCGACCACATCCTGACCCTCTCCCGGGACCTCCACCGGTGGACGGCCAACTTCGACTTCCTGAAGACCCGGACCGGCAACTTCCAGTTCCAGTTCCGGGTGCAGCTCCGCGACCAGCCCGACCTCAAGCTCGACTACGACCAGCAGCAGCGAGGCACGGAAGGGCTCGAGGACAGGCGCCCGACCGGCGGGCCGCGGTAGCAGGCCACGCGCTTGTGAATCGGGCGCGTGCGCCTCTAGGTTGCCCGCATGGAGACACTGGCGCTGTACGGAGATCGGCTGACGCTGGAGGACGTGCAACGGGTGGCCCGCCCCGGTGGGCCCCGCGTGACCCTCGCCGATGAGGCACGCCCGGGGATCGAGGCCGCCCGGAAGGTGGTCGATGACGCCGTCGCAGAGGGCCGGGTCGTCTACGGCCTCACCACCGGGTTCGGTGCCCTGGCGGAAGTGGTGATCCCGCCCGGTCGGATCACCGAGCTGCAGGAGAACCTGATCCGGAGCCACGCGGCGGGGGTGGGCGAGCCGCTCCCGGAGCCGGAGGTCCGGGCCATCATGCTGCTCCGGGCCAACGTCCTGGCCCTGGGCCACTCGGGGGTTCGGCCGCTGGTCATCGAGCGGATCCTGGAGCTGCTGAACCACGGGATCCACCCGGTGGTGCCGAGCCGGGGGAGCGTGGGCGCGTCGGGCGACCTGGCGCCGCTGTCGCATATCGCGCTGGCCCTCATGGGCGAGGGCGAGGTCCGGGTACGCGACGAAGGCGGGGCCTCTCGCCGTCGTCCCGCCGCTGAAGCGCTGGCCGCCGCGGGGCTCGAGCCGGTGCAGCTGGCCGCGAAGGAGGGGCTGGCGTTGAACAACGGGACCCAGGCCATGACCGGCGTGGGCGCGCTGGCGCTGCTGGCGGCGGAGCGGGCGGTGGAGACGGCGGAGGTGGCCGGCGCCATGAGCCTGGAGGCCATGCGGGGCACGCCGGACCCCTTCGACGAGGCCATCCAGCGCGTGCGGCCCCAGCCCGGGCAGGCCGAGAGCGCACGCCGCCTGCGGACGCTCCTGGCCGACTCGGAGATCCGGGAGAGCCACCGGGAGGGCGACCCCCGGGTCCAGGACGCCTACTCGCTCCGCTGCATGCCCCAGGTCCACGGCGCCGCACGGCAGGCGTTCCGCTACGCCCGGGGCGTCCTGGAGGTGGAGGCCAACAGCGCCACCGACAACCCGCTCATCTTCCCCGACCGCGGCCGGATCCTGAGCGGCGGCAACTTCCACGGTCAGCCTGTGGCCCAGGTCATGGACCTGGTGGCCATGGCGTGCGCCGACCTGGCTTCCATCAGCGAGCGACGACTCGCCCGCCTCGTCGACCCCGACCTCTCCGGCCTGCCGGCGTTCCTGACCCCCGAGCCCGGCACCAACTCCGGGTTCATGATCCCGCAGATCGCCGCCGCCAGCCTGGTCAACGAGATCCGCCTCCTGGCCGCACCGGCGTCCACTGACTCCATCCCCACAGACGCCAACAAGGAGGACCACGTCTCCATGGGGATGACCGCCGCCCGACAGGCACGGGACGCCGTGCACCTGCTGGAGACCGTCCTCGCCCTCGAGCTCCTCGCCGCCGCACAGGGCCTCGAGTTCCTCCTGCCGCTGAAGCCCGGCGCCGGCGTAGCCCGCGCCTACGCACGGATCCGCGAGCGCGTCGAGCCGCTGACAAGGGACCGGGTCCTCGGGCCCGACATCGAGGCGGTGGAGGGGCTGGTGCGGGCGGGGGCGTTCGCGGAGTGAAGCGGACGGTGCACCAGTTGCCAGTTGACCCCGGTAACCTCAAGCGCCTCAAGCGTTTCGCGCGACACGGGACAGTGCACCAGCCGCCCCCGGAGCCTGGCAAGCGCAGCACTTTGAAGCGATGTGCACGGGACCCGGTCGTTCTTCTCAGCGCCCGCCTTCTTCGCAGGAACCGAATGTCTCCGCTACACTGTTGATGCAAACACGCCCCACACATGACCATCCCGCTGCCAACTGGCACTTCAAACACCGTCCGCTCATGACCGTGACAACGCTCTTCACCAACACCGCCCAAGTCATCACCTGCGAGACCGCCGACGACTCCGCCGTGCTCCCTGACGGCGCCGTTGCCGTGGAGGACGGGGTCATCACGACCGTGGGGTCGGCCGGTGAGCTGGAGGCCCGCTACGGCGCCGCCGAGCGGGTGGACTGCGGCGGCGGCGTGCTCACGCCCGGCCTGGTGGACTCCCACACGCACGCCGTCTTCGGCCGATGGCGGGCGGACGAGTACGCGCTGCGCGCTCGGGGCGTCCCGTACATGGAGATCGCCCGGCAGGGCGGGGGGATCAACGCATCGGTCCGGGACCTCCGTAGGCGGTCCGAGGATGACCTGGTGGCGCTGGGGCGCGAGCGGCTGCGGGACGTGCTGCGGCTGGGCACCACCACGGTGGAGGTGAAGAGCGGGTACGGCCTGACCACGGCGGACGAGCTCAAGATGCTCCGGGCCATCCGCCGTCTGGACGGGGAGAGCCCGCTGGAGGTGGTGGCCACGTTCCTGGGCGCCCACGAGGTCCCGCCGGAGTACCGGGACCGTCGCGGGGCGTACGTGGATCTGGTGATCGAGGAGATGATCCCGGCGGCAGCCGACGAGGGGCTGGCCCGGTTCTGCGACGTGTTCATGGAGCCGGGCGTCTTCAACGCCTCGGAGACGCGGCGGATCCTGGGGGCGGGTCTCGAGCACGGGCTCACGCCGAAGCTGCACGCCGACGAGCTGGAGCCGTCGGGCGGTGCCGAGCTAGCGGCGGAGCTGGGTGCGGCGTCGGCGGACCATCTGGGAGCCATCAGCGACGCCGGGATCGAGGCGCTGGCCGGCTCCGACACTGTGGCCACGCTCCTCCCGGGGACGCTCTTCTTCCTGGGGAAGACGGTGTATGCTCCGGCCCGTCGGCTGCTGGACGCGGGCGCGGAGGTGGCGCTGGCCACCGACTTCAACCCCGGGTCGTCTGCCACGCCCAGCCTGCCGCTGATCCTGACCATCGCGTGCTCCCAGATGGGGATGTCACCGCTGGAGGCGCTGGTGGCGGCGACGAGGGGCGGGGCCCGGGCGCTCCGACTCGCCGATCGGGGCACGCTCACGGCAGGGAGCCGGGCGGACCTCGTGGTGTGGGATACCGCCGACTATCGGGAGATCGCGTACCGGTATGGCGTGCGCCTTGCCCGGTCGGTCTGGAAGGGAGGCCGGGAGGTGGCGTGAGTGCTTGTTCCACGCCAGCGCCGGGAGTATCTTCTCAGCCACGAGGGGTCGAGGTGCCCTGACCATGCTCCCGCTCGTGCTGCCAGGGTGTTTCGGCCCCTGAAAGCGCACGCAGGTCGCTCCGGCCGTGGACCCGTTTTTCCCCGGTCGGGTAGCAAACCATCTCACCGCGCAGGCGCGAAGCAAGGTTCGATTGGGAAGGCATGACGTCGATTGCCAGACTGAAAGACAAGGCTCGTAAGCACGAGCAGAAGGAGGACTGGCAGGCCGCCATCCAGGCCTACCAGAAGGTCCTCGACAAGCAGGGTGAAGAGGAAGATCTGGACCTCGACCTCACCCTCTTCAATCGGATCGGCGACCTGAACCTCCGGCTCGGGCAGACGGACGACGCCGTGTCGTATTACGAGATGGCCGCCGACAAGTACGCCGAATCGGGCTTCTACAACAACGCCATCGCCCTGTGCAACAAGGCGCTCCGGCACCGGCCGGACCGCCCCGGCATCTACCTGAAGCTGAGCCGCCTCTGCACCGAGCAGGGGTTCCAGACCGATGCCCGCCGATGGATCCTCGAGTACGCCGAGCGCCAGGTGGCCGCCGGTGAGGTGGAGGCGGCGCTCACGGGGCTCGAGGAGTACGCCGAGCTCTCCGACGACCCGGAGGTCCGCGAGCTCCTGGCTCAGCAGCTCGCGTCCCACGACCGCGACGGCGAGGCCGTCGAGCAGCTCCGGACGGCCTACGGGATGCGGGTCCGGGCCGGAGATACCGAGAACGCTGCCGCGGTGGCCGAGAAGGCCCGGACCATCGACCCCGCCGTGGATCTGGAGTCCGAGACGCCCGCCCCGGCACCCGCCGAGGAGGAGGCCCCCGCGGAGCTCGGTGGCGAACCGACCGAGGACATCGGCCTCGACCACCAGCTGGAGCCCACTGTGGCCGAGGTCCCCGAGGAGCCCGCCCCGTCGGCCGAGGGGCTGGAGGGGCTCGAGACCCGGACCGACACGGTGGAAGAGGTCGACGCAGAGGGGCTGGAAGGGCTGGAGGCCACCGCGGCGGGCCCGGAGGCGGATGTCGCCGACGAGGACGTCGAGGATACCGAGGAGGTCGAGGACACCGAGGAGGTCGAGGAGGTCGAGGAGGTCGAGGGCATCTCCGGGCTCGAGGTCTCGTACTCGGAGCGGGAGGCCCCGACGTCGCCGGAGGACGCCGTGGGGGAGTCGCTGGGCGGGCTCGAGACGTTCTCCCGCGGGGCCCCGGAGGCGGCGGACGCGGCCGGTTCCGAGCTCGAGGAAGGGGAGCTCGGGGACGAGGAGGAGGAGGAGGCCGAGCCGCTCCCGCTCCTGGACACCGGCTACGAGGACGAGCCGGCCGAGGGCGAGGAGGCGGGCGAGGAGGCGGGCGAGGAGGCGGAGCCCCTGCCCACGCTCGACACGGGATACGAGGCGGAGCCGGAGCCGGTGGAGCCGGTGGAGGCCGCCGACGAAGGGATGGAGCTGAGCTTCGATGAGGCGGACGTGGCCACGCCGCCGGAGGACGCGGCGCCGGTGGACGTGGAGGCCGGGGAAGCGGCCGGAGCGGCCGGAGCGGCCGGGAGCGGCCCCGGGGACGAGGCCATGGACCTGGACGTCGGGTCGTTCGACCTGGGCTTCGAGTCCAGCGAGGGCGATGCGCCGGACGTGGACGTCGAGGACCTGGACATCGACGCCATCATGGGGCGGGCCCGGGAGCTGGTGAGTCGTGGGTTGATGGACGAGGCGCTCCGTGAGCTGCATCTGCTGTCGGGCAGCGGTGCGGACGCGGATGTTTTCCGGGACGCGCTGGCGGTGGTCAACGAGATCGTTCGCCACGACGAGAACGACATCTCGGCTCTGCAGCGCCGGGTGGAGTACGGCGCCCGGATCGGGGACCGGGAGCTGCTGGTGGAGGCCTACCTGGACCTGGCGGAGGCGCTGGACCGGCTGGGTGCCGAGACGAAGGCGCGGGCCATGTACGAGCGGGTCCTGGACCTGGATCCGTCGAACGAGGTGGCCCGGGATGCCCTCGGCGAGGAGGCCGAGGCCGAGGACGTGGTGGACCTGGACGCCATACTCCGGGAGATGGAGCCCGGGGAGATGGCGGCGGCGGGGGATGAGCGTGCGTCGGACCCGAACTTCGCCGCCATGCTGAACCAGTTCAAGGCGAAGGTGACGGAGAACGTGGACCCGGATGACGCCGGCGACCACTACGACCTGGGGTTGGCGTTCAAGGAGATGGGGCTGATCGATGAAGCCATCGCCGAGTTCCAGACGGCGCTGACGGGCGGCGAAGAGCGGCTCAAGGTCTACGAGGAGCTGGGCCAGTGCTTCGTGCTTAAGGGGCAGTACAACGTGGCGGTGAAGGTCTTCGACCGGGCGCTCAAGGTGCCCCATGCCGATGCGGATGATCTCCTGGGCGTCTACTACCACCTGGGCCAGTGCTACGAGGAGCTGGGCCAGCGGGAGGAGGCCCGGGAGGCCTACGAGAAGGTCCTGGCCATCGATGAGTCTTTTGGCGACGTGCCGGACCGGATGGCGCGCCTGTGACGGAGCCGGCCCGGACGTTGTCCCGGACACGGCCTCGCCTCGGTGAGATCCAGGAGCCCGCACGGGGCGGCCTGGATGAAGTGGTGGAGGAGATCCGGCGGATCATCCTCTCCGATTTCCCGCCGGTCCAGGAGGTCAACGAGTACCTGGCCATGGCCCGGGGCAAGCTCTTCCGGCCCACGCTGGTGCTCCTGTCGAACCGGGTGGGGACGGATGGCCACCCGCGCGCGCCGAGCCTCGGTGCGGTGGTGGAGCTCGTGCACCTGGCCACCCTGGTGCACGACGACGCGGTGGACCACTCGGTGCTCCGCCGCGGGATGCCCACGGTGGCCGCGCTGTGGAACCACCAGTCGGCGATCATCATGGGCGACTACCTGTACAGCCGGGCCGTGAGCGAGCTGGCCGGCTTCGGCCGCACCGACATGATCGAAGTGCTGGCGGGCGCGGCGAACGAGATGAGCGTGGGCGAGATGCGGCAGCTGGTGTCCACCGACGCCCTGGGCTTCACCGAGGACGACTACTACCGCCTGATCCGGGCCAAGACGGCGTCGCTGATGTCGGCGGCGTGCGAGCTGGGCGCCATGATCGGCGACGATGCGTACCGGGAGCCCCTGACCCGATTCGGCCACTTCATCGGGATGGCCTTCCAGATCGCCGACGACCTCCTGGACTACACGGCCACCGAGGAGGCCACCGGCAAGCCCACGGGCCACGACCTGCGCGAGCACAAGATGACGCTCCCGCTCATCGCGGCCATGGCGGAGATGGACGCGGGGGCACGCGGGGAGGTGGAGCAGTTCTTCGCCGACCCGGAGCCCACGGACGAAGGGATCGAACGCGTCGTCGCACTGGTGGAGGAGCACGGTGGGCTCGAGTACGCACGGTCCCGGGCCGATGCCTTCGGCGAGGACGCGGCGGCAGCGCTGGCGTCGCTCCCCGATGGACCGGCCACCACAGCGCTGGAGAAGGCCGTGACCTATGTAGTGGAGCGGAAACGGTGAGCAACTTCACACAACGGCGGAGCGAAGCGTGAACCTGGGACCTCGACGCCGGGGCGTGCCCCGGATGGTGTGGGCGGCCATCATCGGCCTCTTCCTGGGGGCGCTGTTCAGCCACCTGGCAACGCGCTACCTTCCGGTGAGCGCGGCCAGGGAGTTCCTGACCACGACGGTGTCGGCCTCCGTGGGTCCGCTCGGAGTGGATCTGGTGGCGTTCTCGTTCGTGGTGGGGCCTGTGGTCCTGAACCTGAACGTGCTGAGCATCATCGGGATCGTGGTCGTGGCGCTCATCATGCGCTCATGGTGGTTCTAGCGATGGCAGAAGGAGTGACTCATGCCGGGGTTCGGTAGCGTGGGAGTTTGGGAAGTAATTCTGATATTGGCAGTGCTGCTCCTGGTTTTCGGCGCCAAACGGCTGCCCGAGATCGGGGCGGCGCTCGGGAAGGGGATCCGGGAGTTCAAGGGCTCGGTCCGTGAGATCGAGAACGAGATCAACCGGCCCGGGGACCGGAGGAGTGAGCTGCCGCGGCAGGACGCGTCGCGGGCCGAAGGTCCTCGGCCGGAGGGGGAGCGTACGGAACCGCCCCGATCCGGGCAGACCGGGCAGACCGGGCAGACCGGGCAGACCGGGCAGACCGGGCAGGCGCCGTCCGAGCCGCCGCCGAACCGCGAGGTGGAGAGCACCCGGCCGGAGCAGGGCGGGGACGAGCGCACCGAGTAGGGTCGGAGGGCTGCGGGATCAACCGCGGGAAACGACCGACGCCCCGGGCAGTCAGCGAGCTGCCCGGGGCGTCGGTCGTCCTGGCTGAGCCCTGGAAGACCTAGAAGAGCCCGGAGCTGGGCGGCGGCTGCTGCGCGTCCGCCGGCGCGTTCAGCACCGCGTCGCGGTTGTCCACGATGTTGGCCTCCTCGCGGAGCGCCTCGAGGAACTGGTTCAGCCGCTGGTTCTGGAGGGTCTGGGTCACCTGCTGACGCTGCTGCGGCAGCTGCTCCAGCCACGCCTCGCGGTCGGCCTCGGTCCGGTCGGTGACCCGGATCACATAGAAGGCGTCGCTGGTCTCGAGGAGACCGCTGATCTCGCCGACGGGGAGCCCGAAGGCCGCGCCGATGGCCGTGTTGCCGGATCCCACGCCGGGGACGAACTGGAGCCGGGTGAACGGCCCGGCGGAACGTACGGTCAGGCCGGTCTGCTCGGCGGCCTCCTCCAGGGTGGCGCCCGCCTGGATCCGGTCCACCAGCTGCCGACCGGTGTCACGGGTCCGTTCGCGCTTGCGCTCGGTGTGGAGCAGCGTCCGGATGTTGGGGGTGGCCTCCTCGAGGGTCAGCTGCCGGGTCTCCTCCCGGTCCACGAGCTCCATGACGTAGTAGTAGCGGTCGTTCTCGAAGATGGGGCTCACGGCGTCCGGCAGCGGCCGCTGACCGAAGATCCAGTCCACGCCCTCGGACACGGACCCGATCCCCGGCACGCTCGGGACGTCCGGGTTCACCTCCACGGTACGGACCTGGAGCTCGAGCCCTTCGGCGGCGGCCTCGAGCGACATCCGCTCCACCTGATCCTCCAGCGAGTCGACGGTGGCCAGCATGGTGTCTTCGCTCTCCAGCGTTCGGCGGAGCTCGAAGAGGATGTGAGCGACGTCGGCTTCCTCGTCCGTCCGTCGATCCACCCGGATCACGTGGTAGCCGAACTGGCTGTGGATCGGCTCCATGACCTGGCCGATGGGCGCGCTCCATACGGCTTCCTCGAACGCCGGCGCGGTCTGGCCGCGCCCGACGGTGCCGAGGCTGCCGCCCTCCTCGGCGGAGGCGGGGTCGTCGCTCTCACGGAGCGCCACGTCGGCGAAGTCGGCCCCTCCCTGGATCTCGGCCCACGCCTGCTGCGCGCGCTCGAGGGCCGCGGCCGTGTCGGCGGCCGTGGGGGCCTTGTCCACCGCCACCATCCGGACCTCGGCACGGGCCGGACGCTCGAAGTCCTCCCGGTGCTGGTTGTAGTATTCCGCGATCTCGGCGTCGGTGACCGTGACCTGCGAGTCGGAGACGAGACGCTGCGGGTCCAGGAGCACGTAGTCCATGGACGCCGTCTCGGTCTGCTCCCGGTACTGACGCCAGAGCTCGCCTTCGGTGACCACCACCGCCGCGGCCACCTGCTGGAACAGCTTGTTCCGCGGGATCATCCGCCGGTAGTAGCCCTCCAGGTCCTGGAGGAGGCGGGGGTCGGCCGACGCGGAGGACAGGAACTCGTGGTACTTGTCCAGGTCGAACTGGCCGTCGGTCTGGAAGATCTCGTACTGGTAGAACTCCGGCGGCGGCGAGTAGCGAGCCGCCTGCCGGATCTCCGACTCCGTGGTCTCGATCCCGCGGCGCCGCAGCTCCTGGTCGATCAGGCGATCCATGACGATCTGGTTCCACGCCTCGTCCTCGATGGCGTCGTTGTCCTCCGACGTCATGGCCCCGGACTGCTCCTCCTGCCGCTGCTCGTACAGGTTCCGGTAGACCTGGTTCCACTGCTGGTACGTGATCGGCTCGCCGTTCACCTGACCGAGCTCGCCGCCCGTCATGGCCGCGGCGCTCTGCCCGCTCATGTCCATTCCCCACTCGAAAACCATGAGCGCCACGAAGGCGGCTGCTGTGATCAGCATGATCCACTTCGTGTTCTCACGCATCTGCTGCATCATACGACGACGACTCCTCCGCTCGACGGGACTACCGCTGCATAAACAGCGAAAGATACACGTGGCCGCTCGCCCCTTCAACCACCGCCCGCTCCGGGACCGCCGGCTCCACGCCGTCCGGCCACCCCCGGGCCGCACCTCCTCCGGTCACGTTGACAGCTTCGCGCGGGGGAATCTATCTTGCACCCCTCACCGACGTTCCTGACCAGCCGCGTCCCCAGGAGTACTCGATGTCCGACGCGCATCATGACGAAATCGCCAAGCTGGAAGCGCTGTACGCCCAGAACCCCGAAGGGCGGCTCTTCACGCATCTGGCCGAGGCATGCCGCAAGGTCGGGGACCTCGACCGCGCGCGCGAGGTCCTGACGGAAGGAATCCAGCGGCACCCGGACTACTCCAGCGCCCACGTGGTCCTGGGCCGGGTGCTCATGGACCTCGACCAGTACGACGAGGCCCGGGCCGAGTTCCGGCGGGTCCTCGAACTCGACGGCCACAACCTGGTGGCCCTCCGCTCCCTGGGTGATATCGCCCGCATCGAGGGACGCGACGAGGACGCGCTGGAGCACTACCACCAGCTCCTGGAGCTGGAGCCCTCCGACAGCGATGTCCGCTCCGTGGTGGAGGAGATGACCGGCGAGCTCGTGGTCCCGGGCCCCGCGGACGAGACCGAAGAGGCCCCGGAGCCCGAGACCCCGGAGCCCGAGACCCCGGAGCCCGAGACCCCGGAGCCCGAGGCCGAAGCCGAAGCGTGGTCGCCGGAGCCCGAGACCCCGGAGCCCGAGGCCGAAGCCGAAGCGTGGTCGCCGGAGCCCGAGACCGAGGAGTGGGCCCCCGAAGCCGGCGAGCCTGAAACGGACGCCGAGCCCGAGGCTGCGGAGCCCGAGGCTGCGGAGCCCGAGGCTGCGGAGTCCATGGGCATGGACGAGGAGTCGGAAGGCGAGGGTGAGGGTGCAGACGTGATGACGGAGACGATCGCCCAGGTCTATGCGCGCCAGGGCCTCTACGACCGGGCCGCCGAGGTCTACCGGGAGCTGGTCCGGAACCGTCCTGACGACGAGGGGTTGAGGGTGCGGCTCGCCGAGATGGAGGAGAAGGCCGCCGAGGCGGACGAGGTGCCCGGGATCGAGGTGGAGGACACGGGGGAGCTGACCCCCGACGAGGCCGGGTCGGTGGAGGGGTTCCAGACCGTGGAGTTCGAGGCCGACGCCGAAGAGGTGGAGGAGGCGGCGCCTCTGGCGGGCTTCGAGCCCGACGAGCCGGAAGCCCGGCCCGAGGCCGGGGCCGGGTCTGAGTCTGACGACTGGGACCTCGGTGGGGCCGAGGAATGGGACGTTGCGGACCCCGGGGACTGGGCCGCGGATGCCGAGGATGAAGGGATCGAAACCTCGGAGGCCGAGGCCGTCCCGGAGGCTGAAGAGATCGATGAGCTGGACGAGCTGGACGAGCTGGACGAGGCCGGGGCGTTCGAGGCAGCCGACGAGCTCGAAGAAGCCGAGGCGTTCGGGGCAGCCGACGAGCTTGACGGCGCCGACGAGCTTGACGGCGCCGACGAGCTTGACGGCGCCGACGAGTTCGAGGCCGTCGAGGAGTTCGAGCCGGCGGAGGCCGAGGCACCGGAGACAGTCGCGCCGTGGGAGGAGGCGCCGGTCTCGGACGAAGATGAGGCGCCGGAGCCGGCGTCGCCGCCGATCCGCGACTACCTGGAGGGGCTGCTGGGCTGGGGCGGCGGGTTGGAAACGACGGCCCAGGCCGCAGCGTCGCCGCTCATCGACGAGCCCGAGACCGGGCCCGACGCCGGCGGGGCCGGCGCTGACACAACGCCTCCGGCCGACGCGGACGCCGATGAGACGGCTCCGGAGCCATCGCCCGACGATGACGAGGACCTGGACGTGTTCCGGTCGTGGCTGGAGAGCCTGAAGCAGTGAAGCTCCAGGTCCTCCACGGCCCCAACCTGAACCTGCTGGGCACCCGGGAGCCGGAGGTGTACGGCACGGTCACGCTGGCGGAGGTGGACGAGCGGATCCGCGGGGTGGCCGATGAGCTGGGCGTGGAGGTCGAGATCGTCCAGTCGAACCACGAGGGCGCGCTGATCGACGCGGTCCAGCAGGCGGCGGCGTCGACGGCAGGGTTCGTGGTGAACGCAGGTGGATACACGCACACGAGTGTCGCGCTCCGGGACGCCCTGGTGGCCTCGGAGCGCCCGTTCGTAGAGGTGCACGTCAGCAACGTGTTCGCCCGGGAGCCGTTCCGGCGGGAGTCATTGCTGGCGGCGGTGGCGTTGGGTACCGTGAGCGGGTTCGGCGCCGAAAGCTATACGCTGGCCGTGCGCGGCCTGGTGCGACATCTGACGGAAATAGATCGGGGGTAGCAACGTGGCGAGAGGATCGGAATCGACGGCGGATCTCGGGGCGAATGAAGACGCGCCCGAGGCCGCCGAGATGAATGTAGAGGTCGGCGGATCCGGCGGGTCCGCCGGGGGGCAGGCACCGTTGATGGAGCTGGAGTTCGTGCGCGGGCTCATCGAGGCCGTGGACGAGAGCGGCATCGACTCCATCGAGATCACCCGTGCGGGCACCCGGGTGAAGATCTCGAAGACGCCGCCCTCGGCCGGTCCGGCGCCGACGTACGTGGCGGCGCCCCAGCCGGCGCAGCCCGGCCCTGCTCCCGCCCCGGCTGCGGCGCCCCCGACCGAGGCCCCGGCCCCGCCGCCGAGTGCGGGTGGCGCGGCGGAGTCCGCCGCCGAGGAGGAGCCGGCGGAGAGCGACGGTCTGGTGGAGATCACGTCGCCGATGGTGGGGACGTTCTACCGGGCGCCGGCGCCGGACGCGCCGCCGTACGTGGAGGTGGGCAGCGAGGTGAGCCAGGGTCAGACGCTGTGCATCCTCGAGGCCATGAAGCTGATGAACGAGCTGGAGGCGGAGGTGGGCGGCGAGATTCGTGAGATCCTCGTAGAGAACGCGGAACCGGTGGAGTACGGGCAGGTGCTCTTCCGGATCGCGGCGAACGGCTGACGCCGGGATGTTCCGCAAAGTACTGATCGCCAACCGCGGCGAGATCGCGCTGCGGGTGATCCGGGCGTGTCGGGAGCTGGGGATCCGGACGGTAGCCGTGTACAGCGAGGCCGACCGGGAGAGTCTGCACGTGCGCTTCGCCGATGAGGACGTGTGCATCGGCCCGCCGCCGGCCCGGGACAGCTATCTGAACATCCCCCGCATCATCGCCGCGGCGGAAGTGACGGGCGCCGACGCCATCCACCCGGGGTACGGGTTCCTGGCGGAGAACGCCGAGTTCGCCGAGATCTGCACGAACACCGGCATCGTCTTCATCGGCCCCACGGCGGACCAGATCCGGAAGATGGGCGACAAGGCGGTGGCCCGGGAGACCATGATCGCCCAGGGCGTGCCGGTGGTGCCGGGCAGCGACGGCGAGGTGGAGGACCCGGAGGCGGCGCTGCAGACGGCGAAGAAGATCGGCTTCCCGGTCCTGATCAAGGCGGCGGCCGGTGGGGGTGGGAAGGGGATGCGAGTGGCGGCGGACGAGGCGCGGTTCGCCAGGGCGCTGCAGGCGGCGCAGACGGAGGCGGAGGCCGCGTTCGGCGACAAGAAGGTCTACCTGGAGAAGTACCTGGCCCGGCCGCGGCACGTGGAGATCCAGATCATCGGCGACAGCCACGGCCGTGTGGCGCACCTGGGCGAGCGGGAGTGCTCGATCCAGCGGCGGCACCAGAAGCTCATCGAGGAGAGCCCGTCGCCGGCGGTGGATGCGAAGCTCCGGGACAAGATGGGGAGCGCGGCGGTGAAGGCGGCCCAGGCCATCGACTACCAGTCGGCCGGAACGGTGGAGTTCCTGCTGGATGAGGACGGCAAGTTCTACTTCATGGAGATGAACACCCGGATCCAGGTGGAGCACCCGGTGACGGAGCTGGTCACGGGCTACGACCTGATCAAGGAGCAGATCCGGGTGGCGGCGGGCGAGAAGCACTCGGTCCCCGACAAGGGCGTCCTGGAGCTCGATGGCCACGCCATCGAGTGCCGGATCAACGCGGAGGACCCGGAGCGGAACTTTGCGGGGAGCCCCGGCCTGATCACCATCTGGCACGCGCCGGGCGGCCCGGGCGTACGGGTGGACTCCCACGCCTACCAGGACTATTACGTGCCGCCCAACTACGACTCGCTCCTGGCCAAGCTCATCGTGCACGGCAAGGACCGCGACGAGGCGCTGATCCGGATGCGGCTCGCGCTGGAGTCGTTCATCGTGGAGGGCGTGAAGACCACGATCCCGTTCCTTATCGAGCTGATCCAGGACCCGGACGTGGTGGCGGGGAACATCGACACCAAGTTTCTGGAGCGCAGGATGGCGGAGCGGGCCGCGGCGTCGTGAGACTGGATGTCTTTTTTACCCCCGGCGAGCTCGGCCCGGAGCTGCCCGGGCGGGTGGTGGTGGTGGACGTGCTCCGGGCCACGAGCACCATGGTGGAGGCGCTCGCCAACGGCGCACGGGCGCTCTTCCCCGTGGCCACCGCGGATGACGCCGCCCGGATCGCGCAGAATATCGGTCGGGACTCGGTCCTCCTGTGTGGCGAGCGGAAGGGGCTGCCCATCGAGGGGTTCGACCTGGGCAACTCGCCCGCCGAGTTCGACGGTGAGCGGGTGGCGGAGCTGTCGCTGGTCATGACCACCAGCAACGGGACCCGGGCCTTCCTGGCCGTGGCCGAACGGTGGGCCGGACCCGGCGACGACGGCACCGGAGCCATCCTCGCCGGCTCGCTCCTCAACCTCTCGGCCGCCGCACGGGCGCTCGCCGATGGGGGCGGGGCCGCCGCCATCGTGTGCGCAGGTCGGGACGGCCGGTTCGGGCTCGATGACGCCCTCTGCGCCGGTGCGTTGATCCGGGCGCTGGAAGACGCCGGTGCGGACCCGGTCCTGAACGACGCCGGTGCCGCGGCCCGGAGCCTCGTGGGACGACGACGCAGGTTCGTCCCCGCGCTGGAGGAGACGGCGGCCGGCCGGCACCTGAACGATATCGGCCGGGCGGAGGACATCGCGTTCTGCGCCCGGGTGGACCGCACCGACGTGGTCCCCCGCTTCCGGGACCGGAAGATCACCGCGGAGTAGCATGGCGTCGAAGAAGAAGACGAAGCAGAAGAAGCGGGCCGGCGGACTGCTGACGGACGAGCAGCGGCGGGACCTCCTGGGCCTGACGCTGGTGCTCCTGGCGGTGTTCACGGCGCTGAGCCTGGTGCCGCCCTCCGCCGTCGGGCTGGACGGCCCCGACAACCTCATGGGCGCCGTGGGTGCCGTCTTCCGCGATGGTGGGCTCTTCGCCCTGGGCGTTGGCGTCTACCTCGTCCCCCTGATCCCCGCCCTGGCCGCCCTCGCCTCGTTCGGGTTCCATACGGAGACGGCGGTGCGGTGGGGGATCCTGGCCGTGATCGTGGCGCTGCTCCTGCCCATGGCCGTGGCCATCGGCGGCGGCGCGGCGGCCGCCGGCTGGTGGGGGATCCTGGTGGCCACCCCGCTGGTGGATGGGCTGGGTGTGGTGGGCGCCGGGCTGCTCCTGGCGTTCGTGGCCATCGCGGCGAGCATCGTGACCATCGGGTGGAACCCCGCCCGCACGGCGGCTGGCGGCGCCACGAAGGGCGCGAAGGCGCTGAAGGGCGCGGTGGACGCCATGGACCCGGACGCGGTCTCCGGCCCGGTGCGTCGCTTCTTCGGCGCGTTGAAGCCGAAGCGGCAGCCCAAGGCGGCCATGGAGGAGGGCGTGGCGCTGGGGGATGGGGGGGACGAAGAGAGCACAGAGGAGATAGGGGACACGGAGGACACAGAGGAGATAGGGGACACGGAGGACACAGAGGAGCAGGCGGGCGTGGGTCCCATCGGGAGCGGTCCGTCGGGGCCGGCGCCGCCGATGGACGCGCTGCGTGCGAAGCCGGAGACGGATCCGTCGTTGACGGTGCAGGAGCTGGACCGGCTGGGCGAGGTGCTGGTGGACACGCTCCAGACGTTCAAGGTCGAGGGCGAGATCGTGGGCCGGACCACGGGCCCGGTGGTGACGCAGTACGAGTTCGCGCCGGCGCCGGGGATCAAGGTGAGCCGGGTGGAGGCGCTGGACGCGGACCTGGCGCTGGCGTTGAAGGCGCCGAGCGTGCGGATCGTGGCGCCGATCCCGGGGAAGGCCGCGGTGGGGGTGGAGGTCCCGAATCCGGAGCCGGAGATGGTCTACCTCCGGGAGATCGTGGAGGCGCCGGTGTTCGCGGAGCACACGGGCCATCTCCCGCTGGCGCTGGGCAAGGACCTGGAGGGCACGCCGTACGTGGCGGACCTGGCCCGGATGCCGCACCTGCTCATCGCCGGCGCCACGGGCTCGGGGAAGAGCGTGTGCATCAACACGGTCATCACGAGCCTGATCTACAAGCACTCGCCCGAGACGCTGCGGCTTCTGCTCATCGATCCGAAGATGGTGGAGCTGAGCATGTACCGGGACCTGCCGCACCTCCGGCACCCGGTGGTGACGGACCCGGAGGACGCGGGGCTGGTGCTCCGGTGGATGGTCTACGAGATGGAGCGTCGCTACGAGCTGTTGAACCAGAACAGCGTCCGGTCCATCGCCGAGTTCAACCAGCGGGTGGCCGATGGGACGACCATGCGGCGCGTGGAGCCCGAGGGCGAGGAGGGCGACCCGGACCGCTGGATCTGGGACGACGGCCCGCTCCCGTACGTGGTCCTGATCGTGGACGAGCTGGCGGACCTCATGATGCAGGCCCAGGCCGACGTGGAGCGGCCGCTGGCCCAGCTGGCGCAGAAGGCCCGGGCCATCGGGATCCACCTCATCGTGGCCACACAGCGGCCGAGTGTGAACGTGATCACGGGGCTGATCAAGGCCAACTTCCCGAGCCGGATCGGGTTCCGGGTCAGCTCGAAGGTGGACAGCCGCACGATCCTCGACCAGAACGGCGCCGACGCGCTCCTGGGCAACGGCGACATGCTCTTCCTGCCGCCGGGCACCTCCGACCCCGTCCGGATCCAGGGCGCCTTCGTCTCCACGGAGGAGACGGAGCGGCTCATGAAGTGGTACCGGGACCGGGCCGAGGAGGACGAGGAGGAGCGCGACATCCTCGAGGTGGTCCGGGAGAAGGACCAGGAGGCCACGGGCGACATCGCCGAGGAGGTCCTGGACGACTGGGACGAGCTCTTCCGCCAGGCCGCCGAGGTCTGCATCCAGAACGAGCAGGGCTCCACCTCGCTGCTGCAGCGCCGGCTCCGGGTCGGGTACGGCCGGGCGGCCCGCATCGTCGACCAGCTCGAGCATGCCGGTGTTTTGGGCCCGCCCGACGGCACCAAGCCCCGGGAGGTGCTCGTGGGGATGGACGGCCTCGACCTCCTCATCGCCGGCCAGAGCGAGGGGCCGGAATCGGTGCGCGACGACGATGGCCCGGAGCCCGAGCCGTCCCTCGAAGAGCTGGAGCGGTCCGAGGAGGAGTGACGGCGTCCGGACGGGGCGCCGGTCGGTCCCCCGGAGGAACGAGCCGGGCCCCCGCCGGGTAGTGAAACGGCGTCGGATGACATCGAATGCGTCCGAGATCGTCCATCACCGTCAACCCATCGCAGGCCTATGCCCGGACTGATTCTGACATACGCGTGGATCGCCGCAGCGCTGGTGCCCCTCGGGACGCCGCCGGCGGCCCAGTCGGCGCCCCAGCCCCAGGACCCGGCGGCGGTGCTCCGGCAGACGTCGGCGGCCTACGGGGCGTTGCACGCCCTCTCGGCGGACTTCACGCAGCAGCTGGAGAACCGGCTCCTCGGGCGGACCACCGAGTCGGAGGGGACGCTGTATCAGCGGCAGCCGGACCGGTTCCTGATGGACTTCAGCGACCCCGAGGGCGACCTTATCGTCAGCGACGGCCGCTACTTCTGGATGTACTTCCCGAGCGTGGACGAGAAGCAGGTGCTGCGGACGCCTCGCCGGGGCCAGGGCCTGGACCTGCACACCGAATTCATCGGCGACCCGGTGGAGCGGTTCGAGTACACGTACCACGGCACCGAGAGCGTCCGGGGGCGGCAGGCGCATGTCTTCACTCTGGACCCGCGGGAGCCCGTGGGCTACGAGCGGATGAAGGTATGGATCGACGCCGAGGACTTCCTGGTCCGGCGGTTCGAGCTGTGGGAAGAGAGCGGGAACGTGCGGCACATGGAGCTCCGCGACGTGGTGATCAACCCGACGCTCCCCGACAGCCTGTTCGAGTTCACGCCGCCGGCGGACGCCCTCGTGGTGGATCGGGGATGAGGTGACGAGCCACGAGCCACGAGCCACGGGTACGGGCCCGGCTCCGGACCCGACCACGAGCCCGACTCCGAGTACGAAGCGCAAAGCGCTGCCGGTGCTCCCGTCCGGCGGGGTCGACGCCGGCGCGGTGCATGTGGCCCGGGCGCTGGAGGAGGCCGGGGTCGACGGGTTGGAGGCGGGCACCCGCGTGGCCATGGTCACGCTGGGGTGTGACAAGAACACGGTGGACAGCGAACGGATCCTGAGCTCGCTGCTCGGCGCCGGCGTGGAGCTGGCCGACTCACCGGAGGACGCCGACGTGGTGATCGTGAACACGTGCGGCTTCATTGAGATGGCGAAGCAGGAGTCCATCGACACACTGCTGCAGGCGGCCCGCCTGAAGGAGGCGGGTCGGGTCCGGGCGGTGGTGGGGATGGGGTGCCTGGTGCAGCGTTACAAGCCGGAGCTCGAGGAGGAGATGCCCGAGGTGGACATGTTCCTCGGGCTCAGCGAGGCTGACCGGCTGGTGCCGAAGCTGGCCGAGCGCGGGCTGGTCGACATCGACCCGAACACGCCGCTCATGGAGCGCCCGCTCCGGGTCCTGAGCAGCGCGTCGGGGGCCGGGCACAGCTCGCACCTCAAGATCAGCGAGGGCTGCGATCACGGCTGTGCCTTCTGCGCCATCCCGCTCATGCGGGGGAGGTTCCGGTCCACGCCGCTGGACATCCTGGTCCGGGAGGCGCAGGAGCTGGAGGCCGCCGGCGTGGTGGAGCTGAACATCGTGAGCCAGGACACCAGCTGGTACGGCCGGGACTGGGCCCGGGCGCTGGCCCGCGGTGAGGAGGCGCCGGTGTGGAGCGTGGAGGGCGAGAGCTGGTTCCTCGGCCGACCCTTCGACCGGATGCCGAACGTCGCGCCGCCGGAGGCGGTGGCGCCACGGGACGCCGCGGACACGGCGGCGGGCGTAGAGGCCGGGGGCGGTGGGGACGATCCCCGCCGGTCGTCGTTCACCTCGAAGGACGGCGGGGGCCCGGTGCGTCCCGGCCCCACGGCGCTGGACGGGATCGAGCGGACGGGCGCGCTCCCGCTCCTGCTCCGGACGCTCCTGGCGGAGACCCGGGTGCCGTGGTACCGGCTCTTCTACATGTACCCGTCGGGGATCACGCCGGAGCTGGTGGCGCTCATGGCGGCGGAAGACCGGATCCTGCCGTACCTGGACATGCCGATCCAGCATGGCTCCGACGCCGTGCTGAAGCGGATGCGGCGCCCGGAGCGGCGGGAGACGATCCTCGAGCGCGTGGGCTGGCTCCGGGACGCCATCCCCGACCTGGCGCTGCGCACCACGGTGATCGTGGGCTTCCCCGGCGAGACCGAGGAGGACTTCGAAGCGCTCCTGGAGCTGCTGGAGGAGGTCCGGTTCGACCACGTGGGCGGGTTCGCGTACTCGGAGGAGGAGGACACGCCGGCGGCGGAGATGCCGGACCCGGTCCCGCCGGCCGTCCGGCGGGAGCGGCTGGCACGGCTCATGGACGTGCAGCGGGGGATCTCGCTGGAGCGGAACGAGGCGCGGGTCGGCTCGGTGGTGACGGTGCTGGTGGACGAGGTGGGCGACGGCGGCGCCGTGGCCCGGGCTCCGTGGCAGGCGCCGGAGGTGGACGGCGTCGTGACCATCCCCGGCGCCGACGGGCTGGAGCCCGGCCGCTTCGTGGAAGTGGCGATCACGGCCGCCGGCGAGGAGGACCTCACCGCCCGCGTGGTCCGGTGACGCTGCGCCGCGCCTGGCTGGCCCCGCTCCTGCTCCCGCTGACGGCCTGGCTGGGCGGGTGCTCGGTGGCCGGCCGGCCGCTGGCGGACCTGGACGACGACCGGCTGACCGGCAGCGCGCCGCCGGAGGTCCGGGTCGGCATCGTCGTGGACGCGCCCTCCATACAGGTGGCCACGGACGGCCGGATCGAGCTCGTGGACGAGGGCGGCCGTGTCCGGGAGCGGGGTGCGGGGCCGTGGACGGTCACCCGGTCCGGGAGCCGGCTGGAGGCGACGAGCGGGGCCTCCACCATCCGGGTGGACGGCGTCCTGGTCGTTCGCCCCGTGCGCGGCCGGGTCCGGGTCAACGGCACCGGCTACCACGGCGCCGTGCTGCTGCGCCCCGCGGCCAGCGGCGTGACGGCGGTGAACCTGCTGGACCTGGAGGCCTATCTCCGGGGCGTGGTCCCGCTGGAGATCGGCGCCGGCCGGCCGCCGGAGGTGGTGGAGGCGGTGAAGGCGCAGGCCATCGCCGCCCGGACGTACGCGGTACGGCAGCTCGGGCGCCGGGACGTCCTGGGCTTCGACTACTACGGCACGGTCCTCGACCAGGCGTACGGCGGCGCCGACGTGGAGGACCCGGTGGCCACGCGGGCGGTGGAGGCCACCCGGGGCGTGATCCTGACGTACCGGGGCGAGCCCATCGAGGCGTACTACCACTCCACGTGCGGCGGTCGGACGGCGGCGCTGGACGAGGTGTGGGTCGGGGAGCCCCGGCCGTACCTGCGGTCGGTCTCCGACCGGACCCGCGGCGGGTGGTACTGCGAAAGCTCGAGCCGGTTCAGCTGGAGCGAGGAGTGGAACGAGACGGCGCTCCTGGAAACGCTGACCGTGGGGCTCCGGGGGCGGGGGATGGGAACGATCTCGGAGGTCCGCTCCATCGAGGTCCGGGGGCGAACGCCGTCGGGCCGGGCCGAGGCGCTGGAGATCCGGACGGATGCCGGTACCACCCGCGTCCGGGGCGACTCGATCCGCTGGGTGCTCAGACCCGAACCCGGCCGGATCCTGAACAGCACGGTCATCGAGGTGGAGGCCCGGGGGAGCGGCCGGGTCACCGGGCTCACCGTCCACGGCTCCGGCTGGGGCCACGGCATCGGGATGTGCCAGGTGGGCGCACTCGGCCGCGCCCGTGATGGCCACTCCTATCGCGCGATCCTCGCGACCTACTATCCTGGTACACGGCTGGTGCGACTCTATCGATGAAAGCCATGCGACGACGCCCGCTCGATCTTCGACGCTCACTCCTCGCCGCCGCCCTGGGGCTGGCCGCGGGGCTCGGTACCCACGCCACCCCGGTGGAGGCCCAGTCCCTGGCGGACTACGACTACGAGCACCTGACCTTCCGGGCCGTGGGGCTCGGCGCCGGGTACCTCTGGTCCGATCGGATCGAGGACACCGAGAAGTTCAACGTCCGGTTCGACCTCGGCTACCTCGGGCCCGGCGTGCGGATCGTGCCGTCCATCGGCTACTGGAGCTCACAGCTCCAGGCCGCCGAGATCGACTCCCTGGCCGTACGCCTCGGGATCCCACCGGCGCGGCTCGACACCATCGAGTGGAGCGACCTCTCCCTGGCCGTGGACGCCCACTTCGTCTGGAGCGCACCCTTCGGACTGCTGCCCTTCATCGGCGCTGGCCTGGGGCTCCACGCCCTCAACGGCACCGGCGCGGCGGTGGATGACACCTTCGTCGAGGACCTCCTGGACGACATCACCCTCGGAATCGACGGGATCGTCGGGTTCGAGCTCGAGCCCGTCGACCGGCTCCGGGTCTACGTGGAAGGACGGTATACGGCCATGAGCAGCCTCCGGTACTCGACGGTCCGGGCAGGGGTCCAGATCATGTTTTCCCGGGGCAGCGTGGTGGTGGGCGCGGCGGCGCCGCCACTGCCCCCCGCAGAACGCACGGCGAGTGCACCATGAACGGCTCGCTGCGGGTGGGACTGCTGGGCACCGGCGCCATCGCTCAGATGGTGCACCTGCCGCTGCTGAAGGCGCTGCCGAACGTGGACCTCCAGGCCGTGAGCGACATCGACGGCGCCAAGGCCGCCACCATCGCGAAGCGGCTGGAGATCCCCCAGGTCTTCGATGATGACGACGCGCTGCTGGCGGCCGAGGCGGTGGACGCCGTCATCATCTGCTCCCCCAGCTACCTGCACCAGCGGCAGGCCATGGCCGCCCTCGAGGCCGGGCTCCACGTACTCACCGAGCGGCCGCTGGCCATGGACGCCGACGGCGCCCGCGCGGTGATCGAGGCCGCGGAATCCGCCGGCCGGACGCTGGCGGTGGCGTACAACAACCGGTACCGGCCGGACACCCGGGGCGTGAAGGCCTTCGTGGAGTCCGGCGAGCTGGGCCACGTCTTCAGCGTCCACGGCACGTGGTTCAAGCGGAAGGTCCGGTTGAAGCGGCCCACCTGGCGGCAGCGGAAGGAGACGGCCGGAGGCGGCGCGTTCATGGACCTGGGGCTCCAGGCGCTGGACCTGTGCCTGTGGATGCTGGACTACCCCGCGGTGGAGCGGGTCAGCGCGCACCTGCACCCGGGGGAGGGGATGGAGGTCGAAGACGCGGCGTCGGTGCTCCTGGGGCTCGAGGACGGGGCCACGCTGTCGATCCAGGTGTCCTGGACCCTCCACGGCGACCGCGACCGCCACCACGTACGGGTCTTCGGCACCGCCGGCTCCGCCTCGACGCACCCCCTCTCCGTGTACAAGGAGGGCGAGCACGGGACCCTCGATGTCACGCCCCACGTCACCACCGACCCGGAGAAGGCGTACACGCTCTCCTATCGCGAGGAGCTGCGCCACTTCGCCATGGCCGCCCTGAGCGGCGAGCCGGTCAGGATGCCCCACGAGCAGGTGGAGCTCATGCGGATCGTGGAGACGGTCTATGAGGCGGATAGCAGGGGGAAGGAGCTGCGGCCGTGAAGCTGATCCCCCCGCCGGGCGAGCGGGCGCTCCCACTCCTTTCCGGGTTCATCCTCGCCCTGGCCTACCCGCCCGTGGAGCTCCTGCTGCCCGCCTTCATCGGACTGGCCCCGCTCCTGGTCTTCATCGCCGACCGCCCGCCGGGCGTGGAGGGCCGCTGGAGCGCCACCCGGGCCGGGCTCCTGACCGGCGCCGTCTACTTCGGGATCCAGCTCTACTGGTTCGCCGTGGCGCTGATCTACTATTCGTGGCTCGCGATCCCGGCGTACCTCAGCATCGTGGCGGTGCTGGCCCTCTTCACCGGCGCGTTCGCCTGGGCGGTGCACTACACCCGGGAGCGGCTCCAACTGCCGATGGTGGTGCTGGCCGTGCTCTTCTGGCCTACGCTGGAATGGACGCAGGCCCACCTCGGCGACCTGGCGTTCCCCTGGCTCGGCCTCGGCGCCGCACTCGCCCCGTTCCCCGCACTGGCCGGCGCCGCCGACCTGGTGGGGAGCCGCGGGCTCACCGTATGGATCGCCGCCGCCAACGGACTCCTGGCCATGATCTTCCTGCGCTACCGCCGCGGCCGGCCCGTGCGGGGGCTCGCGGCGTGGCTGGCGGTGCTCCTCGTCGTTCCCGCCGCGTACGGGATCGTGCGCTACAACACCCTCGAGATGCGACCCGCCGCGCGGGTGGCCGTGGTGCAGCCGAACATCCCCGAGGACCTGAAGATGGACCGGTCCATCGCCCTCGACACGTCGCTCTCGGCCGTCACGCGCCTGACGGCGGAGACGGCCGGCGAGGAGCTCGACCTGGTGGTGTGGCCGGAGGTGGCGCTGCCCACCGACTTCGCCGCCAGCGGCTCCATCATCAGCCTGACCCGGAACCTGAGCCGGAAGGCAGGGGCCCCGATCCTGGTGGGGACCTACGGCGTGGAGCGGGGCCAGCGACGCGTGGTGTTCAACTCGGCCTTCGTGGTCGATTCCACCGAGGTCCGCCAGCCGCGCTACGACAAGCGCCGCCTCGTGCCGTTCGTGGAGCGCGTCCCCTTCATCGATCCCGAATGGCTCATGGGGTTCATCGACTTCCAGTACTTCGGCGGACTCGGGCACGGCCAGGTCGACCAGGTCTTCCGCGCCGACAACGGCAGCGCCTTCGGCGCGCTCATCTGCTACGAGTCCATCTTCGCCGAGCTGTCGGCCGACTACCGCAGGAACGGCGCAGACTTCGTTGTCAACCTCACCAACGACGCCTGGTACGGCCGTGAAGAATGGTGGGCCCGGACCAACGCACTCTGGCAGCACCCGGCCCACATGGTCATGCGCGCCATCGAGAACCGCATGGGCGTGGCCCGATCCGCCAATACGGGGATCTCCATGTTCGTCGATCCCCTGGGCCGGACCTACCAGCGCACGGCCCTCTTCGAGCCCGATGTCCGCTCCGACACCGTCTACACCACCGACGAGATCACCCTCTTCACCCGCTGGGGAGACTGGGTCACCACCATCGTGGTACTGCTGGCGGTGGGAGCCGTGGGAGCGGCCCGGTTCCGGGGCCGGCGGCCGGCTTGACGCCGCACGCCGAAGCACGCGCTCCCATGGCCACGGGGCCTTGATGGATTCCGTGACCAGGCATATACTTACAGGCTGGCGCGAAATTGAACACGTACAGGAACGACCATGAAGCCGGAAATCCATCCCGAATACGAGCTCGCCACGGTCCATTGCGCGTGTGGCAACACGTTCAAGACCCGGAGCACGCAGGACGACATCCACCTGGACGTGTGCAGCGTCTGCCACCCGTTCTTCACGGGCAAGCAGCGGCTGATGGACACGGCCGGTCGGGTCGAGCGGTTCCGCCGCAAGTGGGGCGGTAAGAAGACGGCGGCCGAGAGCGCCGGCGAGGAAGCCGAAGCGGCCGTGGAGGCTGAGGCCGAAGCGGAGGCTCCCACGGAGGAGATGGAGGCCGCGCTGGACGAGGTCGTGGAAGAGACCGAAGCGGAAGAGGTCGAGGAAGAGGTCGAGGAAGAGGTCGAGGAAGAGGTCGAGGCGGAAGCCGAGGTCGCGGTCGAGGTCGAAGAAGAGGTGGAGCCGGCGGCCGAGGCGGAGGAAGAGGTCGAGGCCGAGGCGGAGGAAGAGGTGGAGGCCGAGGCGGGGGAAGAGGTGGAGGCCTCGGCGGAGGCGGAAGAAGAGGACGCCGCGGCGGACGAGGACGAGGAGGAGAAGGAGTCCTGAGCTCGTAAGCTCGTCGTTCGGGAGGAACCTGCAGGATCCAGAGCCGGGGCTTCCCCGGCTCTTTTCACATGGGGCCATGTCACTGGAAACGAAGCTGGAACACGCGGTCGAGCGGCACCGGGAGCTGAACCGTCAGCTGGCGGAGCAGGAGGTGTTGAACGACCCGGACCGACTCCGGAAGGTGGCGCAGGAGCACTCGGAGCTTGCGCCGGTGGCGGAGGTGTACGAGGAGCTGGAGCGTGTGCAGCGGGAGCTGGCGGACGCGCGGGGGCTGGTGGAGCATTCGGAGGACCGGGAGATGGCGGAGCTGGCGGCGTCGGAGGTGGCGTCGCTGGAGGCGGAGGAAGCGAGGCTGCTGGAGCGGGGTCGTCGCCTGCTGACCCCGAAGGATCCGCTGGCAGACCGGGCGGCTGTGGTGGAGGTGCGGGCGGGCACGGGGGGCGACGAGGCGGCGCTCTTCGCCGGTGACCTGGTCCGGATGTACCTGCGGTACGCCGAGAAGCGAGGCTGGAAGACGGAGACGGTGGACGTGAGCGAGGGCGAGATGGGCGGCTACCGCGAGGCCAGCTTCATCGTCCGGGGGAAGAACGCGTACGGCGACCTGCGGAGCGAGTCGGGGGTGCACCGGGTGCAGCGGGTCCCGGAGACGGAGAGCCAGGGTCGGATCCATACGTCGGCGGCCACCGTGGCGGTGCTGCCGGAGGCCGAAGATGTGGATATCGACCTGAAGGACGAGGATCTGCGGATCGACGTGTTCCGCAGCTCGGGCCCCGGTGGGCAGAGCGTGAACACCACGGATTCCGCGGTCCGGATCACCCACGTGCCCACGGGGGTGGTGGTCAGCTGCCAGGACGAGAAGAGTCAGCACAAGAACAAGGCGAAGGCGCTGAAGGTGCTCCGGAGCCGGCTCCTGGACAAGAAGATCGCGGACCAGGAGGCGGAGCGTGCCCGGGAGCGGAAGATGCAGGTGGGGACGGGCGACCGGTCGGCGAAGATCCGCACGTACAACTTCCCCCAGGGGCGGGTCACGGACCACCGCATCAACCTCACGCTGTACAAGCTCGATGACGTGATCGATGGCGACCTGGACGAGCTGGTGGACGCCCTGAAGCTGGCCCGGGAAGAGGAGCGGCTGGCCGAGGGCGCCGTGGCGTGACCTCGCCGACCTCGCCGCCCCGCCCCCTGGAGCTGACCCGGCTGGCCGCCGAGCACCTGGCGGAGAAGGGGATCGAGGAGGCCCGCCTGGAGGCCGAGCTGCTCCTGGCCCACGTGCTGGGGATCCGCCGGCTGGACCTCTACCTGCAGTTCGAGCGACCGCTGGAGCCCGCCGAGGTGGACGCCTACCGGCACGCCCTGCGCCGGCGCGCGGAGCGGGAGCCGCTCCAGTACATCACCGGCGAGGTCGAGTTCCGGGATCTGACGCTGGCGGTGGACCGTCGCGTGCTCATCCCGCGGCCGGAGACGGAGGTGCTGGTGGGCGAGGTGCTCCGGTGGGCCGAGGAGGCGGGCGGGGCCGGCCGAGAGGACGGAGATGGCGCCGGGCGGGTGCTCGACCTGGGCACGGGGTCCGGCGCCATCGTGCTGAGCCTGCTGCACGAGGGACCGTTCGAGGCGGGTGTGGCCACGGACGTCTCGGAGGCCGCGCTGGAAGTGGCGGCGGCCAACGCCGCGACCCACGGGCTGACCGACCGGGTGGACCTCCGGGTCGGCCCCTTGTGGGAGCCGATTGGCGACGGGGAGACGTTTCGGGTTATTGTTGCCAATCCGCCGTACGTGGCGGATGGAGAGCGGGAGCAGCTGGCCCCGGAGATCCGCGATCACGAGCCGGAAGAGGCGCTGTTCGCGGGCCCGGACGGGCTCGGCCTGGTGCGCGAGTTCGTGGCCGGTGCGCCGGCGCACCTCGCCACAGGCGGGCTCCTTGCAGTGGAGACTGGGCTCGGACAGGCGGAAGAGGTGGCGGCACTGTGTCGGGACGCCGGATTCACGGCGGCCCGGGTCGCCACGGACCTGACGGGCCGAGAGCGGATCGTACTGGCGGTCCACGACTAACGAATTGAGACCAACGGAGTGTCATGAGTGAAGGGATGCTGGAAAAGGCAAAGGAAGTGGGCCGGCTCATCGGTCAGACCAAGGAGTACAAGGAGCTGCAGAAGGCGCGGGAGCGGCTGAACGAGGATCGGGAGACGGTGGAGATGGTGAACCGCCTCTCGGAGCTGGAGCAGGAGTTCCAGGGGCTGATGCAGCAGGGTGAGCAGCCGTCGGAGGAGGACCAGAAGGAGTACCAGGAGCTGATGAGCGAGCTCCAGTCCGGGCCGCGGTACCAGGCGGTGGTGGCGGCCCAGTCCAACTTCGACAAGATCGTGAAGCAGGTGAACGAGAAGATCGGCGAGGGGATCGAGGCGGGGGCGGCGTCCAGTATCATCATGCCGTCCTGAGCCCATGCCGCTGGCGTCGCTGAGGAGCCGACTCCAGGGGATCCTGCACCCGCTCACCGGCAGGCTGGTGAAGTGGGGGGTGCATCCGAACCTGCTGACCACCATCGGTTTCGCCATCGCCATCGGTGCGGCGTTCGCGTTCGACCAGCGGTACGTCCGCACGGCGGGTTTCCTGGTGCTCCTCAGCGGTTTCTTCGACATCATCGACGGGCAGGTGGCCCGGCTCAGTGATCTGGGCAGCAAGTTCGGCGCGTTCTATGACGCCACGCTGGACCGGATCGGCGAGATCGCAGTCTTCCTGGGGCTGTTGAGCCTGTACAACGACTACCGGCTCGAGCTGGGCGATGTGGGCATGATCTACCTGATCATGATCGCCATGGGCGGGTCGCTGATGGTCAGCTACACCAAGTCGAAGGCGGAGACCATGGGGCTCGACTGCAACGTCGGGCTCATGCAGCGGGCGGAGCGGGTGGTCCTCATCGGGGCCGCATCCCTCTTCTTCGGCCTGGCGTGGGATGGACTCGTCCTGAAGGGCGCGATCCTGATCCTGGCCGTGTTCACCAACATCACCGCCATCCAGCGGATCGTCTGGGTCCACCAGCACGCCGCCGGCGTGCCGCTGGAGGCACCAACCGACGCGAAAGAGTAGTCACGTGACCGACCCCATGGATACCCGCTCGCCCGACGGCACGCTCGGCGTACTCCTGCCAGGGCTCGGCGCTGTGGCCACCACGTTCATCGCCGGGGTCGAGTCGGTACGGCGGGGCCTGGCCGAGCCCATCGGCTCGGTGACCCAGATGCAGACCATCCGGCTGGGGAAGCGCACGGAGGACCGGACGCCGCTGGTGAAGGACTTCGTGCCGCTGGCGGGCTTGGACCAGCTGGTCTTCGGCGCCTGGGACCCGATCCCCGATGACGCGTACGAGAGCGCCTCCGCCTCCGCCGTCCTCTCGGAGAAGGACATCGAGTCTGTCGCCGACTTCCTGAAGTCGGTGAAGCCCATGCCGGCGGTCTTCGACCCCAGCTACGTGAAGCGGCTGGAGGGCCCGAACGTGAAGGAGGCGGCGAGCAAGCGGGAGCTGGGCGAGCAGCTGCGGGAGGACATCCGGCGCTTCAGGAGCGAGCACGGCTGCGATCGCCTGGTCATGATCTGGTGCGGCTCCACGGAAGTGTTCCTCGAGGCGGGGCCCGCTCATCGGGACCTGGCGGCGTTCGAGGCGGCCATGGAATCCAACGACCGGGCCATCGCGCCCTCCATGATCTACGCGTGGGCGGCGCTGAAGGAGGGTGTACCGTACGCCAACGGTGCGCCGAACCTGAGCGCCGACATCCCGGCGCTCCGGGAGCTCGCCGATGCGGAGGGCGTGCCGGTGGAAGAATCCCTGGAGGATCTCGGCGCCTTGGTCATAGGCACGCTTGCCCACCTCGGGCTGGGTCTCCACCTGAAGGAACCAGTGCTCGATGGTCTGTCCCTCGACCATGATAGTGTCGAGGGCATAACCGAGCAGGGGGCATCGAGCGGGCAGGAGCTGTCCGGGCGTGAACCAGGCGCCGCCCCGGCGGGCCAGGTACTCCCACACAATCCACTGGGGCATGAAACCCATTTTCCACGCCCCCACGTACTGGTTGGGACAGATGATGTAGCGCACCTCGGGGGTGTCGATGATCTGCTGGAGCAGCAGGTTGGC
>JAWODW010000093.1:0-8748 GCA_046483065.1 Longimicrobiales bacterium | reverse complement strand
CAAATTCAAATGAACCGGACGCGGGGTCAGGTGGGGGAGGGCAGGATCAGGCGGCGGAGCCAGGAGTCGACTTCCTGGCTCTTCTCACGGTTCGTGAGCGTTGCCAGGTGCCGGAGCAGGCGCTCGGCGCGGTCGATGGCGACGATCTGGTCGGTCTCGACCCAGTGCGGCTCCGCCTTCCACGTGGCGTCGGCGATCCGAAGGTCCTCAGGGACCAGCCCGGGGCGCCACTTGAAGGTCTCCCGATACGTGGTGGTGATCGGGCAGACGATCACCGTTCCGAACCTGGATCGGTTCAGCCCGTCGTTGGACACGATCAGGCAGGGCCGGATCCCGGCCTGTTCCCGGCCCTTCCGTGGATCGAGGTCCACCTCCCAGATCTCGCCACGCAGAGCTGTCGGCGGCTCGCCCGCCCGAGGCCGAGCCCGGTCCGGCGTCACGACTCCTGGTTCCCGCCGTACGCCCCCAGCACGGCCTCACGCTCGGCCCGTTCCGCCTCGCGTTCCTCCGGGGAGAGGGTGTCCCATGCGTGGTCGAACATGGCCTGCATCTCCGCCTCCTCCTCCTTCGCACGCTCACGCTCCAGGAGGTCCCGGATGAACGACGGCTTCTGCCGGCTGCCGCCGGCGCGCTCCGAGAGCCAGTTGTCCAGGTCCGTCGGCAGGCGCAGGTTGATCTGTGCATCCTTCGTGGCCATGGTGTCCACCTTCCCCGTTGGTAGCCGGCCGGGCAAGTCTTTGATATCAGTAAGATAGCAATTGCGTACCCGCACGGCAACCCGCGCCGGCAGTTCCAAATTTGGATCTGGATTTGTAGTTGGATTTGGATTCGGGGCGGTCGGGCGGCAAAGGGCTGGGTTCGCGGTAGCGCCAAAGCTCCGGAGGTGCCCATCCTTCAATCCAGATCCAATTACGAATACCAAATCCAAATGAACCGCTCGCGGGGTCAGGCGGGGGCGCCGTGAGAGGAATGGGCCACCGGTTTCGCCTGCAGGTCTACGCTTCGCCGAGCAGCGTCCCGGGCGTGAACAGCAGGGTCATGGAGTCCGTGCGCGCGATCTCCTCCACTTCGTTGGTGAAGCCGGAGCGGGAGAAGAGCAGGAACGTATGCGTGTCGGGGTCCCTGCCCCGATAGTACGCGGCGGCGTGCGTGGTCTCGCGTAGTCTCTCTAGCACGTTCGCGCCCACCGGCCCGTCCCACCACTTGCACTCGCCGGAGAAAGTGTGGGCGTCGAGGAGCGTGCCGGCGACGTCGATGTCGAATTCGGCGCCCCAGACCTGACCGACTTCCCGGGCGGCCGCCTGCAGCCTCTCGGGGGCGTAGAGACGCATGTAGTCTCGACAGATCCATTCGAACAGACCGCCCATATAGCTGTCCAGGTGCGGCCGGACCGCATGCCGCCATACGTCGCGCTCATGCCCCGCGGAAAGCGCGGACGCGTTCGGCAGGACGAACGTGTACCAGAACGCCAGGAACGGGTCGTCGAGGTAGTAGCGACGGTTCCGCTCCTTCGGCGACGCATCCAGCGACCGGACGATGCGGATGAGCCGGAGCTTCTCGAGCTTCTGGATGTACGGGGCGAGGCCGCTGGAGCTGGCGATCTCCGGGACGCGACCGATGATCTCCCCGGATACCGTGCAACCGTCGGCGATGGCGCCGAGGATGGTGGCGTAGCGGGTCACGTCGCGGAGCTCGGCCTGGAGCAGGTTCGTGGGCTCGTCGCCCAGCGGGGCGCCCGTGGCCAGCACCAGCTCGCGCACGTTCGACTCAAGGGACCCGTCGGGGTCGCAGAGGTTCAGGTAGTACGGCATCCCGCCGAACACCCCGTACGCGCGCAGCCGCTCCTCCGGCGGCCAGCCGGGGAAGAACCGTGAAGCGTCGCGGAACGGCAGCGGACCCACGTCGAGCTGCAACGTCTGCCGACCGTGGAGCGGGTTCCGCTCACCCAGGAGCTCCTCCATGAACGAAACCCGGGAGCCGCACAGCACCAGATTCATCCGGGTGCCACGCTCTCGTAGACCGTCGCAGAACTTCTGGAGGATCGACGGCAACGCGGAATTGGAATCGCACAGGTACGGGAACTCGTCCAGGACCACTGTCAGCCCCGGCACCCGCCCCCCGGCCACGCCTTCCAGGTAGCTCAACACGCCCAGCCAGTCGGACAGCCCCTCGAGAACGGAGTCGGGCTCCACCACATTCCCGACCTGGTCCTTGAACAGCTCGAGGCTGAGCGAGTCGGCCACGCGCGTCGCCTGGTAGTAGATGGTGGGCATCTCCCGAGTCGCCTCGATGAGCAGGCGTGACTTCCCCACTCGCCGCCGACCAAACACGGTCACCACCGACGGCCGATGGCGCTGCAACTCGCGCTGGATCGCCGCAAGCTCCTTGTGCCGGCCGATAAAGGAATGAGAGCCCATCCGTCCTCCGGCATAGTTATGATAGGTACGATTATGATATGCGTAATTATCGTAATCGTCAAGGGACACGACGCGCTATAGCGGGCAAGGGCTTGGGTTCGCGGCAGCGTCCACGCTCCAGAGGTGCCCAACCTTCAATCCAGATCCAATTACAAATCCCTCCAAATTGACCGCCCGCCGTGCCGCCGTGCTTCGCCGTGCCGCCGTGAGGAAAGGAAGAGGCCTGCCCGCGGAGAGCTTGCCGGCAGGTCCGACCTCGCCGGCGTGTTCCAGCCTTCAATTCCTTCGAATTCAGATTCGAATTCAAGTGGTGTCCGGGGCGATTCCATCCGTGCGTACGCCGAAGCGGATCTCGTCGATGCGGCGTTCGGCCCTTTCCACGAGCTGGCCGGTGCGGGAGGGGCTGCGGCGGAGGACGGTGCGGTAGGCCTCGAGGGCTTGATCGAAGCGGCCGGCGTGGAAGAGGATTTCGCCCTGCTCGAACCATGCGCGGTCGAGGAGGTTCTCGGGCTCGCCGAGCTCGATGGTGCGGCGGTAGTACTCGAGGGCTTCCCGGGCCCGTCCCTGGGTCTGGGCCTCGCGGGCGAGGAGGAAGGCGCAGTTCCCGGTGTGCCACTCGGCCTCGGCGAGGAGGGAGCGCCAGCGGCGTGGGTTGGTGCTCCGGGCCTGGATCCGGAAGGCGCGGAACCAGTCAATGGCGGTCTCGCAGCGTTCCAGGTCCTCGTTCAGGCGCCCGATCTCGTAGAGGATCTCCGGGGTGGAGTCGGCGGGGAGGGTGGTCAGAGCGCGACGGTAGTACTCCAGCGCCCGGTCCCGGGCCCCCGTCTCGCGATGGAACCGTGCGACGGGGCGGAACGCGTCGGGGCGCTGGAGCTCGGGCCGGAGCGAGAGGGCGGCGTCGAGTGCGGTGGCCACGCCGAACTCGTCGCCGCGTGCCATGGCGCGTTCCATGAGGTGGAGGAAGTCGTAGACGGCCTGGTCCACCCACGCCGACGACCGTGAGAGCAGCTCGGCGTAGGCGTCGCGTGCCTCGGTGAGCTGGCCCTGGGCCGCATAGGCGTGGGCGAGGCGGGCGAGGGCCTCCTCATCGTCGCGCTGCTCCACGGCCAGCCGGTACTCGGCCAGGGCCTCGGTGAACGAGGAGTCCGCCCACAGGCGGTCACCGCGGGCGATGGCGGTTTCGTTGTCGGCACAGGCGCCGGCGGTAACGGTCAGGGCGGTGAGGAGGAGGAGGATGCGGTGGAGCACGGCGATCCGATTCAAGTTCAGACCGACTCCGTCTCCAGCAGGCGGAGGTAGGCGCGTACCTGCGGGCTGTTGGGGGCCTGGGATCGTGCTTCCTCCCACTGCTCGCGGGCTTCGTCGTGGCGGTCGAGGCGGTAGAGGACGAGGCCGAGGTTGAGGCGGGCGCGGAGGAACCGGCCGTTGCCCTCGAGGGCGCGCTCGAGCTCGGCCATGGACGCCTCGAGCTGGCCGGCCTGCATAAGGGCCTCGCCGAGGCGGTTGCGCAGGTCGTGGAAGCCGGGGCGGAGGTCGAGGGCCTTGCGGAGCTCGTCGGCGGCGTCGCCGGGCGCGCCGGCGGCCATGTAGAGGTCGGCGGTGGCGGCGTGGCCGTTGGCGATGCGCGCGGACTCGGACGACGAGAACCGGCCGCCAGCCCGGCCCTCGCACTCGGCGGCCTTCTCGAAGGCGGCCTTCGCCTCGTCGTAGCGGCCGAGCTCGTTGAGGGTGATGGCGCGGTTGAGCTGGGCCTCGATGTAGCAGTCGTTCTCCTCGAGTGCCTTCTCGAACTGCTCGAGTGCGGCGTCGGGCTGCCCGAGGAAGCTGAGGCAGAGCCCCATCAGGTGCCGCACATCGGCGAAGTGGGGATGGTTGTCCACCACCTCCCGGAGGTCGGCCAGCGCCGCCACGTAGTCGCGGCGGTCGTACGCTTCCCTGGCCCGCTGGATCAGGCGCTCGGCTTCTTCGGTCATGGGTGGAAACCTATTGCGCGACGCGGGTCACGTCCACACTCACGGGAGCAGCCACGCGGCCCGGAGGGAGGCGGTGGTCCGGCTCCACCCGTCGTCGCCGAGCTCGATGCCGAGCTTGCCGTCCACTACGATGTCCCCGGCAGTGAGCACGCCGCTCAGCACCCCACCCCAGCTCCGGCCGGGCATCTCGCCGTAGAGTAGGTTGCTGTAGTTCTGGGTGCGTGGGGGCGTGGTGTTCGGGTTCACGGTGACCCCCGCGATCCGCTCCCGGGTGAAGAGCGCGCCCCGGACCAGGAGCCCGTGCGACGGGAGCGGGGCGTCGATCTCCAGCCGGTGCTCGGTCCCGTAGCCGCCGAGGGGGTGGCCGAGGAGCCGGCCGTCGCCGTCCACGTAGCGGTCCCGGGTCCGGCTGTGCCGGTACCAGCTGCGGTGCTGCCAGATGCCGTCGGTCCACGGCCAGATGATCATGCCGGCCTCGCCGAAGGCGGTGTACTCGTAGCGGAGGCCCAGGGGCATGCCGGCGACGGGGAGCCCCGGGAGCCATACGCCGAGGATGGTGCCCGGGTCCTCGTCGATCTCCCAGGTGTCCTCCCACCCCCAGACGGCGTACGGGTTCACGGTGATGTCGGCCAGGCGGAGGCGGAGCGAGGCGCTCATGGACGCCTTCTGGTCGTCGAAGTTGGCGGCGATCCCGCTGCGGCTGCCCTGGAGGATCAGCCAGATGTCGTTGAGCGACAGCCCCTGGCCGTCCACCTCCTCCACCACCACGGCGGACTGGTGGAGTCTCAGGGTGATCCACGGGAAGGGCTGGAGGCGGAACTCGCCGGTGAAGAAGACCACGTCGGGGCCGAGCGAGTCGGCGGCGATCCCCGACGCGGACGCGGAGATCTGGAAGGGCCCGAGGTAGCGGAGGAGCCACGGCAGGATCACGGGTTCCTCGAGGGCCACGTCGAGCCAGGGGAGCGCGGCCCGGTCGTGGAGGACGATCCCGCCGCCGGCGCCGGGGCCCAGGCGGTGGGTGTCGTAGGTGCCGGCGATCCTGAACGGACCGGGGCGCCACGCGGCGCCCAGGCGGGGTGTGGGCAGCTCCAGGCCGTCGCCGGTGAGCTCGACGGTCGGGTCGGCCCATAGCCCGACGTTCGCCGCGGGCCGGTAGAGGAGCCGGGCGCCCACGGCGGCGCCGGTGGGGTCGGTGCGGGGGCCGTCGCCCGCCCGGAGCCCGGCGGTGGGGAGTGCCCGGAACCCGGCGTCGTCGTCTATCCCGTACTCCCCCCGGAACCACCCAGCCGCCTCCCCGGCGGTCTCCGCCCACGCGGGGCCGAGGCCGGCGGCCCGGGCCGCGGCGGTGTCGAGCGCGGCGCCGATGGCCCGGGCGTCCATGGGCCGGCGCCCGGCCATCCATACGCCGTGGAGGAGGCCATCCGCGGCCATGCGGTCGAGGAGCGGATACACCCAATGGCCGGACGGGACGGAGATCGGGGCCTGCGCGGCGGCGGGTGTGGATACGGATAGGGCGCCGGCGGCGGCCAGGGCCAGGGCGAGGGTGCGGAGCAGGGTTTCAGGGCGCGTATTCATGGGGGGAAGGATAAGGGAGGCCACACCGTTCGTCACGGGGAGATGTCCGGGTGCGCGGGCGGTTATTTGAATTTGAAGGAAGCTGAATTTGAATTAAGGGGTGGATGTTGCCGGCGGGGTTGGAGGTGCCGGTGGGTTCCAGCCCTTCAATCCAGATGCCAAATGCCAAATCCAAATCCAAAAGTACGGTTGCCGGTAGATCCGATCATTCCGGTGGTGATCCGACCTTCAATTCCTTCGAATTCCTTCAAATTCAAGGGGAACCGTTCTGCACCTGTTGGGCGGCTTCGCTGTCGGGGTAGGCGCGGAGCAGGCGGTCGCGGACCTCGTCTTGCTCCTCCTCGTACTGGAGGATGCCGTAGATCTCGTACTGCTTGAGGAGGGACTTCGGCGCCCACTCGGTGTCGGGGTACTGCTCGACCACGTCCTCGAAGTAGATGAGGGCGGAGTCGTAGGCGTGGCGGCCGACGTACCAGTCGCCGGTGGTGTAGAGCTTGTGGGCGAGCCTGCCGCGCATGCGCTCGACGATCTCGCGGGCCGGGTCGGCGAACTCGCTGTCGGGGAAGTGGTCGACGAGTGCGCGGCAGTGGTCGATGGCGGCGCGGGTGTACTCCTGGTCGAGCTGGGGCCGGGGCGAGAGCTCCTCGTAGGCGCGGCAGGCCATGAACCGTGCGTCGTCGGCCATGGCGG
The DNA here is from genome assembly GCA_046483065.1 of Longimicrobiales bacterium. Taxonomy (GTDB): domain Bacteria; phylum Gemmatimonadota; class Gemmatimonadetes; order Longimicrobiales; family RSA9; genus JAWVYT01. The sequence continues at coordinate 2,093 of JAWODW010000093.1, read as the reverse complement.
TGCGGCCGAGGTCGCCGGCCAGGCGGGAGAAGGTGGACGCGGCGGTGACGTACTGCCCCTTCTCGAAGTGGGCCCGCCCGATGTAGTACCGGGCCTGGACCACCCGGGGGTCGGAGCCGCCGGTGAGGACGTAGCGGTCGAAGAACCGGACGGCCTCGTCCCATTCCTCGTCGTTGTACGCCGCCACGCCCTGCTCCCAGAGCTGGTCGGCGGAGTAGTCGGAGATGGGGACGTCCTTGCTCGCGCACCCGACCACGAGCGCCAGCGCCAGCAGCGCACCCGGCCCCAGCAGCCGTCCTGCCCACGTGAACTTCGACCGTGACTTCACTGCTCCCGTACCCCTTCCATGATGTCCAGCAGGTGCTCGGCCAGCGGCAGCGCGCAGGTGAACCCCGGCGATACGGCGTTCAGCACGTGCAGCGACCGACTGTCCGCCTCGTACACGAAATCGTCCTCGAGTTTCCATTCGCGGGTATCCACGAGCTGCGCCCGGATCCCCGGCCGGCCCGCCCGCCACGCCCCGGCCGGCGGAATCCCGCGTGCCAGCTCGGCCGCGTCCGCCACCATGGCGCCGCGGGACCGGAGCCGGACCTCCTTCCACGCCAGGCGCCGCAGCCCGGTATTGTGGGGCGCCGCCAGGAGGCGCGCCAGCCCCCGGGCCGTGCCGAGCGCCTCCCCGAGCCGGCGGATCCGCCACCCGTACTGCTCCCGGCCCAGCACCGGCGACGCCGTGGGCCCGATCCACACGGTGCCGTCGGCGCCCACGGTGAAATGGACGCCGAGGAACGGATACCGGAGGTCCGGCACGGGGTAGAGGTGCCGGCAGACGGCGGTCTCCGCCGTCGCCCGCAGGTACCGCCCCTTGAACGGCATGATCCGGTGGTGGGCGGCGAAGCCGAAGTGCCGGGCGACGATGTCGGCGTAGGCGCCGGCGGCGTTGACCAGGTAGCCGGGCGAGTACCCGGCCTCCGTGGTCCGGGCGACGCCGTCGCTCCACCCGATGAAGCCCTCCCCCGTCCGGAGCTCGACGCCGGCCGCGCGGGCGTCATCGGCCAGCGACGCCATGATGGCCGCCGGGTCCACGCTGGCCGTGCTCGGCGACCAGAGCGCCCGACCGTCCACGCGGGCCGCCGGGTCCAGCTTCCGGGCCTGCGCCTCGTCGACCTCCTCCAGCACCACGCCGTTGGCCCGACCCCTGCGCAGCAGCTCGTCGAGCCCCGCCTGCTCGGCCTCGCCCGTGGCCAGGACCAGCTTCCCGCAGCGACGGATGGGCAGGTCCCGCTCCAGGCAGTACTCCGTCCACCGTGCGTTCCCGTCGCGGGAGAACCGCGCCTTCAGCGACCCCGGCTCGTAGTAGATCCCGGCGTGGAGGACCCCGCTGTTCCGCCCGCTGGCGTGGCGGCCCACCGCGTCCTCCTTCTCGATGACCACCACGCGGCTCGCCGGGTGCCGCCGCCGGGCCTCGAGGGCGGTGGTGAGGCCCACCACGCCGGCGCCGATGATGAGCCAGTCGGGAGTATGGGTGTGTGGCATGGGGAGGGATGATAGGGCGCGGATAGTGTTTCGTCACCACCCTCAATTTGAAGGAATCTGAATTTGAAGTTGAATTGAAGGTCGGCCTCGCCCGGAATCGTGGAGTCTGCCCCGAGTTCAGCTCTCCAACGGCGCCATCATCCGGTCCCATCCAGCCATTCTCGTGCCCCGATCCTCAATTCCTTCGATTTCAACTTCAAATTCAAGTGGACCCATCGTGGGGGGAGGTGGTATGCGGTTCGATCCGGAGAAAATGGCGGTGTACAGGCTGGCAAGGGAGCACACACGGGCGGTGACACTGTTCCTGGCGGCCGCCGAGGCGCATGGGTACGCGGACCTGGTCCATCAGCTCCGGGACTCGGCCGCCTCGGTTCCGGCGAACATCATGGAAGCGAAGGGCGAGTGGCGGCCCGGCAAGCAGGCGCACTACCTCATGATCGCGAAGGCGAAGAGGTTGGAGAAGCTGATGGACGAGGAGGAGCTGGAGGCGGCGCGCGGTTGAAACTTGAAGGAATTTGGATCTGGAGGAATTGAAGGGTGGGGATTCCCGGCAAGGTCGG
>JAWODW010000074.1:0-4662 GCA_046483065.1 Longimicrobiales bacterium | reverse complement strand
GAGCTGTGGCAGCTGGTGGAGACGGCCGAGCGGACGGAGCGGCACTGCGTCATGATGGAGAACTGCTGCTACGACCGGACCGAGATGATGATCCTGAACATGGTCCGGCACGGCGTCTTCGGGGAGCTGCTCCACGCCGAGTGCGGCTACCTCCACGACCTCCGGGAGCTGAAGCTCACCGACTTCTACGAGAACCGATGGCGGATCGACCACTCCATCGACCGGAACGGCGACCTGTACCCCACCCACGGCCTCGGGCCCGTCGCCCAGTGGATGAACATCAACCGGGGCAACCGGTTCGACCACCTGACGAGCATGGCCACCAAATCCCGGGGGCTGAACCGCTGGGCCGCCGAGCATATCGGCACCGAGAGCGAGGCCGCCACCCGTGAATACGCCCTCGGCGACGTGGTCAACACGCTGATCCGTACGGCCGGCGGCGAGACGATCCAGGTGGTCCACGACACCAACAGCCCGCGCCCCTACAGCCGAAAGATCCTCCTCCAGGGGACCCGCGGCGTGGTCCGGAAGTACCCGGAGCAGAAGCTCCACATCGAGGGGATGAGCCCCGCCCACCGCTGGGAAGAGCTGCTCGGCTACCGGGAGCGCTGGGAGCATCCCATCTGGAAGGCCCTCGAGGAGGAGTCGGCCGGCGCCGGGCACGGCGGCATGGACTACATCGAGGACTACCGCCTCATCCAGTGCCTCCGGGAGGGCCTGCCCATGGACATGGACGTCTACGACGGCGCGGCGTGGTCCGCCATCTCCGGCCTCAGCGAGCGCTCCATCGCCGAGCGCCGGGTGGTGGACGTGCCGGACTTCACCCGGGGCGCGTGGCGCGGCCGCGAGCCGCTCGGGGTGGTCAGCATCTAGGCGGCGCTGCGCGCCGCAACAGGCGCCGCTGGCGCGGCGCAACCGGCGGCCTTCGGCCGCAACAGGCCGCGCTGTGCGCGGCAACAGGCTCGGCTTCGCCTCGCAAGAGGAGCGGGCTGCCGGCCCTGCAGGCGGTTCAGTCCTTCCCACCTGGGACGTATCCGAAGTACTCGCCCCCGGTCCGGGATGTCCTTTCCGCCCCGTTGTCGGGTGGGAATCGGGCCGTTGTACGCGGACGGGGAGGGTTGTGTCGCCGGCGACAGCCAGGTCCGGAGTGAGGGGTGGGGGCGCGGGCGAGAAGCGACTTTGCCGCGCGCACCGGCAACGGCAACCAGCCGCGAAGAATGGGCCCCGCCGCGAGCCTGGCCTTGCCGTGAACGCAGGCCGTTCGCGCGGCGACCCGAGCCTCGCAGCCCGCGCTCCCACCCCGAACACCCCGCCACGACGTGTCGCACAGCCGGCAGCTCACCCCACCGTGGCGTGGTTCTTTCAGCCTCCGTTTCCCCGCACCATTCATCGCAAACGGAAAGGACCACCATGGCGGATCTGGGCCACGACTACTTCCAGGACACCGAAGCCGTCCTCGACGAGCTGGCGCGCGAGGCGGAGCTGCGTGCCCGTACGGCGGACACCGAGGAGGGCGCCGAGTTCGACACCATCCACCGGGCCGACGGCCGGATCTCGAAGCGCGGCTACGTGGTGACGGAGGATGACATCGTGGGCGTGTGGGCAGAGCTCGACGAGGAAGGGCACAACCACGAGACCACCTTCTACGCCGCCGACAACGATGGCACGCTCCGGGCCGAGGAGTTCCTCGACACGGGCTGGTCCATCCCCGAGGTCAAGGACCAGGCCCGGGAGTGGATCGAGGAGCTGCGGGCGGAGGCCGGATAGACCCCGCCTCAGCCCGTCGGCCCGTTCCGGATCTCGACCCGGTTCTCCTGGAAGAGCGGGATCAGGACCTTCTGGCGTCCGGCGTCCCAGCCGATATCGGCGGGCGACGGCACGCCCTCGACCACCGTCGTGACCTCGCCCTCGGCCGCGGCCGGAACGTGGTAGACCGAGCTCGTCTCCCAGCTCGAGACCAGCATGGAGCCGTCCTCCAGCACCACCACGCCGTCGAGCTGGCCGCCGGGCAGCTCCGTGAGCACCGTGGCGTCGCCACCGGTGGCGGGGACGGTCTTCACCTCGGGCGCGCCGAACGTCACCATCACCACCTGATCGTCGATCACGGCGAGGCCGTTCGGGCCGCCCAGCTCGGTGCCTTCCACCACGGCCACCGCCTCACCGTCCTCGAACCGGTAGACGCCGTCCGTGCCTGACGACGAGAAGTCCGGGTTCAACCCGCTGTCGGAGACGTACAGGGCTCCGTCGGGGCCCACGGCCAGGTCGTTCAGGAAGGTCGAGCCGGCGACGGCCCAGCTCCCCAGCGGCTCGCCGGAGACCCGGTGGAACGCCCGCACGACGGTGATGTCGGCGACGAAGAGCGTGTCACCCTTGAGGGCCATCCCCTTCGGCGCGTTCAGCGTCACGCCGTCCGTCTGGCCGTCGATCCATTTCAGCGCCGCCAACGCGCCGTCGGGCGCGATCCGGGCGATGAACCCGTTTCCGTCTTCCTCCGTGGGTGAGCCGTTGATGTTCGAGACCAGGTAGATATCGGCGTCAGGGTCGTGGAGCACGGATTCGGGCGTCTCCAGCCCCACTTCGGCCACGGTAATCGACATGGTGTCGATCGCCATCCCTTCGTCATCCCCCATCCGGGCCTCCTCACTGCACGCGGCCAGCGCCACGAACGCGGGAAGCAGCAGGGTGAGGGTCGTCCGTCGAAGTGCAGTCATGACGTTCCTTTCCTCCCGGGGAAAATGGGGGCTCGGCTCCGTGCGTGCTCCCGTCCCTGGCTGATGCAAACCCGGTGCCCTGATTCCAGGTGGACCCTCCGTCTCACTCCAGCCGCCGTATGCCTACCCGGCAAATGCGGTCCAACCCCCCGCCGCGTAAAGGGTGACCGCCACGGCGGTGGCCAGGTTGAGGCTCGAAACGCCCGGCCGCATGGGGATCGCCACCCGGTGGTCCACCCGGCCCAGCAGCGCCTCGCTCACCCCCGTCCGCTCCGACCCGAATACCAGCACGGCCCGGGGCGGGATCGGTGGCGATGCGTCCGGGCCACGGGTACCGCTCGCGGCGGGCACGTCGTGGCCGCCCCGACCCCGGCCGCCGCCTCCGCCCACCAGCGGTACGCCGTCGGGGTCCAGGGCCACGACGGGGCGCCCGCTCGCCAGGACGGTCTCCACCCCGTCAGCCGTCAGCCCGGCGACGGGCAGGGCGAACTGGAGGCCCGCACCCCCGCGGATCGACGCCGGGTGCCATGGGTCGTGACGGCCCGTGACCAGGACGCCCGCCGCGCCGGCCGCCGCCGCTACCCGGACCACCGCGCCGATGTTGCCGTGATGGGTCGGCCGCTCCAGGAGCACCAGTGGCGCCGGGCCCGGGGCGGCCAGGACGCGGTCGAGCGCCACGCCCGGCCGGCCAGCCAGCGCGATGACCCCCGTGGGGTGGGGTGAAGGCGCCAGCGTGTCGAAGGCGTCGGCGTCCACCGCCCCGGCCGCCGAGGCGATCCGCTCCGCCACGTCCGGGGCCAGCGCCTGCGCCAGCTCCCGGAGCCCCGCCGGGTCCCGGGTCCGGGCATCCACGACGTCGGCGCCGAACCGGAGCGCGTGCTTCAACGCGTGCACCCCTTCCAGCACCACCAGGGTGGGGTCGCCCCGGGCCGCGCGGTAGCGCTCGGTGAGGGTGGGGTGTGCCACTAATCCGCTTCCACCAGGCGGCCCTTACGGTCCGCGGCCGCACGGGCCGACTGCACCACCTCGAACATCTCCGCTTCCGATTCGAACTTCCGGATGAAGAGCGGCATCCCGTCGACCGTCTCGCTGCCCGGCCGGACCTGCTCCATCCCGAACCCCTTGATGAACTGGAGCCCCTCGGGGCTGGCGGCCAGCGCGGCAAAGTGGATCGGCGCCCGCCACGGCAGGTCGCGGTGCCAGCGGACCATGGCCTCCGCGAACAGGTGCGCCGCCATGCCACGCCCGCGCCACTGCGGGTCCACGATGAAACCGGAGAAGTACCAGACCACGTTCGGGCTGTTGCAGATCACCGAGAAATCGTCGGCCGTGAGCTCCGACTCGGAGCGGGCGCCCACCAGGAAATCGCCCGCGCGGCGGGCGTCCAGCGGCCAGAGGAGGATCACGCCCCGGAGCCGGTCCTCCACCCAGGCGCCCACGTAGCCCCGGGGGAACGCCCGCCACATCTCCTCGTCGATGAGCGACGAGCGGGGCCGCGCCTTCGATGCCGACAGCGCCAGCTCCCGCAGCGCGGTGAACGACGCGCGCCGGGTCAGGTAGTCGAACCGGATCGGGGGCTTCTGGCCGCCTGTCATCAGACCCCGCGGGCCCGTGATCATGCGCCGAACCCGTACGTGGGCTCGAACCGGGCCGTGAAGTGGCGCAGCACCGACGCCTGATGCGTGAACCGGAATCCGCCGATCTGCTTCCGACGCCCGAACACCTCCAGGATCACCTCCACCACGTAGTCGATGTGGCTCTGGGTGTAGACCCGCCTCGGGATCGTCAGCCGCACCCCGAAGGCGAGAAGCTCCAACTGAGAGACGAGACTGCTCGCCAATGAAGCCCCTCGCCCTGCCTCATACGCTTGCGCTGCCGTCAATGCCGACTCCAGCCGGAGTCCTACGTCAACCGGGCGAACGTCCCAGGAGCGGTCAAACCCGTCCAGCGT
>JAWODW010000079.1:0-2993 GCA_046483065.1 Longimicrobiales bacterium | reverse complement strand
ACGGTGCCGTCGCTGAGCGGCTACGCGATGACGCTGGAGCACCTGGCCGATCACCGGTCGGGGCTCCAGCGTCATGGCGTAGCCGCTCAGCGACGGCACCGTCACGCCCTCCGGGAGGTACTTCGCCACCGGGGCGAGGTATCGCCGGACGACCCGGGCCACCATGTCGGCGAACAGGGTGGCGGTGAACGTCATGGTGATCTCGCCGATCTCGAAGACGGAGCCGGGGTTCACCGGCCGGCCGGCGCGCCCGCCCTCTCCGTAGGCGACGGCGCGGGTCGAGCCGTCCGCCTCGACCACGGCCAGGGCGATGGCCGGCGCTTCCCCGTCCTCCACCATGTACCGGAGCATGAGCTCCAGGTGGTCGGACGCCGGGAAGTGCCGGGCATTGGAAGCGTCGGGCTCCTGGGGGGCGGCGCGGGCCGGGGCGAGAAGAAGCGTACTGAACGCCACGAAGGCGACGGGCACGAGGACTGGACCGATGCCGCGACAGCTTCGACGGCGCGGGGTGCACGTGTCCATAAAACCCCTCCGGGTCTGGGGCCTGTGCGCATCAGCGGCTTGAAACCGCCGGACGCATTGGGGTCAATCTACAGCCTGTCGGTGGCGTATGCCCCGCCGGCGCGCTGCACCGCTTCCGCCAGCACCTCGTACGGCTGGCAGCCGACCACCTTCTCGTCACCGATGAAGAAGGTGGGGATCCCGGTTACGCCGGCCTCGATGGACTCGCGGCGCATGGCGTCGACCCGGGCGAGGAGGTCCGGGTCGGTCATGGCGGCGGCCGCGCGGTCGGGGTCGAGGGCCACGTCCCCTGCGATGCTACGGATCACCGCCTCATCTTCCAGGTCCTGCCCGTGGCGCCAGTAGGCATCCATGGCGGCGTGGCGGAACGCGTCGAGGCGCTCCCGGTCGCGGGCCAGCTCGGCCACGGCCAGCGCTCGCCGGGTGTTGGAGATCCGGTCCGGGTGCCGCAGGTCGGTGATCCCGAACCGGGCGGCGAACTGGCGGACGTACTCGCGCATCGGCTCGATCCTGTCCTCGCCGAAGAGGGCCGCCAGCTCGGCGCCGCCCTCCGGCGTCTCGGGGTGCAGCTCGAACCCCCGCCAGTCCACGGTGATGCCGTACTCGTCGTGCAGCCGATCCAGGCTGCTGCGCTCCGCAACGAAGCAGAACGGTCAGACGAAGTCGGAATAGAGGCGGATATCCAGGCTCATGGGTCTCCCGTGGCTGGGTGAATGGTGGGTCCCGTCGATGTGCAGTATCCGCGCCGCGAGGTGCCCAAGGGAACCGCGGAGGCGCGGAGGCGCGGAGCGGACGCGGAGAACTTCATGAGGTTGGTTCCGGGCGGAGCAGCGTTCGTGGCAGTGCGTCCGCGTGCGCGGATCGGCGGCGCCCAGGGAGAGGGAGAAGTACGAAGCGGAGGTACAGGTACAGGCCGAAGGAGAGGGAGAGGTAGAGAGAGAAGGTCGCTTGCCGGAAGCGGGCGTCCTCCGCCGCGAACATCGTATGCCTCCGGACCAACCTCAATGCAGTTCTCCGCGAGTACTCCGCGCCTCCGCGTCTCCGCGGTTAACAAGGCGCCGGCGGCCGCCACCCCCGGCCCTATTCGATGGCCTCCAGGACCGTCTCCACCAGCTCCTCCATGGCGCCGCCGTCGATCCAGCGGGCCACGATGACCAGGTCGTTCTCGGGGTCGCAGTAGACCATGTTGGTCCCGCTGCCCAGGTGGACCCAGGCGCCCTCCGGCGCCGCGTCGAACCGCTGCCCGCCGGTGTTCAGGAAGAAGTTCATGAACCCGTAGCCGGCGTTGGCGCCGGTGGGCGTGGTGGCCATCTCGAACCACTCCACGGGCACGAGCTGGGCGTCGCCCCACCGGTAGCGGCGGGCGGTGAGGAGCCCGAACCGGGCCTGGTCGTACGCATTGATGAACATCCCGCCGCCCCAGTGGCCGCCGCCGCTGGGCACCTGGACCCGGAGCCCGTCCAGGAGGATCCACGAGTTCTCGTAGCCGTGCCAGCGCCAGGTGGGCGACGCGCCGATGGGCTCCATGATCCGGTCCCGGAGCACGCCCTGGATCGGCTGCCGCCAGACCAGCGTGGCGGCCAGCGCCAGCAGGTTCACCCGCGTGTCGTTGTACTCGAAGAGCGTGCCCGGCGCCGGTCGGTCCCGGGTCATCCACTCGTCGGGGTCACGGGCCGGCCGGTCCGACCAGTCGGGCTTGCCCCAGAGCGTGCCCTCCCAGTCGCTGACCTGTCGGAGCAGGTGATCCCACGTGATCCGGCGGTTGTGCTCCGACTCGAAGAGGTACACCGGCCGCCGCGCGCCGAACCCGGTGCCGGACTCCGCGCCGGGCTCGCCGTCGCCGGGTGGCAGGAGGATCGGCGGCAGGTAGGGCCGGACCTCGTCGTCTACGCTCCCGATCCGGCCCGCGGCCCACGCCAGCCCCACGGTGGTGGACAGGAAGCTCTTGGTCACGCTGTGGGTCATGTCCACTCGCCCCGGCTCGCCCCACTCGGCCACGATGTAGCCGTCCTTCACGATGATCCCCGTCTGCGGACCCCGCACCTTCATCGGCCCGATGGCCTCGCCGAACGGCTCCCGGGCGAACGAGCGGTAGTGGTTCTCCACCATGTCCCGGGGGTTCGACGACTCGCTGGCCTGCGCGAACTCGATGGCCTCGGCGATGGCGTCGGCATCCAGCCCCAGCTCCGCCGGCTCACGCTGCTCCCAGCTGCCTGCCGGCGGGTAGTACTGGGCGGCCGCCGGACCCGGCAGCAGGAGGCAGGCGACGAGGGCGGCGAGGAGGGTCAGGGGTCTGATGGCGTTCATCGCGGTCTCCGGGTTCGTGGTGAGCGAGTTCGAGTTCGGTTTCGAGGTTCGATTTCGAGGTTCGGTTTCGAGTTCGAGTCGTGGGGCATGGACGTTGGGAAACGTAGGCACGGGCGTGGGTGGGGCAAGCGGGTGGTCAACCGCGGAGGCGCGGAGACGCGGAG
>JAWODW010000072.1:0-76499 GCA_046483065.1 Longimicrobiales bacterium | reverse complement strand
CATTAAGATCATCTGACACAAAAGAACCAGATGAAATACTACTATAATCATATCTTATATTATAATTGGTAGAGGTGCTTAAATTGATATTATTACCTGTACCGGTCCAGTCATCCATTAAAGTGGAATATATTACAGTCACCCCGGCGGGGAGGAAGAGCCACGCGAGAAATCGGGTCACGATGATCCTCTGGTTCCGGTGCGTGTCATCCTTTGAAACGAGTGATCCACCGCACGCGTAACACGCGGGCCTCCTCCATGATCCTCAATCGACGCCGTGGGCCAGGCGGTACCGCACGATGGTGGGCACACCCAGCGGGTCCCGCTCCACGCCCCAGACGGTGTCGCCCCGGGCCACGGGGTTCGGACCCTCGGTGACCAGCCCCGCCGGGACCACCACCGGGCCCAGGAACCGGCCGTCGCGGTCGAACACGTCAAAGGCCGGCGGCTCCCGGTAGCGCAGCACCGGCCGGCCGGAGCGCGCCTCCTGGGCCGCGGCCTCCGCCGCGGACAGGACCGGGCGGCCCGGCTGCGACATGACCACCCAGATCCGGCCATCGTGGTCGGCGAAAAGCCTCCGGAACGGCGGCTTGGTCTCGGGGATCGGCGGGCCGTTCCACCGCCAGCTGCCGTACTGCCGCCGGAGGTCGGCCGTGAGCCGGGCGCGGCGCTCCTCCGCCTCCTCGGGCTGCACCGGCACCGACGCCACCTCCCGCTCGATCCGGAGCACGCCATCAGGACGGAAGAGGTAGACCGCGTAGCGGCTGGTGACCCCGGCGATGAGGTAGCCGTGCGGGCTGAAGCTCCACACGTATTCGCCGGTGAACGGCACCTGTCGGCGGCTGGAGCTGCCCTCCCGGAACGCCGTCAGGTCGGCCCGCTCGTATGCCAGCCACCCGTTGATGGCAATCGTGTCCGTAACCTGACCGGAGGCTGAGACACCGATGAACCCACGCTCCCACTCCCACGGCACCCCGCCACTGAGGATGCCCGTGGCGTAGCTCGCGCCCGCCGTGTCCACGTGGAACCGGTCGTACGTATGGAAGCCGGGCGCCGGGTGCGGCCACGCCTCCAGGAACTCGCCGTCCGGCGCGTAGACGTTGATGGCCAGGCCCCTGGGTGAACGCACCAGCACGCGGCCATCCGGCAGCACCGCCAGCCCGTCGGGGTGGCGGTACTCTCCGGGTCCGCCACCGTCCCGGCCGATGTCCATGACGTGCTCGCCCGTCCCGGCGTCGTACGCCCGGACCACCGGCACCTGGGCGTCCAGCACGTAGACCATGCCGTTCCCCACCGCGATGGATACCGGGTTGCCCAGTACGTACGCGTCGGCGCCCTCCAGCGACCCGATTCGCAGCTCCTCCACCAGCCGCGTCGTGTCGCCCCAGACGCTCCCGGCCACGGTCCGGACCACCACGGTGTCCGCCACCGTGTCGGTCACCGCCTGCCACGCTCCGCTCGCACCCGGCCCACTGCCACAGCCGGCCAGCAGGATCGCGCCACCGAACCCGATCGCCGCTCGTCGTAGACCCTTCACCGTTCCTCCCACTCCGCTGTCATCCACGTTGAACGGGTGGGGCTTCGGGAGGGTTAGACCCGGGAACGGCCGGGATCGTTGTGTACGTGGGCCGGCGGCCGGCCGATCAGCCGCCGCTCGCCTCGGGGATCAGCGTGGCGTACCCGTCGCGGAAGCTCGGGTAGATGAAGTCGTAACCCGAACTCACCAGCCGGTCGTTGGAGACCCGCTTGTTCGTGCCCCGGCGCCCCTCACTCCGGGCGTCTTCCGGGTCGACGCCCTCGCACGGGTCCGGCACGGCGGCCCGCTCGGCCACCCACGCGTAGACTTCACGCAGCGGCGCGCCCTCGCCGTCCACGCCGTTGTAGACCGGGTCGGGGTCGGTGAGCGTCAGCAGGTGCCGGATCGCGCCGGCGGCGTCGTCGCGGTGGACCCGGTTGCCGTACAGCTCGGGGCCCATGCACGGCGCATCGCCAGAGAGGACGCGGCCCACTGTCCAGGTGCGGCCCGGGCCGTAGATCCCGCCCAGCCGGATCACCGTTCCCGGCGCGCCCCGCTCCACCGCCACGGCCTCACCCTCGAGGATCGCTTCCGCCATTGCGTCGGCGGGCTCCTCCGGCGTCTCCTCGTCCACCCACTGTCCGTCGCTCTGGCCGTAGACACCGGTGGACGAGACCAGAATGAGCCGGGGCCGTGGCGGGCCCTCGTCGTCGCTCGCGGTCCCCGCGTCCACAGCATCCAGCACGTTGCGCAGGCCGTCCACGTAGGCGGTACGGTAGGCCTCGGCGGTCCGCCCCGGTGGTGAGACCGCATAGACCACGGCGTCCGGCGCCTCGTCGCCGGAGGGGAGCCCGTCGAGCGTGGAGGCCCGGGTCACGTCCCCGGCCACCGGCCCGACGCCGGCAGGCAGCGTGGACGGGTCGCGCTTGAGCCCCCACACGCGCACGCCGTCGTCCAAAAGCAGCTCGGCCAGCCGGCTCCCCACGTAGCCGCACCCCGCGATCAGCACCCGTTCCGCCACGTCCCCTCCTAATCTTCTCGGTAGTCTGCGCTCATTGTTCAGGCGACGACGTCTCCGACGCCTCCGTCGGTTCCGCCGCCCCCGTCTCGCGCCGGATCACCGGGGCAACTTCCGTACCCAGGAGCTCGATGGCCCGGAGCACCCGGTCGTGGGGCATGGGGCCGACGGTGAGCTGGATCAGGAACCGGTCGTGCCGGAAGATCTCGTACTGGTACATGATCTTGTCGATCACCTCCCGGGGACTGCCGATGAAGAGGGCGCCCCGGAGCGCCCGCTCGGCGTCGAACCGCTGGCGGGTGGTGGGTGGCCAGCCCCGTTCCCGTCCGATCCGGTCCATGGTCTCCTTGAACGGCGGGAAGGCCAGGTCGGCGGCCTCGTCGCCCTGCTCGGCGATGAACCCGTGGGAGTTGATGCTCACGGGCGTGTCCGGGTCGTGGCCGAACTCCTCCAGCTTCTCACGGTAGAGCTCCACCGCCGGCTTGAACCGCTCGGGCGCGCCGCCGATGATGGCCAGGGCCATGGGCAGCCCGAGCCGGACCGCGCGCACGACGGAGGCATGGCTCCCGCCCACCGCCACCCAGACGGGCAGCGAGTCCTGGACGGGCCGCGGGTAGACGGGCCGGTCCTGGATCGACGCCCGGTGCTTCCCCTCCCACGTGACGCGGGTCCGCTCCCGGAGCTCCAGCAGCAGCTCCAGCTTCTCCTCGAACAGCTCGTTGTAGTGGTCCAGGTCGTAGCCGAAGAGGGGGAACGACTCGATGAACGAGCCCCGTCCCGCCATGATCTCGGCCCGACCGTCGGAGATCAGGTCGATGAGGCTGAAGTCCTGGAAGACCCGGACGGGGTCGTCGGAGCTGATGACGGAGACCGCGCTGGTCAACCGGATCCGCTCCGTCTTCGAGGCCGCGGCCGCCAGCGGAATCGCCGGCGACGAGACTGCGTAATCCGGCCGGTGGTGCTCACCCACGCCGAAGACGTCGAGCCCCACTTCATCGGCCAACTCGATCTCTTCCAGGAGCTGCCGCACCCGCCGACCGGCATCTTGCTGCTCGCCGGTGGCCGGGACGTCGCGCTACGACCGGTCCATCGTGGAGGGGCCGCTGCTGCCTGCGGTCTGGACCATCGCCTGGCCCACCATGCTGCAGAACGTCATCGGCGGGATCCAGGGGCTCGTGGACCACACCATGGTCGGGCACTACGTGGGGTAGTCCTGGCGCCGGCGCTCCTGGACCTGATCAACGCCGCGCTCCGCTCCGCCGGCGACGCGAAGACGCCGCTCCGGATCGGGATCGTGGTGACGGTCCTGAACGTGATCCTGAACGTAATCCTCATCACCGGGCTCGGGCCGGTCCCCGCCTTCGAGACCGCCGGTGCCGCCATGGGGACCGTGATCTCGGCCGGCGCCGTCTCGCTCTACGCCCTCTGGCGCCTGATCCACGGCGGCTGGGTGGTGAGCTTCCCCCGCGGCGGGCCCTGGGCCCCGGACCTGTCGATCGGACCTGTCGATCATCAAGCAGCTCTTCTCGTTCATCACGTGGACCTCCGTGGGGCTCATGGGCGCCGCCGCTACGGTGGCCGGCCAGAACCCGGGCGCCGGCAACCCCGAGCGGTCGCAGGATGCGGTGCAGGTGGCGTCGCGAATGGGGTGGGCGTGGCCATCGCCATCGGCGCCCTCTTCCTCTTCATCCCCCAGACGCTACTGGGGCTCTTCGGGCTCGAGGAAGCCTCCGTCCTCGCCCTGGGCACCGAGCTCCTCACGTTCCTCGCCTTCAGCGGGATCTTCGTGAGCGTTGCGCTGACCTACACCGGCGGGCTCCAGGGCACCGGCGCCACCAAGAGCCCCCTCTACATTTCCATCGTCTCCCAGATCGTGGTCCCGCTGGGCATGTGCTTCGTGATCCAGCAGGTCAGCACCCTGGACTCGTGGGAGATCTGGCTCGCCATCCTCCTGGGCCACGTCACCCGCTCCACCCTCAGCGTGTTCGTCTTCCGCCGCGGCGGCTGGCGCGACATCGAGGTCGAGATCGAGCCGGCGAGGTAGCAGACAGGTCCAGGGCGAATCGGAGTTCCGGAGTCAACCGGGGAGCCGGTTCCCCGAGACGAACGTGAATCCACCGTCCCCCAATCTCCCCATCGGGAATGAGCGAGTGAGCCCGAGGACCCCGCCGCGACGACAGCCTCACCCGGACTGCTCCCCATCGCCGTGCCGAAGCCGGAGCGGCGCTCGTGCCTACCCGCTAGAAACCACTATTGATGTTGAACGCGATGTACCCACCCTTCGCCGGCCGGTCGAACGGCCGCACCCAGTGGACCTCGGCCAGGAAGAAGCCCATGAGGTTGAACCGCAGCCCCGCGCCGGCGCTCGTGAGGAGCTCCCGGGGGCCACCGAGGAACGAGGCCCTCGAATCGGAAGTCCACGCTACGCCGGCGTCGTAGAACCCGATGAGGTCCATTGGCAGGAACCCGGTGCCGAGCACGCCCAACGGCCCGAAAACAGCGAGACGGGCCTCGGCGTTGGCGACGGCGAGCCGGGAGCCGAAGAGCTGGTCCAGCACCTGCACCTCCGAGCACCGGGCGAGGCGTGTATCCGGTGGACACACCGAAGCGTCGAAGCTGTCCCGCCCATACCCCCGGATCAGGGTCGGGTGGCCCAGGAAGAGTCGGGTCAGCCGGTCGTCCCGGGCGTCGCTGCCGTACCGGCCGAAGTGGAGGCCGCGGCCGGCCAGGGTCAACGGCTCTGCCACCCGGATGTAGCGGCGGAAGTCGGCCAGCGTCGAGGTGTACTGGAGCGTTCCGTACGACGGCGACGCTTCGACCCGGAACCGCTGACCGGCCACAGGGCCGGTGGGCCCTACGATGGCGTTGTCCTGGACGAGCGCCACGGTGGCCACCGCCTGGTTCAGGGGGCCGGGCTCGCACAGGCTCTCGGGGAGCGACAGCGTGTCGCTGCTGGCGCACGCCGGGGCCTCGATGGTCCGATCCGAGTCCCGGGTGAACCCGGTGGCGGTCGGCGAAAAGACCTGCCGGTCGGTCTCCAGGACGTAATCGGTCCGCTCTAACCCGCCGGAGGCCTCCAGCCGGAGTGTGGGGCTGAACGGGTAGATCGCGAGCCCCTTGAGCTGACGATTGACCTGCCAGAACCGGAACGTTTCCTGGATGAACTCGGTGGTGCCGTCGTTATCCACATCGCCGGTATCACGGCGTATGCTCCGGCTGATCCGGGGTATCTGGCCGGCAATCACGCCCCACGACGTACGACTCGACCGGTTCAGGTACCGCCCCATCAACCCGATCCCGTTGAGCACGTTCCCATCCCGAATGGCGAGCTGGAGCTGCGCCGTGAGGGAGTGCCGGCCGAGCATATCGCTGAAGAGGAACGCGGCGCCACCGCCAATGAAGGAGCCGTACGAGCTGATCCCGAAGCCCAGGCTCGGCTGGGCGATGTAGTCGAGCGACAGGCTGGCGCGGTAGTCGCGGCGGTGGAAGCCGGCCGGGTCCGGCAGCCCCAGATCAGGGCGACGGAGCACCCCGATGAGTCGGTCGTCGCTGCGGCTGGGCGGCGGCAGCAGCGTCCGGCCCTCGATCGGCGCGGACCCGGACCGGGCGGCCCGGGCCGCGGGCGCGTCGTCCATCCGGTACAGCGCGTGCTTCCCGTTCCGGTACGCCGTAAACACCAGACGCCCGGACTCCCGGGCCACCGCCAGCACCGGGCTCACCTCCGTGATCCCGCTGGCCCCCACATACAGGTTCGTCAGCGGGACCGGCGTCCCGGACCCCACGTCGAGGCGGTACACGTTCGGGATGCCGCCGGGGTCCGCGATGAAGAAGAGGCTCTCCCCACCGGGGCCCCACCGGGGGTTGATGTTGCGGGCGTCATGGAACGACGCCACGGCCGTGGCCCGCCCCGTCTCCACGTCGATGGTGGCCAGTCGGAACCGGCCCATGCCCAGGGCATCCAGGTCGGTGGTGAACCGGTCGGTGGCCACCGCAATGCGACGACCGTCGGGCGACCAGTCCGGGTGCAGTTCCGCGTACGCGTCGTCGGTCACCCGTCGCAGCTCGCCCGTAGCCACCTCCGCTACCCACAGGTCCAGCACGCCGCCGTCGTTGGCCACGAACGCGATCCGGCCCCCATCCGGCGACCAGGTGGGGTTGAACGCCGCGCCCAGATCCGGGAACCGGAGCGTACGGAGCCGATCGCCCGTATCTGCGTCCATGATGCTGATGATGGGCTGACCGGACTGGACCGCCGCGAAGGCGAACCGCCGACCGTCGGGGGCCCACGCACCGGCGGAGTTGATGAACTGGAGGCTGTGATAGTGAGGGTCGAGAGCGGAGCGGGTCACGCGACGGATGATCTCGCCCGTCGTCGCATCCGCCAGGTACAGGTCGATGGAGAGCGGGTCGCGCTGGGAGAGGAAGAGGAGTCGGCGGCCGTCGGGGCTCAGCGCCGGCCCCACATCCAGCTCCACGTCATCGGGATCGAAGATGGGCTCGGCTACGTCGTCGGGCGCGCCCGTAACGTCCTGAACAGGCCCGTACGTCTCCCGGAGCGACCGGTGCCAGGCCGATGCCACCGAGTCGCCGGGCACGCCCAGCGTCTGGGATAGGGCGGCGGCCGGCCGGCTCCCGTCGAGGGTCTGCCGGAACAGCTGCATCACCGCGGACTCGCCCCAGTGCCCGCCGATATACGAGAGGAAGGCGTGGCCGTACCGGTAGGGGAAGTACGTCCGGGCGTTGCGCAGGTCCCGGATCGACGGGAGCGGGTCCTCGGTCAGTAGAGCATCGCGCATCCACATGGCCGTCATGGCGCTCTCTGGCCCCCGGGACAGGTACTCGGCCATCCCCTCGACGAGCCAGAGCGGCAGGCGGGATATGGTCGGTGCACCGAACCGGGGTGCCCCGGGAGTCACACCTCCGAGATCGTACTGGAAGGCGTGGACCAGCTCGTGGCCGATCACGTGGTCGGTGTCCGATAGGGGCCCTGCCATGGGCAGGACCACCCGTCGGTTCAGCGGCTCCGTGACCCCGCCCGTTCCCTGACCGATCCGGCCGGAGACGGCGGTGGTCTGCCGGAAGTGGGGGTGGCTCGCGTACAGGATGAACGGCTGCCGCCCCGTGAGCTGGTGCTCCATCAGCCCCGACAACCGCGTGTACCACCGCTCCGCCATGCTCGCCGCGAGCTCGGCGGAGCCCGCCTCCCGCTCGTAGTGGTAGACGTCGAAGTGCTCTGTCTCCAGGACCTGGAAATCGAGGTCGTGGTACCGGACCTGGTTACGACCGAAGTACTGGGCGGCCGCAGCCTCGGGTCGGAGGGCCCCGGCGCACAGCGCGGCCAGGACTGCGAGGAGGAGAGTTCGAGGGGTAATCAGTGTCTGTGTCGAGATGACGAAGCCTCCAATCATCGAGCGCATCAATCCGCGTCGCCCGGCCCGACCGGTGCGGTCACGAAAACCGACCGGCCGGAGACCGGGTGACCCGGGGGCCTCCGGTTCCGGCAGGTGCATCACCTGTGCCAGGTCCCTGCAACATCCGGCGCCCGGCTCCCGTAGGGGTGCATGGACGGTAGACGTACTCCTCGAAGCGAAGGACCCGAGCCGTGAGTAGAAACCTGTTTCTGATCGCAGCGGCCCTCGTGCTCAGCGCAGCCGCCGCCCTCGCCGACCAGACGGGCACGTTCCGGGTGCACGCGAACCACACGAACGCCATGGTCGTCTCCCAGCTCCGGGCCGACTTGGTGACGGCGGAGCGGACGATCCATCGCCTCCTCGGCGAGTTCCCGGAGACCGTGGCTGTACACGTCCATTCTTCCCGCGACGCCTTCACCTCCGCGCTGCACGAGGCGTGGGGGATGGAGGAAACGGCGTGCTGGATGGTGGGCGCCGCCGGGGAGCGGACGCTGCACCTCCTCTCCCCCGACGTCTGGGCCGAGCAGGCGAGCGAGCACGACCCCACCGACCGCGAGCACGTGCGTCAGCTCGTGACCCACGAGGCGGTGCACGTGCTCCACGGCCAGGTCAACCCCGCCGACGACCTGGGCCACCTCGAGGCGCTCGGCTGGTTCATCGAGGGGCTCGCCACCTACGCCTCCGGCCAGCTGGAGTCACGCCACGCCGCTCGGGCCGCCCAGGCCATCGCCGCCGGTGAAGCCCCCGACCGCCTGGCCGACGCCTGGAACGGCCCCTACCGCTACGGCGTCGCCGGCTCCATGGTGGCGTTCATCGACGACGCATGGGGCCGGGACACGCTCCGGAGCCTGCTGACCGCCACGTCGCAACGCGAGATCCTGGGTGCGCTCGGCGTCGATGAGGCCGCGTTCCTGGAGCGCTGGCGGGCGTGGGTAGTGAGCTGACCGCCGAGCACCGAGCACCGGCAAGACGTACACGACCGCTCCCGTCTTCCTGCGCTTCATCGACCTTCATCGACGAGATCTCCGTTTGAGTGGACCCCCTACCTTACGAACTGTGGCTCTTCCGGGTTTTCCCGTATGTTAGGGGCATGAGCGACCCGATCCTCTACCTCCTCCTCGGCGTGGTGGCCGTCCTCCTGGCCGCCGTCCTGATCCTCCTGGTCCGCCTCGCCGGCCGGCTGGACACCCGTGTGGAGAGCGGCGTGCGGGACGCGGTGGCCGGGGACCTGCGGACGGGCCGGGAGGAGGCGTCCCGTGCCGCCCACGCCACGCGGCAGGAGATCAGCCGCAGCCTGGAGATGATGAACGAGCGCCTGGAAGCGGTGCACCGGGGGCTGGGCGAGATGCAGGAGCTGGCCGGCGGGGTGGATGACCTCCGGCGGGTGCTGTCGAACGTGAAGGCTCGGGGCACGTGGGCGGAGGTCCAGCTGGGGATGATCCTGGAGGAGTTCCTGGCCCCCGGCCAGTACGAGACGAACGTGGCCACGCGGGCCGGCTCGAATGAAAGGGTCGAGTTCGCGGTCCGGCTCCCGGGCCGGGGCGCAGACCGTCCCGTCTGGCTGCCCATCGACTCGAAGTTCCCGCGGGAGGACTACCGCCGGCTCCAGGAGGCCTCGGAGGCCGGCGACGCCGAGGCCGCCGCGAAGGCCGCCAACGCCCTCGGTCGCACGCTCCGGGACGAAGCGAAGAAGATACGGACGAAGTACGTGGACCCCCCGAACACCACCGACTTCGCCGTCCTCTACCTGGCCACGGAAGGGCTCTACGGCGAGGTCACGAGCCGACCGGAGCTGCTGGCGGAGATCCAGGAGCGGCACCGGATCATGGTGGCCGGCCCCGCCACGCTGGCAGCGCTCCTGTCCAGCCTCCAGATGGGGTTCCGCACACTGGCGATCGAGCAGCGGGCCGCGGAGGCGTGGGAGGTGCTCGGCGCCGTGAAGACCGAGTTCACCAAGTTCGCCCGGGTCCTGGAGCGGCTGAAGAAGCAGCTCGACCGGGCCGGACGGACGGTGGAGAAGGCCGAGACCCGGACCCGCGTGATGGCGCGGCGGCTCGAATCGGTGGAGGAGCTGCCGGACGCCGAGGCGCCGGACGTGCTGGGGCTGCCCGGCGAGGGACCATCGTCCGCCGAAGACCCCGGCGAAGGGGGCGGCGGCGCCTGACCGGCGAGCCGGCGCAGGAGCCCGAGGGCCGAATCGGGCCGGGCGCGATCGCGCACCCGCGGGGAGCGGGGTTTTGCGGTCGCTACCCGAGCGCCCCGGACTCGATGACCTCCACCCCGGCCTCCTCGAGATCGGCCCGCACCTGTTCGTCGCTGTCGGGGTCCACGGCGCGGGTCAGGTCCCAGAGGTAGAGCGTCCGGAATCCTGCGGCGACGGCGTCCTCAGCGGTCCACTTCACGCACACGTCCCGGGCGAGGCCGCAGACTGCGACGGTGTCGATTCCCCGCTCCCTGAGGTAGCTCTCCAGCCCCGTAGGCGGGCGCTCGCCGTCGGGGTTCCAGTTGTTGCGAAATCCGCTGTACGAGTCGGAATCGGGATCCGTCCCCTTCCGGATGATGGCCTCGACGTAGGTCCAGTCCATATCGGGATGAAGCTCGGCGCCGTCGGTACCCTGGACGCAGTGGTCCGGCCAGAGGGTCTGGTCGTGGCCGTAGAGCTCGATGACGTCCATGGGCTCTGCCCCATCGTGATGGCTGGCGAAGGAGACGTGCCCCTCGGGGTGCCAGTCCTGGGTGGCCACCACGAGCCCGAAGCGCTCGGCGCGGACCAGCTCGGTGATGGGGTCCACCAGTGCGTCGCCCTCCTCCACGGCCAGCGCACCACCGGGCATGAAGTCGGGCTGGAGGTCCACCACGATCAGCGCCGTGGAGTCCCTGGGATAGCTTATCTCCGTGTTCACCTCTGCCATGCTGCAGTCTCCGGGTTCGGTGCGAAAGCGACGCTGCTAGTCCGCGCCTTCGTCTCGTTTCCTCAGCTCCACGGCCCACCGGTCCTCGTACGGTGGGATCCGCACGTCCACGATCCCGCCGGCGCCGATATCGCACCGGAACCCGACCACGTCGGGCTCGATGGGCAGCTCGTTGCCACGCCGCACGGCCAGCACCGCGCACCGGACCTCTTCGGCCCCGGCCTCGGTCACGTAGTCGAGGGCCCGGGCGAAGGTGCGCCCGGTGTAGAGGACATCGTCCACCAGGAGCACGCGGCGACCCTCCAGCTCCAGCGGCTCTTCGGGCTCGTTCAGCGACGGCTGCTCGTGGAGCACGTCCAGCTCGTCGGAGTACCGCTTCAGCTCCAGCTCCTGCACGGCGACGATGTCGGTGCCGGCCTCCTCGAGGCGCTCCGCCAGCGCCTCGGCCAGGGGTACACCCCGGCGACGGATCCCGACCACCACCATCTCGCCCGGCCATCGGGCCATGACCTCGCCGGCCATCCGGTCGAGCTCCGCCTCGATGTCCGATGCGACGGCGAAATCGAACGGGGCATCCTCAGTCATTCCGCCACCTCCTCGGCGACCTTCGTCTGCCGCCGCTCCAGATGCTCGTCCACCTCCACGGGGTACGGGTCCGCCGGCTCGATGCCCCGGATCGCCGCCGGCATCTCGGCCACGGCCCGGGCCGCGTGCTCCCGTACCTCGGTCAGGGTGCGTCGGCCGGCATCCAGGCGCTCGCCGTACTCCATGACCGGCTCCAGGAGCGGCCGTCCCGGCGCCTCCTCTCCCGCCGTGGTGATCCGGTCCCGGACGGCCACGCCGTCCTCGAGCTCCCGCCACACCTGCTTCGGCCCCGGCAGGATCCGTTTCCCGCTGGAGAGCTTCAGCCGCCCCTCCCCGGCGTACTCGGTCAGCTTGTAGGCCATGTCCAGCGCCGGCGCGTCCCGGGACGTGCCCATGCGTGTGCCCACGCCGAACCCGTCAATGGGGGCGCCATCGCCCAGGAGCCGGTCGATCTCGTACTCGTCGAGCCCGCCGCTGGCGAAGATCTCCACGTCGTGGAGCCCGGCTTGGTCGAGGATCTCCCTGGACCGCTTCGCCAGCTCGCCCAGGTCGCCGGAGTCGAGCCGGACGGCCCGAACGGCGAAGTCGTCGCCTCGCTCCCCGGCCAGCCGCACCACGTTGCGGACGCCCTCCAGCGTGTCGTACGTGTCCACGAGCAGCACCGTGTCGGGGTACAGCTCGGTGAACGCCCGGAACGCTCCGAGCTCGCTTTCGTGGGCCTGGATGTAGGAGTGGGCCATGGTCCCCGTGACCGGCACACCGTACACGTTGCCGGCCAGCACGTTGCTGGTGGCGTCGACGCCGGCGATGTGGAACGCACGGGCGGCCTTGAGCCCGGCGTCGGCGCCGTGCATCCGGCGCAGCCCGAAGTCCACCACCGCCCGATCACCGGCCGCCGCATTCACCCGGTACGCCTTCGACGCCAGCACCGTCTGCATGTGGACCTGGTTCATGATGACCGTCTCCGCCACCTGGGCCACCGGCAGCGGACCGGTCACCTCCAGGAGCGGCTCGTCGGGAAAGACGGGGGTGCCCTCGGCCATGGCCCGGACCGACCCGGTGAACTCGACATCCGCGAGCCAGTCGAGGAACGCCCGGTCGAACCCGCCCTGGCGCTCCAGGTAATCCAGGTGATCGGCCTCGAAGGAGAGGGTTTCGAGGTAGCTCAGGGCGTCGTCGAGCCCGGCGGCCAGGAGCATGTTGCGACCCTCGGGCAGTGTGCGGTAGTAGAGGGTGAAGACGGCGTCGTCGTGGAGCCCCTCGCGCCAGTACGCCTGCATCATGGTGAACTCGTACTGATCCGTCAGAAGGGCCACGTTCTGCCCGTTCACCCAGCTGCCGGTGCGGTCCGCCATGAGGTCCAGCCGTCCTTTCGGGTTCGCCCCGTCACGCTGTGGGCGTGACACAGAATCGGCGCGTGTCACGTGATTGGAGGAACGGAAGTGCAACAATCGAACCAGTGCGGGAGGCCGGGCACTGGGCATGCCGGGCCCGATCCCCTACTTTGTGTTCATGACGGATTCTGAGACCTCTCAAACACCGATCCTGTCCAGCCCCATGCGGGCGCTGCTCGCCATGGGTGCCGTGGTTATCGTGGCCGCCGCCGCGAAGGCGCTGCAGGGCGTACTCGTGCCGTTCCTGGTGGCGATCCTGCTGGCGGCCATCATGCGGCCGGCCGTGGTGTGGTGCGAGGAGCGGGGGATCCCCCAGTGGGTGGCCATCCCCGGGATGCTCCTGATCACCGCCGCCGTGCTGGTGGGCGTGGGCAGCATCCTCACCGAGACCGCTCGCCAGCTCCAGGCGGAGCTGCCTGCGTACGTAGACCGGTTCAACGTCCTCGCCCGGGGGTCGCTGGACTGGCTGCACGACCACGGGATCATGATCCCCGCCGCGAGCTTCGAGGGCGCTTTCGATGCCAGCCGGTTCATGAACGTCGCCGGCGACGCGCTGCGGGGGGTCGCCAACATCATGTCCACCACCTTCCTGGTCATCATCCTGACGATCTTCCTCCTCATCGAGGCCCGGGGGTTCAACGACAAGCTGGCGGCCATCTGGCCGACGGCCACGAAGCAGCTCCAGGCCAGCGGTGTGGTCCGGGAGATTCAGCGGTACCTGGCGCTCAAGAGCGTCATGAGCCTGGCCACGGGGGCGCTGATCACGCTCTGGGTCTGGTGGATGGGGCTCGACTTCCCCCTCTTCTGGGGACTGATCGCGTTTCTCTTCAACTACGTGCCCACCGTGGGCTCCATCATCGCCGCCATCCCGGCCATGCTCCTGGCGCTGGTCCAGCTCGACATCGGCAGCACCCTGATGGTCGGGCTCGGCTACCTGGTGGTGAACACCGTCATCGGCAACTTCATCGACCCGAACGTCCTGGGCCGCGGCCTCTCGCTCTCGCCCCTCGTGGTAATCCTCTCCATCCTTTTCTGGGGCTGGCTGCTGGGGATCGTGGGGCTGCTCCTGGCTCCGGTCCTCACCATGGTCCTGCGGATCACCACCGAGAACGTGCCCGGCCTCCAGTGGCTCGCCGTGCTCCTGGGCCCCGTGCCCAAGGGCGATGCCGAGCCACCCGCCGAGGCCACCGCGTAGTCGGCGGGACCGGGCGGACCCGATGGTTTGCGGCTGAACCGTCCGTACGAGCTATATTGCGGTGCACTGTCCATGGTCCCCCTGAACCAGACCGAGGATTGCACCCCATGACGCCGGACACCCTTTCGAAGCCGCACCGTTTCCACGATGAATGGCTGGTCCGGCTGATCACCAAGCTGCCGGATGCACCCCTCGAGCAGATCGAGAAATGGCGCAGGGAGGGGCTGGAGTACGTCTCCCAGGCGCTGATGGATGCCGGCATCCTGACCTTCGACATGATCGCGTCGCTGATCCGGAACGCCTACCGGATCGAGTCGGTCTGGCTCGATCGGAGCCGCCTGGACCGGGCCATCCTCTCCCTGGTGCCCGAGAACGTGGCTCGCCGGCACCACGTGGTGGCCGTGGAGACCGATGACACCTCGATCTCGCTGGCCATGGCCAACCCCCTGGACCCCCAGGCCACGCAGGACGTGGAGTCGGTCACGGGCCGCCAGGTGGTGCCCCTCTTCTGCCCGCCGGGCCAGCTCCATGAGCTCGAGCTCGAGCAGCTCGACCCGGACACGCTGATCTACGACCTGGCCCGGAAGTTCGATGTGAAGCAGAAGATCGAGGTGCTGGAGCGGGAGTCCGGGGAGGCGAAAGACGAGGGCGCGGACACGGAGACGGACGAAGACGCCCTGGTCCGGGCACCGATCATCCGGCTGGTGGACGCCATCATCGCCCAGGCCGTGGAGATGGGCGCATCCGACGTGCATATCGAGCACCAGGAGGCGTCGTCGCTGGTCCGCTACCGCGTCGACGGCGTGCTTCGCAACATGATGGTGCTGCCCCGGTACGTCGCCTCCGGGCCCGTGGTGTCCCGGATCAAGATCATGGCCGGGATGGACGTCTCCATCCACTTCCGGCCCCAGGACGGCCGGGCCAAGCTCCGCGTGGGCGGCGATGTGGTGGGGCTCCGGGTCTCCACACTGCCGTCCCAGAACGGCGAGAAGGTGGTGCTCCGGATCCTGGATGAGAAGTCGATCCAGATCCCCATGGAGGCGCTGGGCTTCCACCCCGATACGCTGGAGCGCTTCCGCGAGCTGCTCGGCCGGGAGCAGGGAGTGGTCCTGGTGACCGGGCCCACCGGGTCCGGGAAGACCACCACCCTCTACGCCGCCCTCCGGGAGCTCGCCTCCGAAGAGGTCAACGTGATCACGGTGGAGGACCCCGTGGAGTACCGGCTCGCCGGGATCACGCAGGTGCAGGTCAACGAGAAACAGGGGCTGACCTTCCCGGCCACGCTCCGCTCCGTCCTGCGCCAGGACCCCGACGTCATCCTGGTGGGCGAGATCCGCGACCAGGAGACGGCGTCCATCGCCATGCAGGCCGCCCAGACCGGCCACCGGGTCCTCTCCACGCTCCACACCAACGACAGCGTCAGCGCGGTGGTGCGGCTGGCCGACATGGGGGTGGAGGGCTTCAAGGTGGCCACCGCACTCCTCGGTGCCACCGCCCAGCGCCTGGTCCGACGGCTGTGCGAGAACTGCGCCCGGCCGCAGTCACCGGACAGCCTGCCGGCCGTGGTCCGCGAGGCCCTGGAGCGGCTGGGGTACGAGCCGACGCTGAAGACGGCCGTCGGCTGCGGCCAGTGCCGGTTCACCGGGTACAGTGGACGCCTGGCCCTCATCGAGTTCCTGGAGATCACCGACCCGGTCCGTACGGCCATCGGCAACGGCGCCACGGCCGACGAGATCCGCGCGCTGGCACTGCGGGATGGCGGGCTGCGACGCCTCGACGCGGACGCCCTCTGGCACCTGGCCCGGGGCGACACCTCCCTCGAGGAGTGCAAGGGCTTCCTCCAGAAGCGGCGGCTCGATGAGCTGGGCCGCGATGCAACCGCGGCAGCCGTCGGAGCGGCGGCCCCGGAGCCCGAGGCGGCCCCGGAGCCCGAGGCGGCCCCGGAGCCCGAGGCGGTCCCGGAGCCCGAATCTGCCACGGAGATCGGGCCGCCCCCACCCGACCAGACTCGCATCCTGGTGGCCATGGGCGACCCGGTGCTGGCCGACCTGCTGGCGGCAGAGGGCTTCGAGGTGGAGGCCTTCACCGATGGTGCCCTGGCGCTGGCGAGCGTGGCCCGATCGGTGCCCGACGGGCTGGTGGTCGGGCCGGGGCTCGAATCCCTGACGCCGGATCAGGTGATCCAGACGCTTCGCACCGTCATGGGCCAGGTGGACCTTCCCATCGTGGCCGTGGGAAGGAGCGCCATCGACGATGACGCAGCCATCTCGGACACGCTGCTGCCCGGCATGGACCGGCCGACCATCTCGGCCCGTGTCCGGGCGGCCGTCGGTCGGCGGCATGAATGGTCGGACGAGGCCGAAGTGGCGGCCCCGCCCACACCGGTCAACGAGCGTGCTCGGGTCCGGGCGCTCCACGACACCGGCCTCCTGGATACGGAGCCGGAGGAGCGGTTCGACCGGATCACGCGAGACGCGGTAGAGATGTTCGATGTCCCCATGTCCACCGTCTCGCTGGTGGACACGGACCGCCAGTGGTTCAAGGCCCGGCACGGTGTGGACGACCAGGAGACGGGCCGGAACATCTCCTTCTGCGGCCACGGCATCAACTATCCGGACGGATTCGTGGTTCGCGACGCCCGTCTCGATCCCCGATTCGCACACAACCCGCTGGTCGAGGGTGGCCCCGAGATCCGCTTCTATGCCGGCAAGCCGATCCGCTCACCGGATGGGCAGCAGGTGGGGATGATGTGTGTGATGGACCGCGTTCCCCGGGAGTTCACCGAGGAGGAGGCGGGTAGGCTGGGAGCGCTGCGGGACCGGGTGGAAAAGGAGATCTGGAGCAGGAGCGCTGCCTGACCGGAGTATCCGGCCCATTCGTCGAACGTGCCGTTGATGTCGCCCTACGCCGGCTTGTAGACCACCAGGTTGGATTCCGTCCACGACTTCCCATCGGACACGATCCGGCCGGCCAGGGCCATGAGGCGGGTGAGGTCGCCGGCGTGATCGGGGAAGAGGGCGATCCCCATGCGGACCCGCACGTCCACGAGCACCCCATCGATGTCCATCGGTGGGCGGAACCGATCCAGGATACGCAGCCCGGCCGCCCGCGCGCCCTCCCGGCCGTCCACAGCCGAGAGCAGGACCACGAACTCGTCGCCGCCCACGCGGGCAACCGTGTCGCTCTCCCGCAGCCTCGCCTGCAGACGGCGGGCCGTCTCCACCAGGACCAGGTCGCCGGCCCGGTGACCGAGCGTGTCGTTGATCTCCTTGAACCGGATGAGGTCCAGGAACAGGAGCGCACCCGTTTCATCCCGCCGGCGGGCCAGTTCCAGGGCATGCTGGGCTCGGGACTCCAGCGCACGCCGGTTGGCGAGCCCGGTGAGCGGGTCCTGGTTGGCCTGCCGCTCCAGACGGGTCTCCAGCGTCTTCCGGTCGGTGATGTCGATGAGCGTGCCCACCACCACCGGTGCATGGGTCTCCGGGTCCCTGGACACCGCGGCGTTCTCCAGGACCCAGATCGGTGTGCCATCGGCCCGCCGCATGGGCAGCTCGTAATTTGTTACGCTGCCTCGGGCCCGCAGACTCTCCAGGAAGTCGGCCCGATCGCTCAATGACGCGTACAGGATCTCCATGGACCGGCCCTCCAGCTCTGCGGGGCTCTCGAACCCGAACATGCGGGCGAACGACGCGTTGCACTGGAGCAGGATGCCTTCCCCGCTCTTCCGGTACACACCGGCCACGTTCTGCTGGAAAAGGAGCCGGTACTGCTCGCCCTCGATTCGACGGCGCGTCTCGATCCGGTGGTGCCGAAGTGCCAGCTCGATGGTGGCCACCAGGTCCCACGGCTCGACGGGCTGTACCACGTACCCGGCCGGCTCACCGCGCAGCGCACGCGCCCATCGCTCTTCCGACCACTCCTCCACCAGGTAGACCACCGGCGCCGGCACCACGTCCCGGAGCACCTCGCTCAGCTCGATGCCGTCGATCCCGCCGGGCTGATCCGCGGCCACCAGGGCCAGGTCCGGCTGGACGGACCGCGCCGTGGTCCGGACGTCGTCCACGGAGCCGGCGACCCCCGTGACCGCATAGCCCCGATCCTCGAGCATGCGCTCCAGCGACGCCGCATCCCCCTCGCAGCCAACCATCAGGATCCGCCGGGTCGGCATCAAGTAGCTCCTGTCCGAAAAAGTTTACATATCCTGCGCCCGTCGCGGTCGTACCGACCGACGGAAGAGGTGGGCGGGAGCGTCGCAGCCGGGGTGAGAGCCACCCGGTTATGTAAAAGGGGAAGAAGCATGCCACCCCTGGTGTTTGCGGCTCCTATTCCTGCTCCAGTTGCTCGGTCACCCACTGCCACGCCATGACGGCCCGGGGGAACCCGACCGGGTTGACGGCCAGCGACACCGCATGTTCCACCTCCCGGGGCGTGGCGCCGTGCTGGACAGCCCTGCGGGCGTGGCTCTTGGACGCCGACTCCAGCCCGGCCCCCACGCAGACCCCCAGCTTGATGAGCTCCACCGTCTTCCGGTCCAATGGGCCATCATCCCCGGCCCTGCCCGTGGCCACGTGGGCTTCGGCCACGGCCGGGAACCGCTCGGTGAACCGCTGATAGGTACGGGGCAGGTCCTCCCCCGCCGGGATGTCGAGCCCTCTCGTCTCGTCACTCATGCCACTCGTCTCCTCGATCTCGTGAAACGTTCCCCTCAACGTGCCGCCCGCCGTGACCTTCCTGCAAGCGTCAGCCGCGCCGGGCCGCCATTTCGTCCCATCCAGCCATGGAGTCGCCCCGTATCGTAGAGCACCGTGGTTGCGAAGGATCGGCTTGCGCTCTTTCGCAACCAAGGAGGAAACCATGAGGAAGCTGATCGCAGTACTCACCCTGGCCGTGGCGACGGTGGCGCTGGCGCCCCGTTCCGTGGCCGCGCAGGAAGCAGACTGCACGAAGAACTACGTCTCGTGCCTCAACGACAGCTACCAGCTGAGCGGCTGGCTCCAGACACTGGCCGACCTGGAGTGCTTCGCGGAGTACACGGGCTGTGTCACTCGGGAGATCATGAAGGCATAAGCCTTCCCAACAGGAGTTGAACCCATGCGTAAGTCGATCCTTCTCCCCCTGCTTCTGACCGCGTGTTCCGGCGACGGTGAGGAAGCGACCTATCATCTGGTCCCGGACTTCGCGGACCGGGCCACGCCGGTGACGTGTGCGCCGGCCGATCTGGGCGAGGTGGCCATCGAGGAGCTCCGCGCGGCCACCGACACCAGCTTCGTGGTCCTGGACGCGGCCCAGCGCCGGGTCACCGAGTTCTCCGACGACCTCCGAGCGATCTGGAGCCTCGAATACGATGAGTACGGCCCCGCGGCAGTGGACCGACCGGTGAGTGCGGCGCTGCTGGCCGACTCGGCGGTGGCCATCGTCGCCCGTGGCGGCCTGAAGCTCGTGATCCTCGGTCGCGACGGCCGGCTGATCCACGCCGAGCGGCTCGAGTTCGTCCCACACGCCGTGGCGGCGACCGGCGACGAGCTGCTGATCACGGCGGTGCCCATGGGCGGCTCGCCCGGCTCGCTCCTCTTCCGATTCAGCGGCGGAGCGATGGAAGAGGTGGCCGTGCCACCCCGTGAGTACGCCGACATGCTGGTCGGCGCGCTGGGCAACCAGGCCGCCGTGGAGACCCTCGCCGATGGGGACGCGCTGGTGGTCCACAGGCTCCTGGCGCCCCGGGCCTTCCGCGTGGCTGCCGATCGGGCCACCGTCGCGTCGGTCCCGCTACCCACGCCGGACGCCACCGCGGAGCGTATCCCGTTCGTGCCACGGGCGCCGGTCACGGCGGCGCAGTCGGGAGACATGCTGGTCCCCGCCCTGGCCGTGAGCGTGGATCGGAGCCGGGACGAAGTGTACCTCCTGACGCGGTCCGGCCGGGAGGTGGACGGCCGCTGGCAGCGGGCGATCCTACGGGCGGATGACCACCTCGGGTTCCTCAGCGCCTATACCCTCGACGCCATGGCCGTCCATATGGCTATCCTGCCGCGGCGCAGGGCAGCCCTGGTGGGCGACGCTCTCGACCGCATCTACCTCTGCCGACTCGATGCCGACACTCACGCTGAATGAGCTGACCGTCCGCCGCGGGCCCAATCCCGTGGTGAGCGACCTGAGTCTCGAGGTCGTTCCCGGGTCCGTCTTCTGGATCGTCGGGCCGAACGGCGCCGGGAAGAGCAGCCTCCTCCGGGTACTGGCCGGGCTGGACTCGCCCACCGCCGGGTCCGTGGTCAGGGGCGCACGCCACGAGCCGTTCCACTACTTCCACTCGGAGATGGCGCTCCCGGGCTGGTCGATGGTCGGGGCGTGGGACCGACTGGTGCAGCGCCTCGACCCCCGGGCCGACGCACCCACGGCGCTCCGGCCGGAGCTCACCGGAGACCGGTGGATCCGGCGGCTCTCTACCGGCGAGCGGAAGCGACTGCTCCTCGACGCGCTCCTGCGCGTGCCCGGCTCTCTGCTCCTCGACGAGCCCTACGAGCACCTCTCGCCGGAGGCCAAGTCGGCCCTCTCCCGCCTCCTCCGCGACCGGGCCCGGATCGAGGTGGTGGTGGTGGTCACGAACCAGGCCACGCACCGGCGCCCGGGCGAAGGCGGTATCCGCATCGAGGCCGGCGAGGCCCAACCCGTAGTTGAAGCCCCCGATCGGCGCCATGCGCGGTCCACCGGACAGAGCGCCGGGCTCCACACGGGGGAGGGAGCTGTGCCATGACGCTCCGGCGCATCGCGGCGCTGGCCCGGTACGCCCTGGCCAGCAACCTCCGGACACCCTACACCCTGGTCGGCGGCGCCCTCTTCGTGGCCCTGTCGCTCCTGGGGCTTTGGGGCTCGGCCCGGACCGGCCACGGCTGGAGGGTCGACCCATCGCTGACGTCCGACGGCGCGCTCCTGGCCGCCGTATTCGGGATCAGGTCCGGCCTCATCGCGCAGCGGACGGGCGGGCTCCAGACGTACCTGCGGATGAACTTCGTGTCCCCCGTGGAGCACACGGTCGGCGGGATCGCTGCCCTGCTGGCGAGCTGGCTCCTGGTCTGCGTCGGGCTCTTCCTCATCGTCCTGCTCTTCCCCGGCGGCGGCCTCACGGAGGCGGCGTGGCATACCACGGTCTTCGCGCTCCGCACCGGCGTGCTCCTGCCGTTCGTGATCATGGTCGAGTCGGTGACGACCATCGACATCCCGTTCTTCCTGCCCGGCATCGCCTACTTCGGACTCCTCATGGTCCTGGTCTTCACCCTCGGCGAGGTGGAGGCCGTGGCGGCTCTCGCACCGCCCATGGTGCCGTACGACTACGGGAGCACGCTGCCGAGCCTCGGGCGGCTCGGGGTAGTCATGCCGGTGGGGTTCGCCGCAGTGCTGGTGGGGACGTGGTGGCGGGGGCGGCGGTAGCCGAAAGGTGGCGGTAACCGAAAGGTGGCGTCGATCGCCGCCTCGCCTGCAGTCGTCGCGCCGGATTCGTCCCGACCCGCCATTCAGCTGCCCCATCCCGTCCCCTATCCTCGCCCCGGGTCCACTCACGAACCTGAACCTGGAGGCAGTCATGACCCCGTTCGGACCTCGTCGCATACTGAAGACCCTCGTCGTTCTGTCGGTGCTGATACTCATCGCACCCGGCGGTCTCGCCGCCGAGGACTGCACCACCCGGTACAGCCGGTGCCTGAGCACCTGGGACACCTACGTGATCTCGCCCGACTACCACGACAAGCTCTGCTTCGCCGAGTACATCGACTGCGTAACGCAGGTCATTCTCGCGAGTTGACCTCACGGGGTGGCGTTCACCGCCGGGGCCGTCGATCTTCCCGGGCATGAGCGCACCACCCATGGTCTGCATCGTCGGGAAGAAGAAGTCGGGCAAGACCACCGCCGTGCTGAAGCTGGTGGCGGAGCTCCGGCAGCGCGGGTACCGCGTCATGACCATCAAGCACGGCCACCACTTCGACCTCGACCGCGAGGGCACCGACTCGTACCGGCACCGGGTCGAGGGTGGGGCGGAGCGGGTGGTGCTGGCGGGCCCCGGCCAGTTCGCGATCCTCGGCACCTGGCCGCAGGGCGAGGAGGCAACCCCGGAACGCCTCGCGGGCCGGTACCTGGCCGATGCGGACATCGTGGTCGTGGAAGGGTTCAAGGGTGAGACGCTGCCCAAGATCGAGGTCTTCCGCCGGAGCGCCCACGCCACCCCCGTCTGGGACCCGAACGACCCCGGTGGGGCCGACTATATCGCCGGCATCACGGACGACGAGGCCTACGCCCGCCGGGTCCCGTTCCCCACCCTGGACGCCGACGACCCGGCGCTGGCAGGGAAGCTCGCCGACCTGGTCGAGGCCCGGGTCCTGGGGCGCGAATAGCCGCTGGGCGACCCCGCCGGTTCCGAGCCGGAGGCGAGCCGGTTGCGGCCGAAGGCCGCCTGTTGCCGGCGAAGCCGGCCTGTTGCGAGCCGCGAGGCGAGCCGGTTGCGGCGCCGCCGGCGCCGCCCCCCCCCGTCAGCAGCCGCCGCGTTTCGGCTTGTCGCCTCCGCCCCCCGACGGGATCGACGGCGGCGGCGCCACCACCGGCGCGGCGGTAGCGCCGGAGAAGAAGGCGGCGATGCCATTCTGGTACCGTACCCGGTCCAGCTCCTCCGTGGTGGTGCCCTCCGGCGTCATCGGGGTGAGTACGCCGGCTTCCCACGCCGACCAACCGCCCCGGATCACCCGGTACGTGGGCCCATCGGGCCAGGACGCCGGCACCACGTCCACCGTGCCCTCCGGATCGACCACCACCACGTCCGTGGCGGCACCGGCGCCGGCCAGGACCGACAGCGCCGACGAGTCCGGCGTCACCGGGTACGCCCCGGGGATGCGGTCTGCGGCGTCCTGCCTCAGATCCACAATCAGCAGGTCCGGGTCCTCGGCGATGATCCGCTCCGCCAGCGTCAACGCGGCCACCGGCTCTCCGGCGATGGGCCGGAGCACGGGCTCGGCGCTGGGGCCGGGTCGGAGCCCGAGACCCACGATAAGCACGAGGCTCAACGTCGCCGCCACGCCGAACTTGGCGAACGGGAGCGACCGGGGCGTCAGGTCCACCTCGTCGTAGCGGCCGCTGAAGAGCTCCTCCACCGCCTCGGCACCGATGAACGCCGTGGCGGCCACCAGCACGATCACGAGCACGAACGGAAGTGGCGGCAGCCCGAAGAGCTCGGGGAGCACGGACACGCCCATGGAGCCGCTGGTGTAGAGCGCCGCGAGCCCCGGGAACCCATCGATGGCCACGGCGAAGATGCCGGTGCCCAGAAAGATCCCGGCGATGGTGACCACCCCGTCCCACCGGCCGGACGCCGCCGAGACCACGGAGGTGCCGGGGCAGAGGCCGCTCATGATGAAGCCCATGCCCAGGACGAACCCGCCCACCACCTGCGCCCACATGAAGGTGGGATTCACCCACATCCGCGCCATGTCGACCCAGCCCAGACCGGCCAGGGTGTAGAACCCGACCATGGCCACGAGGATCGCCGTGAACATGACCTTGAACACGGTCATGTCGTGGAGGTAGAACTGGCCGGCGAGCTTGCGAGCGTTGCCGAACCCGCCCCGCTCCAGGGAGAACCCGAAGAGGAAGCCCAGGACCACGGCCGTGAGCAGCTGTACCTCGGCGTTCTGGAACGCCAGGGGGAAGATGTCACTCATATCCACTGCCTCCTCACGAACCACGCGGTGGCGTAGCCGCCCGCGAACACCATCAGCATGAACACCCAGCTGCCGGTGGCCAGGAGCGCACCCCCGGACAGGGCCTGCCCCGACGTGCAGCCCCGGGCCAGCGCGGCGGCGAAGCCCATGAGCACACCGCCGGCCAGCGCGTAGGTCAGCCGGCCGCGGTTCGAGATCCGGGGGCCCTTCTCCACCTTGGCCTTGAACCGGCCGGCCGAGAGCGCGCCGATGAACCCGCCGAGGAGTACGCCGATCACCTCGATGACCAGCCAGTTACGGAGCGGGTTGCCCGCCTCCACGTAACTGCCCAGCACCGTGTTCGCCGCCGTCCAGTCCGGCGCCGCCGACATGGCGCCCAGGGCTATGACCCGCTTCGGCAGCGCGCTCGCGCCCAGCCCCCCACCCGTCACCAGGAAGGTGGCCAGCAGCGTCAGCCCCAGCAGGGCCCCGGCCGCATACGGGTTCCAGTACTTCTTCGCTTCCATGATCTCTCCTCCCGCGCTAATGGAGCGCGGCCATCATCCAGTCCGAATGCTGCCCCGCGTAGACCAGGATCCAGCGGAGCGCGAACCCGCCCACCAGCACCAGCACCGCCGCCAGCCGGCCGGGGACTTCGTTGTGTCGGAGCTCGATCCACTCGGCCGCCAGCGGAGCCAGCAGCCCCAGCGAGACGACCAGCGTCCAGAACGCCGCCGTGTACGGCCCGCCCAGGACCAGGCCAGCCGCCTCCCTCGCGGCCGCGCCGCCCGTGGCGAGGCCCGTGAGCCAGAGGCCGATAAGCGCGAGCTCTACCGCGATCAGCACCATGTCGGCCCGACCGAACGCGATCCGTTCGTCGTCCTTCAGCGCGTACAGCATCATGAACGCCGCGCCCGTGGACAGCCCCGAGACCAGGAATAGCGGTCCCAGGATCGCCGAGCTCCACAACGGCCGGGCGCCCAGCGAACCCAGCAGGATCCCGGTATAGATCCCGAGGCCCGCGCCCAGGACCACGTTGGCCAGCGCGATCTCCCGCGTGTGTGCGCCCACCCACTGCATCGTGCGCATGAACGACTGCTCGGCACGCTGCCCGAACGCAGTGGCACCGAACCGCTGCGCCAGCTTCGAGAGCGGGCACGCCCGCAGCTCGGCGGGCAGCATCCGCAGCGCCAGGAGGATCGACGCCGGGTAGATGGCCAGCAGAATCCACGAGCCCCACGACATCGGTGACGTGGCCTCGAACGTCAGGTAGAACCGGGCCACGTTCCACCGGTTCTCCAGGTCGAGCCAGAGGAAGAGCATCCCCAGCGACAGGAGGATCGGCGCGGCCCATGGCAGCAGCGAGAGCGCCCGCGACCGGACCCGGTCCGGCGACCGGAGCATCCACAGCCCCGTCAGCACCATGATCCCGGCCACCAGCCCCCCCAGGAACAGGTACGCCGGCACCTCTCCGTGCCAGATATGGAGCCCGGGATCGATGAGGGCATTGCTCCGTGTACTCGTGTATTCTTGCATCCGTCCCTACTCCAGGTAGAAGACCTTCGGCCGCGTCCCGGCCTCCGGCAGCAGCGTGTGTGATTTCCGATCGGCCACCGCCCGTGAGACCTCGCTGTTCGGGTCGTCCAGGTCACCGAACACGATGCTCGACGTGGGGCAGACATCCTGGCACGCGGTGGTCCAGCCACCGGGCTCCTCGGCCCGGTGCGCGCAGAACGTGCACTTGTCCACCGTGCTGCTCCGGGGGTCCACGAACCGGGCGCCGTACGGGCACGCCGCGATGCACGCCTTGCACCCCGTGCACTTGTCCGCGTCCACCTGGATCGTGCCGCCGGGGCCGTAGTAGCTCGCCCCCGTCGGGCACGCCGTCACGCACGGCGCGTCCTCGCAGTGGTTGCACCGCTCGCTGCGGATCTCCATGGTCAGCGACGGGAACTGGCCCACCATCTCCGTGGTGATCCAGTCCCGGGCAAAGCCCTCCGCCACGTCGTTCTCCGTCTTGCACGCCACCACGCACGCCGTGCACCCCACGCACGTCTGCGTGTCGATGGCCATCCCCATCCGGCCCCCGTTCCGGCCGCTCATGCCGGCACCTCCACATCAGCCGCCCGCGCGGCCTCCGCCTCGGACTCTTCCGCGGCCACATCCTCGGCCCGGACGAAAGTCACGAAGTTCACGTTCATCCCCGTCCCGCCCATGAGCGGGTCGGTGTTGTACTTGGTCACCAGCTCGTTGTCGTCGATCCCGCGGCCGTGGACGAAGCTCAGCCCCTTGGCCTTCCGGCCGTAGCCGTGGACCATGTAGACCGCGTCGGGCCGGATCCGCTCCGTCACCTTCACCGGCGCCGTGAACGTCGACCGGACCCCGTCCTGGTTCTTCAGGTAGACCCGGTCGCCGTGCTCCAGCCCCCAGCGCCCGGCGACCTGCCGGTTCACCCACACGGCGTTCTCGTCGTACGTCTCGCTCAGCAGCCGGTTGTTCGTGGTCCGGCCGAAGGTGTGCATCGGCGCCCGGCCGAACAGCAGCCGGTAGTAGCCCGGCGGCGGCTCCTCGAGCTCGCCGTCGTGCCAGGTGGGCATGGGGTCGAAGCCCAGTTCAGCCAGCCGCGGCGAGTAGAGCTCGATCTTTCCCGAGCCCGTGTAGAACGCCGGCGGCACCCCTTCCTCGAAGTAGATCGGCTCCCGGTCGGCGACGATGACCCCGTCGCGACGGGCCCGCTCCACGTCCAGCCCTGCCGCCTCGAGCCGGGCGTCCACGTACGTCCGGGCGTCCGGCCAGTCGAAGTGCTCGCCTACGCCCAGCCGGTTCGCCAGCTCCTTGGCGATCCACCACCCGGGCCGGCTCTCGTACATGGGGCTCACCGCCGCCTGCCGCAGCCCCACGTAGCCCTGCCGGTACCACGGCGTGTTCAGGTCGTCGTCGCGCTCCAGGTACGTCGACTCCGGGAGCACCACGTCGCTCCAGCCCACCATCTCCACCGGCAGCACATCGATGGTGACCACGAAGTCCAGCGCCTCCAGCGCACGCTTCGTCTCCTCCGGGTTCGGCAGCGTGGTGGGCAGATTCGAGCCATAGACCATCCACCCCTTGATGGCGCTGTCCTCACGGACGTGGCCCGGGATCGACGCGTCGCATACGCCCTTCGCCAGCACCGCGTCCGCCAGCGGGTAGTCCGACGGCCCCGGCCGGTCCGCCGCACCGCTCGTCTCCGGGTGGTGGTTCGGGTCGAGGTCCGGCACCGCGATATTCTGCGGGATATAGAAGCCGCCCTCCCGACCCCACGACCCCAACAGCGCGTTCAGCATCGCGATGGCACGGCTCCGCTGCGTGTCATCGCCGTACCACGTCACGTGGCGGCCCGGGTGGATCAGACTCGCCGGCCGCGCCCCCGCCATCATCCGCGCCGTCCG
This sequence comes from Longimicrobiales bacterium, assembly GCA_046483065.1. GTDB lineage: Bacteria > Gemmatimonadota > Gemmatimonadetes > Longimicrobiales > RSA9 > JAWVYT01. Next base: position 49,366 of record JAWODW010000072.1, on the reverse strand, counting down.
ACGGATCAGCTCGGGCTCGATCCCCGTCCGCGGGTACGCCCACTCCGGCGAGTACGGCTGCACGTGCGCCTGAAGCTGCTCGAAGCCCACCGCGTAGCTGTCGATGTACGCCCGGTCGTACAGACCCTCGCCGATGATCACGTGCATCCACGCCAGGATCAGTGCCAGGTCGGTGCCCGGCTTGATCGGCAGCCAGTAGTCCGCCTTCGACGCCGCCGTCGAGTAGCGTGGGTCCACCACGATCACGTCCGCGCCGTTCCGGATGGCCGTGGCGAACTCCTGCACCTGCGTGTTGTGCATGTTCTCGCCCAGGTGGCTCCCGATCAGCGTCAGGCACCGCGTGTTCTCGATGTCCGTGGTCTCCGGCGAGCCCACGCCCATCCCGTACACCGACGTGAACCCCACCTCACGGGGGCCCCGGCACTGGGCGTAGCTCGGCGCCGTCACGTTCGGCGAGCCGTACGCCTTGAACAGGTGCTTGAACCAGCTCCCGCCGAACCCGTGACTGAACAGCGCCAGCGCCTCCGCACCGTGCTTCTGACGGATCCGCTCGAACCCCTCCGCCACCTCGTCCAGCGCCGTCTCCCAGCTCACCGCCTCGAACCGGTCACCACCACGACCGCCCACCCGCACCATCGGCTGCTTCAGACGGTCCGGGTCGTACAGCAGACCCGTGCCGCCGGCGCCCCGGGGACACAGACGACCCCGACTCAACGGGTCCGCCGGGTTGCCCTCCAGCTTCGTCACCCGGCCATCCTTCACGTGCGCCAGCACACCACACTTCCAGAAACACAGCTCGCAGAACGTCGGCACCACGTAGTCGCCGTCCGTCCCCGGATTCTCGACGCCGGGCGCGTACGAGCCGTACCAGTCCGTGCCGAGCCCCCCCAGCACCCCGGCACCGACCACGCCGTAGCCGCCGACCTTGATAAACTCCCGTCGCTTCATCACAGCTCCTCGCCCCCGAAGACCGCGCCGCCACTGCCGTTCCCGGCACCGTTCCCCGACGCCTCCTCCGGGTGCATCCATTCACACACCGTGTCCAGGAGGTACCGGGGCATGGCCGTGGCTTCCAGCACCACCTCCGCACCGTTCCGCTCCCCCACCACCAGGCCCCGGTCCCGCAGTGTCCCCACGTGCCGCGCGACCGTCGACTGCGGCCACCCCAGCTCCTCCACCAGCTCGTGCTGCGTCACGCCCTCACGGTCCGCCAGCAGGCACGTCAGCCGCAGCCGGTCCGGATGCGACAGCGCCTTGAACACCCGCGACGCCTCCTTCAGCTCCGCCTCCGTCGGCTCACGCCTCATCGCTCTCCTCCATGCCTTGCCCATGTTTCCGGAAACCCGATTATCCGCATAACCGAAAGAGCAAGAGAAGGACCACGCCATGCTTAAGTGTTGTAAATGCTTACTGGCCCACTATTTAGACCATATGGCCCGTTCCTCACCCGAGGGTGGGTTGGAACATGACGTTGCATGGAAATGGAACAAGTCGCAACGAGATGACGCGCGGCGAGCTTAGAGGCGGGTTCCGATCGAGCGCTACATCGGCGTCTTCTGCATCGAAGGGTTCCGCGCTCGTTCCGCGGCCTTCCGCGTCTTCCGCGGTGAAGGGTGTTCGAACGCCGGGCGGCCCACGCAGGGTGGACGCGCCGAGACCGCCGGCACGTTGGTCTGCCCACGCTGAATGGCGCGGACCTCACGCAACGAGACGCGGACCACCTCTCCCTCCCTCCCTCGACCTCGACCTCGGCCTGTACCTGTACCTCGACTTCGTACCTCTCCCTCTCCCCAGCCCCCCTTCAAGCAGGGAAAGGGCGAAGTACGAAGCGGAGGGCGAGGTACAGGCCGAAGGAGATGGAGAGGAAGAGGGCAGCCTCCCGGGTGCGGCGGGCCGGACCGCTGGGTTGCGAAACTCTCTAAACCGGCCGTGCCCTGGCTACAGGCGGTATTCCTTCATCTTCCGCCAGAGTGTGGTGCGGCTGATGCCGAGGATTTTTGCGGCGTCCTGGCGGTTGTAGCGTGCCCGGGAGAGGGCGTCGAGGATGTCCCGGGCTTCGGCGGCCTCGGCGGGGGAGAGGTGGTCGGGGATCCGGTCGTCAGTGCCGGAGGAGCCGGAGGGGCCGGAGGGGCCCGGGGGCTGGCTGCGCACGGGTCGGGGCTCGAGGCCGGGGGTGCCGAACGCCGGGGCCAGCGTCGGCTCGCCGTCTGTGACTCCGGGGATGCCGGCAGCGCGGACCTCCACGGGGAGGTGCTTGAGGTGGATGGTCTGGCCTTCGCAGACGGTGGTGGCGAACTCGAGTGCGTTCTCGAGCTCCCGCACGTTGCCGGGCCAGGTGTAGTTCATGAGGGCGTCCATGGCGGTGGGGGCGAGCCGGAGGGCCCGGCCCCGGTTGGCGCCGATGCGGTGCAGGAGGTAGCGGGTGATGGCCTCGATGTCCTCCCGGCGCTCGCGCAGCGGCGGGATCTCGATGGGGACCACCCGGAGCCGGTAGTAGAGGTCCTCGCGGAACCGGTTCTCCCGGACCGCCCGGCCAAGGTTCTCGTTGGTGGCGGCGACGATGCGCACGTCTACCTTCCGGGTCCGGGTATCGCCCACCCGCTCGAATGTGTGCTCCTGGATCGCCCGCAGGATCTTGGCCTGGAGCGGGAGGCTCATGGCACCCACCTCGTCGAGGAAGAGCGTGCCGCCGTCGGCCAGCTCGAACCGGCCCACCCGGTCCTTGACCGCGCCGGTGAACGCGCCCCGCACATGCCCGAACAGCTCACTCTCCAGCAGCTCCGCCGGCAGCGCCGCGCAGTTCACCGCCACGAACGGACGCTCCGAGCGCTGCGACGTGTCGTGGATCGCCCGGGCCACCAGCTCCTTCCCCGTCCCGCTCTCCCCCGTCACCAGCACCGTCGAGTCCTGGTCCCGCAGCAGCTCGAACAGCCGGAAGATCCGCTGCATCTGGGCCGACCGGGCCACGATCCCGCCGTACGACGGCACCGGCGCTTCCTCGCCCCCCTGCTCCGGCCGCATCATCAGCACCAGGCGCGCCCCGTCCGCATCCTCCACACCCGGACCGAACACGCCCACCGTCAATGACACCGCCTTCCGCTCCCCGCCCGGCGGCTGCAGAAACGCCCGCAGACCCTCACGGCGACGCCCCGTCCGCAGAACCTCCCGCGCCACCCCGTTCGCCCCCGTCACCTCCTCGTTCAGGAAGCTCGCCAGCGGCTCCCCCACCAGCGACTCCGTCGAGCGACCCACCTGCTCCGCCAACGCTCCTGACACCCGCACCACCCGCAGCTCCTCGTCCGCCAGTACACACGTCCGCCCCAGCGCGTTCAGCAGCGCCTCCAGCTCCGGCCCTTCCGGTCCGGCCGGCGTCTCCGGCGTCTCCGGCCCGTCTTCCAGGCTCATGCCCCTCCGTGGGTTGAAACAGAATGTTGAAACAAAACGCTGCGAGACGGGCTTGTCAACGCGGGGCTCGGAGGGGGCGGGGCTCGCCTGCGGCTCGCAACAGGCGCCGCGACAGGCGGGTGGGTCTGGCGTTCAGGCCGCGAGCGCGGCGCAACAGGCTCACTGCGTTCGCAACAGGCAGGGCTGCGCCCTGCAACAGGCTCGGCCCGGGGGGCCTCGCAATGGCTCGCCTTCGGCTCGCAACCGGCGCCGCGAAAGCGGGTCGGTCTGGCGTTCAGGGCGCGGGCGCGGCGCAACACGCTCACTACGTTCGCAACGGCGCACCTGCGGCGCATAACCTGCCGGGCCCGGCAATCCGCGGACCTGGTCCGCAGCGCGCGCGAAGCGAGCGCCCCTTGCGAAGGGCGCAGCCCGAGCCCCTTGCGAGCCGAGGGCGAGCCTGTTGCCCGCCCCGCGGACCGCTGCGTCGGCCCGGCGGGCCGACGCCTGTTGCGAGGGCGCAGCCCGAGCCTGTTGCCTGCGAAGCGGGCCTGTTGCGGCGGCGCAGCCGCCGCCTGTTGCGAGCCGAAGGCGAGCCCGCCGCCCCTCAGCCCACCTGGCATGCCGCCCGTTCGGCCAGGGCGGCGATGGTGAGCGACGGATTCACCCCGGGATTGGCGGACATTGCGGAGCCGTCGATCACGTAGAGTCCCGGGTAGTTCCAGACCTGGTGGTCGGGTCCGATCACGCCGTTCTCGGGGCCGGTCCCCATGACGCATCCGCCGAGGATATGGGCGGTGGTGGGCGTCCCGGCCAGCGTCTCCATGATGAAGCTCACCGGGTAGCCGTCCACCTCCCTGGCGATCTCCTCGCCGATCTCCGTGGCTTCGGGGATGGCGGCCCGGGGGGCCTTCCCGTGGGAGACGTCGGTGGTGACCGCGCCGGTGCCGTTCCGGAGACGGAGCCGGAGGTGGCTGTCATCGGTGCTCATGTAGAGGAGGATCATGGTGCGGCGTGCCCAGTCGCGGACGAGCCAGGTCCGGAGCGTGCGGACGGGGTGGCGGAGGACCCTGCGGAGCGCGGCGGCCAGTCGTCGGCCCAGGGTCTCGCCCGGCGCGTGGGGCGCCTGGAGGACGCGGAGCACGCCGGACCCCGGCGGGTAGCGCACGGGCTCGAGGGTGGATCGCTCGCCGGTGCGCAGGATCGACGTGATGGCCACACCGTCAGCCATCTCCCGGTCCGGGGCCACGACCCCCATGAGCACTTCGGAGTTGGTCCGGACGAACTCGCCGAGGCGTGGGGATAGATGCGGGAGACCCTCGGGGTCCCGGCGCATGCGCAGCAGGAGCGGCACGGTGCCGAGCACGCCGCCGGACAGGACCACCTTCGGCGCGCGGTAGCTCCGGCGTCTGCGGAACGGCCCGGGCCCTTCCCGGGTCTCGACCCGGTACCCGTCGTCGACGCGGCGGATGGCCACCACCTCGGTGTTCGCCCGGATCTCGAGCCCCTGCTTCTCCGCCAGCCAGAGGTAGTTCCGGTCGAGGGTGTTCTTCGCGTTGTAGCGGCACCCCACCATGCACCCGCCGCAGTGGATGCACCCCGTTCGGTCCGGGCCGTCGCCGCCGAAGTACGGGTCCTCTACCGTCTCGCCCTCCGCCCCGAAGTAGACGCTCACGGTGGTGGGCGTGTGCTGCGCCTCGCGGCCGCGGCGGCGAGCCACGCCGGCCACCACGTCGTCCGGATAGGTGTGGAAGGGGACGGGGGCGGCGCCCAGCATCCGCTTCGCCGTGTGGTAGTGGGGCTCCAACTCCGTGCGCCAGTCGGCCAGGTGCGCCCACGACGGCGCGGTGAAGAAGCCGTCGCGGGGCTCCTGGAGCACGCCGGCGTAGATCAGCGATCCGCCGCCTACACCCACGCCCGAGAGGGCCGTGAGGTGGCGGAGGAACGTCATCTTGAAGGGTCCCCGGAGCCCCAGGCGAGGTCGCCAGAGCCAGCGTCGGAGGTTCCACGCGCTGCGGGCGAAGTCGTCGTCGCCGAAACGTCCCCCCTTCTCGAGCATGAGGACGCGGTTTCCGGTCTCCACGAGCCGGAGGGCGGTGACGCTCCCGCCGAAGCCGGAGCCGATGATAATGACGTCGTGGTCGTATGCCATAGGGGGTGGAGCAAGGGGAAGACGTGGGGAAGATACGCAACGCGGCGGTCGCGGGCACGGGTGCGCCCGTGGTCGACGGGTCCGCAGCGCGATATCTTCCCGGCAGGAGCCGCCCGGCCGTGGCCAAACGTTTCCCCGGCGGCGGCTGTCTAACAGGCAGGACCCTCAGCGAGACAGGGACACGTGAACCCAGGCAACCTCTTCTCCGAGCTCAAGCGACGGCGCGTTTGGCGCGTCGCCGGCGGCTACGTCCTGGTGGTATGGATGGCCGTGGAGATCGTGGTGGAGACGTTCCCGCTCCTGGGCGCCCCCGACTGGGTCCCGCGGCTGGTGGTGGTGCTCGCCTTTGTGGGCTTCCCCGTCACGGTGATCCTGGCGTGGCTCTTCGATATCACGCCGGAAGGGGTGGTCCGCACCCGGTCGCTGGGGGAGGCGGCGGACCCGGAGGCGGAATCGGAGCGGCCCGAGCCGCCCCAGGAGCGGGTGTTGGTCCAGGCCGGGCCGGCGCGCCTGGCCGGCGTCTTCGGCGCCGGCATCCTGGTGGCGCTGGTGGGCTTCGGCGCCTACAGCATGGTGAATCCGGGTGCGCTGGTCCGGCCCGAGTCCATCCAATCCATAGCCGTGCTGCCGTTCGCCGACCTGAGCCCCGGCCAGGACCAGGGCTACTTCGCCGACGGGGTCACCGAGGAGCTGATCAACCGGCTGGCCCGGCTGCAGGAGGTCCGGGTGGCCGGGCGGGCGTCGTCGTTCGCCTTCCGGGGCCGGGACCCGGGGCTGGACGAGATCAGCAATGAGCTCGGGGTCGAAGCGGTGGTGGAAGGGAGCCTCCGTCGCGACGGCGACCAGCTGCGGGTCACCGTCCAGCTCGTGGACGTGGCCAGCGGGTTCCAGATCTGGTCGAACAGCTACGACCGGACGGTGGACGACATCTTCGCCATCCAGGACGACATCGCCAGCGCCATCGTCGACGCGCTGAGGGTCCAGCTGGTACCCGGCGCGTCCCGGCTCCGGGCGGGCACGTCCAACGTCCGGGCCCACGACGCGTACCTCCTGGGGCTCGCCCGGTGGCACGCCCGCACGGAGAACGACCTGCGCCGGGCACTGGAGTACTTCGAGGAGGCGGTGGAGGAAGACGCGTCGTACGCCCCCGCCCATGCGGGCATGGCTCTCACCTACGCCGTCCTGCCGGCGTACACCGACATGCCGGTGGACGAGGCGGCGGAGCTCGGGTCGGCGGCCGCGGCCCGGGCGCTGGCGCTGAACGCGCAGATGGCCGAGGCCCACACCGCCATCGGCCGGATCACCCAGTCGCTGGAGTGGAACCTCGACGCGGCGGAAATGGCGTACACCCGGGCGATCCAGTTCCAGCCCAACTACGCCACGGCCCATCAGTGGTACGCCGAGGCGCTTATCATGATGGGCCGGCTGGCGGAGGCGGAGCAGGAGCTGGAGCGTGCCGAGCGCCTGGACCCGCTCTCCGTCGCCACGCGCTACACCCGGGGCTACCTGTGGCTGGCGCGGCGGGATCTGAGACGGGCCCGGACGGCCTACGAAACGCTCCTGGCCGACAACCCGGGCGACGTACTGGGGCAGGCCAACCTGCTCTTCCTCTGCCTCGCGGCGGACTGCCACGACCAGGCGATCACCGCCGCCCGTGCCGCGTACCCACCGGCCGTGGCCGACGCGATCGGGGCGGTGGTACGGGCCGATGCCGACCCGTCGCTGCGCGAAGAGGCCCGGGCCGCGCTGAGAGAGCTCGAGGGGACGGTGTCGCCGACCCACCTGGCCCTCCTCCACAGCGCCATCGGCGACCGCGACGGGGCGCTCGACCGGCTGGAGGAGGCGTACGCCGAGGGCGCGGACCCCATGCTGCCCTTCTTCCTGGTCCACCCCCTCTTCGACCCGGTACGCCGGGACCCCCGCTTCGACGCCGTCGCCAACGCACTCGGCGTCGAGACGCCCCTGGCGGGGCTGGACCCGTCGTCTACCGGGCGGTGACCCGAGGTGGGCTCCCGGCCCCCTGATCCGCTCCCACGCCGGCGGGCCGGTAGAGGAGCACCGGGACGTTGGACCCCCGGACCACGCTCTCCGCCACGCTGCCCAGGACCAGGCGCCGCAGGCCACCGCGGCCGTGGGTGGCCATGGCCACCAGGTCCACGTCCTCGCGCCGCGCCTCCCGCACGATCCCGGCCGCCGCGTTCCCCTGCTCTACCACCCGCACGTCCACAGCGCCGTACTCGTCGGGGACCGTGGCCCGGACCTCCCGTAGGAATCGCTCGGCGGCCTCGGCGGACCGGTCCCCGGACCGCAGCAGCCCGGCGAGCCCGCGGCGGGTGACCACCTCCAGGAGACTGATCCGGGCCCCCGTCTCACGTGCGAAGTCCAGCGCGGGGGTCAGGATCTCCGCGGAGAACGACGACCCGTCGAGGGGGATCAGCAGCCGCCGGATCGGAAGGAGCCGTACATCGGCGTGACAGACCAGGACCGGCACGCCGCCACCCCGCAGCAGCTCCATAACGGTCCGGTTCAGCCCGTCGATCTCGAGGTCCTCGGCGGGGGCCACCACCAGCACTGATTCGTCCTCGGACCGGAGCGAACGGGCCAGCGGGGCGTGGACGACCCGGCTCGAGACCTCGAGCTCCGGGTCGCCCGCGGCCACTTCCTCCGCGAGCGCCGCCAGCCACTCCGCCTCCCGGGCCTCGGCTTCCTGGTCCCGGTCGTCCCACGACTCGACCACCCCCTGGAAACGGTACTGGGGCAGACCCTCCAGCTCCTCCGGGGCCTCCTGCGGGTGGTGGACGTGGAGGAGCGTCAGCTCACAGCCGAGCTCCCGCGCGAGAGGGCAGGCCTGCACCATCGAATCGGTGGCGCCCTCCTCGATGGGAACGATGATCCGGTCGTACATGGTGCCTCCCTACCGTGGACGCGGCGTGGATGAACCCATTGTAATCTCACACCCGCCGGGCCCGCTGTCTGTCGGAATTTGCTTGGTTTCCATGTAGGGACGTCTACCGAAGCCGGGCCGCCTCCCGGGCAGTTGCGGGGCGCCCCCCGGGGCCGTACCCTCCCGCCATGCCGACGCCCGCAGTACAGGACTACCTCAAGGCCATCTTCCAGCTGGCCGATGGCGCCGAGGACGCCGCCACAGGCACGTCCGCCATCGCCGAACGCCTCGGTGTTGCACCCGGCTCCGTGACCGGCATGCTCAAGCGCCTCGGTGAGCAGGGCCTGGTGGAGCACCAGCGCTACCAGGGCGCCCGGCTCACCCCCCGGGGGCGGCGGGAAGCGATCCGGATCATCCGCCGGCACCGGGTCCTCGAGCTCTTCCTGGTCGAGGTCCTCGGCTACACATGGGACCAGGTCCACGTCGAGGCCGAGCAGCTCGAACACGCTGCGTCCGACTCCCTCATCGACCGGATGGCCGCGATCCTCGGCGACCCGGAGGCCGACCCCCACGGCCACCCGATCCCCAGCCCCGCCGGCCGGCTGGCCGCACCCGAGCTGCCCACCCTGGCCGAGCTGGAGCCCGGCCACGTGGCCATCCTCCGGCGCGTCAGCGACGAGGACGCCGAGGCGCTCCGCTACCTGGCCCGGCTGAACCTGATCCCCGGTGTGGAGCTCGAAGTCCTGGAGCGCACGCCGCTCCGGGGGCCGCTCCGGGTCCGGGTCGGCGAGACCGAGGAGATGGTGGGGATGGAGCTGGCGGAGCGGCTCCGGGTGGAGCCGGCGGAGTGAGAGCCGGCAGCCGCGCCAGCCACGGCCGCCGCTGAGGCGCAGAAGCCCGAAGGACGCGATACGCCCCACGCACAGAGCCGACCTCCCCGCGGCATACATCCACGGTGAAGCCGGCTCTGTGTGGGCCGCACGCCGGGCCCGTCTGCCGCACCGCCGCTACCGCTGCGATGGACGGCGCGGGAAGTCCATCTCTACATCAGCTGCTCACCTCGTACTCGTAGTCCATGACGGCGCCCGTGCTCCACGCGCCTGCCTCGGCGTCCGCCATAGCGTCGTGGATCATGCTGTTGCCGCCGAACAGGAGCGTACGGGCGTCGTAGCCCAGCACCCGCAGGTACCCCGTGATGTACGCGCTGGTCTGCCCCGTGTAGCAGTAGACCACCACGGGCTGGTCCGTGGGCAGCGTGCTCAGGTGCGTATCGAGCAGGAACGGCTGGGTCGACGGGTCGTAGTTGAGCGCGCCGGGGATATGGCCCAACCCCTCGTACCGGCTCTGGGGCCAGAAGTTGATCACGTAGTAGTCGTCGATGTTCATGAATACGTCGTCATCCGTGATCTTGGCGGGGCCGAAGCCAGCGCTGAACACGGCCGAGGCCCGGGCATCGACGATGGAAGCGCCGTCCTCGTACCCGGTGCTCAGCTCCGGCAGCGCGCCGGGCTCGTTGATCGCCGGCGACGCCGTGGTGACGAACTGCGTCACGCGCTCGTTGGAGACGTTGTTGACCCACGACCCCGAGAAGTCCGTGTGCCAGGCGCTCATGCCGAACTTCATGGTGAACACGTTCTCGTAGCCCATGGCCCGGAGCACACCGGCGGAGTAGGCCGCCGACTGACCCGAGTAGCAGATCAGGATGACCTTCTCGTAGGTCGACGGCGCCGGTGACATGTCGGCCAGATGATCCGGCAGATCGCCGAGCGCCACGTTCACCGCACCCGCTACGTGGCCGGCCGCGAAGTCGGAGGCCGCCCGGATATCGATCACGTAGTAGTCATCCGGTGCCGTGACGATGTTGGTCCGCACGTCCGCAGCGCTCATGATGTAGCCGCCGTGGACATCGTAGTCCCGGTTCGTCTCCAGGTACTCCACGAGGATCTGCGCCTCGTCGACCGCCTCTGTCGTGCTGCTCTCGCACGCCGCCAGCCCGGCCAGGACCAGCAGCAGGAAGACGTACCAGCGATTCTTTGCGTATTTCATGACCCCTCTTGTGTTTGCGTCAGTTTACTGGGGCAGACCCCAGCTGGAGGGCAGCTGCCCGTCCACGAAAACGTTCTGGGTGGATGAAACCTCCCAGTCCAACAGCATATCGGAGCTGAACAGGTAGAGGTGACGGTTCCGATACGTGTCCCCCTCCTGGATGATGTGGCAGTTGGCGTAGCACGACTCGCCGTCCGCTACCTGCGTGCGCTCCGTCCACCGCAATAGGTTGTGCGGCGTGGTGTAGTTGTAGATCGGCTTCGCATCGAAATTGCTAAGCACATCCACCCCGAACACCGACCAGCTGTCCGGCGCTGCCGGTGTCCGCCGCACCGTCACGAAGTCCGGACCCGGCTTGATGTCCGGCAACGGATTCATCCCGATCTTGAACGACTGGTGCGAGTGGATCCGCGCACCCTCACCGCCCACGTGACAGCTCCCGCACGTGTTGTAGGACTGGGAGTGGCACGCGTGGCAGTTCAGGTCGTTCATGTGCATCGAGTGGTACGTGTTCGACCCGCTGATGTCCGTATGGCAGTCCTCACACTCCGGCAGCTCGGGCATGGCGTACCGCTGTTCGACCACCGTGCCGTCACCGCCGTGGAGCTCCGTTGCGCCGTGGCACGCGGTGCACGTGAAGCCGGCCTCCGTGAGGTGCACGTCCGGCTCGGTGCCCGTCCCCACCCCGTAGTACGCGTGCCCGCCCCGGCTGGAGTGGCACGCCGTGCAGTTGTCCCGCATGTCCGGCGCCTCGAACGCGTGCCCGTTCAGCAGGCCGCCCCCGCCGGCCGGCGGACGGTTCACGTGGCAGCTCCCGCACGACGCGTGGCACGTCTCGCAATTCTCGCCGTACCCCGTCTGGATCCCTTCCGGCAGGTCGTGGAAGCTGCTCACACCCGCCCGCAGCACCTGGCTCCGCTTCTGGCCCCAGCCGTTGAAGTGGATGCTGTTCTCGTGGCTCGCCACCGTCTCCGTGTGGCACCCGCTGCAGCTCTCCAGGTTGTCCCACGACGGCCACTTCACGAAGTCGCCCGAATGCGCCTCCGCCTTGTCCGCCGTCCCGTCCACTCCGTTGTGACACTCCGTGCACCCGAGATCCCCGTGCGACGACGCCTCGAACGTCTCGAAGCCATCGCCCAGGTAGACCCGGTCGTGGGGCTCCACGTACGGCGGCGGACCGCTGCACCCGCCCGACGGGATCACCGAGTCCGGCGTCGCGATCGCCTCCAGGTGGTCGTAGTCACTGTGGCAGCCCACACACGAGGCGTGCTCGTCATGGGCGTCGGGCCCCGTATTGGCCGTGTCGCACGCCCAGCCCAGCGGCAGTCCCAGAAAGATCGGTATCAGTACCCAGCGTCGCATGGGAATCGTGTCCATTCGGTGGCGATTGGTGCGGCACGTGCCGCCTGCTCACGCGAGGAAAGGACAACATTGTGAATTCTCTCACAATCAGGAAAAGCTCCAAAAGCCAGAGCGTTTTCCCTACGCCCTACAGACGGGGGCCTGCGACTTGTCAGGGAATACCCGAGGCCGTGTGGCAGAATTTACTACAACGGTTTTGCGGGACCGGCTCGAAAACCCCTGATCCGGGTGTCGGGAAACCCCCGGTCGGGGCGCTGGTTAGTGGCCGCCCAGCTCCCCGACCAGCGTGCGGTAGCTCTTCAGGTGCCGGAGCGCCGAGAGGCGGTCGCCGAGTCGCTCGTAGACGCGGGACAGGTTGGCGTGGGCGTCGGGGAACGCGGAGTCGATGGTGAGGGCGGCGTTGTAGGCGTCGGCGGCGGCCCGATCGCGGCCGAGCTCCTCGAGGGCGAGGCCGAGGTTGTAGGCGGCAACGGGGTCGTCGCCGCCCGAGGCCTCCAGCGCCCGTCGGTAGTGGGCGACGGCGCCGTCGAGGTTGCCCTCTTCGTGGAGCAGTCGGCCCAGGCTTCCGAGGGCCGCGGCGTGGCCGGGCTCCAGCTCGAGCACCTTCTCGAACGCCCGCCGTGCCTGGGCGGGCGCGTGGGTCTCGAGCTCCTGGCCGAGCTCCTGCCACTCGGTGGCGGAGTCGCCCTCGGCGTCGGCCATGGCCCGCTCGTTCAGGGGCTGCACCTGCTCGGCCAGCTCCCGGACTCCGAAGACGAACCGGAGCTGACCGGACTCCGGGTCCCAGGCCTGCCCGTCGTCGTAAACCACCACGTCCTCGCCCTCGGCGGCGATCTTCACCTCCGTGAGGGGGCGGTCATCGGGGAGCTGCTCCTTGACGCGGCGCATCGCCCGGAGGATGCGGTGCTGGGGCACGTCGGCCTCGAGGAGCTCCGCGGCGGTGCGGAGGAGGACCAGGTCCTGAAAGGAGAAGAGGTAGCGGTTGCCGGGGCCCCGGTCGGGATCGAGGACGCCCGAGCGGCCGTATTCCCGTGCCTGGCGGGGGGTCAGCCCCAGCAGGTTCTCGACGTCGCCCGTGGTGTACCCGTTTCTTCTCGCCACCCGTTCCCTCGCCCAGGCTCGCCTTCAGCGCTTCGGTCCGTTCGATGAGCCGGAATATCTCGGGGCTCCGGGTGGGACGTCAATGTCCCACGTTCCGTCCCGTATGGCTATGGGGGTGCCCCGCTCCGGCGGGTATTCTGCGACGAGGGTCGGGCTGAGCTCGTCGTGGGCTCGTCCCTCGGGGCCGCGTACGAAGTCCACAGGAAGGTGGGACCCGGGCTGCTGGAGGCGCCGTGCAAAGCGTGCATGGCGATCCAGATGGAGGAGGACAGGCTGCCGTTCTTACGCCAGCACCCGCTCCCGCTCTACTACAACGGCCGGAACACGGGGCTGAACTACCGGGCGGACTTCATAGTGGGGGGCAAGGTAATCGTCGAGTTGAAAGCGGTGGTGAAGCTCACTCCGCTGTTCACGGCTCAGACGCTCACCTACATGAAGCTGTCCAACTGTCGCGTCGGTCTCCTGATGAACTTCAACGTCACGAACATGCAGAAGGGCATCAAACGCCTCGTCCTCGGCTACCCCTCGCCCGGTGAAGACGAACCCGATCTCCTTGGGACCGGGACTACCTTGCGGGCCGATGGTTCGGGGTGAGGCTTGCTTCGGTTTTCTTACCACAGATTGCACAGATTACGCAGATTTCATCCGGTGGATCCCTGATAATCGGTGGAGATCTACCTGCGCGGTTGGGCTGCCTTCAGCCCCATCCTGTTCTTCTCAGAATGAGTCGGTGGGAGCGGAACGACAGAGCAACGTCGAGAAGCCCACCAACAATCTGCGTAATCCGTGTAATCTGTGGCTAAATGAAGTTCGCCGGTCGGAACTGGGCGGGGGCCTGGAGTAGTGGGCCGTCGGCAGGACATCATGGCACCGGCGGCCCGGGCGGCGAGGCTGCCGGGGAACGACCTTTGCATGTCTCGGGTCATAGATAATCACATCCGAAACTTCCCCCTGGAGGATGGCATGAACGTTCTGCACCTGGTCGGTCGGATCTTCTTCGGCATGATCTTCGTCTTCAACGGCCTCAACCACTTCATGCGGCTGGACATGCTGACCGACTACGCGGCGTCGATGGGTGTCCCGGCGCCAAGCGTGGCCGTGATCATCACGGGGCTCCTGCTCCTGCTGGGCGGCCTGGCGGTGATCTTCGGGTACCAGCGGAGGTTCGGGCTCTGGATGCTGATCATCTTCCTGATCCCCGTCGCGCTGATCATGCACCCCTTCTGGGCGGTGCCGGCGGAGCAGCAGATGGCGCAGATGTCGCACTTCTTCAAGAACTTCGCGCTGGCGGGCGGCGCCATGATGCTGCTGTTGAACCTGGACCGGGCCTGGCCGTACAGCCTGGGCGGCTCGTCGGGTGGCAACGTCGGCGGCACCGAAGCCGACGTTGGCTGACCGCAAGCTCGCCATAAACGTCGAGGGTCAGGGGGTCCGTGTCCGGGCTCCTGCGCCTCCCCGACGGAGCGGTGGCCCTCGGGGTGCTGGCCGACGGCGCCGGCGCCGGGATGGAGCACCCGTTCATGACCGCGGTGGACGCGGCCCGCGAGGAAGCCGCCCGGTTCGAGGCCGAGCACGGGCGGGCGCTGACCATCGTGGCCGGCGGAAAGTCGTTCGGCGCGCGGATGACGTCCATCGCCGCGGCGGAGGCGCCGCTGCCCGACGTGGCGGGGCTGGTCTTCCTGGGCTGGCCGCTGCACACGGCGAAGAAGCCGGGGACGAAGCGCGCCGCGCCTCCTGGACGTCACCGCCCCCATGCTGTTCGTCCAGGGCGACCGGGACAGGCTGGCCGACCTGGCGCTGCTCCGGCCCGTCCTGGCCGACCTCGGCGACCTCGCCTCGCCCCACAAGGAAGTGGCATGCCGTGGATCGGCCCCGCCGATCTCGTCGGCGGTCCTTCTCCCTCTCTCCTCGGTCTCTGCTTCGGCCTGTACCTGTACCTCAGCCTCGTACCTTGTCGTCTCCGGAGAAGGAGAAGTACGAAGCGGAGGACAAGGTACAGGCCGAGGTAGAGGGGAGAGGGGGAGGGACCGCCCCCGCCCCGGCTACTGCTGCTTCAGCGTGATGAACCCCTGGACGTACCCTTCGTGGGGATCCTCCGAGTACCCGAGGATGGCGCCGGGGCTGGTGTTGGTGAACTGGACGAGGATCATGACGTCGTCGATCTGGTCCTCGGCGGCGGGAGCGGCGAACTCGAAGGTGTGGTCGAGGGTAACGGTGCTGCCGCCGCCGCACGCCATGGAGATGGGCTGGGTGGTGGTGTTCGGCGGGAGGGTGCTGCCGTCAGGCGCGACGCGTGTGGTGATGATGCTGATCTCGGGCGTGGGGGTCATGGGGATGACGTACGCGTCGCAGGTGAGCTGGAGGCTCAGGTCGTAGTTGATGGCGTGGTCGATGTCCAGGTCGAACCGGACGGTGGTGCCCACGGATGCGGCGGCGCTGCTGCACTGTGTCCCGAGCTCGCTGCCCATGTCCTTGCACCGGGACTGGGCCCAGGTCTGGACGTCGATGTCGACGGAGTCGGCGTTGGGCGACCCGACGTATGTGGCGTCGTAGCCGCTCAGGGACCGGAATGTGGCCTGGACGCAGCCGACGTCGGTGACCTCATCGCCGAACAGGCCGGTTTGGTCCAGCTCCTGCCACAGGTACTCGGTGCGGTCGATGAGGAGCGCCGACTCGGACGGCGGGACCAGCGGGTCGAGCCCGCTTTCCGGCGCGTTGTTGTCCTCGAACGACTCGCCCAGGTCCGGGTTCCCGCACGTGCCGCCCGGGGTGAAGGGGAACCCGATGGATGCGGCGGCGGTCCGGTAGACGGCCAGGCCGGAGCAGACGCCCCAGGTGAAGGTGACCTCATCGTCGGTGTCGGAGTCGCTCTCGACGTACGCCCGCAGCGTCACGGTGCCCTCGCCGGCGGAGGGCGCGGTGTAGTCGACGCTGACGCCGGTGGTGGAGGACAGCGTGCCTTCGCCCGTCTTGATCTCCCAACGGATGGTCTTGCCGCCGAGGCCGGTGGTATCGGCGGTGAACGTCTGGGTGCGACCCCGGTCCACGCACGGGTCCCGCGGCGCGATGTCCAGCTCGCCGAACCGAATGGTGGCGATGGCGAGCCGTCGGTCGGTGGCGGTCTCCCGGGCACCGGTGGTGGCGGTGTCCTCCACGGTGAGCAGGTCGGGCATGCTCGGGTCCGGGGCGGACGGCGCGGTGTACTGGACGGTGTGCTGGTTCCCGCCGTTGAAGGTCACGGCGTCGACCGTGCCCTGGAGCGACGCCCGCTCGACCACGTCCACCTTCTCCGGGTGCTTGGCGTTGATCACCTCCACGGTGTAGGAGGCAGGCTCACCGGCCTGGAGGAACTCGTCGTTGGGGGTGATGGTCAGCTGGATCTGTGTGACCTGCAGCTCCGCCTGTGCCGCCACCTGCTGGCCGCCGAACTCGCCGTCCTGGGTCTCCACCATGAGAGTGGTGGTACCCACCTCTTCCGGCTCGAACTCGCCATGGGTGGGGTTGCTGAACTCGGTGCCCTCGATCCAGTCCTTGCTCCACGTTTCCTCGTCCACGTAGACCGGGCCGTAGTCCTCGGCCTCGAGGAGGAACTCGTCGATGGTGCCGCCCTCGAGGAGCACCTTGGCCGCGGGGCCGCTGAGCGCCCAGTTCTTGAAGTGGCCGATCTCCGTGGTGGTGATATTGGCCTTGTCGGCGATGCCCACCACGCCGGCGCCCTGGAGCGCGCCGTTGAGGAACTCCGAGCCCAGGTCGTAGCCCTGGCTGGTGGCGAACACGGCGGCCGACCACGTGCCCGGTCCCTCCTCGTCCTCCATGAACTCGGTCTGGGACACCTCCAGCTCCATCCGGGTCAGAAGCGAAGGGAGCAGCGCGGCGTTCCGCTCCTTCTCCATCTGCACCGCCCAGATCACCGCGCCACCCACGGCCGTGGCGGTGCCGAGCCCGGGGATCAGTCCGGCGTACATCAGGGCATCGCTCACGTCGCCCAGCGTCTCGGCGCTCACGCCCTCGTGAGCCGCCGCGTACGCCTCGTCCATGCAGTAGTCCAGGAACTGGGCGCCGTTGGCCTGGACGGCGTCCGGGGTGCAAAGCCCGGCGGTGACGGACCAGGCGAGGTCGCCGGGTGCGTCGGTCGACGGGGCCGGAATCGACGACGCGACCTCGGCCTGCGTCGACGTCACCACCGCCTCCAGCGCGGCGCGAAGCCCGGTCCGGGCCAGGAGCGCGTCCAGCAGCGGCACATGGGCGTCGGCCGCCTCCGACGACGTGCCATCGACGATGGCCCGGAGCGCGTGGTCGTTGGCCGGGTCGTCGATGACGCTCTGGGCGACGAGCAGCGGGATCATGGTCCGGGGCAGCGAGTCCACCGGCGTGGCCAGGATCTCGGCGGTGGTGGTGTTCAGCCCCTCGGCCTGTGCGTCCAGGACAGCCTGGAGCAGGTCCACCACGGCTTCCAGCTCGCCGGGCGCGTCGGGCAGCGCGTCGATGGTGAAGTCCACGCCGGCGCAGGCCCGGGTCCCGTCGCCTACGTTGAGCCTCACGTCGCCCCCCGCCGGGTCCGCCGACGGGTGGATGGGGACCCGCATCATGGCGTCGCCCGCGTCGTCCACCTCCACCACGCCGTACGACGCGATGGTGTCACCGTCCACCGTGGCCCTGACGAGGAGCGGCGGCTCGAGGGTGTCCGGCAACTGCCCCAGGGCGACGGTGTCCAGCGCCGCCCCGCTCGTGGCCCCGAAGCTCAGGTCGGGGCACGCCACCCGGGAGAAGCGGGTCGCCAGGCCCACGCCGAACGACGAGAAGTGGTCGACCGTCCCCGTCACCACGTCCCGATCCGGGTCCAGCTCGCTCGGCAGCGTCACCCCTGACCCATCGAGGTGCAGCAGCCGGAGCTCCGACGGCGATACGCCCGCAGGCAGCGGCGCATCCGCCACACGGATCGAGAGCGTCGCCGGCTCGTTGAACGTGAGACCTTCCGGCTGCAGGTCGAATCCCGTCCCGTCCACAACCAGGAAATCCACCGGGGCGGCCGCCGCCACGTCGCTGATGACCGTGGCGGTGATCTCCACCGGCTCGTCGAGCGCTCCCGCCGGGACTTCCAGCGTCAGCGCGCCGCTGGTGAGGGTGCCGCCCTCCGGACCCATGAGGTTCTCAGCGTCCTCGTCGGGCCCCGTTCCCCCGTCGCACGCGACGGGCAGGATGAGGGCAAGGAGGACAACACGCAGGTAGGTGCGGATTCGATGCATGGGATAACGGGTAAAGGGGCTGGTCGGAGCTTCATCACTACCGGGTCACCGGCCTCGACGCAACCGCGCGGCACCGCTGGAGCGGCGGCTTGGGTCTGGGCGCTCCCTTCAGGGCCAACGCCCGGCGTCCTCGAAGAATCCGCCCGCCCCCGGGCGGACGATTACGGTGTTCCGC
This sequence comes from Longimicrobiales bacterium, assembly GCA_046483065.1. Lineage (GTDB taxonomy): Bacteria > Gemmatimonadota > Gemmatimonadetes > Longimicrobiales > RSA9 > JAWVYT01. The sequence goes on along the minus strand of JAWODW010000072.1, from coordinate 31,016 downwards.
CCGGCAGCTGGATGACCTGGAACTCGCTCCGGACCTCCCGTCCGTCGGCGGTGCGGACCACGATGGCCACCGACCGGGTCCCCACGCTCTCGCGGCCCACGAGCGAGGCCCGGAACGGCAGGGTCTCCCGTGGCTCTTCGGACTCGGCGACGGTCTCTCCGTCCACGATCACGGCCACGACCCCGGCGGAGTCGAGCGCCACGCCCTCCACGTCCAGCGTGTCGTCCTCGGCCAGCGGCACCGGCGACGGCCCGGCCGGCCCTCCGCGCCATTCCCGGGGCTCGGACACCACCACGCTGATGCCGGCCCGGGTGGCCGCCCGGCGTCCCAGCTCAGCCAGCTCCGACAGGTCGACGCTGTCCAGCGCTTCGAAGGCGCGGGAGATCTGCGCGGAGACGGAATCGCCGAGCGCCGGCCCGTACGTCTCGATCTCGGGGCGATCCGGGAGGGAGATGCCGCCACCCTCGGACGAGCCCTCTCCGGCCTCTCCGGCCTCTCCGGCCGCTCCGGCCTCTCCGGCCGCCCCGACCTCTCCGCCGGGGCGGTCCGTGGCCTCGGCGGCCGCGGTATCCGCGGTCGGGGTCGCCGCCGCGCCGTCCCGCGGGCCCCTGCCCTGGAGCACGTACGCCGCGGCCAGGGCGCTGCCGATGGCCACCACGAGCACCGCCAGCGCCGCGAGCCACGGCTGCGACCGATCGGACGGGGGCCCCGCCGTGGCCGGAGCCGGCTCGACCCCGCCGGTCTCATCGTCGTAGGTGGGGGGCGCCTCCATCCGCTGGACGGCCGCGTCCTCCGTGCGGTGGACCCCCCCGGGGCCCCACTCGAAGACCCAGGCCACGACGAGCATGACGGGGAAGCCGACGAACGCCGCCACGATCACGGCGGTCACCGCCCACTGGGGCCCGTTCAGGTTGGGGACCACCACGTCGGCGAACTCGATGGCGGCCCACGCGGCCACCAGGTAGATGGCGGCGGTCCGGAGCACGTGCCGGCGCCGCAGCTCGTGGACGAATCGCTGGAATGGGGATCGGCTCATGGCTTTCTCGATGATAACGGACGGCCCGCAACTGGGGATAGCCTAGCCGCGGGCCGTGCCGCCTGCAACGGGATCAGCATCACGTTCGCAGGGTCAGGTACATGATCCCCACATCCCGGCCAACGCCATGCGGCAGATGGATCGGGTCAGGATGCCCAGCAGCCCAGGCGGGCTGCAGCCGGGGCTTCTGTCTTCTCCATGACGCTGCTCGCAGGACGAAGGTTGGCGTCGACGGCGGGGAGCGCCGTCAGCTCAACTCAGCTTCGGCCTTCTTGCCGGTGACCGCAACCCATTCCTCGCCGTCGAGGCGGAGCATGGTCCAGCGGTTCACGGTCTCGCAGGCGGGGCAGACGGCGTGGGACTCGTCGATAACGGCGAGCTCGACCAGGTGCTCGCACCCCTCGCATACGGCCTGGACGTGCTCCAGGTTCTCGGGGCGGAGTCCGCTCCTGGCCAGCCGGACGCCCATGACCTCGCGGGGCATCCGGGAGACGGGGCACCGGTCGTCGGTGCACTGGGGCCCGAAGTCGAGGCAGACCATCTTCCCGCCGTCGGGGACCGTGGCGTGGCCGCCGTGGAGCGGTGCGGGCGTGAGGGTGACGGTCACCTCGTGCTTGCACTGAGGGCAGAACATCTTCCGGTCTTCCATGGCTCGTCTCCCGTGGCTCAGGACTCGTCGCCCAGTCCGCTCTCCTCCAGCTTCTGCTTCATCTCTTCCGGCGGCACGCCGAAGAGGGGGCAGAGGGCACCGGTACACGTCTCACCGTGTGCGAGGCAGACCATGGCGTCCATCGGGATCGGCTTCCCGGGCTCCGGCTCGTAATCGGGCCTCAGCGCGACCTCGACGTTCCGGTCGCAGGCGGAGCAATATGCGGTGTGCGTCTTCGTGTCCATGGTGCCTCCCCTTCCTCTACCCGATGTGCAGGACCCGGGCGTCCCGGTCCACTGCAGCGATAAGACGGTGCGCCGCGTCCTGGTCCTGGCCGAAAACGGCCGTCCCGGCGGCGTCCGCCGTCATGCAATGGTCGGCGGCCACGGTCACGCTCCGGACCCGGGTCCGCCGGGGCTCCCCGGTGCGCGGGTCCAGGAGGTGATGGTAGCGTCGACCACGGTGCTCGAAGTACTGCTCGTAGTCCCCGGAGGTGGCTACGGCCCGGTCGGTGACCCGGAACGTGGCGGCCAGCTTCGAGGCGTCGTCGGGGTCCCGTACGCCGACCTCCCACGGGTCGCCGTCCTCGGACACGCCCAGGGCGTACAGGTCGCCGCCCACGTTGATGAGCGCGTCGGTGATCCCCCACTCCCGGAGCGCCGTAGCGGCCCGGTCCACGCCGTAGCCCTTGGCGATCCCGCCGAGGTCGAGCTGCACGGCGGGGTCGTGATAGACGACGACGGGCTCCCCCTTCGACCGACCCAGCTCGAGCGACCGGTAGAGCCCACCCTCGAGGGCGCGCAGCTCGTCCCGTGCCGGCGGTGCGGACCGATGGCCCACGTCCCAGAGGGCGGCGGCCCGGCCCAGCGTCGGGTCGAACCGGCCGCGGCTGGCGTCGGCCCAGCTGAGGGCGGCGGCCACCACCTCGGCGGTGCCATGGCTCACGGGCACGGCCCGCCCCGCGGCCTCCAGGTTGGCACGGCCCACCTCGGAGCCATCATCGAACCGGGTCATGGTCCTGTCTACGGCCCGGAGCTCGGCGATGGCGGCGCCGATGGCGCCCTGTGCGAACCGCTCATCGCGGTGCACCACACCGATCTCGGCGATGGTCCCCATGACGGGGATCCGGCGACGCACGATCCGTCGCCTGGGCCGGATCACGCCCGGCGCAGCGGCCACCACGAAGGCGCCGATGCCCAGGGCCACGAACTCGCGGCGCGATGGCCGCCCGGTCTCAGGATTCTTCATCTGCCTACTCCGCATATTTGCATTCGGTGTCGGTCGGGCAGGAGGCGCACCCCCCACCGCTGCACCGTTTTCGTGCGAGCACGGGCGCCAGGAGCCCGAAGGCGGCGAACAGCGCCGCGAAGCCCAGGATCCCCAGGACCGTGGTCATGACGCGAACAGTCCGGCGAAGCCCATGAACGCCAGGCTCAGGCTGCCGGCGATAATGAGGACGAGGCCCATGTTCCGGGCCACGCTCGGCACGGCGGACAGCTCCGTCCGCTGCCGGATCGAGGCCATGAGCACCAGCGCCAGCGTCACGCCGAAGCCGGCGCCGAGGGCGAAGACGAGCCCCTCGAGGAAGCCGTAGCCCCGGTTAGTCTGGAAGATGGCCAGCCCGAGGATGGCGCAGTTCGTGGTGATCAGCGGGAGGAAGATCCCCAGCTCCCGGAAGAGCGTGGGGCTCACCTTCTTGATGGTGATCTCCGTGATCTGGACCAGGCTCGCGATCACCACGATGAAGCTGATCAGCCGCAGGTACGGCGCGTACTCGAGGATGTAGGTGTTGAGGAACCACGCCACGATGGACGTGATGGTCATCACGAAGATATTGGCCGCGCCCATCCGGATGGCCGTGGACACCTTCGCCGAGACGCCCATGAACGGGCAGAGCCCGAGGAAGAGCGCCAGCGTGAAGTTGTTGACCAGCAGCGCCGAGATGAAGATGAAGAAGAGCTCGCCACTCATCAGGCCACCCTCCTTCCTTCACGCCGGGTCATGGAGCCCACGCCGTGGGGCCACTCGCGGATCTTCGGTCGGCCCTCCCTCTCCTTGCGGTCCTCCCACCAGGCGAGCCCCAGCAGGATGAACCCGAGGGTGAAGAAGCCGCCGGGTGGCAGGATCATGATGACCCACGGCTCGAAGCCGTCGCCGAAGAGCGGAACGTTGAGAATCGTGCCGCTGCCGAGCACCTCCCGGAACACACCCATCATCAGGAGCGCAATGGTGAATCCACCGGCGGTGCCGAGGGCGTCGAGCACCGCCCGACCCACCGGCTTCTTCGACGCGAACGCCTCCTGCCGGCCCAGGATCATGCAGTTCACCACGATCAGCGCGATGAACGCGCCCAGGTCCTTGTGCTGCACCGGGAACTTGGCAGCCAGGATCAGGTCGACCAGCGTCACGAAGGTGGCGATCACCAGGATGTAGGCGCTGATCCGCACCTCGTTGGGGATCAGGTCCTTGACCAGCGAGATCAATGTGCTGCTCCCCACCAGGACGAAGAACGTCGCCGCCGACATGGCGATGGCGTTCGCCGTGGTGTTGGTCACCGCCAGCGCCGGGCACAACCCGAGCAGCTGGATCAGGACCGGGTTCTCCTTCCAGATCCCGCGGATCAGGTCCTGCGACGGCGTGGTCTGCCGCGGACTCATGGTGTGCCTCCTCCCGCGCGCTGAATGTATTCGTCCAGCGCGGACCCGAGCGCGTCCACGCGCATGTTGATGATCTCGATCACGGCCTCCGACGAGATGGTGGCGCCCGTGATCATGTCCACCTCATCCGGCTCGTCGCCGCCATCCTTCACGCCCTCGATCGGCGCCCGTACGCCCCGGAACTCGGCCACGAACGTCGAGTCCTTGAAGATCTTGTCGCCGAGCCCCGGCGTCTCCTTGCTTTCCAGCACCCGCATCCCCAGCACCTCGTCGGCGCCGGGGTCGTAGCCGAAGATCAGCGAGATCACGTCCTGGTAGCCGGGCTTCTCCCCGGTGATGGCGTACCCCACCGGGTGTCCGTTCGCGTCGTAGCCCAGGAAGACCCGTTCGGCCTGCGTCGTGTCGACGCCCGCCGGCGGCTGCTCGCTCAGCTGCCCGTCCTGCACATACAGCGTCTGCACCCGGTCGGGGCTGGCCAGCACGTCCTGGATCGCCGTGCGCAGCACCCGCGCCCGGTTCTCCAGGATCTGCGGCTGCGCCCACTGGAACACGCCCACGATCAGGAGCCCCGCCAGCGCACCGGCCACGGCCAGCGTGGTGATCAGCCGCCACGACGGCACCTCCTCGACCTCCGGGTGCGGCCCCGCGTCGCTCTCGAACGCCGCGCCCTCATCGGCCCCGTCGCCGCCGCTGTCGGCCCCCTCGGCCCCCTCGGCCGCCTCCGCGTCGTACGCCTGGTCGGCCGTCACCGGGAGCTTCTGATCTGAGCGCTCATCCACGTTATCGCCCATCTCCGCGCCTCCGCGTTCCTCCGCGCCTCCGCGTTCCTCCGCGCCTCCGCGTTCCTCCGCGCCTCCGCGCATCATGCCCTCATCTTCTCGGCCTTGCTCTCGGCCGTGCCGAACACATTGGGCTGCGTGGCCTGCTCGATGAACGGCACCAGCGCGTTCATGAAGAGGATCGCGTACATGACGCCCTCGGGCAGTCCGCCCCAGACCCGGATCAGGACCACCAGGAAGCCGATCCCGAACGCGAAGATCCAGGCGCCCTTGTTCGTCACCGGCGAGGTCACCATGTCGGTGGCCATGTAGACGGCACCGAGCATGAGTCCACCGCTGAAGAGCATGAAGAGCGGCCCCGGATAGCTCGGATCGATGGCATGCAGGATCCAGGAGAAGGCGCCCACGGTGGCGAAGATCCCGATGGGGATCCGCCAGTTCAGGTAGTTCCGGGCGGCCAGGTACCCGCCGCCCAGGAGGATCAACAGCGCCGACGTCTCGCCCAGCGACCCGCCGGTGGTCCCCATCAGGAGGTTCAGTAAGTCCGTGATCTCGCCCTCGAACTTCCACAGCCCCAACGGCGTGGCCTGCGTCACCACGTCCACCTCGCCCGCCGTCATCATCGGCGTGGCGAAAAGGTCGCCCCGGAGCTGGAGCCAACTCCCACCCTCGGCGGCCGTGCTCACCGCCGGCCACGTGGTGATGGCCGTGGGGAACGCCGCCTGGAGGAACGCCCGGCCCAGGAGCGCCGGGTTGAAGATGTTCTGGCCGAGCCCGCCGAAGATGAGCTTTCCGAAGCCGATCCCGAAGGCCCCGCCCACGAACGCCATCCAGAGGGGGAACCCCGGCGGGAGCGTGAGCCCCAGCAGGATCCCCGTGATGGCGGCGGAACCGTCCCGGAGCGCGCCGCCGGACCCGAAGATCCGCTCGGTGATCATGGCGCCCAGGGTGGCGGAGCCGATGACCAGGAGGGCGCCGGGCCCGAAGAAGTACGTGGCGGCCGCCACCACCGGGACCAGCGTGATCACCACGGACCACATGATCCGGGCGGTGGAGTCCTGTGCGTGCAGGTGCGGCGACGCCATGAGCCGGAGGTCCGGGTCCTCCGCCATCTTCTGCTGCGTCCCGGCCTGCCAGCCGGTCCCGCGCCAGCCCTTGCGCGCGTCGCTCATGCGGCCTCGACCTCCTTCCCTTCCGCCTCCCGCTTGGCCCGCTCCTTCTGACGCCGCAGCCCGCCCTTGCTCAGGGCGAACATCTGCGACAGCGGGATGTTCGAGGGACAGACGTACGAGCACGACCCGCACAGCATGCAGTCGGCCAGATTGTGCTCCTCCATCTCGGTGTAGCGCCCCACCTGGGCCAGCTTCCCGAGCGTCTGCGGGTTCAGGAAGACCGGGCACGCCTCCAGGCACCGGCCGCAGTGGATGCACGGCATGGCCGGCGGCCTGGCCGACTCGGCCTCCGTCAGCACCACCACCCCCGACGTCCCCTTCAGGATCGGCACGTCCAGGTCCGGCTGCGGCATCCCCATCATAGGCCCGCCGAAGATCACCTCCGTGGCGTCCTCAGTGAGCCCGCCGCAGAATTCGATGACGTCGCCGATTTTGGTACCCACCGGCACAATCAGGTTCTGGGGGTTCCGGATCCCCGGCCCCGTGATGGTGACGATCCGCTCGATGAGCGGGTAGCCCGTCTCGAAGACCTCGGCGATGGCGGCAATGGAGTTCACGTTCTGGACCACCGCCCCCACGTGCATCGGGAGCTTGCCGGACGGCACCTCCCGCCCGGTCACCGCCTTGATCAGCATCTTCTCGGCGCCCTGCGGGTACTTCACCGTGAGGCCGATGACCTCGATATCCAGGTCCGGCGGCACCGTGGCCCTGAGCCGGTCGATGGCGTCGGGTTTGTTGTTCTCCACCCCGATCACCGCTCGGTCCACACCCAGGCACTGCATCATGATCCGGATCCCGAAATGGACCCGCTCCGGGTACTCCACCATGACCCGATGGTCACTCGTCAGGTACGGCTCGCACTCGGCGCCGTTGATGAGCAGGAGCTCGATCTCCGTGTCCTCCGGCGGGTTCAGCTTCACGTGCGTCGGGAACGCCGCGCCGCCCAGCCCCACCACCCCCGCCGCCTGCACCGCGGAGCGGACTTCGTCGGGCGTCAGACCCTCCCATTCCGGCACGATCCGCGGCCGGGGCACCTGGGGGCTGAACCGATCCACCTCGAGCCGTACCGCCCGCTCCATCTGGCCGTCCGGGTGCGGCCACCAGCCGACCTCCTTCACCCGGCCCGTGGCCGTTGCATGGATCGGCACCGAGACGTAGCCGTCGGCCACGCCGATGGTGTCGCCCCGCTCCACGTGGTCACCGGCCTCCACGATCAGCTTCGCCGGATTCCCCGCGTTCTGCCGCAGCGGGAGGACGATCTCCTCCGGGAACGGCATCCTCCGGATCGGCACGGTATTCGTCAGCTGCTTCGAGTCCGGCGGGTGCACCCCGTGGCGGAAGCTCGGGCCGAAGAGCAGGTCGGTTAGCTTGCTCACGTCATCTATCCTCGAATGGTACTCGGCTCGCCTTCACCAACGCCCAGCTAACCGCGGAGGCGCGGAGACGCGGAGCACTCACGGAGTTCTTCTTGGTCTTTTCCGGCTCGGCTGTGTTCCGGGTGAACCCGACCCTTCGCGGCTGAGCACCCTTCATCCGAAGCTTGCCCTGCCCCGTCGGTCGATCCTCCACCTCGAACTCTGCCTCCACCGCCTCAACCAAGATCAGTTCTCCGCGTTCGCTCCGCGCCTCCGCGCCTCCGCGCTCCTCCGCGCCTCCGCGTCAAATGAACGGCTCCGCCCGCTTCTTCCACTTCTCGAGCTCCGGCTCGTTCGGGTCGAGCGGGTCGCCGGGGTGGATGATCTCGACAGGACAGCGCTCGGCCGCCATGACCAGCTCCTTGTACGTTCCGGCCGTCGGGTCGGCGATGTACGCCTGCTTGTCGTCGTTGTACTTGAACATCCGGTTGTTGAGCTGCGTGCACTCGTCGCACGTGGTGCAGCGGGCCGTCTCGATGTACGGCTCCATGGCCAGGCCCTCGTCCTCCTCGGCCTCGGCCTCCGGCTCCGCGGCAGTCTCCACCACCGATTCGGGCTTCTCCTCCACCGCTGTGGCCGCACCACCGGACTCCTGCGCCGCCGCCGTGCCGCCGTTGCCGCCGCTCGGGCCCACGGGCATCCCGCCCACGTCCGAGCCGATGGGCTCGAGCCCCGGTGTGGACTCGGCCGTCTTCAGCAGGTCGGCCACGGTGCGGTTCCCGTTCCCGTGCTTGACCAACCCTTCGGCCAGGCGACGGGCGATGATCTGTGGGTAAGTGGCCTTGAGCTCCTCGAGCTTGGCCTCGAACTCCTCCCGAGCCTTCTCCAGCTTGTTCTCGAACTCCGACTCGATCTCGCGGCCGATGTTGCTGCGCACCCAGTCCGGGACCTCGAGCCCGGCCATCTCCTTGAGCTGGTGCCAGTACAGGAGCCGCTCCTCGGCCAGCCGCACTATCTCCTTGGAGACCCTGACCCGCTTCCGCTTCCTGTCATCATCGATGGTCCAGATGAACGGCGTCTTGCCCTCCCGGTCCTCCTTCGACGCGGCCACGAACTCGTGGAACGCCATCAGGGTGTCGTCGTCCCAATCGTCCTCCGGGATCGCCTTGAAGTGCTTCTTGAACCGGGTCTCCGTGGCCGCCCAATCGGCGGTGGTGACCGGCAGCTCCATGGTCTGCTCCTCGCCGTCGTCGTCCACGTAGGTCAGCTCGTAGAGCGGCCAGATGCTCTGCGTGTCCGGGTTCCCGTCCAGGCTCAGGCACTCGGCGATGGAATCGCCGGCGTCCGGGTCGTACGTCATGAACGGGAACGCCCGGCTCTCCAGCGCGAGCTTCGCGCTCTTCGGCGCCCACTCGTCCGGCAGCCCGTGCTCCACGGGGCACGGCGTGTAGACGTTGATCACGCTCGGCCGCCGCGTCTTGAGCCCCTTGATCAGCCCGCCGATGAGGTGGCTCGCGGACGCCTGACTCGTCTGGTGGACGAAGGTCCCGCGGTGGGCCATGGCGATGTACGCCAGCTCCTTCCGGGTCTCCATCTTCCCGTGCACGGCCCTGCCGTACGGGCTCATGTCGGCCGACTGGCCGGTGTACGTCCCCGTGCTGGCCTGACCGCCGGTGTTCGAGTAGACCTGCGTGTCGAGCACCACCACCCGGATCGGCTTCCCGCTGGCCATGAGCCGCGAGAGGTTCTGGAACCCGATATCCAGCATGGCGCCGTCGCCCCCGATGGAGAGGATCGGCGGGACCAGGTTGAACTCCTCGTCAGTGAACTGCTCGTAGTCGAAGTCGGTGAAGAACTCCTCGTCCGTCTCCGGGTCGTACGTGCCCTCGAGGACCTTCTCGGCGCGGCGGACGGTGACGAAGTTGTCCCCCATCTTCCGCATGTGCCCCTCGAAGATCCCGATGGCGATGCTCGGCGCGTCCTGGAAGAGGTGGTTCACCCACGGGAACGGGTACGGGTTGTAGGGATAGGTGCTGCCCCACACGCTCGAGCACCCCGTGCTGTTGGTGATCCCCGTGGCCGCGCGGCCCCGGCCGCTCGGCCCTTCCTCGTAGCGCCACTTCAGGTCCTTCAGCGCCTGCAGCGACCGGGCGTACCGCTCCAGCTGCTGGCGCTTCTCGTCGTTCATGGGCACATCCACGCGCCCGCCCTCGGCCACCGCCGCCAGGTCCAGGTCGGCGTCCGCGGCCAGCAGGTCGCGGGCCTTCTCGTCCAGCCCGTCGATGAGCCCATCGATCTTCTCGACGAACTTCTCGACCCGGGGCTGCATCAGCGCCTCGATGGTGGACGTGATCAGGTGCACGGCCGTCTTCTCGCCGCACCCCATGCACGAGCCATCGCCGCCCACCATGCTCCGGTAGGTGTCCTTCTTCAGGAGCAGGCTCGGCAGCACACCGATCCCTTCCTCCAGGTCCCGGATGTTGATGTAGCGGTCGTCGGTGTCCGGCAGCTCCTGCCAGAAGCCCCAGTTCCGCCGCAGCTTGTCGACGATCTCCTCGTCCTGCTTCACCGTGATCAGCGCGTTATCCTCGCAGACGTCCACGCAGATGTTGCAGCCCTTGCACGCCTCGGGGTTGATGGTGATGGACAGCAGCCCGCCGCTGCCCTTCTCCTTACCCTCCGGGATATCCCAGAACGGCTGGGTCTTGGTCAGCGGGAACTCGGCGAGGATCGGGTAGACGGCGGCGAAATCGTCGTCCAGCTCCTTCCGCTTCTCCGGGTCCCAGTTCAGCTTCGGGACCAGGTTCCTGTACGCCGCCTTCAGCGTGTCGCCGAAGTTGTCGAACTCCACCCCGTCGATGACCTTCCGGGTCTCCTTGACCAGGTGCTTGCTGACCTGGTTGAGCCGGTCCAGGCTCCGACCGTTCTTGGCGTACTCGATGGCCGTGTCCAGCAGGTCCGCCACGCTGTTCACCAGCCCGGGGATCGCGGCGTCCGGACACTGGGTCCAGCACTGGGCGCACCCCGTGCACTTGCTCGCCACGAACTCCGGGACCTCGAACCGGATGTCGGTCATGTCACGGATCACGCTCGTGGCCGCCGGGATCCCGCTGATGGCGGCGTACGGATCCGCGATGGGCTCCTGGCCCGCGTCGTAGACGCTGCAGACCTGCTCGAAGAAGCGGCCCGGGTTCCCGATCCCCACCTCCGCGGCGGGGACGTCCAGCTCCGACGGGATCTGTGCCACGGGGAGCGACACGTCCTGGCCCTCGCCGTTCTGCGCCGGCTCGACCTCCGCGATCTCGTCGTAGCCCCGGCGGATGACCCGCACGTTGTCCTCCACCACCTGCTCGCCGAGCTTGCCGAACTTCCGCTCCATCTGCTCGCGGATCCCGGCGAAGAGCGTCTCCTCGTCGAGCCCCTCCTGCTCGGCCAGCGGGGAGACCCGGAAGAAGGCGCCCAGGAAGGCCGCCCCCTGCATCCGGTAGCGGAGCTCGGCCGCCGACGCCTCCTCGCTCGCGATGGCAAAGCCGTCGAGGCCGTACACCTTGATGTCGTTCTGCCGGATGAACCGCTTGGCGTCCTCGGGGAAGCTCTCCCAGAGCGCCTCGGGCTCCATGTCGGTCTGGATCACGAACACGCCGCCCTCACGGAGCCCGGCCAGCGGGTTCGAGTGGCGGAAGACGTTCGGGTCCGGGCTCAACACCACGTCCACGTTCTTGAGCTCCGCGTTGATCTTGATGGGATCGCGGCTGAGCGTGGCGTAGAACGTGGTGGGCTGCCCCTTCTTCTCGGAGCCGTACTTCGGGTTCGCCTTCACGTGCAGCCCGGCCATCTCGAAGGCCGTCAGGCTCACGTTCTTCCCCATGGTGATGGCGCCCCAGCCGCCCACGGAGTGGATCCGCAGCGCGATGGAGCCGTCGGGGAGGAGGTTCAACCCCGCCACCGGCTCCAGCGCCAGGTCCGGCAGCTTCGGGTACGCCTCCAGCAGCTGCTCCTGCCAGATCTCCAGCTTGGGCAGCCGGGTGCCCTTCCGGATGAAGTCGATCCCCAGGTAGTACTGCCGACGGCCTTTGCCGCCCTCTACCATGTTGTTCACCGCCGCCACCAGGTCACCCGGCTGCAGGTCGCGGCTGCCGAAGCCGAAGCCGGCGCTGAAGAACTCGGGCACGTCGTCGCCGGAGATCGCCGGCAGCCCCTCGTGAGGCAGCTCGGCGCCGTTGGTCCGCCGGGCCCGACCGTTCTCCACGGCCTTGCCCATGGCGCTCCGGATCTCTCGCAGCATCGGGGCGTCCACGGCCAGCGGCTGGTCGACCCGCTCCAGCACGGTCACGGCCTTCTTCCCGACCAGCATCCCCGCCACCAGGTCGGCGGGGAACGGTCGGAACATGACCATGTCGAGCACGCCGACCTTCAGCCCCTTCTCCTCCCGGAGGTAGTCGGCCGCGGCCTCGGCGTTCCCCACCACCGAGCCCTGCCCGACCAGGACGTACTCGGCGTCCTCGAGGCGGTAGCCCATGGCCCGACGGTAGGGTCGGCCCGTGAGCTCGCTGTACGCCGCCATGGCCTCGTCGGCCAGCGCCTGGACGTGGTCGAAGTAGAACGGCCGCTGCGCCGCCACGCCCTGGGCGTAGCTGTCCTGGTTCTGCACCGTGCCCAGCATGGCCGGGTAGTCCACGTCGAAGAGCTCCGGGATCCGGCGCCGCTTCTCACCGAAGGTGAGGCGCTGCGCCGGCGTCGGACTCTCGATCATGTCCGACGGGTCGCCGAGGAACTCCTTCACGAGCTCCCGCTCGGGCATGAGCATGGTCTCGATGACGTGGCTCGTCAGGAACCCGTCCTGAGCCACGATCCCCGGGTTCAGGCTCATCTCGGCGATCCGGTGGGCGATGACGTTCAGGTCCGCCGCGCTCTGCACGTCCTTCGCGAATAGCTGGAAGAAGCCCGTATCGTCCACGGCGTGGTAGTCGTCGTGGCCGGCGTGCACGTTCAGCGCGTGCTTGGTCATGGCCCGGGCCGCGATGTTGAGCACGTACGTCAGCCGCTTGCCCGCCGCCGCGTACAGGCTCTCGTGCATGTACGCGATCCCCTGCCCACTCGAGAAGTTCGTGGACCGGAGCCCCGTCATGCTCATCCCCGCCGTGACACCGGCGGCGGCGTGCTCGCCCTCAGGCTCGAAAAAGAGGAGCCGACGGCCGTTGACGTTGGTCGCCCCATTAGCTACGGCCATGGCCCACCCCTCGCCCATCTGCGTCGAGGGCGTGATGGGGTAGGCGCCCGCGGCTTCGCTCCCCGCCGTCTCCATGGTGACGATGGCATCGGTGCCGTCGGTGGCTTCCGGGTGCCCCGGGTAGCGGGGCGCCTCGTTCTCTGTGCCGGCCTTCTTGGCAAACGGGTTCTTCATCATACACTCCCTGATACGACGGGCACGCGGAACTGCGCGCCCTCAACCCATACGATCGCCCCCGTCGGACAGCGGGCGATGGCGTCTTTGTTCTCGATTTCCGTCTTGGACCGATCGACGACGGCCAGGCCGTCCTTCATCTCGATCAGATCGTCGGGCGCGTCCACGGCACAGCGGCCGCAAGCGTTGCAGGCGACGGCGCAAACCTCCTCCGCCGCGTCGCCCTCCAGCAGGCTCTTGCACTGCACGATCAGGTGGTCGCTCATCGGCAGAAGCTCGAACAGCCCCAGCGGGCACGCTTCCACACAGTCGCCGCACGCCGTGCACTCCTCGGGGATCACCACCGGGAGCCCCACCTCGTTCATGACGATGGCGTCGAAATCGCACACGACGGCGCAGTCGGACAGCCCGACGCACCCCCACGCGCACCCCTTCCCGCCACCGCCCACGGCCACCGCCGCGGCACAGCTCTCCACGCCGTAGTACTCGGCGCGCTGCACGGCCACGTCGCTGCCGCCGGCGCACATCAGCCGGGCCACCACCTTGTCCGCCTCGCCGGCGGACACGCCCAGGTAGTCGGCCACGTCCTCCCGCTCGACCTCACTCATCACCGTGCACGTGGCCGGCGGTTCCTCGCCGTTGATCACCGCCTCCGCGAACGCACGGCAGCCCGCGTAGCCGCACGCGCCGCAGTTGGCGCCCGGCAGGATGTCCTCGACCTCGCTGATGCGCGGGTCCTCGTAGACCTTCATCTTCTTGTTCGCCAGCGCGATCAGCGCGCCGAAGGTCAGACCCACGCCGCCCAGGATGGCGGCCGAGCCGAGGACGGGGGCGATTCCCATGACCTCAGGCCTCCCCCGGCCCCGGGATGCTGGCCTGGCGCAGCAGCCACGCCGCCAGCTTGTCCGTGGGATCCGCCGCTTCCGCCGTGGCCCCATCGCCGGCGGCGGCCACAACGCGGCCGGCCACCGCACCGTCCAGGAGCTGCAGGAGCTCGAGCTCCGCCTCCTGCCGGGCGGCGCTCAGGCCACCCACATCCTTGGGGCTCTTCTCCGGCACCGTCCCGACCGTCAGCTCGCCGGCCTCCCCCTCCTTCGGCGTGTAGCGGAAGGTGGCGGCGCCCTCGGGCACCACGGCCACGACGGCCGGCCCGCCCCACGCGTCCAGCGCGTTCAGCGCTTCGTCCAGCCCCTCGTCCTTGGTGGCCTGGACCACCAGCGTACCGGGGACCACCAGCCGGGCCAGCGCGGCCGGCGGGGCCGGCTTCCGGATCAGCAGCACGATGGCCTGGTTGCCCTCCAGATAATCCGCCAGCCCGGCCGGCCGGAGGTCCGAACCGTCCAGCTCGAGGACCAGCGGCGGGGCCACCGTCCGCTCTGCCCGGTTCCACAGTATCGGTGGGAACCCGTCCTGGTACTCCACGGCCTCCCCGCCCGAGCGGGCCCGCTCCACCGTCCGGCCGGCGCCGAACGCCCGGCCCGAATCGGCCAGTGCGTCGCGCACCGTGTCCCGCAGGTCGCCCCCGGGCCGTACCTTGGTGAGGTAGAGGTCGTCGCTGGCCTCCATCAGCTCCTTGAGCGTGTCCAGCGCCGCCTCGATGGTCTTCCTGGCATCGGCGTCCAGCTTCTCCCGGTCGGAGAAGAGCGACTCGAACCGCTCGGTATCGATCCGACCGCCGGCAAACACGCCCAGCTCCGCCGCCGCACGCGACCCCTTCGCTCCGCTGACAGGCCGCTGGGAGTCCAGCAGCGTGCGGACCTCGTCCACGGCCGTGGCCACCGCCGAATGGTACGCCTCCCGGCGTTCTTCGAGCGCGTCCAGTGCGCGCCGCTTCAGCTCGTCAAACGGCATAGTTCTCCAGCTCCTCGTTCAGCAGCTTCACTCGCTCCTCGGCCGAGAACTTCGGCAGCCGACGGATCTCCTCGTACACCGGCCGGCTCTCGTCCTGGAAGAAGATGCCCAGCGGGATCCTCTCGCCCTCCTCCTCGGCGATGACCCGGGCCATATCGATGTCCAGCGGGTTGTGGGAACGGTGGTTCTTGTAGATCTCGTGGATCCCCGGCAGCGTGATCCCGTCATCATGGACCAGCAGCTCCACCTTGTCCGGGTTCCGCACCGCCTCCTGATACAGCGACGCCGTGTAGTGGGGGCACCGCTGGAGGATCCGCACGAAGGCGAACCCGTTGTGCTGGTACGCCCGCTGGAGCGTGGCGTAGAGATGCTGCGGGATCCACTCGGCCGTCTGCGCCACGAAGCTCGCGTTCGTGAAGCCCAGCGTGGCCTCGATGGGGTTCATGGCCGGCAGGTAGCTGCCCCGGGGCTGCGTGTTGCTCTTGAAGCCCTGCGGCGTGGTCGGCGATGTCTGCATCTTGGTCAGACCGTAGATGCTGTTGTCCAGCAGCACCGCCGTCATGTCCATATTGTAGCGCACGGCGTGGATCCAGTGACCCGCGCCGATGGACGTGCAGTCGCCATCGCCCATGACCGCGAACACGTGCAGGTCCGGCCGGTGCAGCTTCATCCCGGTGGCCAGCGGCAGCGCCCGGCCGTGGATCCCGTGGAACCCGTAGGTCCGCATGTAGTGGGGGAACCGGCCGGAACATCCGATCCCGGAGACGAAGACCGTCTCCTCGGGCTTCAGCTGCTCCTCGGCGAGGAGCTTCTGGTACGCCGTGAGCACGGCCATGTCGCCGCAGCCCGGGCACCACCGGGGCAGCGCCCCCTCGTAATCTTCCAGCCCGAAGACCCGATCATCCGTATCCGCGTGCAGCAGCGCGCAGGTGGCAATCATGCCGCACCTCCCTTCGACTTCTTCGTTCGTCCGTTGCTCCCGATCCTCCCATCGCGCACCAGCCGATCCACCACCGCGTCGTAGATCTGACCCGGCCGGAACGGCTCCGCCAGCACCCGCGTCCACGAGTCGATATCGACGAGCGTCCGCGCCCTGAGCAGCCATGCCAGCTGGCCGTAGCGCCGGTTCTCATCGGTGATGTACGGGTCGCCCGCGTCGTCGCTGTAGTTGATCTCCACCGTCATCACCCGGTCGAACTTCTCGAAGATCTCCTTCAGCCCGGGCTCCAGCGGAGACAGGAACCGCAGGTGCAGCGACGAGACGCTCAGCCCCTCGTCGCGAGCCCGATCCACCGCCTCCTCGATCGCCCCCATGGTGCTGCCCCAGCCCACCACCAGCAGGTCGCCCTCCTCGTCGCCGTAGACCTCCGGCGGCGTCAACGTCTGCTGGAGCACCGCCAGCTTCCGGCTCCGCATCGCCGACGACCGCTGGTTGATCTCCGCGTCGTACGCCACCCGGCTGTTCTCGTCGTGGGCCAGCCCCGTGGTGGTATGCATCCCGTTCGCCTGACCGGGAATGAACCGACGGCTCAGCCCCGTCTTCGGGTCCCAGTCGTACGGCCGCAGCTCCTTCGGCAGCGGCGCCTGGTCGATCGGCGGCGCCATCCAACTCACCTGCGGGTCGGGCCGCGGGAACGGCTGCTGGCCCGTCGCAAGGTTCGCGTCGGTCAGCACCATCACCACCATCCGGAACGTTTCGGCGATCCGGCGCGCCGTCACCATGGAATGGAAACACTCTTCGATCGTGGCCGGCGCCATCACCACGTGCGGCGCGTCACCGGGCTGACCGTACAACGATGAGAGCAGGTCGCCCTGCTCCACCTTCGTGGGCAGACCCGTGCTCGGGCCGCCGCGCTGTACGTCCACCACCACCAGCGGCGTCTCCGTCATGATGGCCAGACCGATGAACTCGGTCTTCAGCGCCATCCCCGGCCCCGACGTGATGGTGAACGCCGTCTTCCCGGCCCACGACGCGCCGATGGCCACACCCGCCGCGGCGATCTCGTCCTCCGCCTGGTGCAGCGTGCCTCCGAATCGCTCGAACATCTCGCCCAGCTGATGACTCACCGACGTGGCCGGCGTGATCGGGTACATCGCCGCCAGCTCCATCCCCGACGCCACTCCACCCAGCGCCACCGCCTGGTTCCCGTTCATCACCACCATCGGCTGCTCCGGAGGCTCCGGCGTCACGTCGATCCGGAAGTCCAGATGCTCCGCCGCCCACTCGTGGCCCAGCTCCACCAGCTCGTGGTTCTTGTCCGTGATCTCCTGCTTCTTGTTCCGGAACGCGTACGCGATCTGGTCCTTCACCAGCTGCATGTCCCGGTCGTAGATCCACGACAGGAGACCCAGGGCGAACATGTTCTTCCCCTTCGATGGGTCATCCACTACCGTCCGGCAGATCTCGTCCATCGGGATCTCGACGATCCGATAGCTCTTCGACGAGATCTCCTTCATCGCAGCCTTCCACTGCTTCTGGATCGACTCGTCCGGGTGCTCCTTCCACATGCTCTCCAGCAGGATCACCGCGTCCTCCGCCAGCGCGTTCGACCGATGACGGTTCAGCATCACCTGCTCGTTGAAGCACACCGCCAGGTTCGTGGCGTCGCCCCAGTTGCTGATGTGGCCACGCCCGATCCGGATCCGGTTCCCGCTCGCGCCCGCAGGAATCCGCGGCGGCGGCTGAATCTCCGCAGGGATCAGCTCCACCGTCCACACTCCGTTCCCCATCTTCGCCGACACCGAGCCGAAGATCTGCCCGCACGTCTGGGCACCCTCGCCGGGATCCGATACGATCTCCACAGTGTGCTCGCCCGTTTCCAGGACGCGCGGCTTCCGAACGGTCTTCTTCTGGTCCTTCGCTGCAGTGGTCATTATCGACCTCGGATGTGGGTCTTCCCGATCTTCGTATTCAATATGACCCGCGCTCCCGGCTGCCTCTGTCGGGGTCACGTGGGAATAGTCGTGGGAATACCCCGGGGTTTTGCTGTAAGGGTTTGCCCCACAGAACGCGGGGAGCCCGCCCACACCAGAGCCGCCCTGAAGGTGTTTGCCCGACATGACCGCCACCGGACGGGTGTCCGGGGTTGGCCGAACGCCGGGCTGCTGCTGCCGGGTGTACGCGTGCGGCCGAGGCCGTGGCCGCGCGGGACGGCTGGGGAGGGTGTGGGAGGGGGTTCTAGCAGGCCCCGAACTCGAAGGTGAGGCCGTCGGCGACCTGCCTGTCCGGGTCGGTTCCCCCTTCGAGGTCGAGCCGGCGGGTGTCCCGACAGGGCGTGCCGGGCACGGCGGAGGCCGCGGCCCGTGCGGAGTCGAGGACCGGACGGGTGGATCGTCCGTCGAGGGGGGGCGCGCGCCTACTTGTGGCGGTAGACGATCCGGCCACGGGTCAGGTCGTACGGTGAGAGGACCAGGGTAACGCGGTCGCCGGTCAGCACCCGGATCTTGTACTTGGACATCTTCCCGGCCGCATAGGCCAGCACCTCGTGACCGTTCTCGAGCTCCACACGGTACATCCGATCCGGAAGCACGTCGGTGACGACGCCCTCCATCTCGATTCCTTCCTGTTTCGCCATATCGCCTCTTTGTTGAATGAAGAAAGGGCCGCCCCACTGTACCCGGAGCGACCCTTTCCGTTTCGGTCGTTGCGAATTTACTGGGCGCGCGCGACGTTCTCGGCTGCCGGGCCCTTCTGCCCGTCGACCATATCGAACTCCACACGCTCCCCTTCGTCCAGGGACTTGAAACCCTCGCCCTGGATCGACGAATGATGTACAAAGCAGTCCCTCTCACCGCCGTCCGGCTCGATGAACCCGTAGCCCTTGGCGTCGTTGAACCACTTCACGGTGCCCTGCGTACGCATCTGCTTCGTGCTCCATCTCAACGGTTCCAAACCTGTCGGGCTCGGCGCATAGCCGATGCGCCCGACCTAACGAAAAAGCGACCCGGGCAAACGTTCCCCCAGGTCGCTTCCGCCGCTGGTTATCCGGCCTGCCCGCAGACGCCATTTTCGTCCGCGGGAACGATAGGCCATGGCCCAAGCTACGTCAAGCAGATGCCATGGGGTCCAGGCCCGGGAACGACTCTTGCCCCGATTGCCCGTGCCATGAGCCGAGCCCGTGACCCTGCGGACCACGAGCAGTACACCGTCGTCTACGACGGCGAGTGCGGCATCTGCCGCCGCTCGGTGGAGCGACTGCGGGCGTGGGACACCGAGGGTCGGCTCCGGTTCGTCCCCTTCCAGGCCCCGGGCGTGATGGACCGCTACCCGCAGATCCCGGAGCGGGCGTTCCACGAGGCGGTCCAGGTCATCGCCCCCGACGGGCGCCACTGGTCCGGGGCCGACGGGGTGGAGCGGGCCCTGGAGCAGACCCGTGGCGGTCGTCGGCTGGCGTGGGCCTTCAAGCTCCCGTTCGCCCGCCCCATCGCCCGGCGGGTTTACCGCTGGGTGGCCCGGCACCGCCCGTTCCTGGCCCGCTTCTTCTAGCGGGTCGCTGAAGAATGGGAGCGAGCCGCGTTACGAGCGCCACGGGGCCGGATCCAAGGCGGCGCGACGAGGCGATACCGCGGCGCATCTTGGAGGAGCGCCAACGCCGGAGACGGCTCCGTTCCGCCGTAACCCGAAGGGAGCAGGGGGGTTGCGGCCTCACTCGGCGTTGCTCGTCGTCGCCATGGCGCTGCCATGACTCCTCCTCGCGCCTTGATTGAGACGCGCAAGACCCCTGCTCGCGGCCGCACACCCATTCTTCAGCGACCTGCTGGCCACGAGCTCCGCCGCGCCATAGCTTGCCCCCTGCCGGCACGCCAGGAACACACACCCGGAACCACAGTCGAGCCATGAAGCGAACCGCGAATAGCGCGTCCATCACGCGAGTATCCACCGCTGCGAACCCGACGCCGCGTCGAGATCGCCCCCGGCCCTTGATCCTCACGCTGGCCGTGGCGCTGGTCCTGGCGCTCATTGCCGCTCCTGTCGCGGCGCAGCACGCGCTGGCCGATGGCGGGCCGTACGACCCGGCGGTGCCCACGCCCGCGTCGGTGCTGGGGTACGAGCTGGGGAGCCAGTTCACGCCGCACCACATGATCGTGCGGTACATCTCGGCGGTGGCGGATGCGAGTCCGCGGGTCCGGCTCGACACGGCGGGCCATACGTACGAGGGTCGTGAGGTCCTGCTGGCGGTGGTGACCAGCGAGGCGAACCAGGGCCGGCTGGACGAGATCCAGGCCGGCGCCCGGCTCCTGGCGGACCCCCGCGGCGCGTCCGGTGACGCCCTCGACCGTGCTGTGGCGAGCACCCCGACCATCGCGTGGCTCGGCTACACCATCCACGGCAACGAGGCCAGCGGCGTGGAAGCCGCCCTGGGCACGCTCTACGAACTCGCCGCGGGGCAGGACCAGGCCACCCGGATGGTGCTGGACAGCGTCGTCGTCCTCATCGACCCGGTGCAGAACCCGGACGGCCACGAGCGGCACACCCAGGACGTGATGCGGGACCGGGGCGCGTTCGGGCCGGACCCGTACCCGGCGTCCATGATCAACACCGGCGGCTGGCCCGGCGCCCGCACGAGCCACTACCTCTTCGACCTGAACCGGGACTGGTTCATCCACAGCCACCCCACCACGCGGGCCCGGACCGGTGCGTACCTGGAGTGGGCGCCCCACGTAGCCGCCGACCTCCACGAGATGGGGAGCAGTTCCACGTACTTCTTCGCGCCGCCCATGCCGCCGTTCAACCCGAACGTGGAGGCGTCGATCCCCGAGTGGTGGGACATCTTCGCCGAGGGCAACGCCGCCGCCATGGCCGCCCAGGGCTGGGGCTTCTTCACCGGCGAGTCGTTCGACGAGTTCTACCCCGGCTACGGCGTCTCCTGGCCGACCCTCACCGGCGCCATCGGCATGACGTACGAGCAGGGCTCCAGTAGCGGTGGTGCAGTCCGTCGCGATGACGGCACGGTCCTCACGCTGAACGAGGCCGCGGCCCACCACTACACCGCCAGCCTGGCGACGCTGCGCACGGTGGCCGCCCGGCGCACCGACCGCGTCCGGAGCTATCTGGACTTCCGGCGCACGGCCATCACGGAGCGGGAGGGGGCCGACTTCCGGACCGTCTTCCTGACGCCGGACGCCCAGGGCCGGGCCACCGCGCTGGTGGAGACGCTGCGGAGCAACGCCATCGAGGTGGGTCGCCTCGCGGAGGAGCGGCAGGTCCGGGCCACCCCGTACGGGGAAACCGACGCGCGCACCGTCCGCCTCCCGGCGGGCACCTGGGTGGTCGACCTGGCCCAGCCCCAGGGCCGCCTGGCCAAGGCCATCCTCGAGCCCGAGGCCGAGCTCCCCGCCGAGTTCATCGAGGAGGAGCTCCAGGCACGGCGCGAGGGCCGGCGCGACCGGTTCTACGACATCACCGCGTGGTCGCTCCCCTTCACGTTCCGGGTCGACGCCTGGTGGTCGAACCGGGTGCCCGACGGCGTCGAGATGGACGTCTCGTTCAAGCGTGTGTCCGTCACGCAGATCGAGGAGGCACGCTACGCCTACGCCTTCGAGCCCGGCTCCGAAGCGTCGTACCGGATGCTCGGCCGGCTCCTGGCCGACAGCGTGCGGGTGCGCCACGCGCCCGAGTCGTTCCGGGTCGGCGACGCCGACTTCCCCCACGGCGCGTTCCTGGTCCTGGTCCACCGCAACCGCGACCGTGACGTTCACGCGCTTGTGGCCGACGCCGCGCGTGCCACGGCTACGCCCGTCACCGCCCTCTCCACGGCGCTGGCCGACGAGGGCACGGACCTGGGCAGCAACAGCGTGAGGGCGGTCCCCGTGCCCCGGGTGGCGCTGGTGGGTGGCCAGGGCGTCTCGTCGTACTCCTTCGGCGCGGCCTGGTTTACCTTCGACCAGCGGCTCGAGTTCCCGGTGACCCGGGTGGAGCTGAGCTACCTGGACCGTGCCCTGGACGACTTCTCGGTGGTGGTCCTGCCCTCCGCCTACTCCCTCGGCAGCTCGCTGGGCGAGGACGGCGTACAGGCGCTCCAGCGCTGGGTCCGCGGCGGTGGCACGCTCATCACGGTGGACCGGAGCACGGCGTGGCTCGTGTCCAGCGAGATGATCCGGATGACGGAGCGGGAGGACGAGGCCGAGGCCGACGGGGAACCATCGCTCCCGGCGTCGGTCCCCGGTGCCATCGTCCGGACCGTGGGCGACACGCTCTCCTCGCTGATGGCGGGCGTGACGGACACCGAGATCCCGGTCATGCTGTCGGGCAGCACGGTCTATGCGGCGCCCAGCGGTGCGCGACCGGGCGAGGTGGTGATCCGCTACGCCGATGAGGACCGCCTCCAGCTCTCGGGCTACCTCTGGCCGGAGGTACCGGAGCGGGTGGCCGACTCGCCGTACCTGTGGACGGAGCGCATGGGCTCCGGCCGGGTCATCGCCTTTACGGGCGACCCGAACTTCCGAGCGCTCTGGCGCGGCCTGGTCCCGCTCTTCGCCAACGCCGTATTCCTGGGCAGCACGTTCTAGCATGCACATCGCACGGAGACACGTCGTCATGAAGTACGCACTGCACCTCGTCCTCGCCGCCCTCCTGCTCGGCCCCACGGCGGTCCGCGCCCAGCACGCCCTCGCCGACCACGGGGCCTACGACCCGTCCATCCCCACGCCGGCGTCGGTCCTCGGCTACGAGCTCGGCGACCGGTTCACGCCGCACCACCTCATCGTCCGCTACATCTCGGCGCTGGCGGAGGCGAGCCCCCGGATCACCATGGACACGGTGGCCCTGACCCACGAGGGCCGGCCGGTGCTCCTGGCCATCGCCACGTCGGAGTCGAACCAGGCCCGGATCGACGCGGTCCAGGAGGACATCCGCCGTCTGGCGGACCCCCGGGGCGCGTCACAGGGTGAGCTCGACGCGCTGGTGGAGCGCACGCCCACGGTGGCTTTCCTGGCCTACACCGTCCACGGCAACGAAGCCAGTGGCGCGGAGGCCGCCCTGGCCACTCTCTACCAGCTCGCCGCGGGGCAGGACGCCGAGACGCTGGAGATCCTGGAGAACGTGGTCACCCTCATCGACCCGGTGCAGAACCCCGACGGCCACGACCGGCACGTGAACCAGGTGGCGTGGGACCTGGGCGCCCACGGGCCCGACCCGTTCCGAAGCGCGGTGGTCCACGGCCACGACTGGCACGGCGCCCGGAGCAACCACTACCTCTTCGACCTGAACCGCGACTGGATCGTCCACTCCCAGCCCGAGACCCGGGGCCGCATGGAGGTGCTCCGCGGCTGGTACCCCCACGTGGCGGCGGACCTCCACGAGATGGGGTCGAGCTCCACCTACTTCTTCCCGCCGCCGATGAAGCCCATCCATCAGGCCGTCCACCCGCTGGTCCACGAGGGCTGGCAGCTCTTCGCGGAGGGCAACGCCCGGGCGTTTGCCGAGAACGGCTGGGGGTTCTACACCCGGGAGAGCTTCGACGAGTTCTATCCCGGCTACGGGCCATCGTGGCCGATCCACACCGGCGCCATCGGGATGACCTACGAGCAGGCCTCCAGCGCGGGCGGCCTCGTCGAGCGCGATGACGGCACCCTGCTCTCCCTCCACGAGGCGGCGAGCCACCACTACACGGCGAGTCGAGCCACGCTCCGCACCGCCGCCACGAACCGGGCCGACCGGGTGGCTGACTACCTGACCTTCCGGCAGGATGCCGTGGCCGGCGGGCGGGACGGCGGCATGCGGACGATCCTCTTCCACCGCGACGACCAGGGCCGGGCCGATTCCATGGTCACCGTGCTCCTCCGCCACGGCATCGAGGTGAGCCGCCTCACCTCCGATGCCCGGGTCCAGGGCACCGTGTTCGGAGAAGACGACGCCCGGCGGGTCACGTTCCCGGCGGGATCCTACGCCGTGGACCTGGCCCAGCCACAGGGCGTCCTGGCCCGTACGCTCCTCGAGCCCGAGCCCGCCCTCGACCCCGACTTCGTCCAGGAGGAGCTCGAGCGCCGGCAGGCGGGGCTCCGGGACCGGTTCTACGACATGACCGGCTGGGCGCTCCCGTTCCTCTACCGCGTAGAGGCCGCATGGTCCGGCGACGCCCTGGACGCCGCCGAGCCCGTGGCAGCCATCCGGGCGGACGCCCCCGAGCTGCCCCGTCAGGCCGGCTACGCCTACGCCTTTGCGCCCGGCAGCGAGTCGGCGCTGCGCATGCTCGGCGCCCTGCTCCATGACGGCGTTCGCGTCCGACACGCCGCCCGGCCCTTCACCGTGGAAGGCCACGCGTTCCCCCACGGCGCCTTCGTGGTGCTGGTGAACCGGAACATGGAGGACTATGACGCCGCGTCGCTCCACGAGCAGGTACGGGAGCTGGCGGCCGGGACGGGCACGCCCGTGGTGGCCATCGAGAACGCGCTGGTGGACAGCGGCACCGACCTGGGCAGCAACAGCGTCCGGGCCATCCCCCGGCCCCGGGTGGCGCTGGCCGCGGGCAACCGGATCAGCACCGGCTCGTACGGGGCCGCGTGGCACACCTTCGACACCCGCCTCGGCTTCCCGGTGACCCGCATCGAGCTCGACCGCCTCATGCGGGTGCTGGACGAGTTCAACATGGTGGTCCTCCCGTCGGCGTACGGGCTTGGCGGCGCACTCGGGAACGGCGGCGCGGCGGCCCTCGCCCGCTGGGTGCGCGGCGGCGGCACGCTCATCACCCTCGACGCGTCCACCGCGTGGCTCGCCTCCGACGACGGCCTGGCCAGGCTCCGGGAGAAGGAGGAGCCCGAGGCCACGGATGGCGTAGAGCTGTCGTACTCGGTGCCGGGCGCCGTGGTCCGGGCCGCGATCGACACCCTCTCCCCGCTGGTGGCCGGCGTACGTGACCTGGAGATCCCCGTCATGCTCTCCGGCAGCCGCGTCTTCGAGGCGCCGGCGGACACGGAGCCCGGCGAGGCGGTGATCCGTTACGCCGGGGAGGACCGGCTGGAGCTGGCGGGCTACCTCTGGCCCGAGGTCCCCGAGCGGGTGGCCGGCACACCGTACCTGTGGACGGAGCGCGTGGGCAGCGGCCGGGTCATCGGATTCACCGCCGACCCCAACTTCCGCGCCATGTGGCGGGGGCTGCTCCCGATCTTCGCCAACGCGGTGTTCCTGGGCGGGACCTTCTAGCGGGTCCGTCCGTGGGCTCGCCGGGGAAGCTGCCCGCGGCGAGCCCACCTCGGACGGCCCTTCATCCCGGCGCACGGGGCCCGCTCCGCGCCTGCACCCTTCCTGTCCCACCCGCCCGGCTGGTATCTTTCTCCCGGAATCGCTCCCGGCTCACCGCCTTTCCCTACCCAGTAGAGACCATGCGCTCGACGATCCGCGCCACTGCCATTACCGCGCTCCTCGCCCTGCTCGCCACCGGGTGTGACATCTTCGGCCCCGGCGTGGGACCGCCGGCACAGCTGGAGAGCAGCGGGCCGGCGGGCAGCCTGACGGTGGGCCAGACGGTGGCGGTCTCGCTCACCGTCCGTGATGGCGAAGGTCGGGTTGTGGAAGGCGAGACGGTGACGTGGACGGCATCCGGGGGCGGCACGGCCTCCCCGGCCTCCACCACCACGGACGGCGGCGGGCGGACCTCGACGGAATGGACCCTCGGCACCACGGCCGGTACCCAGTCGCTCACCGCCGCCGCCGGCGCCATCGACACCACTTTCAGCGCCGAGGTCGCGGCCGCCGACCTGGCCGAGATTGACCTCTCCCCGACCGCGGCCGTCCTGGAATCTCTCGGGGACACGCTCGAGCTCACCGCCGGCGGCTCCGACCCGTACGGCAACGCCGTCGACGTGCCGGGCCTCAACTGGTCGTCCTCGGACCCGGGCGTGGCGAGCGTCGCCGACGGTGGCGTCGTCTCCCACGCCGAAGGCAGCGCGGAGATCACCGCCACCGCCGGGACCCTTACCGGCACCGCCACGGTCACGGTGGACCAGGTGCTGGCGGGCCTCCAGCTGGATCCCGACACGGCGGTGATGGTCGTCGCCGAAACGCTGGCCGTCTCCGCCCGCGGCGTGGACGCCCGGGGCTTCCCCATCGATACCACCCTCGACATGGACTGGACCACGTCCGACCCCGACGTGGCCACCGTATCGGACTCGGGCGTCGTCACCTCCGTGGCGGTGGGCACCACCACCATCCTGGCTTCCGCCGGCAGCTTCGATGGCGAAGCCGCCGTGGAGGTGAGGAGCGGGTCTCGCCCCACCATCACGAGCATCTCGCCCTCCGTGCTGGGTGCCGGTGATACCGCGATGATCAGGGGCACGAGCTTCGGGTCGGACACGAGCCGCGTGCAGGTGAGCGTCGGCGATGTCGAGACCTCCGTCCTGACCGTTACCGACACGCTCCTCACTACAGAGCTGCCCGCCCCCGGAACCTTCCCGTGCGCCCCAGCCGGCGACCGTGAGATCGTGGTCTCCGTGGACGGCCTCGACGCCACTGCGAGCCACCCGGTGGCCGGGGCCTCCAGACACACCCTCGGGGTCGGGGGGTCCGTGGCGCTCTTCGGTACGGACGTGGCGTGCAACGAGCTGACGGAGCCCGGGACGTACGTCATGAGCGTGTTCAACACGTCCACGATCCACCGTTCGGCCACGGCATTCCGCCTCCAGGGCACCGACGGCGGCGCCGCGCTGGCGGACGGGGCCATCCTCTCCCGGATCCGGGTCCCGACCGAGCGGTCGACCACGGAGCCCGACCCGGAGCTCGAAGGCCATCTCCGGATGCTGGAGCGGAACCGTCGCCTGGTCGAGGAGCTCGGCCCGCCGGAGTCCACACCCGCCCTGGCGCGAACCGCCGCGCAGCAGGTGGGCGACATCCGGACGTTCCGGATCCCTGACCTCGACGAGGAATACAGCTGCCCGAACTACATCGAGGTCGACGCCCGGGCCGTCTACACCGGCACCTACGGCGTGATCTGGGAGGACACCCTGGCGCCGCTGGCCGGGACCATGGACGCCGACTGGGACTCCGTGGGCACCGAGTACGACACCGTCATGCACCAGATCCTCCTGGACTACTTCGGCGACCCGCTGGCCTACGACGACCGCCTCGACAACAACGGCCTTTTCTTCATGCTCTTCTCGGAGGCCGTCAACGACTACTCGTCCATGGCCGTGAACGGCTTCGTGTTCAGCGGCGACTTTTACCCGCGCACCGACTGTGCTTCCAGCGACCACGGCGAGATCTTCTACGGCCGGGTCCCCACGGCGTCGGGGAGCGGCTTCGACAATGATGGCAGCACCACCACCGTGGACGAGTGGCTGTGGCGGATGCGCTCCACCGTCATCCACGAGGTGAAGCACCTGACGGCGTACGCCAACAAGTTCGACGTCGGTGCGGGCCTGGAGGATACGGGCCTCGAGGAGGCCACCGCCCGGCTGGCCGAAGAGTTCTACGGCCGGGCGCTCCAGGGCTACGGTCAGCTCGGCAACGTGGGATACGACGCCAGCATCTACTGCGAGCGCCTGGTCAGCGGCTCCTGTGCGGCCGTGCCGATCATCATGCACAAGCATTTCAACGGGATCAACGCGTACCTGAAGACGCCGGCCCTCCTCTCCCCGTTCGGCCCCGTGGACAGCGACGACAGCTCGTTCTACGGCAGTGGCTGGCAGTGGGTCCGCTGGGCCATCGACCAGTCCGGGGTCGGGGAGGCCGCCTTCATCAAGCCGCTGGTCCGGGAGCCCGAGCTCACCGGCCCGGCCAACCTCGCCGACAAGGCCGGGCGGAGCGTGGCCGAGCTCCTGGCCGACTACACCCTGGCCTTCGCCATCGATGACCACCCCTCCGGCGTGACCCCCGTGCGGAACGCGCTGACCCTGCCCGGCTGGGACACCCGGGACATCTTCCAGGGACTCCACGACGCCTACGCAAGCAACGGCAACGGCCTGGCGGACGTATTCCCGACCCCCTGGCCCCTGGCCACCCGGGCGGTGTCCGGCAGCTTCCAGGTCGACGTCCCGACCATCCACGGCGGGGCCGCCACCCTCTTCGAGCTCGACGGGATGACCGGCGCACAGCTGCTGGAGCTGCTCAGCGGGTCCGGTGGCACCGCTCCCGCCAGCCTGGGGCTCTCCATCGTGAGGATCCAATGAGCACACGCGACGCAGGACCCCGTCCGGCACCGGTGGCCACCATCGGCCTTCTCACCACCCTGGCGCTCCTGGGCGGACTGGCCGGCCTGGCCGCGTGCGCCTCCGGAGCGCCGGAGAGAGGGGCGCCGGAGAGCGGGGCGCCGGAGAGAGGGGCGCCGGAAACCGGGGCGCCCGGCGCGGCCACCGAGCCCGCCGCCGGTGACACCCTGCGCGGCACCGTGCGTGTGGTGGGTGCCGACCCGATCACGCAGCTGATCCTGCGCACCGAAGACGGCCGGATCGATCTTCAGGGCCCCGCGGCCGACGAGCTGCGCCGGGTGAACGGCCTGGTGGTGCGGGTCCGGGGGCACCTCGACGGCTCCACCATGACCGTCGCCGAGTTCCGCGTCCGGGCGGCCGAGGGGCTCCCCGCGGCCGATGGCACGCTGGAAATCGATGGGAACGCGGCGGTACTGGTCACCCCCGACGGCGACCGGCTGCGCTACGCCCCGGCCCCGACCTCGCTCCGGGCCCGGGCGGGCGTCCGGGTCTGGATCGCCGGCGAGGTCGGTGGCGAGCCCCAGGCCTGGGGCGTGATCGGGGGGTAGCATCGGTACTCGAACCAAGGAAGGAAGCGGTGGGCATGGTGCGCCGAGGCGCAATGGCGCCGGTCCTCGTGGGGCCGCGGGACCCGCCGTGATGACCGGTCTTTGCCCGCGGATCATGCCACGGTTAAGATACTCTTTTACCGAGCTGCGGTCCGGCACCCGAACTTCGGAGATACGCCCTTTATGATACGAAACAGCGCAGTCATCCTGGCGTTGGTGGCGCTCGCCGCGTGCGAGTTCCCCACTGAACCGCCGAAATGGGACCAGACCTGGGTCGTGGCCGGTGAGAGCATCACCGTGAGCGTGGCGGAGCTGCTGCCTGCGGGCGTGCGGCTCAGCCATGACAGCACGGCCTTCGAGACTGATGCCCCGGGCACATCCATCTCCTTCTCACTGGCGGAGATGTGCGGCACCGCGTGCACCACCGCCGATGGGTTCACGGTCCCGAAGCCCGAGTTCCATGACACGCTGACCATCAGCAGCGCGCTGCCGGGCGACCTGGTCTCGGCCACGCTGGCCGGTGGCTCCTTCGACGTCACCATGGGCCACAACCTGTCGTTCGACCCGCTGCGGCCGAGCATGGATCCGGCCAACCCCCGGGGCGAGATCTTGATCCGGGTGACGAGCAACGGCGCGCTGGTGGCCTACGACAGCATCAGCGGCGATGACCAGGCCTTCGCCCCCGGCACCACGCTCTCGCCGACGCTGAGCGTGCTCCCGGTGGAGGTGACGAACAACCTGGACATCGAGATCGCCATCTACAGCCCGGAGGGCGACACTACCACCATCGACTCGTCGGACACGCTGGGCGTGACGCTGGCCCCCTCCACGATCCAGATCGCGGAGGCCACGGTGACCGCGTCGGCGATCACGATCGACCCGGTCACCACCACCATGGACTTCGGCGGTGTGGACTCGACGCTTGTGGACCGGATCCAGAGCGGCGCGATCCGGTTCGACGTGACGAACCCGTTCACGGTGACCGGCACGCTGGATCTGGCCTTCCAGGGCCTGACGCCGGCCATCCAGCGGACCCTACCGATCAACCAGGGCAGCTACGCACAGCGGCTCGAGTTCAGCGGCAGCGAGCTCCGGGCGATCCTGGGATCGGACGCGGTAGACGTGGTCGCATCGGGCGGCGTGTCCGCCAGCGACGGGACCGTAACCGTCACACCCACGCAGCGACTCGTGCTCGAGAACGAGTTCGAGCTGGTCGTCCTCATCGGCCCCTTGGAGGATCTGTAATGCGTACCACACTCCGGACCGCAGCGGCGGTCCTCGGTCTCCTCGTCCCCGGCGCCGCCATGGCCCAGGTGGCAAACCCTCTCGCACAGGCCGTGGGCATGGGCGGCAACTACACGGCGCTGGCCCGCGGGCTCGGCGCCACGGCATGGAACCCGGCGGGGCTGGGGATGCCCGACAACCCCGGCGCGTCGTTCGCCTTCCTCCCGTTCAACGCCACGGTGGGCCTCAGCCCCATCACGCCGGCGGACCTGGCCGAGTACGACGGCGAGCTGATCCCCCGGTCGGCGCGCCTGGAATGGCTGAACGCCATCACCGAGGATGGCGGGGAGAAGGGCAGCGTAGGCGCCGATGTCACGTACCTGGCCATGAGCATCGGCCGGGTCGGGTTCTCGGCCTCCAGCAGCGTGCGCGGCCAGGTCAACATGGCCCCCGACGTGGCCGAGGTCTTCTTCTTCGGCAACGCCGGCCTCACCGGCGACCCCGGCGAATACACCCTCGCCGGGTCGAGCTTCGACGTGGCCGGGACCACCACCTTCGCCGCGAGCCTGGCGCTGCCCGTGTCGCTTACCCTCGGCCCGCTCCCCGACCAGCATTTCGCCGTGGGCGCCACCCTCAAATACACCCTCGGCAACTTCATGATGCTGGGCCAGGAGAACGGCAGCTCCCTCACCAGTAGCCCCATCGCCGTGGACGTCCAGTTCCCCATGGTCCACACGCCGCTCCCCGATGACAGCGCCGAGGACCAGAGCGTGGGCGACGTGCTGAACAACGGCTCCGGCTACGGGTTGGACGTGGGCGCCGCATGGCAGGGCGGAGAACATCCCGCCCTGCCATGCTCCATTAGTTATACAAAATGGTTACTATAAAGGATTTAAATGGGTTTATTTTAGAGATCCTGATGGTATTATCGTTGAATTAATGCAAGAACCTGGATTAAATAAAAAAATACTATAAATCTAAGTTTTCCTATTATTCCTATTATAAAATATTTTCTATTAAATAAATATTAAACAAAGATCCTTTCTTTATTTATATCTTTATTTATAAAATATATAAAAAGAGGAGGGTTTCCTGATAATCTATAAGAAAACTCTCCTCCCTATTATAAATAGAAATGGAAATAATCCTCGTATATGATATTTTATTTCAGAATTCTTTCCCCTTTTCTATAATACTAACA
>JAWODW010000018.1:0-9687 GCA_046483065.1 Longimicrobiales bacterium | reverse complement strand
CTGAAGAGCTATGGTGATTGTATCAAAACGTAGAAGAGAATTTAAAAGTGTTGGATATTTTTTATATCCCCCGTAACCAAGTACGATAGAAGTATCGCTGTCTAGCGGCTGGAGGGCCCGAACGTGAAGGAGGCGGCGAGCAAGCGGGAGCTGGGCGAGCAGCTGCGGGAGGACATCCGGCGCTTCAGGAGCGAGCACGGCTGCGATCGCCTGGTCATGATCTGGTGCGGCTCCACGGAAGTGTTCCTCGAGGCGGGGCCCGCCCACCGGGACCTGGCGGCGTTCGAGGCGGCCATGGAATCCAACGACCGGGCCATCGCGCCCTCCATGATCTACGCGTGGGCGGCGCTGAAGGAGGGGGTGCCGTACGCCAACGGTGCGCCGAACCTGAGCGCCGACATCCCGGCGCTCCGGGAGCTCGCCGATGCGGAGGGCGTGCCGGTGGCCGGGAAGGACTTCAAGACGGGGCAGACGCTGCTGAAGACCATCATCGCGCCGGGGCTCAAGGCGCGGATGATCGGGCTCCGTGGCTGGTTCAGCACGAACATCCTGGGGAACCGGGACGGCGAGGTGCTCGACGACCCCGAGTCGTTCAAGACCAAGGAGGAGAGCAAGCTCAGCGTGCTCGAGCACATCCTCCAGCCGGAGCTGTACCCGGAGCTGTACGGCGACATCTACCACAAGGTCCGGATCAACTACTACCCGCCCCGGGGCGACAACAAGGAGGGGTGGGACAACCTGGACATCTACGGGTGGATGGGCTACCCGATGCAGATCAAGATCGACTTCCTGTGTCGGGACTCGATCCTGGCTGCACCCATCGTCCTCGACCTGGCGCTCTTTCTGGACCTGGCCCACCGGGCCGGCCTGGGTGGGGTCCAGGAGTGGCTCTCATTTTACTTCAAGAGCCCGATGACGCTCCCGGAGCTCTACCCGGAGCACGACCTGTTCATACAGCACATGAAGTTGAAGAACACGCTCCGCCGGATGATGGGCGAGGACCAGATCACGCACCTGGGGCTGGACTACTACGGGTACGCGTGACGTGAGCCGGTCCGCGAGCGGCCAGGGCGGCTCGGGCCGCGGTGTGTTCCTCGCCATCGAGGGGCCTGAGGGCGCCGGGAAGAGCACGCAGGTCTCCCTCCTGGAGCGCTGGCTCGCCGATCGGGGCCATGAACCGCTGGTCACCCGGGAGCCCGGCGGCACGCCGGTGGCCGAGGAGGTCCGGCGGATCCTCCTGGACTCGGACCGGCTCTCGGCCCGGACCGAGCTGCTCCTGATGCTGGCCTCGCGGTCCGCGCTGGTGGAGGAGCGGATCCGCCCGGCGCTGGAGGCCGGCCGGGTGGTAGTGACCGATCGGTTCCATCTGTCCACGCTGGCGTACCAGGGCTACGGCCGGGCGCTGCCGTTCGACGACGTGGTCCGGATGAACCGGTTCGCCACTGACGGCCTCGAGCCCGACCTCACGGTGCTGCTGGACGTGGAGCCGGACGTGGGCGCCGCCCGTCGCACGGCCCGGGTCGCGGGCCCGGACCGGATCGAGCGGGCGGGGGACGAGTTCCACCGGCGAGTGCTGGGCGCGTACCGGGAGCTGGCGGAGAGGGATGCACGTGTCGAGCGGCTGGACGCGACGCCCGCGGCGGAGGTGGTGCACCGGGGGATCGTGGCCTTGCTCCAGGACCGGTTCGGAGAAACCTTCGGTGCGGGCATGGGTTAGTAGAAGCAGCAGCGGGACGAACATGGAGTGCACGGAGGACGGATGAAGTTCAAGCGATCAGTGATGATGCCGGTACTGGTGGCGGTGGTGGGGTTGACCACCGGCGGTTGGCTGCTCCAGCAGGGTGTGGACCCCCAGACGAACGTTTATTTCCAGGCGCGTCTGCTGGAAGAAGTCGTCCGGGAGGTGTCGAGCAACTTTGTCGAGGAGATCGACCAGGACCAGCTCTATGAGATGGCCATCGACGGGATGATGGAGGAGCTGGGCGACCCCCATTCCGTTTTCATGACCCCGGAGGACTACGAGAATCTCCGGCTCCAGACCCAGGGCGAGTACGGCGGGCTGGGGATCGAGATCGACATCCGGAACGGCTGGTTGACCGTGCTCTCGCCGCTGCCCAACTCGCCGGCCGAGCGGGTGGGGCTCCAGGCCGGGGACCGGATCATCCGGGTGGAAGGGGAGTCGACGGAGGGGTGGACCACGGACAAGGCGGTCTCCGAGCTCCGGGGCCCGAAGGGGTCCACGGTCTCCATCGCCGTCTCCCGCGTGGGGATCGATGAGCCGATCCCCTTCGAGATCACCCGGGGCGACATCGAGCTGACGGCCGTCCCGGCGAGCTACATGCTGAACGACCACGTGGGGTACGTGGAGCTCAGCGTGTTCAGCGAGACGGCCACCGACAGCCTGGTGCATGCCATCGACCGGCTCCGTGAGCAGGGCGCCACGTCGATGGTGCTGGACATGCGCCGGAACACGGGCGGGCTTCTGGACCAGGGGATGAACGTGGCGGACCTGTTCCTGGACCAGCGACAGCTCATCCTGGAGACCCGGGGCCGGTCGCCGAGCCAGAGCCGTGTCTTCCGGGCCACCCGGGACGACCAGTACCCGGAGCTGGAGCTGGCCGTGCTCATCGGGATGCGGAGCGCCTCTGCCACGGAGATCGTGGCGGGCGCGCTGCAGGACCACGACCGTGCCGTGCTCCTGGGCGGGACCAGCTTCGGCAAGGGTTCGGTGCAGACGCTCTTCGAGCTGCCGGGTCAGAATATCCTGAAGCTGACCACCGCCCGCTGGTACACCCCCTCCGGTCGGAGCATCCAGAAGCCGTACGGGATCGATGCCGGGGCGGACACGGCCATGGCGGATGATGCGGGAGCGGTGGCTCCGGGCGCCGAGCCCGATGATGACGCGGTCCGGGACCTGGAAGACAAGACCGAGGCGGGCGTGCCGGTCTACCGGACCGACTCGGGCCGACGGGTCCTGGGCGGCGGCGGGATCACGCCGGACCTGGTGGTGCGTGACACGCTGACCACGGCGGAGCAGGTGCTGAGCCGCGCGGTCCAGGACAACGTGGCGCTGTTCAACAACGTGCTCTACGAGTACGCGGTGGAGTACACCCACGACCACCCGGATCTGGAGCCCGGGTTCCCGGTGACGGAGTCCATGATCGAGGCGTTCCGGACCCGGCTCGCCGAGGCGGGGGTGGAGATTGACCGGCAGGTCTTCCACGACGCGTCACCGCTCCTGACCCGGCGGCTGGCGAACGAGATCAGCGTGGCCGCGTTCAGCCGCGAGGAGGGGTGGAAGCGGTTGACGGAGAACGACCTGGAGATCCGGACGGCCGTGGAGCTGCTGAACGCGTCGGCGTCCACGGAGCAGCTCTTCACGCTCCTGCCCGACTATGCCGAGCGTCACAGCATGAAGATGGGCGTGGAGATCCAGGAGCGTGCGGGTGAGAGCGGCGCGCCTCATCCGTTCTAACAGGTCTAGCTCGTGACGGTCTGGGTCCTGCTGTCGCTGGCGGCGTCAGGACTCGCCGTGGGGTTCCTGTCGGGGCTGGTCGGGATCGGGGGAGGGGTGCTCATCGTGCCCCTCCTCTATTTCTTCTACGCCCACCCCGCCTGGGGTGGAGTCCCCGTGGCCGGCGAACTCCACGCCGTGGTTTCCCACGCCACCAGCCTCTTCGTGATCGTGCCGACATCGGTGCTCGGCGCCTGGACATACCACCGGGTGGGGCTCGTGGCATGGCGGGCGGCGCTCCCCATTGCGGCCACGTCCGTGGTGGCGGCGCTGGTGGCGAGCCAGGTCACGCCCTCGATCCCCGCGCCGGTGCTGAAGCTCGGGTTCGGGCTCCTGCTCCTGGCCTCGGGCGTGCGCCTGCTCCGGCCCGGACGGCCCGGGGTGAAGGAGCCCGCGCGACCGCACCTGCTGGTGGCGGCGCTGGGCGGGGTGGCGGTCGGGGTCATGTCGGCGCTCCTGGGCGTGGGCGGCGGGATCGTGGCCATCCCGATCCTGGTTTACGCCATGGGGCTGCCGCTGGAGAAGGTGGCGGCCACGTCCATGGGGATCATCGTGTTCACCGCGCTGGCGGGCGTGCTCGGCTACGCGTTCGGCGGCGCCCCCACGGCGGCGATGCCGTCAGGGAGCCTCGGCTACATCCACGTGCTGGCCGGACTGCCGATCATGGTGGGGGCGCTGGTGGCGGTCCGCCTCGGGGCCCGGGTCAACCAGTCGCTGGACACGAAACGGCTCCGACTCCTCTTCGGCGCCGTCTTCCTCCTCCTCGGGCTCCGGCTCGTGATCGGGAACATCGGCGCCGTGCCGGGGCTCGGATGACGGGCCGCGACGGGGCGCCCGACGAGGTCGGAGCGGCCGACGGAGCCGGCGGACCGGACGGACCGGACGCCTCCGACGGGCCGGTCGGGATCATC
Organism: Longimicrobiales bacterium; assembly: GCA_046483065.1. GTDB lineage: Bacteria > Gemmatimonadota > Gemmatimonadetes > Longimicrobiales > RSA9 > JAWVYT01. The sequence continues at coordinate 5,262 of JAWODW010000018.1, read as the reverse complement.
GCGCCGCCCGGCGTGATCCTGCTGGTGGCGGTCCTGGCCATGAGCTGGGGCGGCCCGCTGGTCCGGTACGCCACGGCCCCGGCGCTGGCGGTGGCGGCGTGGCGGGTGGCGTTCAGCGTGGCGTTCATCGCCGGGGTGGTGCTGTGGCGCGACCGGGGGCGGGCCATCCGCCGGCTGAGCGGGCGCGACTGGGGATTGGGTCTCCTGGCCGGGGTGTTCCTGGCCGGTCACTTCTGGAGTTGGATCGCGTCGCTCTCCTACACCACGGTGGCCAGCTCGGTGGTGCTGGTGAACACGCAGCCGATCTTCGTGGCGCTGCTCTCCATCGCGTTCCTCGGGGAGCGGCCCACGCGTCGTCAGTGGGCGGGGATCGGCGTTGCGGTGGCGGGTGCGGCCGTCATCGGCTGGGGCGACTTCGCCGGCGGCCCGGAGCCGCTCGTGGGCGACCTGCTGGCCGTGGCCGGCGCGGTGTTCGTGTCGCTCTACTACGTGATCGGGCGGCGGCTCCGGCAGCGGCTCGAGCTCTGGGACTACATCGCCGTGGTCTACGGCGCGGCGGCGGTGGTCCTCCTCAGCGCCACAGCGGTGCTCCCCGGGGTGGACGTGGTGGGCTACCCGACCACCGACTGGCTCGTCTTCCTGGCGCTGGCGGCGGGGCCGATGATGATCGGGCACACGGGCGTGAACTATGCGCTCCGGTACATCCCGGCGTACGTGGCGAACCTGGCCTTGCTGGGTGAGCCCATCGGCGCCACGCTCCTGGCGTGGTGGCTGCCCGGGATCCGGGAGCAGCCGTCGGCACAGCTGCTCATGGGCGGCGCGCTGGTCCTGGCCGGGATCGGGCTCGGCGTACGACGGCGCAGAACGACAGGCGATTGACCGATCGTGCCATGGCCGGCGGACGGAATCGAGTGCACAATGGAGAGGGAAGGCCGATGAGCGCTGTGCAGGTGGAGGTGACGCGGGGCGGTGTGGTGGAATCGGTCCACCGCGTGGATGTGGCGGTGATGAAGGGCGAGGCGCTGGTGGCCCGGGCGGGGTCGTCGGATCGGGTGATGTTCGCCCGCTCGGCGGTGAAGCCGTTCCAGGCGCTGCCGCTGGTGGACGACGGGGTCATAGCACGGTTCGGGCTGGGGCCGGAGCACCTGGCGCTGGCGTGCGCCAGTCACAGCGGCGAGCCACGGCACGTGGAGGTCGCCCGGTCCACGCTCGACGCGATCGGGCTGCCCGAATCGGCGCTGGCGTGCGGTCCGCACCCGCCGTTCGACGACCGCGCGGCCGCACGGCTCCGGGCCGAGGGACAGGATCCCGGCCGGATCCACAACAACTGCAGCGGCAAGCACGCCGGGATGCTGGCACTGGTGGTGGCCCACGGCTGGCCCGCCGAGGGGTACCACCGGCCGGAGCACCCGGTGCAGCAGCGGATGCTGGACGAGATCGAGCGGTGGACGGGGATCGACCGGCGGGCCATCGCCACCGGTGTGGACGGGTGCGGGGTGGTGACGTTCGCGTTCCCGCTCCAGGGGCTGGCCCGGGCCTTCGCCCGGCTCGTGGCGGCCGCCGGCGCCGGCGAGCCCGGCCCGAAGGCGGTGGTCGGCGCCATGGCGACGCACCCGCACCTGATGGCGGGGACGGACCGGCTGGGTACACGGCTGGCGGAGGTGACCGGTGGCCGGGTGCTGGCCAAGGTGGGCGCCGAAGGCGTGTACGGCGCCGCCACGGTGGACGGCGGGCTCGGGATCGCGCTGAAGGCGCGGGACGGCGCGAAGCGGGCCGGTGAGGTGGCGCTGCTGGGCGTCCTCGAGGAGCTGGGCGTGCTGGAGCCCGACGAGCTGGGGGCGCTCGAGCGGTGGGCCCGGCCGGAGGTGCGGAACACCCGGGACGAGGAGGTTGGCGAGCTCCGGGCGTTGGCCGAGCTGGAGACGGAGCCGGAGAGAGAGCGAGGGACGGACACGGACGTGGAGACACGGCATGGATGAGCGGACCCGGTCGCTGGTACGTCTGGCGGCTTCAATGACCGTCGACGAGTCGGTCCAGGTGAAGGCCATGGACCAGGCGGCGGCCATCGCGCCCGTGGCGGCCGAGGAGGTACTCCTGCAGAGCTACCTCTTCCTGGGCTACCCCGTGGCGCTGAACGCCCTGGGGCTCTGGCGCCGACGCACGGAGCAGCCCGTCCGGGACCCGCTCGACGAGGAGGGCGTGGACTGGCGCCAGCGGGGCGTGGAGGTCTGCCGGAAGGTGTACGGCGGGCAGTACGAGACGCTCCGCGAGGTCCTGGCCGGGATCCATCCGGAGCTCGACGCATGGGCGGTGGTGGAAGGGTACGGCAAGGTCCTGGGCCGCCCGGGGCTGGAGCTGAAGCTCCGGGAGCTGTGCATCGCCGCGCAGCTCTCGGGGACGGACGCGAGCCGGCAGCTGCACTCACACCTGCGCGGGTGCCTGAATGTGGGTGCCACCGCGGACGAGGTGGATGCCGCGCTGCGCGCCGTGGAGGATGTGGTGGGAGACCGTCGTGCCCGGGAGGCGCGGCGGGTGTGGGACCGGGTTCGAGAAGGCTGGCTGTCGAAGCAGGAGGGATGACGGATGTTCGTCGATGAGGCCACGATCAACGTGTATGCCGGAGACGGTGGGGCCGGAGCCGAGGCGTTCCGCCGGGAGAAGTTCGTCGCCAAAGGGGGACCGTCGGGCGGGAAGGGCGGCGAGGGCGGCGACGTCATCCTCCAGGTGGACGAGCAGCTGAGCACGCTCCTCGACTTCCGCTATCAGGAGCACTACCACGCGGAGCGCGGTCAGCACGGCGAGGGCGGCAATCGTACGGGCGCCAGCGGTGATAACCTGGTGCTCCGGGTCCCGCCGGGGACGTTTGTCACGGACGCCGACACCGGCGAGGAGCTGGGCGAGCTGTTGGAGCCCGGCGATGAGCTGGTGGTGGCCGAGGGCGGTCGGGGCGGGCGGGGCAACGCGTCCTTCGCGTCGCCCACGAATCGTGCGCCGCGGGAGTGGGAGCCCGGCGAGCCCGGGGAGGAGCGGCGGATCAAGCTGGAGCTGAAGCTCATCGCCGACGTGGGGCTGGTGGGTCTGCCGAACGCCGGCAAGTCCACGCTGCTGGCGGCGGTGTCGGCGGCGAGGCCGAAGGTGGCCGAGTACCCGTTCACCACGCTGCAGCCGAACCTGGGCGTGGTGCAGCTGTCGAACAGCCGGACGTTCGTTTTGGCCGACATCCCCGGGATCATCGAGGGCGCCCACGAAGGGAAGGGGCTGGGGCTCCAGTTCCTGCGCCACATCGAGCGCACTCGCCTGCTGGCGTTCCTGATCCCGGCGGACCACGAGGACCCGGCCGGGGAGCTGGCCACGCTCCGGTCGGAGATCGAGGAATACTCCGAGGAGCTGGCCGGGAAGCCGTTCTGCGTGGTGGTCAGCAAGGCGGACCTCCTGGGTCCCGACCACGAGCCCCCGACCATCGACGCCCCCGAAGCGTGGGGAACCTTCCTGATCTCGGCCGTCTCCGGCCGTGGCATCGACGAGTGGAAGGAGGCCATGTGGCGCCGGGTACGGGAGGAGCTGGACGACGCGATGGAAGAGGACACCGAGCCGTGGCGGCCCTGACGCCCGCACCGGTCCGGCCGTCGTCGGAGATCCTGGGGCCCTTCATCCACGCGGCCGCGATCCCCGGGGTGGGGCCCGTGAGCCTGAAGAAGGCCGTGCGATCGCCCCACGGCCCCGCCGCCGGGCTCGGCGCGCTGATCAGCAGCGCCGAGACGAAGCTCGACGAGCGGGAGCTGGACCGGGTCTACGGCTGGGTTCGGCGGATCATGGAGACCATCCACCGGGACCGGCACCACGTCCTGATCCCGGAGCTCACCTGGTACCCGGACGCCCTCGAGCACCTGGAGGAGCCGCCGTATCCGCTGTTCGCCCGCGGTCGGCTGGAGCTCCTGGACTCGCCCACCGTGGCCATTGTGGGTACCCGGGCCATGACCGGGTACGGCCGGGAGTCGGCGCACCGGTTGGCGGCGGGCGTGGCGGCGGCGGGCGCCACCGTGGTGAGCGGGCTGGCCCGTGGCGTGGACGGCGTGGCCCACCGTGCGGCGGGCCCGGCCCGGACCGTGGGAGTGGTGGGGTGCGGCCTGGACGTGGCGTTCCCGACGGCCCACACCGAGCTCCAGGAGGCCATCGGCCGCGAGGGACTGCTCCTGGGCGAGCTGCTGCCGGGGACGCCGCCGGCGAGACACGCGTTCCCGAAACGGAACCGGATCATCGCCGCTATCGCCCGGGCGGTGATCGTGGTGGAGGCGCCCCACGGCAGCGGTGCGCTGAGCACGGCGGCCCAGGCCCGGGAGCAGGGGAAGGACGTCTTCGCCGTCCCCGGCCCCATCTGGTCGCGGGCCAGCGAGGGGACCAACGCCCTCATCCGTGACGGCGTGCACATGGTCACGGCCGCCCGGGAAGTGGTGGCCGAGCTCGGGCTCCCCGAGCCGCCGCCGGGCGCGGAGAAGGAGGTCCCGCCGCCGGAGCTGGAGGGGCAGGCGCTGGCCCTCTGGCGGGTGCTGGGTCGGGAGCCGAAGCACGCCGACGAGGTGGCCGCCCTCGCCGGACTCGACCCCCGCCGGGGGCTCGCGTCGCTCCTGTCGCTGGAGCTCCAGGGGCACGCACGGCAGGTGGCGGGGATGCGGTTTTGTCGGGGGTGAGGTGGTTGCGGGGTTCGGCGCGGCGCGGCGTTCGCGGCGTTGTTCCGGACGGTGGGGGGCGAGCCGGGCGGCCGGGGGCTCGCGGTGGCGGGTCCGGCTTCGGGGCGGATGCCCGATGGGGGGATGAGGGGGAACCACTCGCGGGGAAAGGTACTCCGGTACTTGGGATGGCCGTTCTGCTCGCCGGCGCAGGGTGCGGGGACGCCCCGGAGCCGGCCGTGGGGCCGTCGGACGTTGGACTCGAGCTGGTGGAGCGGTCTGCAGCGCTGCCGTACTCACGGTCGAATGCGTTTGCGGTCACGGGGCCGTACGGCGTGTGCATGCTGGACTCGTACGGAGTGCGGATCGTGTGCGGCGACCGGGCGTGGCGGGAGACCCGGGTAGTCGCCCGGGAGGGGCGTGGCCCGGGGGAGATCGGCCCGTACGGCCGCCTGTTGGAGTGGCCCGACGGCGCGGTGGCGTTCCGTGATGGCTTCAATGCGCGGATCACCTTCTTCGGTGCCGACCTCGAGTACGAGCGGTCGGTCCCCGTCCGTGGCGCGTATCCGAGCATGTCGTCGACGGTGGACACAGC
>JAWODW010000044.1:0-211028 GCA_046483065.1 Longimicrobiales bacterium | reverse complement strand
CCTTCGCGCACGACCTGGGCCTTGCCAATGGGCCACGTCTCCTCGTCCTCTGGTACCTCCTGACGGAAGGCGCGATAGACCGCCTTGGGCTCGTAGAACACCACCGGATCGGGATCCCGGATCGCACTCACCAGAAGAGCGCGAGCGTTGCGCGGGGTGGAGGGTATCACCATCTTGAGTCCAGGTGTGTGGGCCCAGTAGACCTCCCGACTCTCGGAGTGGTGCTCCAGCGCTCGGACCCCCCCTCCCTCGGCCTGTACCTGTACCTCCGCTTCGTACCTCCCCCTCTCCACCGCTCGCCCGATCCAACTCCTCATCCCCTCATCCCCCATCCCCTCATCCGGCCATGGCCCGCCCACACACCGGCCCTACCGAACGCCGGCCGTCGCGCGCTCCCGCCCGCCCACAGGCCGTTGCCCTGCGCGATTTCGCGCGTTGTGGGGGAATCCCGGACACCTTTCCCGGGGCCACCCCGACTTGACTTTCGATGCCCCGAATGACCTTTTCGTAGGGGCGCGTCCGGGCCCCGAAGCTCCCGGTGCGTGCAGGCGGAGGATCCCTCCGCGACGAGGTCTGATTGGGGGTTGAATGATGGCGAAGGGCAAACGGGCACTGCTGCCGCTCGCGGTGCTGGCACTCGTGGCGCTGTCGGGCTGTGTGGACGAGGAAGTGGTGTTCGAGGACCGGGGCATCTACAACCGGATCCCTGAAGAGGCGCTCGGCTTTGTCGGCTACGCCGATCCGTCGGACGAAGGCCAGCTGACCGTCTGCGGGTACTGCCACGGTGATTACCAGGCGGACTGGGAGACCACGGCGCACGCGCGGGCCTGGGCGGGGCTCCAGACCAGCGACCACGCCCAGGGCTTCTGCGAGGCGTGCCATACCGTCAACTCGCTGGGCAACGTGGCGATGGAGGACAGTCTCGGGAACGCGGCGGGCGGGCACGAGGCGCCGTTCGTGACGGGGGGGCGCTACCACGATGTCCAGTGCGAGAGCTGCCACGGCCCCGGCCTGACCCACGTCAACGGCCCCGCCGACGCCAATGTTCCGCTGGCCCCGGTGGACGTGGGTGCGGAGCTGAGCTACGGCTGCGCCGAGTGCCATTCGGGGCTGCACCACCCGTTCGTGGAGGAGTGGGCGTCATCGCCGCACGGGAACGTGATCCCATCGGTGGCCACCCGGGGCGTAACCGAGGGCGGCTGCAACGCGTGCCACACGGGCGAGGGCGGGCTGGCCCGGCTGGGCGTGACATCGGACTACCTGGAGGCCGACTCGCTGGCGGGTGACGACGTCTACATGCAGATCACGTGCGCCGTCTGCCACGACCCCCACGACGCGACGAACCCGGGGCAGCTCCGGGTGGCCGCGGAGGTCGATGACCCGGCGGAGCACCTGTGCGCCCAGTGCCACGACCGGCAGGCTCAGCCCGACATGGAGGGCAACCAGGAGTGGCTGCAGCCCCATTCGGCGGAGACGGCGCTGCTGGCCGGGACCGCCGGCTGGTTCCCGGGCGGCGGGCTCACGCCGGGCTCGGAGACGGGGCCCCACGGCGCGGGTGACAACCCGCGGCTGTGCGCCAGCTGCCACGTGGTCGAATACGCCAGCGAGACCGACGCCGGGACCTTCTACTCGGTGGGCCACGGGTTCCGTGCCGCGCCGTGCGTGGATGAGAACGGGCTGCCCTCGGGCGCGACCGGGTGCGAGCTGACCACCACAGCCCGCAGCTTCGACGGCTGCGCCGAGTGCCACGGCGACGCCGCCGCGGCGCTGACCGACCTGAACGGCGCCATCGACCGGGTCCTGGCCCTTGCCGTGGAGCTGGACGGGTACCTCGACCAGCTCACGAGCGAGATCGATGAGGACGACGGCCGGTTCACGGTGGCCGAGGGCGCGCTGTTCAACCTCAAGCTCGCCACCACCCGGGCCAGCTTCCGGCCGAACCAGACCACGGCGGCCCGGCGCAGGGCGTTGGCCGCCACGGTGACCCACAACCCGACGTTCATCGAGGACCTCCTGACCGAGACGATCGCGGCGGTAGAGGCGGCCTACCCGGCCGTGGCGCCGGACGCGAGCGGGGCCGACATCCGGCCCGCGGGCCGCTGACGGGTGGTGCCGTGAGCGTACCCCGACCCGGAAGGACCGTCCGCCCTCTCCGCGCGACCGCCCTCAGCGTGCTGGCGCTCCTGGCGCTGGTGGCGCCCGCACTGCTGGGCCCCGCGCCGGCGGCGGCGCAGGGCGTCCGTGGCAGCGCCGCGACCACGTTCCGCTACCTGACGCTGCGGCCCATCGGCCAGGACACGGTGGACCGGGCGAGCGTGACGGAAAGCGACGGGGTGCTCACACTCGACGGGCAGCCCGTGCACTGCATCTCCGCCACCGAGTGCCTGGTCTACCGCCCCCGTGACGTGGCCCACGCCATGGTAGCGACGCAGGACATCTCGGGCACCGCCTGGGGCCTCGGCGTCCAGGGGCTGAGCGCCACCTTCCTGCTCCGGGGCCGGGCCGATGCCGGCGGCGACGTGGTCTGGCCCATGGCCGATGACGCCTTCGACGCGATCCTGGCGTACGCCCAGCTCCAGCGCTCGTCCTACCGGCTCCGCGCCGGGCGGCAGCGCACCCTCTCGGGCCTCGGGTTCTCGGGCTTCGACGGGCTGGACCTGCTGGTCGAGCCGTTCCCGGGGCTCCGGCTCCAGGCGTACGGCGGCCGGAGCCTGGCCCGGGGGCTGAACGAGCCGTCGCACACCGCGCTCCAGGGGGTGGAGGACTTCGTCCTCGACCAGAACGCGTACCTGGTGGGCGGCTTCGCCGAGATCGCGCCGCTGGCCGCCACCACCGTGGCCTTCCGCTACCAGCGCGAGATCTGGGCGGACCGGATCGGGCTGGTCTCGGAGCGGGCGGCCGTGGACGTGCGCTCGGCGCTGCCGGGCCCGTTCCGTATGGACGGGTCGCTGGACTACGACGTGGCCTTCGGCCGGATCGGGAAGGCCCACCTGACGGTCCAGTCCCGGCTCCCGGGCGACTGGGGCTGGGTCGAGGTGACGGGCCGGCGCTACGTGCCGTACTTCGACCTGTCCACCATCTGGGGGTTCTTCTCCCCCACGCCGTACCAGGAGACGGAGCTCCGGACCACCGTGCTGAAGCTCCGACCGCTGACGGCGTGGGCGTCGGCCGCGTACCGTTGGTATTCCGACCCGGAGATCTCGGTCATCGGGAGCCCCATCGGCGACGCGTCGCAGCGCTACACCGTGGGCGCCCGCTGGGCGAGCGGCGCCTGGCAGGCCACCGGCGAGTACCGGCTCGAGACGGGCTTCGGCGCCCACCTCAGCTCCGGCGATGCCCAGCTCCGGTGGTCGCGCGGCGACCGGTTCGGCGTCCGGGTCCGGGGCACCGCGTTCCAGCAGATCGAGCAGTTCCGGGTGGGCGAGAACACGGTCATGGGTGGTGGGCTCGGCTTCGACGTCACGGGCCCCTGGGGCGTGAACCTTCGGGCGGGAGCCGATCTGTACACACAGGCGTTCGAGAACCGGACCGGGCCGGACTGGGACCAGTTCCGGGCCTACTCGGTGCTCCGGGTGCCGTTCGGTGAGGACCCGGGGCCGCGGGGGCAGCCGTGAGCCGAACGCTGGGGTACCTGATGGCGGCCACGGCGGTGGTGGCCACCCTCGCCGTGACCGTCGTGGCCCGGGGCGGTGTACAGGAGCCGTTCCCCCACGAGGTCCACGCCGGGCTCTTCCCCTTCTGCACCGGCTGTCACGTGGGCGTGCCGGACGGTGACGTGGAGGCGTTCTACCCGGAGCCCGGCCTCTGCGCCCGCTGCCACGACGGTGTGGAGCTGGACAGCGTACGGTGGCAGCCGCCGGAGACGGGCGAGCCGTCGCCGATCCGCTTCGCCCATCCGACGCATATCGACGCCGTGGACGCGGCGGGCGACGAGTCGCTAGAGTGCGAGAGCTGCCACGTCCGGGAGGGCGGGGAGCCGATGCAGGTGGCGCGGACCCAGGTCCTGGACCAGTGCCTGTCCTGCCACGGGCACGAGGCGGAAGAGCACCTGGTGGACGCGCCGTGCACCACCTGCCACCGGCCGGCGGCCGAAACGGAGATGGGCGGTGAGTGGCTGGCCCGGCTGCCGTACCCGGCGGACCACGCCTCCGGCAGCTTCCTGCCCGAGGACCACGGCCGCCTGGCCGGCGCCGAGTCCGCCCGGTGCGCCACCTGCCACACGCAGGAGCGGTGCACGTCGTGCCACGTGAACGCGGCGGACGTACCGGCCATCGCCGGGATGCCGGAGGCGCCGGCGTCGCTCGATCTGCCCCGCTTCGCCGCCCACTACGTGGCGCCGCCGTCCCACGCGGCGAGGGACTTCCTCGACACCCACGGCCCGGCGGCGTCCGCGCAGACGTGCGCCACCTGCCACACGCAGGACGACTGCGCGGCGTGCCACACAGCCGAGCCGCCCACGGCGGTGGCGGCCATGCCCCGGGCCGCCGACGTGGTGGCGCCGGGCGTGCTCCTGGAGACCCGGCCGCCGTCGACCCACGAGCTGGCCTCGTTCCTGGCGTCGCACGGCGGGATGGCCGCGGCCGACGGCTCGTCGTGCGCCTCGTGCCACACCCGGGACTTCTGCTCCGAGTGCCACGAGGCCTCGGCCGTGGAGGTCACCATGCCCCGGCCGCTGGCGGGCCCCGGGTTCCACCCGCCGAACTTCATGGCGCGCCACTCCACCGAGGCCTACGGCCGGCGCCTGGAGTGCTCGAGCTGCCACAACACGGCCGCGTTCTGCCGGGACTGCCACGAGCAGGCGGGCTTCGGCTCCGAGGGCTATCTGGACCCGGGCTTCCACGACGCCGAGCCGAACTGGCTGCTGCGCCACGGCCAGCCCGCGCGGCAGGCGCTGGAGAGCTGCGCCACGTGCCACGCCCAGACCGACTGCCTGCAGTGCCACTCGACCACCGGGTCCTTCAGGGTGAGCCCGCACGGTCCGGACTTCGATCCGGAGCGGGCCCACGCGAAGAACCCGGCGATCTGTCTCGCCTGTCATGTGAATGACCCGATCGGCTGATCGGGCTCGATACCGGAGCTGTATTGTGGATATGAAGAAGTGGATGGCCGTCGTCGCCGTGCTGGCGCTGGCGGGATGCGGGAACGACGAAGAAGGCCAGCGGGTGCCCATGGGCGACGAGCCCGCGCAGAGCGAGGACAGACGGGCGGCGTGGCCGGACGGGCTGGCCGAGCAGGTCGACAGCGCGAACCTCGAGTACTCGAACCAGGAGTACGAGGCGGCGGCCGAGCGCTACCGGGCACTGACCGAGGAGTACCCGGACATCGGTACGCTCTGGTTCGGCCTCTACATGGCGGAGAACGCGCAGGGCAACACGGAGGCCGCCGAGGCCGCGCTCGAGAAGGCCGAGGAGCTGGCGCCGGGGCTCGGGCAGATGCATGAGGCCGCCGAGTCGGGAGCCATGGACGGCGGCCACCCGCCCATGCAGATGCCCGAGGGGCACCCGGACCCCGACAGCGTGGATGGCGACGATGCACCGCCGCTCGGGGGGACCGGCGGCTGACGCGCCGACCCGCTACTGTGAGGGGTCTACCGTGTAGCCGATGTACGTGAGGGCGATGATGTAGGCCAGGGCGAGCAGCCCCAGCACCTGCCAGGTCTTCCGGTACTTCCCATCGGGCCCCGGCCGGTCCAGGAACGGCAGGACCAGCAGGACCACGCCGGCCAGCCCGGTGCCCAGCACGCCGATGAGCTCACCGTTGATCCCCAGGATCTGGGCGGGTAGCATCTTCAGCGTCTGGAACATGAACATGAAGTACCACTCGGGCTTGATCCCGGTGGGCGCCGAGGCGAAGGGGTCCGCCTTCTCACCCAGGTGCGCCGGGAAGAACGCGGCCGCGGCGGCCAGGAGCGCCAGCGCCACAAGCCAGCCCACGGCGTCGCGGAGCAGGAAGTTCGGGAAGAACGGCACCGTCCGCTGCGGTCCGCCCTGCTCTTCCACGCTCGGCGGTACGCTCATCCCGTGCTTCTGCACCAGCAGCAGGTGGAGCCCCAGGATCAGGATGACCAGGCCGGGCAGCACGGAGACGTGGAGTGCGTAGAACCGGGTCAGCGTGGCGCCGGAGATGTTCTCGCCGCCCCGTAGCATCTCCTTCATGAAGTCACCGACCACGGGGAACACCGCCGGGATCTCGGTGCCCACGCGGGTGGCGAAGAAGGCCAGCTCGTTCCACGGCAGGAGGTAGCCGGTGAAGCCGAGCCCCAGCGTCAGGGCGAAAAGCATCACGCCGGACATCCACGTGATCTCCCGGGGCTTCCGGTACGCCTTGAGCAGGAGCGTGCTGAACAGGTGCACGAAGAGGATGAGCACCATGAGGTTCGCGCCCCAGGAGTGGATGGAACGGATCAACCAGCCGAACGTCACCTCCGACATCAGGAACTGGACCGACTCGAAGGCGCCCTCGGCGCTCGGCCGGTAGTAGAAGAGGAGCAGGATCCCGGTGGCCACCTGGAGCACGAACAGGAAGAGGGCCATACCCCCCATGTAGTACCAGATCGAGTGCTTGTGGATCGGCACCGTCTTCTTCTTGAGCAGCGGGTAGAGGGCCGCGAAGCCCAGCCGGTCATCCAGCCACCGGTACAGCCGCGCCCAGCGGCCGGCGGGCTCGCCGCGCTCACCGCCCGGGCCGGCGGATTCACCGCGCTCGTGGCCCGGGCCGGCGGCCGGATTCTGGGTGGGGGGTCTCGAGGCCATGGTCAGCTCCTCCGGCTCACGACGATCCCGTCGCCTCGCTCGAACACGTCGTACTGCTCGAGCCCCGAGGGCGGCGGGCCGGCGATGTTGCGGCCCTGAAGGTCGAAGTGGCCGTTGTGGCAGGCGCACCAGATGTGGCTCAGGTCGTCCCGGTACTGGACGGTGCACTCCAGGTGCGTGCACACGGCGGAGAAGGCCCGGAGGTCGCCGCCCGGGGTGCGCACCAGGATCCCGGGCTTCGAGCCGAACTTGAAGATCCGGCCGGTGTTCGCCGCGATCTCCTCGCCCGTGACCGACAGCACTACCGAGTTGGTGGACGACTCGGGCGCCTCCGGCGGCACCACGTACGCGCTCACCGGGTACAGCACCGCCGCGGCCAGCCCCGCGGCGCCCGTCCCCAGCAGCAGGTTGAGGAACCGGGACCGGGGCATCTCCTCGGGCGCCGTGTCCTTCCGCTCTTCGGCTTCATTGCGATCGTGTTCAGACACTGGACCCCCTACGCCTGTGATTGGGAACCGGCATCGCGACGACGCTGCCGCCGCTCGATCTGACGCACTTTCAGCGCGATCCCGATGATGAGCAACACCACGAACACGGCCGACACCGCCAGCCCGATCCGTCGGTACCGGTGCTCCCAGAGCGACTCCTCGGCGCGCTCCAGCGACGTGCGCACGATCTCGAGCCCGCCCTCGATCTCGGTGCGGACCGTGGCGAGGCGCATGGCGTGGATCGCGGTGCGGGCCTGGGTCAGGGCGTTGGTGGCCTCCTGGAGCTCGAACTGGGCCTGACTCACCTCCATGCCCACGTCCTCGGCCCGCTCCAGCGCGGCCTCGGCCCGCTCCTGGCCGATCAGGAGCGAGTCGATCATGGCCCGCATGGCGGGGAAGACGGCGGCCTCCGGCGTGCCGGGATCGTGGCACTCGGCGCACACCTCCTCGCTCACCCGGTCCAGGTCCGCGTCGCCGGGCCGGTGGATCTCGTGGCTGCCGTGACAGGTGGCGCAGCCCGGCAGGTCGGCCTCACTGAAGATCACGTCGTGGCCGCTCTCGGACAGGTGGTCGGCCATGACCGAATGGCACTGGCCGCACACCCGCTCCACCGACGCCACGCCCGGCGGTGCGGCGCCGTGGTTGCCGTGGCAGTCGTTGCACGCCGGCGCCGAGACATCCTCCTCCTCCAGCAGCTGACGCCCGTGCACGCTGTTCCGATACCCCTCGAGCTGGTCGGTGGGCAGGTCATGGCCCTCCATGACCTCCGGGTCGCCGTGGCACGACGCGCACAGCCCCGGGACCCGGAGCGGGTACACGCTGGACTCGGGATCGGACGGTGGCTGGATCGAGTGGGCCGGGTGGCAGCTCACGCACGTGGCCACATCGTCGTCGCCCTGCTGGAGCGCCCGGCCGTGCCCGGACGTCCAGTACTCGGCGAGCTGGTCCGTGCGCATGGACGGGTCGTAGTCCTTCATGAACGTGATGTCGCTGTGGCAGCTCCCGCACAGGACCGGGATCTGGGCCCGGCTCGGCTTCGCGATGAACCCGAGCTCCGGATCGATGCTGCCGCCGTGCTCGCCCGCCGGGATCACACCGTGGCACGAGAGGCAGGTGAAGCCGTGCTCGATGTGGATGTCGTTCACGTACTCCCGGGCCGGCGCCGCCAGCCGCTCATCCTCGAGATCGAGGTGGCACTCCACGCAGTCCTCGTTGCGCGGGATCAGCTGCGCCGCCGCGGCCCCGGGGCTCACGGCCGCTGCCACGCCCGCGGCGGAAGACACGGCCACGAACCAGACGACGACGGCCGGCCGCGAACGCGCGCGGGTCATGGCCCACCTCCCGCCCGCTCGCCCAGCGATTCGCCGAACCCGATGTGGCACGCCGTGCACTCCTGCCCGGGCCGATGGTCCACCAGGTCCTGGTGACACACCTGGCAGACGTTCCGCTCCGGGGCCAGTGACAGGACCGGCGCATCGCCATGACACCCGCCGCCGGCGCACCCGGCGTGCACGTCGCCGGAATGGGCCGGCGTCTCCACGCTCTCGTGGCAGGTCATGCAGCGGGCGTCCTGCTGGTGGTGGTACTCGTGACACGAAGCGCACTCGCGCCCGAAACGAAGGGTCACCGACGTGGTATGGCACGTCAGACACTCCCGGCTCTCGTGATCGTCGTGATCGAAGGACAGCGTCCGGACCCGCGGCTCATCGGCGCCCACCGCCTGGATCGCCACCATCACCGGACGGGCGCCGACCTCGTCGGCACCGTGACAGCTCCGGCAGCCCCGGGTCTCCACGTTGCGGTGATGGCACGCCGCGCACTCCCGGGCCGTCCGCTCCGGCAGATCGGCGAACGCGGCCGGCCGACCGTGGCACGCCTGGCACTCGATCCGGTCGTGCGTGGCGTGGCCCGGCGGCCGGCTATGGCAGCGCTGACACTCCAGCGCGCGGTGCTCGCTGTGGGGGAAGACCGAGTCCGCGGCCGCCAGGGCGCGCCGCTCGGTCTGACGGTCCGCGATGCTCATCTCGCCCCCGCCGCTCGCCTCGGCCGTGTCCGCCATAACCGCACTGAGGGAGTCGAACGGCAGCCCGGGCACCGCCCATTCCTCCTCGGGACCGCACGCCAGGGCGACCGCCGCCAGCACGGCCAGCGCGGCCAGTGCGGCCGGCGCCGGGAGAGCCGGGGCGCGCCGGCGTTCACTATGCGACGCCATCGGGTACCTCCGTCTCGGACGACGAGTGAGATCGTGTTTTCGACCTCGCCCGGACCGCCAGCAGAACCAGCGCGCCGGCCGGCCCGACGATCCAGATCGTGGCGCCCACGGCCATGAAGCCCGCCGCGGTGGCCGAGGGCTCGACCCCCACGATCCACACCTGGGGACGGCTCACCACGAAGACCGGGAGCAGCGCCAGGAACGCGAGACCCAGGGTGACCAGCAGCACACGGGCACCGGGCCACCGGCGGCACAGGTGCCCCACCGCCGTCCGGGTCTCGATCACCGCCCACACCAGCACCCCCAGCGCAGCGACCCAGCCGACCAGCGACGTGAGCAGCGCCACCGTACGGCCCGCCAGCAGCGACGCCGCCGACATGGCCAGCACCATGGCGATGACCCACCCGGCCACCATGACCGGGACCGCGTACAGGGCAGCCAGCGCCAGCCGCCGCAGCGCCTGCCCCCGGCTCACACCCTCGGGGCGGCCCAGGTAACCCAGGATCCCGCCGTGAAGGTAGCCGATCATCGAGCCCACGACAAAGAACAGAGTCGTCGTCAGGAAGCCGAGGCTCGAGCTGAGCTGGCCCGCCAGAACGTGGGCCGTCACCGCCACCGACCCGGCCAGGCCGCCGGCCACGCCCCACGACGTGGCCACCTGCCCCGCCAGACCGAGATGGGTCGGCCGCAACGAGCCCAACAGCCCCGTGCGAGGCGCTGTGACGTCCCGTGCCATGGACCGCCCTTGGTGCGATTCCTGGCCGATGCCCACCGCAATCGGCGGACGTGATCCGTATCTATGAGTCAGGGCCCTCGCGGGCCCGGGAAGGTCGTTCGAAGGGAGCCGGCCGGCAGGTCCATGCCGCTGTCGGACCTGATGTTGCGTAGGGGGCAGCCGTGGCCTCTTCCCTCCCATGGAGGATGGCGTGTAGCGGTCTCGACTACAAGGGGAGAACCGCGGAACCGGATGTAGGGAAGAATGGGGGCCCCCCGTAGGGAGATTCCTGACCAGGGCGGGCAACAACGTTTTCGGCCGGGCGCACGTCGTGTTAAGTGGCCCATCACATCCGATCGGTATTCAAACGAGGGACAGGATGACGACAATCTTGAACCCGGCGCACGCCGGCGACTACGCAAGCCCGCGGAGCGGGACCTCTTCCTGGAGAGCAGCCTTCCTGGTGTTCGCGTTGCCGGCCGTGATGGCGCTCGCGGCGGCGGTAGCGCCCGCCGTGGCCCAGAACGGGTCGCCGGATCGCGTGCGGGTCTTCCTGGACTGCCAGACCCATGGCTGCGACCGGCAGGAGTTCCGGACGGAGATCACGTTCGTGGACTGGGTGCGGGAGCGGACGGTGGCGGACGTCCACGTGATCGTGACGAGCCAGAGCGCGGGCGGGGGCCGGCAGTACGTGTTCGACTTCATCGGGCTCGGCGACTTCGCGGGCACCGACCTCCGCCTCGAGGAGACCACGAGTGATACGGACACCCGGGACGAGGTCCTGGGCGCGCTGGTGCGGACGTTCAAGGGTGGGCTGGTCCCGTACGTGGCCCGACGCGGCTACCTGGATGAGCTGAGCATCACCGCCCTGGAGCCGGCGACGGAGCCGACGACGGACGAGCTGGCTCTCGCGGCCGACGACCCATGGCACCTCTGGGTCTTTTCCGTCAGCACCGATTTCGAGGCGGACGGCGAGGAACAGCAGAGCAGCTACGAGATCGGGGGACGGCTGAGCGCGAACCGGACCACGCCGGACTGGAAGATCAACATCGGGCTGGACGGGGATCATCAGTACGAGCGGTTCGAGCTCGACGACAGCACGACGTACACCAACGAGACCGACGACTGGGAGTTCGACGTCCTGGCGGTGCGCAGCCTTTCGCCTCACTGGTCGGCGGGGACCGTCCTGGAGGTGAATACGTCGACGAACCTGAACCGGAAGGTGGGCGGGCGCGCGGCTGCGGCGCTGGAGTGGAACTTCTTCCCGTACGAGGAGGCCAACCGCCGGCAGTTCATCTTCCACTACCAGGTCGGGTTCTCCCGGGTCGAGTACGAGGACACCACGGTCTTCGACAAGATCGAGGAGACGCTTTACGACCACAAGCTCGTGGCCGTCTACGACACCCGTCAGCCGTGGGGCAACGTCTCGTTCTCCGCCGAGGCCTCGAACCTTCTGCACGACTTCTCCAAGTACCGCCTCGCGACCCGGGCTCGGGTCAACTTCCGCCTGTTCCGCGGCTTCGATCTGCGGATCCAGGGCAACTACCAGTTGATCCGCGACCAGGTCTACCTGCCGCGGGCGGGGTCAACACCGGAAGAGATCCTCCGGCAGCGACGGCAGCTGGCCACTGGCTACCAGTACGGCTTTGAGATCGGCTTCAACTACCGATTCGGCTCCATCTACAACAACGTGGTGAACAACCGGTTCCCCTGGTCGGTGCTCCGCTAGTCCGAGCACCGCCGCGCCGAGAGCCGCCGCCCGAGAACACCGACGGGCCGGCCGCGGGCCGCCGGCCCATGAGTCGTCGGCTCTAGCGAGCCAGCATCGGCCCCAGCGGCCGGCCGCCGAGGAGATGCATGTGGAGGTGGAATACCTCCTGGCCGCCGTGCTCGCGGGTGTTCACGATGAGCCGGAACCCGTCCTCGTCGATGCCCTCGTCCTCGGCGAGCTTCCGGGCCACGGTGAACATCCGGCCCAGCGTAGTCTCGTGATGGGCCTCCACGTCCGCCACCGTCGGGATCCGCTCGTTGGGCACGATCAGGACGTGGACCGGCGCCTGCGGGTTCACATCCCGGAACGCCGTGACGAGGTCGTCCTTGTAGACCACGTCCGCGTCGACTTCACCTTCTATGATCTTCCCGAAGATCGTATCGGCCATCCTGGTTCTCCTTTCGCCTGGTGTCCGCGCGCTGCGCGATGCCGCGTCCACTAGATTATCGGGTGCCACGCCTCCGCGCTCAACACGTGGGGAGCTTGACATCCCGAATGATTCCGATTTTCATTTCGTTCATGTTCCGACGCGCGTTCCACACCGGCCGTCCTTCCGTACTGCGGGGACCGGTTCGCCTCCTGGCCGTCTTTCTGGTGGCGGCGCAGTTCGGCGTGGTCCCGGCCCTCGCCCTGGGGGACCCGCCACCGACGCCCAGCTACCACGCGGACCATCTCGGCGCCGAAGGCAACGCCGGCTGCCAACCGTTCCACGACGAGCTGACGTGTCTGGCGTGCCGGCTCCTCTCGACCCTGCCGATGGGCTCCGGGTCGGCGCCGGCGCTCCCCGTACTTTCCGTCGAGCGCCACGGTATCGGCCTGGACGTCGTCCACCAGATCCCGGGCGGCGCCCATCTCACCGGGCTCCGCGCTCGAGCGCCGCCCCACGCCTGACCGACCTCCACATCACGTGGTAGTGAATCGCGCGGCCGGACGCCCCGGCCGCGGCCGATCTCATTCTGTCAGGTGTTTCTATGTACGGTGCACATCACCGGCGCCGCGTCGTACGACGCGTTCTCGGCTCCCTCGTCCCCCTGATGGCGGGACTCATACTCGCCCCGGCCCCGACCCGGGCTCTGACCGACGCACGTCCTGCCGCGTCGGGCCGTGACACCGTGCGTGACACCGTGTTCCTGGACACGCTCGCGGTCCGGGGTGTGGTCCTCGACTCTGCGTCGGGCGAGCCCCTCGCCTCCACCCTGGTCCGGGTCCGCGAGCTCGATCGTCAGGGGCTTACAGCCGAGGACGGGTCGTTCCGAATCTACCGGCTGCCCGAGGGCTCCTACACGCTGGTCTTCGAGCACCTCGGGTACGGGACCGCGACGCGCGCGGTACGGGTCCCGTCGCCCGGCCCGATCCGGGTCCGGCTCCAGAGCTCGGTACTGGATCTCCCCGGCTTGATGGTGACCGCCGCACTCGGTGCCCGCTCCCGGGAGGAGGCCCACAGCCTCGGCCAGGTCCTCGGCGGCCGCGACCTCCAGCAGCGGCTCGACGTGACGCTGGCCGAGACGCTCGAGGACGAGGCCGGCCTGGCCTCGGCGTCCATGGGACCCGCCCCGGCGAGGCCCGTGATCCGCGGACTGGGCGGGGACCGGATCCTGATCCTCGAGGACGGGGAGCGGGTCGGCGATGTCTCCTCCACCAGCCCGGACCACGCCGTGTCGGCCGAGGCGGCCTCGGCGAAGCGGATCGAGGTCGTGCGCGGGCCCGCGGCCCTCTTCTACGGCAGCAACGCGCTCGGCGGTGTGGTGAACGTGATCCGCGAGGAGATCCCAACGGCGATCCCGGAGCGGCCCCGGCGCTCCCTGCGGCTCCAGGGCCAGTCGGCCCGGCCGGGCGGGACCGCGGCCGTCCACGCCGAGCAGGCCTTCGGGCGGCTGGGCCTCCGCGTCGAGGGCACGGGACGATGGGCCGGCGACACCCGGACACCGGTGGGCGTCCTGCCGAACACGGACATCAACACGTACAGCGGTTCGGTAGGCACCGCCTGGGTCGGCGACGAGGGTCATGTCGGGGCCGCGGTCCGCAGCTACCGGTCGTCGTACGGCATCCCGCCGGACTCGGTCTCCGGGCACCCCCGGGGCGTGACCGTGGACATGGAACGCGAAGCGGTCCGGGGCGAGGGCGCCATGACGAACGCCCTCGGACTCGGCCACCTGAAGGCCACCGTGGGTGTAACCCGGTACGACCACCGGGAGATCGAGGCCTCCGGCGCGGTGGGCACGGCCTTCGGTCTGAACACGGCGTCCGGTGAGCTGGTGCTGCGCCCGGAAGGCATGGACGCCCGGGCGGGCGGGTTCGGGCTCCGGGGTCAGTGGCAGGACTACACGTCGGACAACGGCCGGGTCGTGGTCCGGAGCACGGAGCGAAGCGGCGCCGTGTACGGCGTGGAGCACTGGGAGCTGGGCGCGGCCCACGTAGAGGTAGGCGCCCGGTACGACGTCCACCACGTGACGCCATCGGGCGTGGCCGATGTCCGGGGGATCCCGGTCCGGGACCGGACCTTCCACAACGTCTCCGGCTCGGCCTCAGTGCTCTGGCAGTTCCGGGAGGGGTGGCGCCTCGGGACCAGCCTCTCCCGGGCCTTCCGGGCGCCATCGGCCGACGAGCTGTTCTCCCAGGGCCCGCACCTGGCCGCCTACACGTACGAGGTCGGGAACCCGGAGCTCGACGCCGAGGTGGGGCTGGGCGCGGACCTGTTCCTCCGGATCAGCCGGCCTCGCCTCTCTGCCGAGGCCGGCGTCTTCTGGAACGAGATCGGGAACTACACCTACCCGACCAATACGGGTGACCGGCGGGGCAGTCTCTTCATCTACCGGCACGTGAATACCGACGCCCGGTTCGTGGGCGCCGAAGCCTCCGCCCGGTGGGCGGCCGTGGGTGACGTGGTCCTGGACGGCAAGGCATCGTGGGTCCGGGCTCACAACCTGACGCTGGACGAACCGCTCCCCCTCATCCCCCCCGTGAACGGCAGCCTCACCCTCCGCTGGCAGCCGAAGGGGTGGTACGCCGAGCTGGGGTGGCGGTGGGCGGTCACCCAGGAGCGGGTCCCCGCCCGGCCGGAACTGCCGGCAGGCGTGCCGGGCTACTGCGACGAGGTCGCCCCCGGTGACCCGTGCCGGCCCACCCCCGGCGACTACCTGCCCACCGACGGCTACGGGCTCCTGAACGCGGGGTTGGGCTACCGCTGGTTCCCCGGAGACCGGATCCACTCGGTCACCCTGCGGGCCACGAACCTCACGAACGAGCTGTACCGGAACCACCTGTCCCGGATCAAGGAGCTGAGCCCGGAGGCCGGGCTCGGCCTGACGTTGACATACGAAGCGTCGTTCTGACGCACCCCTACCCAAAGGAGAATGACATGAGGAACACACGAACAGTGACGAAGACCACCCTGCCGCTGCTGGCCGCCGGACTGCTGCTCGGCGCGTGCGATGACCCCACCGACGTGGAAGAGCATCTCGAGGCCTCGGGCTTCGTGGTCATGGTGGACGGCCTCGAGGCGCTCCGGTTCATGGACGCCGACGGCGGCACACCGCAGCTGAGCCTGGATGCGGGCGCGATCTACGAGATAGAGGTCGCCCTCCTCGACGAGGACGGCCACGAGCTGCCGGCGGACCACGAGGACAGCGCCGAGCACGAGGACGATCTGCTTGTCACGATCCTGGACAGCTCCGTGGCGACCTTCACGCCCGAGGCGCACACCGGAACGGAAACCGAAGAGCATGTGGCGATCCATGGCGAGCTCGAGACGCTGACCGCCGGCACCACCGCCGTGGAGCTCTGCCTCGACCACGAGGGCCATTGCGACTACGAGAACACCTTTACCCTCGAGGTCACCACACCGGCAATGTGAGACCGGACAGCGGCGCCGCATGTCGGGGTCGGAGGGCGCCCGGGGCCGGTCCGGCTCCGGGCGCGAACCCACTCTTCCGGTGGCGAGAAGCCGTGCCCGCCGTCGCCGGCGGGCGGGCGGCCCCCGCCGGCCGTTACCGCCTTGCTCCGCCCCCCACCCCGATCTACGTTCGGCCCCATGAACTGGACCGACTGGCGCGAGGAGTTTCCGATCCTCGCCGATACGACCTATCTCAACTCCTGCTCCCTGGGCGCGCTCTCGCGCCGGGCGGAGCAGCGACTGCGGGACTTCCGCAACGAGTGGCACCGGTACGGCGCCTCGGCGTGGTATGAGACGTGGATGGCTCGGCTGGCCGACCTGCGCGGCCGGGTCGGCGCCATGATCGGCGCCGGTGAGGACGAGATCGCCCTCTCGGCCTCGGTCTCCGCGGCGCTTGCGGTCATCGCCTCGGGGGTCGACTACGGGCGCCGGAACCGCGTCGTCGTTTCCGACCTCGACTTCCCCACGCTGGCGTACCAGTGGATGGCCCGCCCGGACGTGGAGGTCGTACGGGTCCCTACCGACAACGGCACGACCATCGATCTCGAGCGATGGGCCGACGCGGTGGACGAGCGGACGGCCGTCCTCGCCACCAGCCACGTCTTCTTCACCACCGGTGCCATCCAGGACCTGAAGGCGCTGGCGGAGATCGCCCACGAGGCCGGCGCGCTGCTCCTGGTGGACGCGTACCAGAGCGCCGGGCAGGTGCCGATCGACGTCGTCGCCTCCCACGTGGACGTCCTCATCACCGGACCGCTGAAGTGGCTCCTGGGCGGGCCGGGGCTCGCCTACACCTGGGTGCGGCCGGCGCTCTGGAACACGATCCGGCCCACCACCGCCGGCTGGTTCGGTGCCGCCGACCAGTTCGACTTCGACATTTCCCGCTACGCGCCGAAGGACGACGCCCGCCGCTACGAGCTCGGCACCCCCGCGCTGCACACCGTCCACACCGCGCTGGGCGGCCAGGAGATCATCGACGAGATCGGCGTGCCCGCCATCCGGGAGCGGAACCGCGCGCTGACGGAGCGGCTGATCGGGGCCGCCCGGGACGCAGGCTTCACCATGAACGTGGCCCCCGACCGGAGCGCCCGGTCCGCCATCGTCATGATCGAGCACGCAGAACCCCACGCCGCCGTGGACGGGCTGGCCGGCGCCGGGATCATCGTCGACGCCCGCCCCGGCTACGTCCGGGTGAGCCCGCATTTCTACAACACCGAGGCCGAGATCGACCGGGTGGTGGAAGTGCTGAGCAGGCTGCGAGGGTGACCACCGCGTCGCATGCGTACCGGGGACGCGCGCTCACGGGGGCCTCGGGCTGCGGCGCACTCACGGGGGCGGCTACGACAGGCGCACGGTTCACCGCGGAGCCGCGGAGGCGCGGAGCATACGCGGAGAACTGCATTGAGGTCTTGCCGGGCGAGGCAGGGTTCGCGGCGAGGATCAGGAATCGCCGGCAGGGCGGAATCCGGTGCTCGTGGGTCGGAGCTCGCGGCGGGAATCGGGACTCATCGCTACATCAGAGTCCGGGCGACGGGGCCGGGCGCCGACGGAAGGCTGCTCCGCGAGGCACCGGCGTCTTCCGCCGCGAGCCCGGACTCCACCGGACCAACAAAAGGAACCCTCCGCGAGTGCTCCGCGTCTCCGCGGCTCCGCGGTTGCCCAGACCTCATTCGACCCGGACACGCCATGAGCTCCGACGATGAACTGACACTGGCCGAGGCCCAGGAGGCCGTGGACGCCTGGGCCTCCCGCTTCGAGGAGGGCTACTGGCCGCCGCTCTCGATCCTGGCGCGGCTCACCGAGGAGGTGGGGGAGCTGGCCCGGGAGCTGAACCATCGGTACGGGTCCAAGCCGAAGAAGCCGGATGAGCTGGAGGCCGACCTGGCCGAGGAGATCGCCGACATCCTCTTCGTGGTCATCACCCTGGCCAACTCCCACGACATCGACCTGGGCGAGGCGCTCGGGCGGGTGCTGGAGAAGTACGAGACCCGGGACGCGGAGCGGTGGACGCGGAAGTAGGGGTGGGGATGGGGCGGGTGGTGGGGGGTCGCGCTCGTCGCCTAGACGCCGGCCACGTCGGGGCCCCAGACCAGCTTGTGGAGCTGGAGCTGGTAGCGGACGGGGAGCCGGTCCTCGAGGATCCACTCGGCGAGGGCGAGGCGATCCTGCTGCCCCCAGACGGGCGAGAAGAGGATGGCCCGCAGGGTGCCGTTCTCGAGGCGCTGATCCAGGCCGCGGTCCCGGACCACGGCACGGGCCCACTCGTAGTCCGCGCGGTCGGTGATGACGAACTTCAGCTCGTCGCCACCATCCAGGTGGTCCAGGTTCGACCAGCGGTTCTTCGATTCCTCCCCGGAGCCCGGACACTTCAGGTCCATGATCACGTGGCAGCGGTCGTCCAGGGCGGCGATGTCGAGGGCGCCGGAGGTCTCCACCAGCACGGTGTACCCCTCGTCGAGGAGCCGGCGGGCGAGGGTGAACGCACCCTTGTGGACCAGCGGCTCCCCGCCGGTGATCTCGACGAGCCGGGTCCCGATCCCCGCCACCTCGGCGAGGATCTCGTCGATCGTCCGCTTCTCACCACCGTGGAACGCGTACTCGGTGTCACACCAGACGCACCGCAGCGGGCAGCCGGTGAGGCGCACGAAGGTGCACGGCAGCCCCGCCCAGGTGGACTCGCCCTGAATGCTGTGGAAGACCTCGGTCACGCGTAGGAATTCTGATGGCATGGCTCGGTCTAATACCGTGTTCGGGGCCGACGGGTCCCTGCCGTCGAACCTCGGTGACTGGGGGTCGTTCCGGGCGGCCGATGGTTCGCGGCGAGATTCCAGCTTTCGATTCACGCTTCGGACTGGGGGACTGGGGAGATTCGGCAGCCCGATCGGCTCCGAATACCAGGCCACCGGTCACCCGAACTCCCAGTCCCCCAGTCCCGGGACGTGAGATCAAGCCGGCGGAAACACGCCGAATGCTGCCCCACCCGGATCATCCCCCAGTCGCCGGCCGAAGGCCGGCCAACGTACCACGGCAATTGCGGCGGTCTACCGGAACCATTCTTTAACGACATTCCCGACGATGAAGAACATATTCGCCGGGCGCTCGGCCATGCGGCGCATGAGGTACGGGTACCACGCGTTGCCGAAGGGGACGTAGATCCGGACGCGCCAGCCGTCGTTGACCAGCTGTTCCTGGATGTCGCGGCGGACGCCGTAGAGCATCTGGAACTCGAAGGTGGACGGGTCGATGCCGTTGGCCTTCGCGTGCTCGACGGTGGCGTCGATCATGGCCTCGTCGTGGGTGGCGATCCCGGGGTACGTCCCCTCGTCCAGGAGCAGCTTCGTACACCGGACGAAGTTCGCGTCCACGTCCTTCTTGTCCGGGTAGGCGACCTCCTCGGGCTCCATGTACGCGCCCTTGCACAGCCGGACCCGCACGCCCCGCTCGTTCGCCCACTTCGTGTCCGCCTCGGTGCGCCGGAGCATCGACTGGAGCACGATCCCGCAGTTCCGGGTCCCGGCGTCCCAGAGCGTCTCGAAGAAGTCCAGCGTCCGCTGGGTATAGTCGCTGGACTCCATATCGAAGCGGACGAACATCTCGTTGGCCTCCGCCCGCTCCAGCACCCGACCTACGTTGCTTCCGAGGAACACCTCCTCGATGTCCTGCCCCATCTGCGTCAACTTCAGCGACACGTTCCCGTCGATCCCTTCACGCACGATGGCGTCAATGATCTCGAGGTAGGTATCCGCGGCCTGCGTGGCCTCGGCTTTGTCGCTCACCGACTCGCCCAGGTAGTCGAGCGTGATGGTCATCCCCGCCGCGTTCAGCTCCTTCGCGGCCGCCATCGCCTCGTCGATGGTCTCGCCCGCCACGAACCGCCGGGCGGCGGTGCGGGCAAAGGGCGCGTGGGTGACCACCGCCCGGGCCACCGAGCTCTCGCTCAGGAAGAGCATTCCCTGTCTCAGCATCTAGTCCCCCATGAGCTCGGCCCGGCGCGCGATGGCCCGGTCGAGCTCCGTCTTGAGTTCGTATAACGTCAGCTCCAGTGCGGCCTCCCGCACCTCCCCCTCGCTGCCGCCGCGGGCCACGTCCGCACTGGTCACGTGCCCCATGATCCCCGCCCCGGTGGCCGCCCACCGGACGAAGACCAGGAATGCGACCCAGTCGCCCTCCGGCGTCTCCTCGGTATCGATGTCCACCGTGTACGGCACGCCGTCCGACCCCTCGAACGCCGGGACCCGGTCGTGGGTCTCCACGTAGCCGGCGAATGTCAGGTCCGGCGCGGGGCCGTCGTGGCCATTGCCGCCCAGCTCCTTCACCAGGTCCGGGACCGCCTCGGCCTCGGCGGCGGAACGCTCGGCGGCGTCCCGCACGGCCCGCTGCTCGAGCCGGCGCATGACCTCTTCGGATGGCAGATCTCTCTCGTCATTCATGGCGCCCCAAAGGTAGATGGATGGCCAGGCGCCAACAACACGCGTGGGCCCGGGGGCGACGGAGCGGGATGGCGGTGCCGACGGGCGAATCACCGCGACGGGCGCGACGGGTTCACCGCGACGGGCGCGACGGGTTCACCGCGACGGGCGCGACGGGTTCACCGCGACGGGCGCGACGGGTTCACCGCGACGGGCGCGACGGCCAGTGGAATCACCGCGACGGCGCGACGGGCGCGACGGGCAATGGAATCACCGCGACGGCGCGACGAGCGCGGCGGGGTCCCCGGTGGAACCCACCACGCCGGCGGTCCCGGGCATCAGGTCCCCGTGGGCGGGCGGCTTCGGGTTTCCGGTGGATGGAGGCCCGACCGCGTTGTCACACCACCGGCCAGGACACCGCCGTCGGCGTCGCGGCGTCGCGCCATCGCGGTGAATTGTCGTTGTTCGTCGCGTCCGTCGCGTCGTCGCGGTGAATTGCCGTTGTTCGTCGCATCGTCGCGGCGTCGCGGTGAATACGCGTCAGCCGTCGCATCGTCGCGGTGGATCCCCGCGACGGCCGTGGCGCCTCGCGTTGTGCCGGTCCGAAGGTTGCCCTACCGTGAGGCCGGACGAAGACGAATGAACCAGAGAGACACGAGTGAGGCACCCATGAGAGCAGCCATCTTCGACGAGCACGGCGGCCCCGACGTCCTCGAGGTCCGCGACGTGGACGCGCCGGAACCCGGCTCCGGCGAGGTCCGGCTCCGGGTCGAGGCCAGCGGGATGAACCACCTGGACCTCTGGGTCCGGCGGGGCCTCCCCATCGAGACCACCATGCCCCACATCGGCGGCTCGGACGTGTGCGGCGTGATCGACGCGCTGGGGGCCGGAATCGGAGCCACGAAGCCCGACGGGAGCGAGTGGGCCGAGGGCGACCGGGTCGTCATCAACCCGTCGCTCTGGTGCGGCGAGTGTGAGTGGTGCCGGAAAGGCGAGGAGAGCCTGTGCGCCGAGTACCGGATCATCGGCGAGCACACCCAGGGCGGGTTCGCCGAGTACGTCACCGTGCCGGCCCGGAACCTCTTCGCCATCCCCGACGACCTCGATGCCGCCACCGCCGCGGCGGCCCCGCTGGTCTTCCTCACCGCCTGGCGCGGGCTCGTGACCCGCGGCCGGCTCGGCGAGGGCGACACCGTCCTCATCACCGGCGCATCCGGCGGCGTGGGCACCGCGGCCGTCCAGATCGCCAAGCACCTGGGCGCCAGCGTCTTCGCCGTTACGTCTTCGCCGTGGGTCGACCGCGTGAAGGGCCTCGGCGCCGACGTGGTCTACGACCGCACCGACCCGGACGTCGACTACGGCAAGGCCGTCTGGACAGCCACCGGGAAGCGCGGGGTGGACGTGGTCTTCGACTCGGTGGGCCAGGCGACGTTCCGGCAGAACCTCCGGGCGCTGGCCAAGGCCGGCCGGCTCGTGGTCTACGGCGCCACTACCGGCCCCGAGGGCGAGATGGACATCCGCCTGGTCTTCTGGCGTCAGCTCGAGGTCCTGGGCACCACCATGTCCAACCAGCAGGAGTTCCGGGCGGTCATGGAGAAGGTGGTCAGCGGAGAGCTCGAGCCCGTGGTGGACCGGGTCTTCGACCTCGACGACGCCGCCGACGCCCACCGCCGGCTCGAGAACGGCGACGCCTTCGGCTCCATCGTGATCCGGCCCTAGTCCCCGGCCGCCCGATCCCGGGCCGCGTCATCCCGGGCCGCGTCATCCCGGGCCGCGTCATCCCGGGCCGCCTGGTCCCGGGCCGCCCGCTGCCGGGCCGCTTCCTCCACGGCCGTCCGGAGCCGGGGCCAGACGAACCGGGCCAGGCGCAGGAAGTTGGCCCGCTTCTCGGGGCAGTCCTCCAGGTAGGCCCACGCCGGCTGGCCACCCTTCTCCTTGTTGCACGGCCAGCACGCCGCCACGAGGTTCCCCCGCGAGTGATCACCGCCCTTCATGCGGGGCTCCACGTGGTCGACGGTCAGCTCCTCGGCGGGGAACCGCTCGCCGCAGTAGACGCACCGGTAGTCGTGGCGCTGCAAGACCTTCTGCTTCCGCTCGTAGCTCGGCATACCATGACGATGGCCAGGGCAACGACGTTGCACCAGCGGGGCTCGACGGCCAGAATCATGCCCCATGCCCGACGACCCGAGATTCGACGCACTCCGGCAGGCGCTGGACCGGCGGACAGCGTTCACGGACGTCCGCGAGCCGTCCGTAAGTGAGGCCGCCGTCCTCCTCACGCTGCGCCCCACGAACCCGCTGGAGCTCCTCCTCATCGAGCGCGCCGAGAAGGAGGACGACCCGTGGTCCGGCCACATGGCGCTCCCCGGCGGCAGACGGGAGTCGGAGGACGGGGACCTGCTGGCCACGGCGCTCCGGGAGACGGAGGAGGAGACCGGAATCGTCGTTCCCCGCGGGGATGTCCTCGGCCGCCTCGACGAGCTGGGCCCGGCCGCGTCGCGACGTCGCTTCTCGCTCCTCATCGCCCCGTGGGTGGCCGCCGTGCCGCTGGACGCCGAGCCCGAGCCGGCCCCCGACGAGGTGGAGACCGCGCTCTGGGTGCCGCTCACGCACCTGGCCAGCGACGAGGCCGTGGACGAGGTCCTGATCCAGCTGGAGGGCGAGGAGTTCCGGCTGCCGGCGCTGAACTACGACGACTACATCATCTGGGGTCTGACGCACCGGATCCTGACGGGGTTCATGGAGGTCGCCCGGGGAGCGGGGCTGGTGGGCTGAAGGCGGTGACCATCGGGTGCTGTCTGCAGGTGCTGTGGGTCGGCCCGGGGGCGGTCTGGCGGCGACGTCGGACTCTGTCGGCGGGTATTGTTGGTCCCAACGAGACATGCCGCTGGACGCGCCTATAGTCTTACCCGGCAACTATTTAGGGGCGGTCCCAACGTCGCCTGGGGAAGCGGACCAACAGCACCTGCATACATCATCAGAGTGTCCGGGCGAGCAGACACCGGGCCCCGTTCCCGTCCCAGCCCGCCATACCCGGAGTGTCCCGCCTGGAAATCCCCGGCTCGCGCAGCGCTATCGTTCGCGTGCCGCGTCCCTCCGTCGGCGTGCGATCCCCGGCTGACGCTCGCCCTCCGCCCCCCTTTATCTCGGCCTCCTCGGGCTCCGGCAGCACCTCGTCCCCCGCGGCACGGACCTTCTCCGCGGCGGCCTCGACATCGTCCTTGACCTCTGCCTCAATGGCTTCGAGCCGTTCCCGCTCGACCCCCGTGGAGACCAGGTACTCCTCGTAAAGGCCGACGGGATTCCGCCGGCCCCAGCGCCACGCCGGCCACTACGGGTACCATGTCGCCCACGTGGGAGACGGGCTGCAGAACGCCGTAGTCCAGGTCGCCGAAGTGGAGGTCGCGGCCGCCGGTGGTGCTCCGGGCGGTGGCGAACACGCCGTGGAAGACGTCCTCCAGCGGCATCCCCATCTCGGGGAGTGCACCGGCGTTGCGGATCATGGGCGCCACCACGTCGCGGTCCCGGTCGAGTGCGTGGACGGCGCCCACCGTCACGGCCTCCTCGCCGGTCCCGAGCCACGCCTTCGACAGCGCGCCCTGCCGCACCCAGCGTTTCAGCATGATGTCATGCAGACGGGTGCGGACCATGCCGGCGTAGAGATCGAACCGATCGTCCTGATCGAGGGCGTCGATGCGGGACGCCCGGTCATCGTGCTCGGTGAGCCGTGCGGCGAACGCCTCGACGAGGTCGGGGTCCGGCTCCCAGTCGACGTACTCGGGCGGATCGAAGGGCGGATAGCGTTTCATGCGGGAAAGGTTCGGGCGCGCCGCGGAGCATCGCTACCGCGGCCCGGCGGCGGCACCTTTACGGCTGGCGCGCCGGTGGCGGCGTTTCCCCGCCCTCCTCCGGTGCGAGCTCCGGGCTCTGCACGGCCCGGCCGATACGCGCCGCCATCACGTTTAGATCTGATCGCGATGGCGCGGCGGCGTCTTCCCGTGGAAGCTGGAGCTCGAACTCGTCGCCCTCCCGGACGGGGATAAGATGCAGGTGGAAGTGGAGCACGTCCTGGCCGCCGACCCGCCCGTTGGCGCTGAAGAGATTCACCGCCTGCGCACCGGTGGCCTGCTTGATCCCCGGTGCCAATCGCTTCGCCACCCGGAGGCAGTGTGACGCCACGTCGTCGGGCGTCTCGAAGAGGTCGGCGTAGTGCTCCCTCGATACCACCAGCACATGCCCGGGACTCGCCGGCTGGATATCCATGAATGCCAGCGCCGCATCGTCCTCGTACACGATGCTCACCGTCTCCTCACCGTGCATGATCCGGCAGAACACGCAATGTTCGTCCATGGCGACTCGGCTCCCTGCTTCCTAGATTGGCGAGAATGAGTGAACGCAGCCCCTCACCCGAAGAAACCCCTGCCCCGTCGCCGTCGCAAGAACCGGACGACGGGTTCCAGGCGGACCTCCCCCTGGCCGTGCTGGAATCCGTGCGGACGCACGACCGTCCCACCGAGGTGCTGGAGGAGGAGGACCTGGCGTCGAGCCTCCCGCGGCGCCTGGGGCTCACCGGCGTGGTGGAGAGCCAGATTCATCGCTACAAAGTGGCGCGTCGCCGGAGAGAGCGGATCCCCAGGGACGACGTGGCCGATCTCCTCCGCCTGGTCATGCGACGACCCGACGCCGCAGCGATCCTGGTGGAAGCCGGCCGGGAGCTGGCCCGCCACCACGGCCGCAAGTTTCTGTACCGGGCGGCCGGCCTCGCCCGGATCCTGCCGGACGCGATCTCGACCCGGATCGCGAAGCGCACTATCCGGCGCCTCATGCGACGCCTGACCGGCGGAGCGACGGTGCAGGTGACCCGGAAGCCGCTGCGGGTGACCGCCCACGAGACCGTCACCGCCCGAGCCGACGACTCGGGTACGGCCTGCACGCTGTACGCGGCCGCCATCGAGGAGGCCGCCCAGCATGCGCTCGGCCGCAGGCCGAGCGTGCAGCACATTGCGTGTGAGGCGTTCGGCGCCGAGCACTGCGTCTGGGAGATCCACACGGACTGACGGCAGCACGCTGTGCTGCGCGTGGGGGGATGGTCCTCGCGGCAGGGCCGCGGTCGGGGGTCTTCCGGACCGTTTATCTCTCATCCATCCACGCGGGCCAGGATGGGGGGACTGGGGGTGGGCGGTCGACTACCTCCGCCGCGCGCACACCTTCCCGGCGACCCCCTGGCTTCGTCGGCCGCCTCCGCGGCATTCGCTGGCCAGCTGCACCGTGGGAACCCTGAAGATGCGGGCGGTCCCACCCCGCGAACGGAGCCCCGCCTCAAAGCCGGACCGGAGTCACCGCGAACCCGACCCCGCCGCGAACGTCGGACCCCCAGTCCCCCCATCAGCACCGCGAACGAAGAAGAGCCGGCCCCGGGGCGCACCCCCCGAAGCCGGCTCCGCCGCGAACCCTTCACCCCCAGTCGCAGATTCGCCGCGGCGAAGGCCGCCCCACCCTACTCCTCCTCGTCTTCCTCGATCCCGGCGGCCGCCAGCAGCTTCGAGCGAATCTGCCGATTGAACGCGGTCCACTTGAGACGCATGTGCTCCGCGTCCTGGGTGCCCTCGAGGAAGCCGACGGGGATCTCGAACCCACCGGCCCGCTCCCGACCTCCGCCGTAGTAGCGGCCCTGGACGTCGCTGCCCAGCGCCGTCTTGAGGAACTGGTCGACGTCGAGGGTGACCTTGCTGGTCCGGATGCTCCCCACCACCAGCTCCCGCTCGCCCTCGCCCTGCACGATGCCGTAGACGATGGCGGTATGGACGTTCTCCTCGGTGATGAGGAAGTCGGCGGCCTGGGGGATGGCGTCGCGGTCGGCCTGGCGCAGGTAGCCCACACCGGCCAGACTGAAGCCGCCCTTGATGAGTCGATCGCTCAACGCCGTCTCGATGACATCCATGGTCCCGTGGGATCGCTGGACGCGCATGATCCCCTCGAGGAGCTCCTGGTCGAGGAGCCGGCTCAGGTAGCTCGCCGCGAGGAGCTCCTCAGCCCCGGCGCGGACCAGCGCGTTGGTCTCGGTCCGAAGCCCGTGGACCAGCGCCGTGGCCAGCTTCACGTGGGCGGGGTCGTCCGGGTCCAGCTCCAGGATCTCGCCGCTCCGGAGGTAGTCGATGAGGATCGTCGCCGCGGCCCCCACCGGGCGGACGTCGGTGAACTCGGGCTGGAGCACCCCCTGTGGCGCGTGGTGGTCGAGGACGGCCAGTGCCGGGATCCCGGCCTCCTGGAGCCGGTCGGCCAGCCGCGTCGTCGTCCCCTGGTTGTCGATGTAGATCGCGCCATCGTACCCGTCGAGGGGCACGGCCTCGCTGAAGCGGATCAGGTCGATGGAGAGCAGGTTCACCAGCGCCAGGTTCTCCTGGTGGCTGATCCGGCCCTCGTAGACCACGTCCACCTCGATCTCGTACTCCGCCGCCATGGCGCGATACGCCATGGCCGACGAGATGGCGTCCGGGTCCGGGAAATCCTGCACGGCTGCGATGTGAGTCTCGCCCCGGTGGTTTTCCAGGAACTCGGCGAATGCACGGGCACGACTCCGGTCGCCGAAATGCGCCGCCAGGTCGAGCATGCTCTGTTTCGGTGCGTCCTGTGTAGTAATCATGGTCGCGTAGGTACACTGGGACACGTCCATTGTTGCGAAGGACATGCCAACGCCGGGCTGCCGGCCCTCGCCGACGGCGGGCACGTTCCGAAAGACCGGCGGGCCCGCCCCGCCGCGAGGGCTATCCCTCTTCCGGTGGGCTCGGCGAGGCGGCGGACGAGGAGGCGTGGCCGACCGGCTTCTCCTCGTCCTCTTCGGAGGCCGGTTCGCCCATGATCTCCCGGAGCTCTTCCCGACTCACGGTCTCGTTCTCCAGGAGCGACTCGGCCACGTCGTTCAGTAGGTCCCGTTCGGCGGCCAGCAGCTCCCGGGTCCGCTCCTTGACGTCGAGGATGATGCGCTTGATCTCCTTGTCCATGGCCCGGGCCGTCTCGTCGCTGTAGCTCTTCTCCTGGGGCCACGGGGTGTCGCTGCCCTGGAGGAAGGTGGTCCGCTGCTTCTCGTAGCTCACGGGGCCCAGCGCGTCGGACATCCCGTACTGTCGGACCATGTTCCGGGCCATCTCGGCCACGCGCTCCAGGTCGTTGGCGGCGCCGGTGCTGATCTCGTCGAAGACCAGCTCCTCGGCCACGCGGCCGCCCAGGAGCACGGCCATCCGGTCCAGGAGCTCCTGGCGCTGGAGCAGGTAGCGCTCGTCCTCGGGCAGCTGCTGGGTGTAGCCCAGGGCGCCCACGCCCCGGGGGATGATGCTGATCTTGTGGACGGGGTCGGCGTTCTCCACCCGCTCGGCGACGATGGCGTGCCCGGCCTCGTGGAACGCCACGATCCGCCGCTCCTTCTCGTTCACCAGCCGGTTCTTCTTCTCGAGCCCGGCGATGACCCGATCGATGGCGGCGTCCAGCTCCTCCATGCTGACCTCGGACTTGTTTCGCCGGGCGGCCAGGAGCGCGCCCTCGTTCAGCAGATTGGCCAGGTCGGCGCCGACGAACCCCGGTGTCCTCCGGGCGATGACCTCCAGGTCCACGTCCTTCGCCAGCTTGATGTCTTTGGCGTGCACCTCGAGGATCGCCTGGCGACCCCGGCGGTCCGGACGGTCCACCACCACCTGCCGGTCGAACCGACCGGGCCGCAGCAGCGCCGGGTCGAGGATCTCGGGCCGGTTGCTGGCCGCCATGATGATCACGCCCACCTTCGGGTCGAAGCCATCCATCTCCACCAGGAGCTGGTTCAGCGTCTGCTCCCGCTCGTCGTGGCCGCCCATGGGGCCGCCGGCGCCCCGGGCCTTGCCCAGCGCGTCGAGCTCGTCGATGAAGACGATGCAGGGCGCGTTCTCCTTGGCCTGCTCGAAGAGGTCGCGGACCCGGCTGGCGCCCACGCCCACGAACATCTCCACGAACTCCGACCCGTTCATGCTGAAGAACGTGACGCCGGCCTCACCGGCCACGGCCCGGGCCAGGAGCGTCTTCCCCGTGCCGGGCGCACCGGCCAGCATGACGCCCTTGGGGATCTTCGCGCCCACCCGGTGGAACTTCTCCGGCTCCTGCAGGAACTCCACGATCTCCACCAGCTCCTGCTTCGCCTCCTCGGCCCCCGCCACGTCGTCGAAGTCCACGCCGGTGCCCTCCTCGCCTACGAGCCGGGCCCGGTTCTTCCCCACCTTCATGACGCCGCTGGCCGGGTTCATCCGCCGCAGCATCCAGATCCAGAACGCCAGCATGATCCCCAGCGGCAGCAGCCAGAAGAGCGCCTCACCGAGCCAGCCCTCCGTGGCCGCCTCAATGATCACGTCGTTTTCTTCCAGGAGCGGGACGAACCGCTCGTCGCCCTCCACACGGACGGTGCTCCAGACGTCCGGAACGTTGGCCCGGCCCGCCGCCCACACGGTGTCCGGGATCGCCTGGATGTTCGGGCCACGGAGCCGGACCCGCTCCACCTGGCCGGCCTCGATCTTCTCCTTCAGCTCGCTGTACGGGATCGGCTCCTGGTTCTGGCGCCCCAGGAATATGTTGAGTCCCAACAGGATCAGGAACGCCACCAGGAAGTAGAAGACGGAGAATCGCGTCTTCCGGCTGCCCATGGGGCCGCCACCCTTCCCCTGCTCGTCTCCGCGATCGCCGCCGGGGCCCGTGCCCCCTCCGCCCCTGCCCTGGTTCCTCATGATCGGTGTCATTGTGGAGGGTAGGTCGGCAAGGTTTGTACCGGCACCAGGGTGCCGCGGCGAAGCTGCCGTCCAGCTCCGGCCCCCGTTGCGTGACGCGGCGGCGGCGGCCCACCTTCAGGGACGACCCCGACTCCAGGAGTGACCATGCGTCTCAGGTGGTGGCACTGGCCGCTCATCGCCCTGCTCGTGATCTTCGCGCTGGGGCTGGTGGCCTCCGCCGTCGGGACCCGACTTCCGGTCCACCACACCGCCACGGTCTCGGCGCACATCGACGCCCCGCCGGACCGGGTCTGGGCGCTCCTCATCGACGTGGAGCGGTTCCCGGCCTGGCGCCCCGACGTGGAGGCCGTGACCCGGCTGGAGGATGCCGACGGCGGCCCGACCTGGCGGGAGTCGCTGGGGTCCGGCACCCTCACGTTCGAGACCGTGGCCATCGACTCCGCCGAGCGGCTGGTGGTCCGCATCGCCGACCATGACCTGCCCTTCGCCGGGGCCTGGACGTACGAGCTCGAGCCCGACGCGGGCGGCACCCGGCTGACCATCACCGAGAACGGCGAGATCCACAACCCGCTCTTCCGGTTCATGTCACGCTATGTCTTCGGTCACGACGCCACGATCCGGACGTACGTGGACGCGGTGCGGTCGGAGCTCGGCACCACCGGATAACACCACTCTCGAGAACCCGGAGAACGCATGAGATACGGTATCCTGCTGATCGCGCTCCTCGCCGCCGCAGGCTGTGCGGAGTCCATGGACGAAGCCGGCGACGAGGCCGATGCCCCCGTCGTCGTCGCCCCCGAGTCCGCGGTGCTGGGCGACCTCCCGTTCAGCCCCGGGATCCGGGCCGGGGACTTCCTCTTCCTCTCCGGCGCCGTCGGGACGCGGCCCGGCACCACCGAGCTGGTCAGCGACGACGTGGCCGAGCAGACGCGGCAGACACTGGCGAACCTCGAGACCGTGCTCCAGGCCGGCGGCGCCGACCTGGGCGACGTGGTGAAATGCACCGTCTTCCTGGTGGACATGGACGACTACACCGCCATGAACGACGCCTACGCCGCCGCCTGGCCCGGCAGCCCGCCGGCCCGCTCCACCGTGGCCGGCAGCGGCCTCGCCCTCGGCGCGAACGTCGAGATCGAGTGCATCGCGTACGTCGGGGACTGAGCGAGGGAAAGGCCTGGTTCAACCGCGGAGACGCGGAGGCGCGGAGCGTACGCGGAGTTGATCGGGGTTGATCCGGCGGGTTCCGGGGTCGTCGCCGGATTCGCAGCGCCCGGCGCTCCCGTCCGCGTCGAATGTCACAAAACCCGTGAATAGCGCCGGTATTGGTACACTCGGCTCGGTGACCCACCGTCGCGCCGCCTCCGCGCTCACCGTTGTGACCCGCCGGGCCGCCGTCTACCTTGCCCATTCCTGCTCACCCCGAATCCCCGATCGCGTTGCGCGCAATCCGGTTTCACTACCGCCCCCTACGGTACGTCCTGACACGGGCGCTGTCCGGCCGACTGCCCGCCATCGGGACGGGGCCGCTGGGGTTCGTCCGGCTCGACGACGTGGCCCGCCGCCCGCTGCCGGGCGACCGCTGGGTCCGGCTCGAGCCCCGGCTCACCGGGATCTGCGGCACCGACCTCGGGGTGATCACGGCCCACGACTCGTTCACCCTCGAGCCGTACAGCGCCTACCCGTTCACCTTCGGCCACGAGGTAGTGGGCACGGTAACGGCGACGGGGCCGGCGGTGACCCGGTGGTCGGAGGGCGACCGGGTGATCCTGAACCCCATGCTCGCGTGCGAGCAGAAGGGGCTGGATCCGTGCCCGGCGTGCCGACGGGGCGACGTAGGCGTGTGCCGTCGGGCCACGGACGGGACCGGCTCCATCGCCGGGTTCAGCCCGCTGACGGGCGGCGGCTGGGGCGACCAGATGGTGGCCCACGAGAGCATGCTCCACCCCCAGGGCGACCTCCCCGACGAGGTAGCCGTCCTCACCGACGCATATGCGTCGGCGGCCAAGGGCGTGTTCATGGAGCCGCCGGTACCCGACGACGTGGTGCTGGTCCTGGGCGCCGGGAGCATCGGGCTCCTCACGGTCCGGACGCTCCGGAGGACCGGCTGGGAGGGCAGCATCGCCGTCTCGGCCCGCTACGGTTTCCAGGCCGAGAAGGCCCGGGGGCTGGGCGCCGACACGGTGCTCCGGAGCCGCGACGAGCTGTACGCGTGGGCGTCGTCGCTCCCGGACGCCGACACCTTCGATCCCAGCATGGCGCCGATGTTCGTGGAGGGCGGCCCGTCGCTGGTCTACGACACCGTCGGGTCAGCGGGCACGATCCGTGACGCGCTGGCGCTGACCCGGGAGGGCGGCCGGATCGTGGTGACCGGCGCCGCGGCGGTGGCGAAGGTGGACCTGACCCGGCTATGGCACCGGCAGATCCGGATGACCGGCGTCATGGTCTACGGGCCCGTGATGCACGACGGCCGCAGTCGTGACATCTTCGACGCTGCACTGGACCTGATCCGCGGCGATGACCTCGGTCGATTCAACCTGCTGACCCACACGTTCCAACTGGAGGAGTATCGTGACGCCATCCGAGCGGCCCTCGGTAAGAACGCCCACGGAGCCATCAAGGTCGGATTCCGTGTCCGCTGACTCCCTCGCGGGCTACACCCGCGATCCCTTCGACGGCTTCTTCGACGGGCGCCCCGTCGACGAGCTCATCGAGCCGGGCTCGCTCCTGGACACCGACGCCGTGCACCAGTGGTTCGAGCTGTTCCACCGGGGGCTGCCCCACTCCCTCTACACCTACCAGCTCCCGCTCCAGAAGACGCCCGGCGCCACCTCCTCGGCGTTCGATCGGGAGCTGCTCATGTTCTCGTCGTACAGCTACCTGGGGCTCATCGGCGATGCGCGGATCAACGACGCCGTGCAGGCCGCCGTCCGGCGGTACGGCACCTCCACCGGCGGCGTCCGGCTCCTTACCGGCACCCTCGACCTGCACCACCGGCTCGAGACGGAGCTCGCCGACTTCCTGGGCGTGGAGGCCGCGTCGGCCTTCAGCTCCGGCTACGACGCCAACGTGGGCGTCATCACGTCGCTCTTCGGATCCGGTGACTGGGCGATCCTCGACCGCTACGCCCACGCCTCCATCCAGGACGGGTGCCGGATGGCCGGGATGGAGATGCGACCGTTCCGCCACAACGACATGGGCGACCTGGAGCGGCGGCTGAAGCAGGCCGACCAGAAGGGCGCCGACCGGGTGCTCATCGCCGTGGACGGCGTCTTCAGCATGGACGGCGACCAGGCGCCGCTGGCCGACATGATCGAGCTGAAGGAGAAGTACGGCGCGTTCCTCCTGGTGGACGAGGCCCACGCCCTCGGCGCCATCGGCGAGACGGGGCGAGGCACCTGCGAGGCCCAGGACGTGGACCCGAGCCGCATCGACATCATTACCGGGTCGCTCTCCAAGGGGATCCCGAGCTCCGGCGGGTTCGTGGCCGGTGCACGCGACCTCAAGATCTACGTCCAGCACGGCTCGGCACCCTACATCTTCAGCGCCGCCCTGACCCCCGCCAACGCCGCCGCGGCGCTGGCAGGGATCCGGACGCTCCGGGACGACCCGAGCATCATGGAGCGGCTGCGCCGCAACACGGCCATCCTCCAGGAGGGCGTCCGGGAGCGGGGGCTGGACTCGGGCGAGTGCGAATCCCCCGTGGTGCCGGTCATCCTCGGCGACGAGTTCCGGGCCTACCGCTGGGCCCGGGGCATGCTCACAGACGGCGTCTTCGTCTCCGCCGTGGTATTCCCCGCCGTGGCCCGGGGCATGGCCCGGCTCCGGCTGTGCGCCACCGCCGCCCACGAGCCGGAGCAGTTCGACCGGCTGTTCGAAGCGATCGACGGGATGCTGGCGGCGGAGAAGGGCTAGGGTCGGGGCCGCACACCGGTTGTTCCGCGACCTGCCAGGGTGCGACCTGCCAGGGCTCCCGCGCCTGCGCCCCGGATGCGGAAAGGGCGCCGGCGGATCGCTCCACCGACGCCCCTCCGTCTCGCCTACCCCTGCCAGGGGTCGCACCGGCCGGCTCCGGCCGGGCGACTCAGCGGCAGTTCAGCCGTGACTCAACCGGGCTGCGTGGGATCGCAGGCGGAAGCGTCGTAGCTCGGGTTGGTCCGCTCGTCGAACGGCACCCGCAGCGTCAGCTGGTTGCCCCGGGTCTCGCCCTGGACCGTAGCTCCGACCGGGTACACGTCCGCGGGCGAGCGGTCGTACTGCAGCACGAGCCGCCGGAGGTCGCCCAGCCGGTGCGACGTCTGCCACAGCCAGTAGGCCCGCTCCTCGAAGTGCAGGTCCACCAGCTCGTCGAACGTCTGCCCCGTGTCTGTCAGCGTGGGCAGCCCGGCCGCCGTCCGCAACCCGTTGTGGATGCTGAAGAAATCGGCGCGGGGACCGTTGTTGAGCGCGTCCTCCGCCTCGATCAGGCGTGCCTCGGTGCCCGTCGCCAGCGGCACGTCGTCACCCTGGGTGTCGTAGCGGAGCTGCTCGTAGTGGTCCACCGTGGCCCGGAAGCCGGGGCCGGTGAACGCGATGGTGGTGCGGGCGTCGGTCCCGAACGGGAGCCCGTTCGTCCCTTCGCTCGCCGCCGCCGACCACCGCTTCTCGGCGTTGACCAGATTCCAGACGGCGTTCCAGGCAGCCTGGACCGACTCGGAATAGGCCACGTCCCGCCCGAAGGAGGTCGGGATCGACGAGACCAGAGCCGCGGCCTGGCCGTACTGCCCCAGGTTCAACAGCGCCCGGGCCTTCCCGATCCGGGCCATGTCGGCCTCGGTCCCGGAGGATA
Source organism: Longimicrobiales bacterium (assembly GCA_046483065.1). Classification (GTDB taxonomy): domain Bacteria; phylum Gemmatimonadota; class Gemmatimonadetes; order Longimicrobiales; family RSA9; genus JAWVYT01. The sequence continues at coordinate 177,220 of JAWODW010000044.1, read as the reverse complement.
CCATGCCCAGGGCGGCATCGAACTGGTCGATGGCACGGTTGAACATCTCCGTGCGGCTCAGCGGTTCGCCGTACTCCGTCTCACCCGCGATGGGCAGCGTGCTGAAGGGCACGCCGGAGCAATAGTTCTCACCGAAGAGAACGTAGGTGAACCCTTCGAGCCCCAGCACGTCAGCGTGATCCGCCGAGCCCGCCTCGTCCGATTCAGCGAACATCTGGGCCGCCAGCGCCGCGTGGTTCCGCGCCCGCTGGAGCCAGAAGAACGCCGTCCCGTTCCCTGCGTTGGTTTCCGCGATGTCCCGGGCATCCACCTCCTGCCGGGTCGTGAAGCTGCCCGAGTGATAGTACTCGTCGGCGAACAGGCCGCTGTACAGGATCTGCCCGCCTTCGTTGTTCTGCACCCCGCCGACCGCCCGGGCGAACTCACGGATCGCACCCGCCTTGACCGCCGACAGGTTCTCCGGGTCCTGCACCACCGGCACCGACACCACATCGGGGTCCGGGACGTCCAGCAGGCTGTCCACGTCACAGGCCGCCACCGCCAGCGCGAGCGCCGGGGCGAGCAGCCATACCTTTGTATTCATTCTCATCCTTTTACCCCATCCTCAGAACGAAACGTCGAGCCGGAGCGTCCACATCCGCAGGGGCGGGAGCGTCCGGAAGTCGAAGGTGGCGTAGTTGTCCTGGCCGGCACCGTTCACCTCGGGCTCGAACCCGCTGTAATCGGTCCACGTGACCAGGTTGTTGCCCGCCACTGTGAATCTCATGTCGCTGGCGCCGACCATGGCGCGCACGGTCTCCGGGACCTGCATGGTCAGGGAGACCTCGCGCAGCTTGACGAAGTCGGCGTCCTCGATGAATCCGGCCACCGTGTTGGCCTCGTCGTAGGCCACCCAGCGCGCCTGGTCCTCGAGTGAGGCGCCGGCGATGTAGCGCTCCTCGCAGACACCGGCATCGCACCGGTCCCACATGGTGGCATTGAAGATCTGGTGACCGCTCTTGTAGTCCACGAGCGCCGACAGCTGGAGCATATTCCAGAGGTCGAGCGTGGACGACGCGGTCATCTCCGCGGTCGGGAACGGCTGCCCCACGTACGTGGCCGAGTCCCCGATCACCACTTCCGACGCCTCGATGATCCCGTCGCCGTTGGCGTCCTCGAAGCTCTCGATGGGCCGCTGGAAGTACGAGCCGGCCGGGTGCCCCACCTGGTGCCGCTGCGTGCTGCCCAGCAGCCCGAAGATAATGGGCTCCGCGCCGCCGAGGCTCGTCACCTCGTTGTCGTTCGTGGCCAGCGAGACCCGGAAGTCCCAGTTCACGTCACGCGTGGAGACCGGCGTCACGTTGAGCGCCGCCTCGACTCCCGTGTTCTCCATCTCCCCGATGTTCTCCATCCGGGTGGCCGTGGCACCGAACGACGGCGGTAGCGGAACGGCCACCAGCGCGTCGGTCGAGTTCTTCTTGTACCACGTCAGCTCCAGCCCCGCGCGACCTCGCAGGAGGTCCGCCTCCAGCCCGAGCTCCATCTCCGTGGAGATCTCCGGCTCGAGGTCCGGGTTGCCGGCACCGGCGATCACGAACCCGGGCACCTCGCCCGTGACCGTAGCCGCCGTCACGCCGGCGAAGAACTGAAGCGCCTGGCGGAACGTGGGCCGCAGACCCGACTGGCCCCAGGCACCCCGTAGCCGCAGGCTGCTCAGCACGTCGGTGTCCGGGAAGAAGTCCTCTTCGCTCACGATCCAGGACCCGCTCACGGCCGGGTACCACACCCAGCCCAGGTTGGTCCCGAACGCGCTGTTCCGGTCGCCCCGTAGCGCACCGGTCAGGTAGATCCGGTCCCGCCACGTGAGCCGCTCCTGGACGTACGTGCCCAGCGTCACGTTCTCGATGTTCGTCTCGTCCGCCTCGTAGCCCGTGCTGGCGCCCGAGAGCGAGCCCGTGCCCGGCGTGATGCCGGAGCCGAACGCGTAGATCGCGTGCGTCTTCGCACGGTTGTACTGCATGCCGAACGACGTGGCCGAAACCAGCCCCGGCAGCAGGTCGAACGTCATCGTGGCGTTCCCGTTCGCCGTCTGGTTCTCATCGTTCACCCGCCACGACTCCCGGAACCCGGTGCTGAACGGAGGACCGAACAGCATCAGGACGTTGGGATCGATCAGCGAGTTGTCGTGCCGGTTCACTTGGTCCAGACCGGCCGTCCCGTTCATGGACAGCCACGGGAGCGGGTTCCACGACGCGTTCCCCGACAGCGTCAGCCGGGTCAGGTCCTGGTTCTGATCCCAGGCGAACAGGTAGTCACGGGGCAGCCCGAAGCCGTCCCAGTTGTCCACGTAGAACGGCGTCGGCGGCGCCGTCAGCCCGTTCGGCAGGATCCCGAGCGCGCTGTTGTCGTTCTGCGGGAGCTGGATGTCGCTCCCCGTGTAGCCGACACGCGCGCCCACCGACAGGTCCTCGCTCACGAACCCCGTCACGTTCGCTCGCAGGTTCGTCCGCTCGAGGCTGTTCTCCTCCAGGATCCCGGTCTCTTCCTCCCGCTCCGCCGAAATGTAGTACGTGGCGTCATCGCTCCCACCCGATACGCTCGCGCCGTACTTGAAGCCCGTTCCATCACGGAACGGCGTCACGGCCTCGTCCTCCAGCGGGTTCGATGTCAGCACGTCGCCCGACACCGTACACGTGCCCGCCGCCTGATCCTGCAGCGTGCACGGCAGGCCCGAGCCGTCCACCGCCATCACGTTGTCCGGGAACTCCAGAGGCAGCGCCATGGTGCTCCCCTCGGTCCACATCTTCCAGCTCGACGTGCCCGCCGTACCCTTCCGCGTGGTGACCTGGATCACGCCGTTCGCCGCCGCCGTACCATACAGCGCCGACGCCGCCGGACCTTTCAGCACCTCGATGTTCTCGATGTCATCCGGGTTCAGATCGTTCAGACGCGACGTGGTCTGACCGCCCGTAAACAGCCCGAACGAGCTCTGCGAATTCTCCACCCGCACACCGTCGATGATCAACAGCGGGTCGTTGGACAGCGACATGCTGTTGCTGCCCCGGATCCGGACCCGTGAGCCGGCACCACTCGTCCCGCCGGCACGAACCACCGTCAGACCCGGTGTCCGGCCCTGAAGAAGGTCCGAGAACGACTTCACCGGCGCCATCTCCACGTCCTCGACCTGGATCACGCCCACCGAGCTGCCGATCTCTCGCTTCGTCTGCTGCTGGCCCGTGGCCGAAACCACCACCGCGCCCAGCTCGATGGCCGACTCGCGCAGACGGAAGTCCTGCGTCAGCGTCTCGCCCGCCACCACCGTAACATCCTCGCCGACCGTCGAATACCCGATCAGCGCGGCCCGAACCTCGTGCTCCCCCGCCGGGACCTGCCGGATCATGTACCGGCCATCCTCGTTCGTCAGAGCACCCAGGTTCGTACCCTCCACGTACACCTGTACACCGGTCAGGGGCTCGTTCGTCGAACTGTCCAACACCTGCCCTAGAACGGTGCCTTCTTGCGCGGCGAGCGGTGTCGCGCCCAACAGCGCGAACAGCGCCACCCACGCCCACTTGTATCTCACTATGGCTCTCCCTTCATCGGTCTTCTCCTTTACCATGGCCCCACCGCACCGGTCGCTCGCCCCTCCCGACTCTCGATCGAGACTCACGTCCCGGCCCGACTCGGACCGGCCGTCCCTGACGCAAACACCATTTGCACGAGTTGTCAACCGATCGGTCAACAGCCGCGGAAGGCCGATTCGGGTCTGTTCCGTGAGGGCCTCAACACGGGGGGCTCGTGCGCCGATCGGCGCGAGGGTGTTTGCGGCCGAGCAGGGGCTCGGCTACGCCTGTGGAACCGCCGGGGGCGTCAGCCTTCCGTGGTCCGTTCCGTTCCCAGCACCGTCAGCAGCGCCCGGGCCTTGGAGAGCGTCTCCTCGTACTCCCGCTCGGGGACGCTGTCGGCCACGATCCCGGCGCCGGCCTGGACCCAGGCCCGCCCGCCGGCGGCCACCAGGGTCCGGATGGCGATGGCGGTGTCCATGGTCCGGCCGCCGTAGCCGAAGTACCCTACGGCGCCGGCGTAGGGACCGCGTCGCACCGGCTCGAGCTCGTCGATGATCTCCATGGCCCGGACCTTCGGAGCGCCGGATACGGTGCCGGCGGGGAACGTGGCCCGGAAGGCGTCGAAGGCGTCGAGCCCGTCTCGCAGCGTCCCCTCCACCTGGCTGGTCATGTGGAGCACGTGGCTGTAGCGCTCGATCTCCATGAGCTCCGGGACCCGGACGCTGCCGTACTCGGCCACGCGGCCTACGTCGTTGCGTCCCAGGTCCACCAGCATCAGGTGCTCCGCCCTCTCCTTCGGGTCCGCCAGTAGGTCGTCGGCCAGCGCCCGGTCCTCCGCCTCGTCGGCGCCGCGGGCCCGTGTGCCCGCGATGGGCCGGACCGTCACCGTCCGGTCCTCCACCCGCACCAGCACCTCCGGCGACGAGCCCACTATGGCCACCCCGTCGAGCTCCAGGAAGTACATGTACGGCGACGGGTTCAGCGACCGGAGCCGCCGGTAGACCTCGAACGACTCCGCCCCCAGCTCCACCTCCAGCCGCTGGCTCAGCACCACCTGGAACGCGTCCCCCGCCCCGATGTACTCCTTCACCCGCCGAACCGCCGACTCGAACCCGGACTGAGAAAAGGAGCTGGATACCCCGCCCGGCAAGCCGGCCGACCCCGACGCACGTTCGGCCGACCGCGGTCCGCGGTCCACCACATCCCCCAGTCCCCCAGTCCCCCCACCCCCCAGTCGCGCGGGCCCCCGCGCCGAATCCAGTCGGCCCACCAGGTCATCGATCTTCGCCACGGCTTCGTCATAGCGCTCCCGCAGCGCCCCCTCGTCCCGCCCGTCACCGTCGCGCTCGCCACGCACATCGGCTACATCGACAGTGGCGATCACCACCGCGCGGCCGTACACATTGTCGATGGCGAGGACCACGTCGGTGAACAGGAGCACCGCCTCCGGCAGCCCCAGCGGGTCCGGCGGCGCGTCGGGCAGGTGCTCGATGTGGCGGACACAGTCGTACCCGAGGTACCCTACGGCACCGCCGAAGAAGCGAGGCACGCCCGGCGGGACCACCGGCGTCTTCGACCGGAGCCGTTCGGCCAGGTCGGCGATGGGGTCCTCGACGACGATGGGCTCGCCCCAGCCGCCGTCGGGGGTCCAGCGACGGATCCGGCTCGGCGACGACGTCGGCCCGCCGGCCTCGTCGCCGGATCGGGCCCCGCCGCCGGCCGCGGGCTCGTCGCCCGGCGCGGGCTCGACCCGCCACGCCTCCCGGGGCTCGGTGCCCAGGAAGGTCCAGCGGGCCCAGCGCTCGCCGCCGGTGACGGATTCGAGGAGGAACCCAAACGGCGGTCGGCGCAGCTTGGCATAGGCCGTCACCGCGGTCTCTGTGTCGAACGGGACCGAGCGGGTCACCGCCACCAGGTCGCCCTGATCGGCGAGGCGTGCGAACGTGTCGAAGTCGGGACGGATCATGGAGTCGCGAATGTCAGCGAACGGAGACAGGGTGTCAATCATCGCGGTCGATACGGGCGGCACGTTCACGGACGTGGTGGCCGTCGTGGACGGCCGGCTGTCGGTGTTGAAGGTGCCGTCGACGCCGGACGATCCGGCGAGGGCCGTGCTTGCGGGCATTTCCAGCGTTCTGGGCGGCACCGACAGCCCCTCCACACCCCGCCCCGGACTGGGGGATGGTCCGGGCGAGGCCGGGGTCGCGCCGGAAGACGCCGGGTCTTCGGCGGAAGCCGGACTGGGGGACTGGGAGATGGCGCAGGACGAAACCCGACCCCCAGTCCCCCAGTCCCCCAGCTCCCCGACGTCACCCGGCAGAGCCGGGTCGCAGCCACGGTTCGTCCTCGTTCACGGGTCTACGGTTGCCACCAACACCCTCCTCGAACGTACCGGAGCGCGGGTGGGCCTCGTGACGAACCGGGGCTTCGAGGACGTCATCGAGATCGGGCGGCAGAACCGGCCGCAGCTGTACGCCATCGTCGGCCACCGGCCGCCGCCGCTGGTGGAGCGAGACCACCGGCACGGGGTCACCGGGCGGCTGGGGCCTGACGGCACGGAGGAGGAGCCCCTCGACCCGGCCGAACTCAAGGCGCTGGCCGCGAATCTCGCGGACGCCGAGTCGGTGGCGGTGTGCCTCCTGCACAGCTACGCGGACCCGTCGCATGAAGAGGCGGTGGCGGACGCGCTGGAGGGGCTGGGCGTACCGCTCTCCGTCTCATCCCGACTGCTGCCGGAGTACCGGGAGTACGAGCGGACGGCTACGACGGTGGTGAACGCCTACGTGGCGCCCCGGATGGACCGGTACCTGGGCCGGCTCGCCGACGAGTCCGGGGCCGAGCGGGTCCGGATCATGGGCTCCGGCGGCGGCGCGGTGCCGGTGGAACGGGCCCGGCGGGAGGCGGTCCACACGGTCCTGAGCGGACCCGCCGGCGGCGTCATGGGCGCGCGGGCCGTGGCCCGGGACGCCGGCTTCGAAGACATCATCACCTTCGACATGGGCGGCACGTCCACCGACGTCTCCCTCTGCCCCGGCGCACCGTTGCACACGCGTGAGTTCACCATCGCCGGCGTGCCGGTAGCCGTCCCCGTGATCGACATCCACACCGTGGGCGCCGGCGGCGGGTCGATTGCCGGGGTGGACGCCGGCGGCGCGCTCCGGGTCGGGCCCCGGAGCGCCGGCGCCGACCCCGGCCCGATCTGCTACGGTCGGGGCGGCCGCCGGGTCACCGTCACCGACGCCCACGTCTGGCTCGGCCGCCTCCCCGCCGACGCGTTCCTGGGCGGCGACCGGGCCCTGGACCGGGCCGCCATCGAGGGCCCGCTCTCCGACCTGGCCTCGAAGCTCGGCGCCTCCCTCGACGACGCCGCCGAGGGGATCCTGGCCGTGGCCGACACCGCCATGGAGGGCGCGCTCCGGGTCATCTCCGTCGAGCGCGGACACGACCCCGTGGACTTCGCCCTCGTCCCCTTCGGCGGCGCCGCCGGCCTCCACGCCGTGGAGCTGGCCACCCGCCTCGGCGTGTCCCGGCTCCTAATCCCGCCGGACCCCGGCGTGCTGTCCGCCTACGGCATGCTCGTCTCCCCCGTCCGCAAAGATGTCTCCCGCACCGTGCTCCTGGGCCCCGACGCCGCCGACCGCATTGCCGCCGCCTTCGGCGCCCTCGAAGCCGAGGCCCGGGCGGCCATGGAGGCCGAGGGCGTGTCCCCCAACGACGTCACCCTCCACCGCCTCGCCGACGTCCGCTACCACGGCCAGTCGTTCGAGCTCCGGGTACCGGCCGACGCTGGCGACGGACCCGCCGGCTGGGTCGAGGCGTTCCACGCCGCTCACGAGGCCCGCTACGGCTTCGCCCGCCGCGATGCACGGGTCGAGCTGGTGACCGCGCGGGTGGAGGCGGTGGGGCCGGCCACGGCGGTGCCGTCAGACCAGGCGACGAGGGGTGGCGGCAGCGTCTCCGGCGAAACCCCATCCGACCGGCCGATCACCGTCCGGTATCAGGGTGAGGCCGTGGAAGCGCGGGCGGTGGGGCGGGCGGGGCGGGCCGAGGGCGCGACCGTCGACGGGCCAGCCGTCATCCACGAGTACAGCGCCACGCTCTGGCTCCCGCCGGGCTGGCGGGCGGAGGTGGTGGGGTCGGGGGCGCTGGTGGTGGAAGAGGGCGGATAAGACCTCGCGGCCCTACTCCGCCTCCAGCGCTTCGATGTCGGCGAGGTCTTTCGTCCGGCCCAGCGCCCGCTTGTTCCGGATCAGATCGTCGCGCCCGATCACGGGAATGTCGAGTCCGTCGATCGGGAAGACGACGTCCGACTCGGCCAGGGCGTACGCACCGACAACGAGGAATTCAACGTCCTCTGTGATGAACGCGGACAAGATGTCTCTGAAGTCGGGATTCAGCACGCTCCGGCTCCCCCTTGAAGGCCCACGCGTCCCGGGTGATCGGCCACACCATAGCCATTCGTTCACCGGGGGTGAGATCTGCCACGTCGCGATTGTCACCGTGGCGGCCGCTGATGACCCGTACCCGGATGTCCTTTCGATTCGCCATGACACCCCATAATACCCCGTGCGTCCCCGAACGGTCGAGTGCCGCCGGCCCGACGAGCGGTGCTCCCCACCGCGGATCGGCCACCGCCACGCGCTCGAGTTGGAATCCCACCCCGACCCCGACCCCGACCCCGAATCCCCCACCTGTCGACCTCCCCCGGATTCCCCTTATCTTGTGAGTCTGTCGCTGCCAACCATGGAGAAACGGAAGGGAATTCTCCATGAAGACCGTACTGAAGTCCGCGCTCGTCGCGACGTGCCTGCTGGGCATGGCCGCGCCGGCGGCCGCGCAGGCGCCGGGGCTCGAGCTGAAGCTGAACCCGCGGGTGGGGCTGTACGTCCCGCTGTCGGACCTGGGCCAGGCCACCACCACGGCCGGGACCATAGTGGCGGACAAGAGCGGCAGCCTGGCGTTCGGGGTGGGTCTCGAGCTGGGGCTGATCGGCCTGCCGTTCAACGTCCGGGCGAACGTCGACTACAAGACAGGCTCGGAGGTCAGCACGGAGGGCGTGACGGAGACACTGGAGCCGAAGATGCTGGCCATCGCCGGCGACCTGGTCTTCCGGCCACTGCCGAAGCTCATCATCATCCAGCCCTACGTCTTCGTCGGTGGCGGACTGAGGCAGTACGACTTCGACACCGAGAACACGCAGGCGCTGGAGGACGCGAGCGACCCGACGGTCCACCTGGGCGGTGGCCTGGACCTGACGCTCGGCCCCCTGGCGCTGAACGCCGAGATCGGCGACTACATCAGCTGGTACGAGATCCAGGCCGACGCGGACGCCGAGATGCAGCACGACATGTTCGTGAGCGTCGGCATCGTCCTCGGCCTCCTCTGATCGCTGCACCGCAGCTCCCCGGAACCGGTAGCGGAAACGAATGAACCAGAAGAACGAGCCAGTGGACGCGTCCTACGGCGACGAGCCGACGAAGCAGGCGGACGCCCCGAAGAAGAAGGCCCCGCCGGCCGCATCACTCCCATCGTCGCCGAAGACCGACTACGAGTGGCCGTACATCCCGGCGCTCATCGCGGCGGTGGCGGTCTGGGTGCTGTACGCCATCACCCTGGCGCCGACCACGGCGTTCTGGGACACCAGCGAGTACATCGCCACGGCCCACATCATGGGCGTGCCGCACCCGCCGGGGAACCCGACGTTCGTGATCCTGGCCAAGGCGTGGTCGCTGCTCCTGGCGCCCCTCGGGGTGGAGGTGGCCGTCCGGATCAACCTGTTCAGCGCCACCATGGGCGCCCTGGCCCACGGCTGCTGGTTCCTGGTCATGCACCGGGTGGTGGCCTGGTTCACGAAGGACCGGATCCAGCGGCTCATGGGCGCGAGCCTGGCCGTGCTGGTGAGCGCCACGGCGTTCACGGTGTGGAGCCAGTCGAACGTGAACGAGAAGGTCTACACGGTCAGCCTGGCCACCATCGCCGTCATCACGTTCCTGGCGTTCCTCTGGCGGGACCATCTCGGGCGGGGCAAGGACGACAACCTGATCCTGCTCATCGTCTTCATCCTGGCGCTGAGCGTGGGCAACCACCTCATGGCGTTCCTGGTGGCGCCGGCGCTCCTGGTCTTCATCCTGCTGGTGGAGTCGAAGACGCTCACCAACTGGAAGCTGTACGCGTTCGCGGCGGTGGTGGGGCTCATCGGCCTGAGCACGCACCTGTTCCTCCCGCTCCGGGCCGCGCTGGACCCGGTCATCAACGAGGCCGACCCGAGCACGCTGAACGCGCTCTGGGAGAGCCTGACCCGGCAGCAGTACGACAAGCCGGGCGTCTTCTCGGACCCCACGGACCCGTCGGTGCCCCGGGGGATCGGGCTGATCCTGGCCCAGATCGGGAACTACTTCCAGTACTTCGACTGGCAGTGGGCCCGCACGCTCAACGCCGAGCACTCGCTGTTCGGCGGGCTGACGAACCCGGACTCGGGCTTCGCCATCCGCCCGCTCTTCACACTCCTCTTCACCGCCCTCGGCCTCTACGGCCTCTACGAGCACTACCGGAAGGACCGCACGAGCTGGTGGTACATGGTGATCCTCTTCGCCACCCTCTCCATAGGGCTCGTGGGCTACCTGAACTTCCGCTACGGCTACACCTATCCCCAGGCCGGCGGCGGCTACGACATGGGGCTCCACGAGGTCCGCGAGCGCGACTACTTCTTCATCGTGAGCTTCAGCATGTGGGGGCTCTGGGCGGGGATCGGCATCTTCGCCCTCTGGCGGGAGCTCGCCGACCGGCTCCACGCCGCCGGCCGCTTCGCCACCGCCGGGCAGCGGTACGCCGTGGCGGCGCCCGTCCTGGTGCTGGCCGTGCTCCCGCTGATGCTGAACTGGGGCCGGGCCGACCGCAGCGACGACTACGCGGCCCGCGACTGGGCGTACAATCTGCTCATGAGCGTGGAGCCGTACGGCGTCCTCTTCACCAACGGCGACAACGACACCTTCCCCCTCTGGTACATCCAGGAGGTGGAGGGCGTCCGGCGCGACGTGACGGTCATCGTCATGAGCTACCTCAACACGCCGTGGTACGCCAAGCAGATCAAGGCGCTCACCACACCGTGCGAGCCCGACCAGGACCCGCTGGAGGACCCGACCCGGATCATCTGCCAGCGACCGTTCCAGCCGGAGAAGAGCGCCGAGTTCTACGCCCCGGAGCCCCAGCGCACCGACACCGGCGCCGTGGCCCTGGACGAGTTCGCGCCACCGGAAGGCTGGGAACCGCCGTCGCGATCCATCCTCCAGATGTCCGACGGCCGCGTCGACTCGATCCCCATGCTGTACAATCAGAACCCGTACAATTTCATGATCGAGGAGCCGGTGCAGATGCAGGCGGGCCAGCTTACGTTCACCATCCCGGGCGAGCGGGTGCTCCTGCCGGCGGACGTGTTCCTGCTGAACATCGTCCAGAACGCGCTGGGTGACCGACCGGTCTACTTCGCCACCACCACGCAGGCGTACGGCCGCGTCGGCCTCGGGCAGAACCTGGTCCGCCACGGGATCGCGCTCAAGCTCTCGCCCGAGCCGCTCCAGCCCGACGCGGCCCGGGGCCTCTACGCCATGCCCGAGTCCATGCAGCTTCCCGGCGACTACATCGACCTGCCGCGTACCGACTCCCTCCTCTGGAACGTCTTCGTCCACCGCGGCGGGATCCCCGACGAGTGGGAGTTCTGGCCCGAGCCGTCCACCACCAACATCCCGTACTACTACGCCTACGCCCACTACGCGGCGTACGCCGCCCACACGTTGAAGGGTGAGGAGGAGACGGCGGAGCGGCACGTGGAGCGGGCCGAGGCCTGGAGGGCGTTGGCCGAGCGGCCGTGACCGGACCCGGGGACCCGGGCGACGGGCCTGGTGAGCCCCGCGCTGTAGACGACGCCGGGACCCACGGAGCCGGCGCGGCCGACCGCCCCGGCAGGACCAGCCGCGTCGGAGCCGGCCCGGTGCGCCCCGTCCTCGGCGCCGCCATGATCCTCGGGGCCGCCTCGCTGTGGGGCAGCCTCGGCCTCTTCGGACGGCTGGCGTTCGAGCACGGCGTCACGCCCATCCAGCTCGCCTCCGCTCGCGCCGGCCTGGCCTTCATCGGCGTCCTCCCGCTGGCCCTGTGGCGGCCCGGGATCCTGAAGGTCCGCCGCGCCGATCTCCCCCTCCTCGTCGCCTACGGCGTCATCAGTGTGGGGCTCTTCTACTACGTCTACATGGAGGCCGTGGACCGCGTCCCGCTGGCCGTGGCCGCCGCGCTCCTCTACACCGCCCCCGGCTGGGTCGTGGCCATCGCGTGGTCCGCAGGGTGGGAGCCCGTGCGCCTGCGCCGGCTGGTGCCCCTGGGCATGGTCCTCGCCGGCGCGTTCCTGGTCACCGGCGCCTGGCGCTGGGTGGCCGGCGACGTGGGCTCCATCGGGTGGGTCGGCGCCGCGTTCGGCCTCACCAGCGGCGTCACCTACGGGCTCTACACCGTCCTCGGCAAGCGCGTCCGAACCCGGTACAGCGTGCCCACCACCATCCTCTACGCCTACGGGATCGGGACGCTGGCTCTGGCCGTGGGCGCGCCGCCGTGGGCAGCCATCACGGAGCACCCCGAGGCCACCGGCATCATCCTCCTCATGGGGCTCGGACCCACCCTCCTGGCCGCCCTCCTCTTCTACGCCGGCCTCCACCACATCGACGCCAGCGCCGCCAGCATGCTCGCCACCATCGAACCCGTGGTGGCTGCCTTCCTCGGCCTGACCTGGCTGGGGGAGGGACTGCCGGTCGCTACCGTGCTGGGCACCGTCCTGATTCTCGGCGCCGCCGTGATGCTGAGACCGCGGAAAGCCGACCCCGGCTAGCACGTACGAACTTTCGCAGGCACCTCGACATCGGCTCAGACCCGCCGGGCCGCCGCACTCTCCGGGTACCGCTCCATCAGCTCCGCCCGCAGCTCGTCCAGCGCGCTTCGGCCACCCTCCATGACGTAGCGGAGGTTGCCGGCCCACCAGAGCGCTTCCGGAGCCAGCGGCGAGTCGGGCCAGTCCTCGGCGACCCCCTCGAGCAGCTCGAGCGCCGGCTTGAACCGGCCCCGCCGCATCCCCACCTGCGCCGCGCCGAAGTCCAGGAGCGCGAGCATGTCGTCGGCGTTGATGAGCCCCGGCCAGGTGACCAGCGCGTGGCCATCGGGGTCGAGGAAGTAGAGGGTGGGCGTCCAGAACGGCCGGTAGCGACGGCTCGTCTCCCGGTCCTCGCCCAGGAACTGCTTCAGCGCTACGAACCGGTCGCGGACGGCCTCGACCACCCGGTCATCGGAAAACACCTCGGCATCCAGCCGAGCGCACTCCGGTCACGGGTCCTTGGCGAAGTAGAGGAAGACCGCCTTCCGGTCCTTCCGCCCCGCGTCGAGTGCTGCGTCCAGCTCGCGTCCCCATTCGATCGCCATGGCTGTATCCGTCGAAACTGCGTCGAACATCGTCCAACCGCGTCCAACTTCTCCCATCTTCGCGGCCCCGGCAACCTTCCCGGCGTCAGCATCTTCGAGGAAACGTCTGTCACGAAGTGTTCGAAGAACCACGAAGAACTCGAAGCCGGCCAACTCGAACTTCTTCGCGAATCCCGAAGCCAGCCGGCAACCCCACCATCGAGTCGGGTTGGGCACGGCCGCCCGCGCACGATCCGGGGGAAATCTCCGCCCCTCCCCTTCGAGCCCTTCGAACCGTCGAGCCCTTCGTGACGGGTAGTCGAAGTTGAGGAACGCTGCCGAGCCTCGAAGCCTGGACCCCACCGTGCACCCCCGCCGCGAGCCCCGTCGCCGAGTCCCTGGACCCGGCCCAGCCGCGAACCACTCAGATCTCAACTCTCAGATCTCAGCTCTGTGGTCACACCGTCAACGGCGTGACCACGCTCGCCCCCGTTCGCTCGTCGAAGCTGCACCGCACCACGTTGTCGAGCCCCTCCCGGATCGACTCGATGTGCGTGATCAGGATAACCTGCTCGAACCGCCCCGTCAGCCCGTGCAGGAGCTGGATCACGTTGTCGCGCCGGGCCACATCGAGCCCGCCGAACACCTCATCGAGGATCAGCGCGTTCAGCGGGTGGCCGGCCCGCTCGGCGATCATCTGGCTGATGGCCAGCCGCAGGACCAGGTTCGCGATGTCTTCTTCCCCGCCACTGATCACGGGCTTCTCCTCGCCCTCGTCCAGCACCAGCACATTGTAGCTCTCGTCAATCTCCAGCGCCGTGTAGCGGCCCGCGGTGATGTCGGTGAGGAACGCGCTGGCCAGCTCGCTCAGCTCCGGCCGGACCCGTGCGTTCAGGTCCACCCGGAGCTGGTTGAACGCCGCGTCGAGCTCGGTGTTGAGCCGGCGCTCGGTCTCCATGGCGTCGAGGGACTCCTTCTGCTCCTCGTACCGCGCCCGGCCCTTCTCCGCCGCCGCCAGCCGGTCCTCGGCCCGCTCCAGCTGCCCCTGCGCCGCCGTCAGCTCCACCGCGGTCTTCTGCACGGCCGCGGCCGCTGCCTCGTGCTCCCGCTTCAACGTCTCGAACCGCTCCCGGTCGAAGTCCAGCGACTCCAGCTCCTCCCGGATCTCGGTGCCCCGCTCCTCCGCCGCCGCTCGCCGCTCGTCGGCCTCCGCCCGCTCCTCCTCCAGCTTCTGCTTCCGCGACACGGCCGCCTCCAGCCGCGTGGCCCTCCGCTCCACCTCCCGGAGCGCCTCCAGCCGCTTCTCCTTCGCCGCGTGAATTTCCGGGCGGTAGTCGGCGGGGATCGCCGCCAGCTCCTTCTCCTTCGCCGCCAGCGTGCCCCGCTTTCGCTCCAGCTCGTTCGTCAGCTTCCCGGCCTCCTCCACCGCCTGCTCCGACCGGTTCAGCTTCTTCTGCCGGTCCTCGATCCGGGCCTGGAGCTCCGTCCGCGCCCGCTCCGCCTCGGCCAGCGCGTCGGGCTTCTTCTCCAGCTGGCCCTCCCGCTTCTTCAGCCACTTCCCGTCCTGGACCAGCGACTCCCACTCGTCCTCCAGGTCGGTCAGCACCTGGCTGTAGTGGTCGTGGAGCGGCCGGCCGCACGTGGGGCACGTGCCCTCGGGGCCGGCGTCCCGGAGCTGATCGAGCTGCTGCTGCAGCTCCGACGTCCGATCCTTGTACGTCTGGAGCCGCGTCCGGACCTCCTGGCGGTCCTGCTGCCACGCGTCGCGCTCCCGCTCCGCCGCCTGCTCGGCCTCGGCCAGCGACGCCTTCAGCTCGTCGAGCTCGCCCCGGAACCGCTCCACGTACTCCGGCGCCTGGCCGAGCTTCTCCAGCCGCTTCTCGCCCTCGGCCAGCTCCTTCTTCAGCTCCTCGACCTGGGCGGCCAGCGGCTCGCGGCGGGCGTGCTGCTGCGCCAGCGCCCCGAGCGCCCGGACCTCCTCGGTGAGCGACGGCAGCGGCTCCAGCTCCTCCCGCAGCCCCTCCAGCTCCTTCTCGGCCCCGGCCAGCGAGGCCAGCTCCTCCCGGGCCTTCTCCACCGCCCGCTTCGCGGCCTCGACCTCACGGACCGCCATCTCCCGCTCGTGCTCCAGCTTCGACGCCCGCTCCTGCGACGCCTGGATCGCCTCCCACTTCGGCGTCACCTCCTCCAGCGCGGACCGGGCCGTCTCCTCCGACGACCGCAGCGCGTCCACCTTCTCCCGTACCTCCTCGCGCTGACCCCGGGCCGCCTCCAGCTCCGCCCTGAGCGACGACGGGTCGGCCATGGCCTGCTTCAGCCCGTCGATCTCGTGCCGCAGATCGTTCCGCCGGGCCCGCGCCCGCTCCTGCGCCAGCCGGAGCCGCTCGTAGCCCAGGACCTGGGCCAGGAACCGGCCGCGCTCCGTAGGGCCCATCTGGGCCAGGAACTGGAGCTCCTTCTGGCCGGTGAAGTACGTGTTGAAGAACTCGTCCTTCGTCATCCCCAGCCGCTGCTGGAGGTAGTCGGTGGCGCCCCGGATGCTGGTGGCCACCGGTCGCTCGTCGCCGTCCAGGTACACGTCCGCCGCCGTGAGCGTACGCACCACCCGGTAGTCGTGCCCCACCAGCCCGAACTCCAGCTCTACCCGCACCGTGCTCCGGGGCTCCGCCCGTGCGAAACGGATCGTCTCGTTGGTGCCCCGGGCCGCCGGCGCCCCGTAGATCGCCCACGCCACCGCCTCCAGCAGCGTGCTCTTCCCCGCTCCGTTCGGCCCGATGATACCGGTGACGCCGGAGGCGAAATCGATCTCCGTGTCTGCGTGCTGCCGGAAGTTGGTCAGCTTGAGGCGGTCCAGTCTCATGACGCCTCCGGCGTCTTCGTACCGGGGGTGGGGCTGGGGGTGGGGGTGGGGTCGGCTCCTCCGGCCGGGCCCGCTGCTTCGTCCTCTCCGTCTCCCTCTACCTCGGCCTGTACCTGTAGCTCCGCCTCATTCTCTCCATCCCCATCCTCACCGGAAGGGTCGGCACGTCGCAGCGACGCCAGATCCTGATCTCCAGACTCTGGACTCTGATCGCTGGACTCTTCCAGCGGCAGATCGAGGGCCTCCCGCCAGTCCTCGGTATCCGCCAGGTACCGGGCGCCCACCTCCAGCAGCCGCTCCCGGTCGATCCCGGGCGTCGTGGGCTCCCACGCCTCGAGGAACGCCTCCAGCTCCTCCTCCAGCGTACGGCGACGGACCTCCTCGGTGATGAGCCGCTCCCGGACCTCCGGGCGACGGGCGTCGAGGTGGAAGTGGAGCGCCTCGGCCTTCAGCGCCCGGATCTGCTGGTGGTCGAGCTCACGGAAGAGGTCCCGGGGCACATCCGTGATCACCAGTCGCACAATCTTCCCCTCCACACCCCCCGGCAGATCCGTCACCGCCTCCGCGATCCGCCCGTCAATCTCCTCAGCGGTGAGCCAGGTGTCCGAATCCGCGCCCTCCGCGCCCTCCGCGCCCTCCGCGCCCTCCGCGCCCTCCGCGCCCCTCCTCGCGCTGAACCTCGGCAGATCGACCACCTCGCGGGTCGGGATATCCCTGAACTCCCCACTCCGCGCCTCCGCGTCATACAGTACCCAGCCCTTCCGGGTGTCGGCCTCGGCCCAGATGTTCGTGGCCGTCCGCTCCGTGGCGCCGGCGTACCAGAGGTTCGGCGCCACACGGAGCGCGTTGTGGTAGTGGCCCAGGGCGATGTAGTCCCAGACCTCCTCGTCGAGCTCGGACCGGTCCAGGTGTGCGCCACCGTACTCCACCATCCGCAGGAGCGCCTCGTCGATCCCGGCACCGGCGACGGTACCGTGGAGCATCAGCACGTTGGCTGCGGCGTCCCGATCGGGCTCGATGACCGGCGGCTCGTCGCCCATGAGGGCGACGTGGGGGAGGCAGAGCACGGATGCATCCAGGGCCTCGAGGCGGACGTAGGCGGCGCCGTCGTCCACCACGTGGACGTCCGGGATCTCCGCCAGGAGCCGGAGGATGCTGCCGGTGTCCGCGCTCCGGGGCGAGTCGTGGTTCCCGGCGATCATGACCACCGGCACGTCGGGCAGCCCGGCCCGCAGACGCATGAACTGGCGGAACCCGTCCATGATGGCGCTGTTCGACGGCCGGACGGTGTGGAAGACATCGCCGGCCACCAGCACCAGGTCGGGCGCGGCCTCCACCACGCCGTCGATGGCGGCGGCCACGGCGTCGGCCACGTCCTGCTCGCGCTGGTTGGTCCCGCCCGGCGCGAGCCGGTGATACGCCCGGTAGCCGAGGTGCAGATCGGCCAGGTGGGCGATCAGCACGTCGGGACGGCTCCCACGGCTCGATCGGCGCCCCGGGACCGACGGGTCCGGCCGTCTCGCCGCTCCATCCGCCGCTCCATCAGATCTGCCGTCCCATGACCCGGATCGTCTCGCCGTTCACGCCGGCGCCGGCGCGGCCGGCCAGGAAGAGGACCGCCCGGGCGATCTCCTCCCGCTCCACCCAGTCCATGGCGTCCTCACCCATCTGCTCCCGGTTCTGGACCGTGTCGACCACGCCGGGCGCGATGGCGTTCACCCGCACGCCACTGTCCTTCTCCTCCAGCGCCGTGGACCGGGTCAAGGCCACCACACCCGCCTTCCCCACGTTGTAGGCGGCCATCCCGCTCGTGGCCCGGAGCCCGGACGGCGACGCGAAATTCACGATGGCGCCCTGCGCGTCCCGGAGCAGCGGGAGCGCCGCCCGGGTCATGAGGAACGTCGTCCGCACGTTGGCGTCCACCTCCTCCTGCCACGCGTCCGGGGAGGTCTCGGCCACGGACTTCATGACGTGGAGCCCGCCGGCCACGTTCACCAGTACGTCCAGCCGGCCCCAGCGCTCCCGTACGGCGTCCACCACCTTCTCGGCGCCATCGGCGTCCGCCAGGTCCGCCACCACGCCCACCACGTCGTCGCCCAGCTCCCGGGCGTGGTCGGACACCTCCTCGGTCCGGCCCGTCACCACCACCCGCGCACCCTGCCCCACGAACGCCTCGGCCACGGCAAAGCCCACCTGGCCACGGCCGCCCACTCCCGTCACGACCACCACACGGTCCGACATGGTCCCTTCCTTCGGTTCTGTGGCCAGGCCCATCTCCAGCGACCCGGCCAGCGTCAACAGCAGCGCCAGCCCCAGGAAGACCGGTCCCGGCGGAAACGCGGGTACCAGCCAGCCGGCGGCCAGCGCGACCCCGGTTGCAGTACCCAGCAAGGCCGGGACCGCCACACCCGGCGCTCGCGGCCCGCCGGTGGCGGCCTGCACGGCGAACCAGCGCTCGCCCAGCCACGCCCGGCGCCGCGCCTCCAGCCCCGCCAGGAGTGCGCCAATGGCGTAGGCCGGCTCCGCAAGCAGCAGCGCCACGGCCACCGGGGGGCCCCACCGGCTGGCCTGGAGCGTCGGCGACCGGAGCCAGAACGTGGCGACGAATGACGCCACCACCATGGCCCCGATGGCGAACATCCACCGGCCCAGCACCCGCCGGTGCCCGGGCACGGACCGATCCGGCGCGCCGACCCAGAGCCCGGCGGTCACGGCGCCCACCGCGACGGCCATCAGGAGCCCGGCGGCAGAGAGGAACCCGTCGTCGCCGTACAGGAGCAGCGCCCCGGCCGCCAGGGAGCCCGCGCCGAGCGCCAACCCGGCGCCGAACGCCGCCACGCCCCGGGGCCACGTCCGCGTCTTCGCCATCAGGGTGCCATCCGGCCGTACCCGCCCCGGAAGTACGTGAGCGGGGATCCGTCCTCGGCGTCGGCGTCCACCACCTCGCCGACGAAGATCGTGTGGTCGCCCCCGTCGTAACGGGCCCAGAGACGGCAGTCCACCCACGCCAGCGCCTCCTCGAGGATCGGCGCGCCCGTCACCGCCGTGGTGTACGCCACGCCATCGAACCGAACGTCCGCGTCGTAGTCGGCGAACCGGCGAGCCAGCACCTCGCCGTCCTCCCGCAGCACGCTGATGGCGAAGGCGTCGGCCTCCACGATCACGTCGTGGGTGTCGGCGGTACGCCCCACGCAGACCAGCACGAGCGGCGGCTCCAGCGACACCGACGCGATGGCGTTGGCCGTGAGCCCTCGCGGCGGCCCGTCCGCCCGTGCGGCCAGCACCGCCACACCGGTGGCGAAGTGCCCGAGCACTCTGCGGAATTCCGCTTCTTCAATGGCCATGGAAGTCTCGTGCGGCCTTCCCCTCATTGCGTCGGTGATCTGCGGTCCTTTACCTTCCGCGGGTGGGAGCGACACTGACCAGAACGACCCGTCTCCGGCCCTTCCAGAGGGCCTGCCGCCTCGCGGTTCTCCTCATGGTAATCGCTGTGGGGGGCTGCGACAACGTGGAATGGGGTGGTATAGACATCGGCGTCGTACCCCCACCTCCCCGGACCGATGACACCGCCGAGGCCGAGCCCGCGAGTCCGGTCGCGGAAGAGCCCGTCCTCTTCTACGTCCACCGAGACAGCGCAGGCCCCACCGTCATCCCCGTGGCCCACGTTACCGATGGCGGCCTGAGACCCATCGAGCCCGGCGACGACATCGAGGCCTTCGGCGCTCGCTTCATCGAGGCATTCCTCGGGCCGGGCACCGACCTCGCCCTCTTCCGGCAGGGTCGGCGGGTCGGCACCCTGACCGTGGACGCCGCCGCTCTCCCGGTGGACGCCGTCTGCCGGCCCGTCCCCCGGGCCACCGGCAGCATGGACCTGACCGGCGAAGCCGATACCGGGACCGAGTTTCTGGCCATGAGCGCCGCCGCGGCCCCCGGGAGCCGCGACCATCAGACGTCGCAGCCGACACGCAGCATGGAGGTGGTCAGCGACATGCTCGCCGACGACATGCTCCGGGAGCGGGACGTCACCGTGCCGAACATCGCCGCGGCCCGGGCCCAGCTCCAGCCGTTCCCGCTGGCCGCCAGCCCCGATCCGGGGTTCACCGCCACCTACCTGGTCGACGACTCCCTGGGGCTCGGCGGCGACGACACCGGGGCCGCCCTCTTCGTGGTCTTCACACCGCGCGGCCAGGACGGCTACGAACCCGCGTTCGTCGGGTTCACCGACTACAGCGGCGGGAAGGCCGCACCCCGCGTCATCGATTTCCTCGACTGGGACGACGACGGCACCGTCGAGATCCTCCTCGAGGTCTTCGGCACCGGCGCGTCATGGTTCCGGGCCGTAGGCCGTGAAGGTGGCAGCTGGCGCGGGATCTTCGAGGACCGCTGCGATCCCCGCACAGCCCCCGCTGCCGTCGACACCGCGGACATCCGCACGGGCAGCACCGAGCCGCCGGGCGAGACGCCGCAGCCGACGGCCCGGCGCCAGCCGACTGCGACCCGGCAGCCCGCAGCCGCACCGGCCCGCCCCACCGCCGGCTTCGACTCGATCCCCGACATCCAGCCCACCATCCAGCTCTCCAATCCGTCCCAGACGCCACGGGTCGGCCGACGGACCACCGCCACCGACACCGCCGTCCGCGACACGGTCCCGCCCGACACCGGCAGCGTGGCAGACCCGGCGGCGGCCGGAGCCTGACACCCGGCCCCTCTCGGAAGCGCGCCCCCGCGGTTGACCATCCGGCCGCCGCACCGGTACGTTCAGCCCATAACGCGAGCGGGGTCCAACGGAAGCCGGTGCGAATCCGGCGCGGCCCCGCCACTGTAAGAGGCCCGGACCGGGCGCACGACCGATCACCGATCGTGCGCAGGTACGGATGGCCCGCTCAGAGTGCCACTGGGAGCCCCGATGCACGGGCGCGACCGGGAAGGCGAGCGACGCCGCCTCGAGCCAGGAGACCGACTCCGCTCGTGCCCGCTATCAAACACCCTTCGAGGGCGAGGGGACGCGGTGCGCTGACCGGTCTCGTGACCGCCAACGGCCCGTATCCCCCCGAATGAGGGAGACGGGCCACAATGCATCCAGACCCTGCCATCAGGGCGGCCACGCGCTGGCCGGCGCGTCAGGCCACCGGACCGGCCAACCGGGCTGACGCCCCACCGTTCAGCCGATGGCCCGCCCGTCGCGGTCCCGGACCCGTGGCGCTGGCGCTCACCCTCCTCCTCTCCGCTCTCGCCGCCTGCACCGGTGAGGACGCCGCGAGCCGAGAGAGCGCCGCGCCCGCCGACTCGGCCGCGAGCCGCGGACCCCTCTCCGTGGTCGACGGCGCCAACCGGACCGTGACCCTCGACGCCCCCGCCCGGCGGATCGTCTCCATGATGCCGTCGGTGACCGAGTGGGTTATCGCCCTGGACGCGGCCGACCGTCTCGTGGCCCGCACCGACTACGACCACCACCCGGCGGTGGACACGCTCCCGTCGGTGGGCGGCGGGCTGACGCCGAGCGTCGAGTGGCTCGCCGCG
Organism: Longimicrobiales bacterium; assembly: GCA_046483065.1. Lineage (GTDB taxonomy): Bacteria > Gemmatimonadota > Gemmatimonadetes > Longimicrobiales > RSA9 > JAWVYT01. Next base: position 155,860 of record JAWODW010000044.1, on the reverse strand, counting down.
CGCCGGCCCGACCTGGTGGTGGCGTGGCCCGACGCCCCCAGCCGGTCGCTGGTGGCGCGTCTCGAGGCCATGGACATCGCCGTTTACGCGGCGCCATCGGAGACCATCGAGGAGGGGCTCGAGACGGCCCGGGACCTGGGCACGCTGCTGGCCCGCGACAGCGCCGCCGGGACCGCCATCGCCGAGGTGGAAGCCGGGTTCGAAGCCGTGACCGCCGCCGTCGCGGGCCGGGGCCGGCCGGAGGTCCTCTTCCTCATCGGGATGGACCCCCTCATGGCCGCCGGCCCCGGCACCTTCGTGGACCAGCTCCTGGACCGGGCCGGGGCCCGGAACGTCCTGGCCGACATGGACATCCTCTGGCCCCAGCTCTCCCTGGAGGAGGTGGTGCGTCGGGGGCCGGAGATCGTCATCGTCGGGTCGGCGACCCGAGCGCCCCTGGCCGCGCTCCGGGGACGACCCGGGTGGCGGAGCGTGCCCGCCGTACGCACCGGCCGCGTCCACCTCGTGGACCCGGACCTGGTGAACCGGCCCGGGCCCCGGATGGATGAGGCAGCCGCGACGCTCGCTCGCCTGATCCACGGCCGGCTCACCGGTCTCCCCGGGGGCGGACCATGATCCCCCGCTGGTCCATCGCCGGCCGCCTCCTGACCCTGACCGTGGTCCTCGTCGGAACACTCCTGCTGGCCGTGGGCGTCGGCGCCGTGCCGGTGCCGCCGGGCGGGATCGTCGACGCACTCCTCGACCGGACCGACGCCACCACCCGCGCCATCGTGGTCGACCTGCGCCTGCCCCGGGCGGTGCTGGCCGTCATCATCGGCGCCGCGCTGGCCGTGTCCGGCACCGTCTTCCAGGCGCTGCTCCGGAACCCGCTGGCCGAACCGTACATCCTCGGCGTCTCCGGCGGCGCCGCCGTGGGCGCGGTCGCCGTCATCGGCTTCATCGCCGCCGCGCCCGGCTGGCTCGTGCCCCTGGCCGCCTTCGCCGGCGGGATCGGCGCCATCCTCCTGGTCTTCCGCATCGCCGCCTCCGTCGGCACCACCCTCGACACCCGCGTGCTCCTGCTCGCCGGCGTGGTGGTCGGCGCGTTCTTCAACGCCGTCATCCTCCTCCTCCTCACCCTGGCCGATGTCGAGACGTTCCGGTCGGCCATCTTCTGGATGATGGGCAGCCTGGCCTCGGCGACCTGGTCCTCCGTCGGGCTCCTGGCCCTCTACACCCTCCCGGCGCTCGGCGTCCTCCTGGCCCTGGCCCGGCCCCTCAACCTCATGGCCATCGGCGAGGAGACCGCGCTCTATCTGGGGACGCGCGTCGAGCGCGTGAAGCGCGTCGCCTACGTCGTCGCGTCGCTGCTCGTGGCCGCCGGCGTGGCCGCCGCGGGGGTCATCGGCTTCGTCGGGCTCATCGTGCCCCACGCGCTCCGGCTGGTCTGGAGCGGCGACCACCGGTTCCTCCTCCCCGGCAGCGCCATCGCCGGCGGCGCGTTCCTCCTCCTCGCCGACACCGCCGCCCGCACCGTGGCCGCACCCGTCGAGCTGCCCGTGGGCGTCGTCACCGCCATCATCGGCGTCCCCGTCTTCGTCGTGCTCCTCACCCGCCGGCCCGGAGGCGACGCGTGATCTACCAGGCCACCAGGCTCCGATACCGCTACCCCGGCGCCGCCCGCGACGCCGTCCACGACGTCGACCTCGCCGTCCCCAGGGGCGCCTTCTACGCCATCATCGGCCCCAACGGATGCGGGAAGACCACCCTCCTCCGCCTCCTCCTCGGCGCCCTCGGACCCGACGCCGGGACCATCGAGCACGACGGCCGACCCCTCGATGACTGGGACCGCCGCGAGCTCGCTCGCCGCATCGGCGTCGTCCGCCAGTCCGAGGAGCTCGTCTTCCCCCTGACCGTCCGCGAACTCGTGGCCATGGGGCGTTACCCCCACCTCGGACCCTGGCACGGCGAGCGCGCCGCCGACCGGTCCGCCGTCGCCTCCGCCATGGCACGCTGCGACATCGCCGACTTCGCCGCCCGCCCCATGGGCACCCTCTCCGGCGGCGAGCGCCAACGGGCGCGCCTGGCCCGGGCCCTCGCCCAGGAGCCCGACACCCTCGTCCTCGACGAGCCCACCGCATCCCTCGACATCGCCCACGAGATGGGGATCTTCGAGCTGCTCCGGGGCCTCGCCGACAGCGACGTCACCATCCTCATGGTCACCCACAACCTCAACGTGGCCGCTCGCTACGCCGACCGCCTCCTCCTCATGGACCGGGGCCGACCCGCCGCCGAGGGCACCCCCGCCCGGGTCTTCACCGCTGAGACCCTCGAAGCCGTCTACGGCTGGCCCGTGGCCGTGGCCCGGCATCCCGGCCCCGGCCCCGACGCCAGCGCCCCGCAGGTGACTCCGCTCCGAAACGGCGGCAGCGAAAGACGCAGCCGCGCACCCGACAGCCCCGAATCCGACGACCTCGAATCCGACGACCTCGAATCCGGCAGCCTCGGACCCGGCAGCCAGCAATGAGCCGGAAACAGGACCCCCATCGCCGCGACCGTCGGCGCGAGACCCGTCTCCACATTGCGAGATCGTTCGAACGTGAATGAACTATTTTCGAAATATATATGTCAAGCCATTGGTATACAACGACTTACGATTCGATCGTGAAAGTAGTTCGTTCAAGCTCGAATGACTTTCAACGCCGAGAAGGTGCACCCCGCCCGACCTCGAACCTCGCACTCGACGCTATGACCACGTTCTCTGTCCTTACCCTGGCGACTGCGCTGTCCACTGTTCTCGTGCCGGCGAGCCCCCTATCCGCGCAGGCCGGGGATTCGGCCCGCACCGCGGCCTCGACCCGGGCCGCGGCGTCGACCCGCGCCGAAACCATCGACGCGGCAGGCGACGCGGCAGGCGACGCGGCAGGCGACGCGGCAGGCGACACGGCAGGCGACACGATCTCGCTGCCCGGCATCGTCGTGACGGCCACCCGCGTCCCGTTGGCCCGTGAGGCGCTCCCGACGCCGGTGACGGTATGGACGGGTGAGGAGCTCCGGCGCCGCGGGGTCCGGACGGTGGCGGAGGCGCTCGTCGCCACGCCTGCGGCCACCATCGCCCGGGCGGGCTCGATCGGGGCCCAGACATCGCTTTTCCTTCGGGGCGGCGAGGCGGACTACGTGAAGGTGCTGGTGGACGGCGTGGCCGTGAACGACCCGGGCGGCGCGTTCGACTTCGCGGACCTGTCCACGGACCAGGTGGAGCGGATCGAGGTGGTCCGCGGCCCCGTGAGCGTGCTCTACGGCAGCGACGCGGTGGCCGGCGTGGTCCAGGTCTTCACCCGCCGCGGCTCGGGCGCGCCGAGCGTGACGGCACAGGTGCTGGGCGGCCGGGGCCGGGAGCGCGGGCCGGCGGGCTCAGCGGCGGACGCGGGCTCGACCGGTGCCGGCGGATCGGCGGCCGGCCCGTCGCCGGACGTGTATCCCCTCTGGGACGCCGAAGCCACGGTCAGCGGGGCCGCGGGCGATGTAAGCTATGCCGTGGGTGGGAGCCGGTCGTGGTCCGACGGTCTCTACCCGCTGAACAACGAGCGGCGCCATACCACGGGCACGGCTCGCCTGGCGTGGGCCCCCGGCGCCGGGGCGGAGTTCGCGGTAAGCACGCGCTACAGCGACAGTCGCTCCCACTTCCCCACCGATGGCACGGGCGCGCTGGTGGACACCAACGCCCGGCTGGACCGGGAAACGTGGACCACGTCGGCGTCGCTGGGGTTCCGGCTCCATCGGCGGCTCGACGCCCGGGTCCAGGCGGGGCTCGCCGCCCGCACGCAGCGGTCCGTGGATGAGCGGGACGGCCCGGCCGACACGCTGGGCACGTACGCGTCCACCCTGGAGTGGACCATGACGCGGCAGACGCTGGACGCCCGGGTGGACTGGGACGTGCCGGAACGGCTGGCTGCCCGGACCGTGCTCAGCGCCGGCGTCGCCTGGGAGGAAGCGGACGGCGCCCGGGGATACACCTCCGAGAGCGCGTTCGGCCCGTTCGACGCCGAGGCCGACTACCGCCGCGGCACACTGGGCGGCTACCTCCAGCTCCTGACGGAGCCGATCCCGGGTGTGCACGTCACCCTGGGCGGCCGCGTGGATGACAGCGACAGCTACGGCGCGTTCGAGACGTTCCGGGTGGGCACCGCCCTGGAGCCGCTGGACGGCACCCGGATCCGGGCCGGCCTCGGGCGGGGCTTCAAGGAGCCCGCCTTCGAGCAGCTGTACGGCAGCGGGTTCGGCGACCTGGGCAACCCGGGGCTCGAGCCGGAGCGGTCCCGGAGCTGGGAGGTGGGCGTAGAGCAGGAGGTGGGCCCGGCCGCACTGCCGGCCACCCTGGCCGCGACGTGGTTCGACCAGCGATTCGAACAGCTCGTCCAGTACACGTTCTCACCGCCGGATGCCGGCGACCCGAACTACTTCAACGTGGGCGCCGCGGCGTCCCGGGGGCTGGAGCTCGAGGCCCGAGCCGGGCGTGGCCCGGTGCGCGTTTCGGCGTCATACACCTACCTCGAGACCGAAGTCCTGGATCCGGGGCTGGCCACCGACGCGGGGTTCGTGGCGGGTGAGCCGCTGCTCCGGCGGCCGACCCACGCCGGCAGCCTGACGGGCCGGTTCACCCTCGCGGACGGCTCCGCGGCCCTCACCGTACGCGCCGTCGGCGCCCGGGCGGACCTGGATTTCGGGGCCGGCTTCCCGGCGCCCCGGGTCACGCTCCCCGGGTACGCGACGGGGGACCTCTCCTTCGAGCACGCCCTCCCCCTCCCCGGGCCCACCGTCACCGGACTGCTCCGGGTCGAGAACCTCCTGGACGCCGAGTACCAGAGCATCGCCGGCTTCCCGGGTCTCGGCCGCGTGATCCGGCTGGGGCTGCGGATGCAGGTGCGGTAGCCCGACCCATCCGCGATGCAGCGAAGCCCCCACCGGATCATCCGGTGGGGGCTTCGTCGCTACCGACCCGACGTGGGGCCGTGTCCGGATCTAGTTAGCGGTACTTTCCGCCGCGCTCTGCAGCACCCAGTCCACCGTGGCCGTCTCGGCGCTGGTGGGGCTCACGCTCACCGGCGACTCCGGATCCTCCGTGACGGTCAGACCGTCCGGCGCGTTCAGCCGTACATCGAACGGGCCGTGGTCCGGGAGCAGGAAGCGATAGGCCAGCTCGAAGGTCCCGTCGCCGTCCTCGTCCGTGAAGCTGACACGGGAGCTGTCACCCTCGGCGGGCAGCATGGTGGCGCTGAACTGTCCGAGCTCGTACCCCTCGGGCAGCGTCACGTCACCGGATTCGAGCGTCACGTCGATCCCCACCGTCAGGCTGATGTCCGACGCGTGGATCACCGGCTGCATGACCCACATGCCCGAGCCGCCGGCCTCCTGGCCGAACGAGTCGCTGACGTCGAAGTCCAGAAGCAGGATCTGCTGCCCACCGGTGACCTCGAGGCCGTTCAGCAGCACCTTCGCACCCGTCTGGGCGAAGCTCGGCATGTTCAGCGTGCCGTCAGCAGCGCCGCACAGGCCGTAGCCGCTCGACGACGTGTAGACGGTGCCCGTATCGGTGACGATACAGCCGTCCGACATGACAATCCGGAGCTGGCCGTACGTACCCGTGGAGACCTCCTGGCCCACCACCAGGTCCGCTACGCTGTCGGCCAGGCTCAGCAGCTCATGGTCCTGGCTGTCGCCCTCGAGCAGGTAGTGCCGGCTGCCCTCGGGGTCGTTGTCGCCCGACTCTTCCTGCAGGTAGATGTCGGTGATCGTCACCCACGCCTCGACCACTTCTTCACCCGCGGCGTCGGTGAGCTGAATCGACATGGTGCCGAATTCCGTGTCGGTGCCGTCATCGCACGCCGCCATGGGGAGAGTGAACAGGAGGGCGAGCATTGCGACGCCCATCGTGCGAATCAACTTCATGGTGTTGCTCCTTGACTTCTGGGACTCCTGGCGGCAGAGCCGAAGGCGAATGCGCCGGTCTCTGCCCCTTCCACTGGTATAGACGAGTCAGCCCGCGATGCGTAACAGCGAGTTTCGGGCCCGAGGGTCCAGTGGCCTAGTCGTCGCCGTCGAGGAGCGCCGCGTAGCTGTGATATCGGTCGGCGCGGATCTCGCCGGACTCCACGGCTTCCCGCACCGCGCAGCCGGGCTCGTGCGTGTGGGTGCACGAGCGGAACTGGCACTCGCCCAGATACGGGCGGAGCTCGGGGAAACAGGCGCCCAGCTCCTGGGCCTCCACGCCCCAGAGGCCCAGCTCCCGGAGCCCCGGTGTGTCCGCCACGTAGCCGCCGCACCCCAGCGGGATCAGCACGGAAGATACGGTGGTGTGCCGCCCCTTCCGCACCGCGCCACTCACCTCACCGACCCGGAGCTGGAGGGCCGGCTCCATCACGTTGAGCAGGCTCGATTTCCCTACACCCGACGGCCCCGTCAGCACGCTGGTCCGCCCGCACAGCAGCTCATGGAGCGCGTCCACGCCCTCACCGGTCTCCGCACTGGTGTAGACGACAGGGTAGCCGATGGCCTCATAGGCCTCGAACGCTGCGGCGGCCTCACGGTCGAGGTCCACCTTGTTGGCGACGATGGCTGCGTCCAGTCCGTTGGCCTCGGCCAGCACCAGGAACCGGTCGAGCATCCGGAGGTGCGGCTCGGGGTGGGCCACGGAGAACACGGCCACGATCTGGTCCACGTTCGCCACCACCACCTTCGCCTGGTGCTTCCCGCGGGGGCCCGGCGCCCGCCGCGCCAGCTCGGTGCGCCGCTCTTCCACCTCCTCGATGGTGTAGCCGCCATCCTCGTGACGCCGCACCCACACCCGGTCGCCCGCCACCACCGCGTCCCCCGTCCGCTGCTCCTGCTTCAATCGACCCCGGAGCGTGGCCTCCACCACGTCCGGCTGCCCGGCGCCGGCAGGCTGCCCTGCACCGGGCACGCCTCCCGGATGCAGCTCGACCTCGTACGCACCGCCTACAGTGGTGCGTACGAGGCCGGGGATCTGGCCGGTGCCGGATGGCATGGCGATCAGGCGGCGAAGCTCTCCAGTGCCGGCCCCATGTCGCCCTCGCGCAGACGCTTCAGCGCCCGGTCACGGAGCTGGCGGACCCGCTCCCGGGTCACGCCCAGCATGTTGCCGATCTCCTCGAGCGTGTGAGTCTCCCCGCCGTCCAGCCCGAAGTAGAGCCGCACGACCTTCGCGTCCCGGGGGTTCAGCTGGTCCAGCGCGCGGTTGATCTGCTCAGCCAGGAGGCGGTCCTCCACGCCCTCCTCGGGCTCTTCGGCCTCGTCCAGGACGAAGCGCTCCACCAGGTAGCTGTCATCGCTGTCGCCGATGGGCGCATCCAGCCGCACCTCCGCCGAGTTCAACGTCTGCAGCTGCCGCACGATGTTCGGCTTCAGGTCCGCGGCCTCCGCCACCTCCTCCAGCGTCGGATCCCGACCCAGCTCCTGCTTCAACCGCTCCCGCTCGCGGAAGATCCGGGCCAGGTCGCTCGCACGGTTCAGCGGCACCCGCACGCTCCGGCCGTGGTTCGCGAGACTCGCCAGGATCGCCTGACGGATCCACCACACCGCGTACGAGATGAACTTCACGCCCTGGTCCGGGTCGAACTTCCGCGCGGCCGTGACCAGCCCCACGTTGCCCTCCTGGATCAGGTCCGCCAGCGAGACACCGCGGTTCTGATACTTCTTGGCCACGCTGATCACGAACCGGAGGTTGGCACGCGCCAGCTCCATGACCGCATCCTCGTCGCCGGCCTGCGCACGCTTCCCCAGCTCGATCTCCCGCTCGGGCGTGATGAGCTCGTGCTCACTCACGTCACTCAGGTAGTGATCGAGGGCGCTGTTGTCGGGGTACTTGGGCTTGAATCCCTTCTTCTTACGCCGGCTCTTTGTTGTAGCTGCCATCTCGGTACCGTATCCGTTCGTTGATCGACGCTCCCGATCCTAGTATCGGTCGCGAGCACCGCGCCCTTATTCGCTGTAACGATCTATCTGCAAGGTCTCTGCCGAGGGCACGGCCATCCCGTCGCGGGTCCCGCGGGGGACGGTACAACCCTCGCCGTGGCTGGTAGTAACCCCAGTCTCGCGACGGTGTTCCCCACCGATTCTCTCCATTGAGAACCGCCCTCACCCACCCCAATCCATGGCCCGGCCCGACAGTTCCGCTTGCCCACGATCCGTCTCGTGTCTAGCGTGCACCCATGACGTTCACCTTCGCGGGACATACGGATGTGGGCCGGGTCCGGACCCGGAACGAGGACGCCCTCCTCCAGCAGCCGCTCCGCGGACTGGCGGCTGTGGCCGACGGGATGGGGGGGCACGCCGGCGGCGATGTGGCCAGCCGGATCGCCGTCGATGTCCTCGACGACCGGACCCGGGACATGGGTCCCGATCCCGGCACCACCCTCGCCGCCGCCGTCCGGGAGGCGCACGAGGCCATCCTGCGCGCCGCCCGGGCCGATCCCGGGCTCCAGGGGATGGGCACCACGCTCACGGCGCTGTGGGTGCAGGAGGAGGAATGCATCATCGCCCACGTGGGCGACTCCCGGGCCTACCGCTGGCGAGACGAGGAGCTGGACCAGCTGACCCGGGACCAGACGTGGGTCCAGGAGCAGGTGGATACCGGAGCGCTCTCCAGGGAGCAGGCCCGGACCCACCCGTTCTCATCGATCCTCACCGGCGCACTGGGGATCGACGACCAGGAGCTCGAGATCCAGGTGGTGGAACCCGGATGCGAACCGGGCGACACGTTCCTGCTGTGCAGCGACGGCCTCAACGCACGGCTCGCCGACCACGAGATCCTCGACGTGCTCCGCGCCAACGCCGGCGATCTCGATGCCGCCGCGCACGCCCTCATCGACGCCGCCAACGAGGCCGGCGGGCCGGATAACATTACGGTGGCACTGGTGCGCGCGGAGTAGGTCCGGGGTCGTCTCACTTCCCGAGGGGGGTGAGGGTTCGCGGCAGAGCCGGGTTCGAGGGGTGTTCTTCGGGCCCGGCTCTTCTGCGTTCGCGGCTTTGATGGGGGGGAGTGGGGGGGAGCGCCTGCGGCGCTGCGCGGCTGCGCCGCGGGGCGGGCTACGTCAGAAGCGGGTCCCCGGCCTCGAGCCGCTCCCGCAGCTCGGCCTCACCCAGCGCTACGAGCCGGCCGATCGCGTCGGCGTCCACGGTCCGCCGCCCTCCCAGCGTGAAGACCCGGAGTACACGCGCCGTGCGGTACAGCTCGTCGGCGACGCCGGGCAGCCCCATCAAGCCGGCGCGGCCCTCGGCTCCGAGCCGGAGCACCTCCCCGGCACGACGCCGGACCAGGAGGTCGAGGCGAAACATGCCGGGCTTCTCCGGATAGTCCAGGAAGACGGACCCCGCCGGCAGGTCGAGCTCCGCGGCGAGCCGGTCCTCGAAGCGTCGCTTGAGGGGCGTGTCGCTCGTGGCCCAGCCCCCGGGCTCGGCACCCAGGTCCGCTGCCACCACCTCCAGCGCCCGCTTCGGCAGCCTGCGCCGGTGCAGTGCATCCACGAGCCGCTCCACTCGGGCGGCTGCCTCGGTCCCGCCGCCGGCGCGCTCCGCCAGGAGGAAGAGGAGGGCTTCGTCGGTCTTGCCCACCAGCTCGTCAGCCTCGATGAGACCGCCCTCGAGGGCGTCGAAGACGATCCGCTTGTAGAGTACCGTGCCGGCCCGCACCGCGTGGTGCCAGTAGACGTTCCGGAACATCTGGTACTTGGCGAACAGCAGCGATTCCAGCGCCGCCACCCCCTTCTCGTGGACGCCGATCTCCGGGGGACCACCGTCCGGCGGTGTCAGCACCATGAGGGCGTGGAGCAGCCGGTCCACGTCCACCTCGCCGTACGGCACGCCGCAGAACCGGGCGTCGCGCTTCAGGTACTCGACCTTGTCGAGGTCCAGCGACCCGCTGACCAGCCCCTGCAGCGGCGACGCGCTCCGCCCCCGGATCAGCGACTCCGCCCGCTCCACGCCGTCATCGGCCACCGACTCCAGCGCCGCCCGCACGTCCGGGTCCCGGAGGAACCGCCCCGTCAGCGACTCGTGATGCCCCGGGATCAACGGCTCCTCGAGCTCCTCGAGCGCGTGGGAGAAGGGGTAGTGACCCACGTCGTGGAGTAGCCCCGCCAGCGGGACCAGCCGGCGCTCCACCGGGTCCACGTCATCCAGGGCGCCCCGGGTCTCCAGCCCGTGGATGGCGCGCCGCATGAGGTGGTAGACGCCCAGGGCGTGGTCGAAGCGGGTGTGATGCGCCCCCGGATAGACCAGGTGGGCCAGGCCGAGCTGGCGGATGTAGCGCAGCCGCTGGAACGCGGCACTGTCCACTATCGCCCGGGCCGTGGGGTCCAGCGTGATCGTGCCCCAGAGCGGATCGCGGACCACCACCTCGCGGGCTTTCCCCGTCTTACCCCCCTGCCCCGACTGGGGGGTCACGTTCATCGAGTCAGCCACGGTCGCGGGGTGGGTTCGGGTTCATCGCTCGGCTGCCTGCCGGGTGTAAACTGGGGGACTGGGGGTGGGTGGCCCGAAGCCGGCCGGCGGTCTCTTCCCTCACGTGCGAGCTCCTCCCTGCTCGTTGGGCGGGGGACGCGAGGCGAGTGAACCGCCCGGCGGCCTGCCCCAACCACGAATCGAAATAGTGCCGCGAACCCGACTCCACCGCAAACCGCGGCGCAGCCGCGCAGCGCCGCAGGCGCCCACCCCCAGTCCCCCCATCAATACCGGGAACGCAGAAGAGCCGGGCCCGAAGAACACCCCCTCGAACCCGGCTCTGCCGCGAACCTTCAATCCCCCAGTCGCCGGTGGCGGTGGGGCGGAAGGGTCAGGGCCCGGCCTTCTTGACGGCGTCCGATACCTCTCCCTCGAACTTCTTGAAGTTCTCCCGGAACATGTCCGCGAGCTTCAGCGCCTGCTCGTCGTACCGCTCCGGCTCCTCCCACGTCTGCCGGGGACGCAGCACCTCATCGGGCACGCCATGGACGTGGTCGGGGATCTGCAGCCCGAAGACCGGGTCATCGTGGCATCGGCAGTCATCCAGCTCGCCGGTCAGCGCGGCGGTGACCATCCGCCGGGTGTGGGCCAGCTCCATCCGGTGGCCCTCACCGAAGGGCCCTCCGGTCCAGCCCGTGTTCACCAGCCACGTGCCGACATCGTGCTCTTCCACCAGTCGGGCCAGCAGCTCGGCATAGCGACCGGGCGGCAGCGGCAGGAACGGCTCGCCGAAGCACGCGCTGAAGGTGGCCTTCGGCTCCGTCACGCCCTTCTCCGTACCCGCCACCTTGGCGGTATAGCCGGAGAGGAAGTGGTAGGCTGCCTGGTCCCGGTCCAGCTTGGAGATCGGCGGGAGCACGCCAAAGGCGTCGGCCGTAAGGAAGATCACATTCCGAGGGTGGCCGCCCCGCTTGTCGCGTACCGCATCCTCGATGTGCCGCAGCGGGTAGCTCGACCGGGTGTTCTCGGTGATGGTGTCGTCCTCGAAGTCCGGGCTCCGGTCCTCGTCCAGGATCACGTTCTCCAGGATGGCGCCGAACCGCCGGCTGGCCTGCCAGATCAGCGGTTCCCCCTCCTTCGACAGCCGGATGACCTTGGCGTAGTTGCCGCCCTCGAAGTTGAAGACACCGTCCTCGGACCAGCCGTGCTCGTCGTCGCCGATGAGCTGACGGTCGGGGTCGGTGGAGAGGGTGGTCTTGCCGGTACCGCTGAGGCCGAAGAAGAGGGCTACGTCCCCGTCGTCGCCCATATTGGCCGAGCAGTGCATGGGCAGCACGTGGTAGTGCGGCAGCAGGTAGTTCATCACGCTGAAGATCGACTTCTTGATCTCGCCGGCGTAGCGCGTTCCGCCGATGAGGACCTGCCGCTCGGCGAAATTGACCACCACGAACGCGCCGCTCCGGGTCCCGTGCTTCTCGGGGTCCGCCTGGTATTCCGGTGCGTGCAGGATCGTGAACCGTGCCTCGAAATGCTCACGGTACTCGCCGTACGGCTCCAGGAACATGTTGTTGACGAACACCGAATGCCACGCGCTGGGCGTGACGATCCGGACGTTCAGCCGGTACTGGGGGTCGGCCCCCGTCCACACGTCCCGGATGTACAGGTCGTCCTGCTCGTCGAGGTACTTGATCACGTCGGCCCGGAGCGCCTCGAATTGCTCCGGCTCCATAGGGACGTTCACGTCACCCCACGCGATCTCGTCCTCCGACGACGGTTCCCGGACCGTGAACTTGTCGTTCGGGCTGCGCCCCGTATGGGGCTCCGTCACCGCAACGAAGCTGCCGTCCGCAGACAGCTTTCCCTCACCCCGCCACACGGCGTGCTCGATGAGCTCCGCCGGCGGCAGGTTCCAGTGGAGCCGCCCTGCAGGGTTCAGCCCGTGCTCGTTCAGCGCCGTCCTGTCCTCCGTTGTCTGCACTCGCCTATCCCTTTGTGGTTCGAGCCTCAAGTATCGTCTTCAATGGCCGCGAGGCGGCTGCTCCGCTGCGCGTCCACCACAGCGAGCGCCGTCAGGTTCACCACGTCCGCCGCTTCGCTCCCGCGCTGGAGCGCGTGAACGGGCTTGGCCATCCCCATGAGCACCGGGCCAATGGCCTCGGCCTGCCCGATCCGGGAGAGCAGCTTGTACGCGATGTTCGCCGCACCCAGGTTCGGGAAGATCAGCACGTTCGCCGTGCCGCCCATCCGGTTGAACGGGTAGCGCTCGTCCAGGATCTCCTCCACGACGGCGGTATCCGCCTGCATCTCGCCGTCGATCTTGAGGTCCGGCCGCAGCTCCCGCACCAGGCTAACCGCTTCATGCACCTTTTGGGCCTCCGGAACGCGGCTCGAGCCGAAGTTGGAGAACGACAGCATCCCGATCCGGGGGTCGATCCCGAGGCGCTCGACGAAGTCTGCCGCCATGAGCGCGATCTCGGAGAGCGTCTGTGCGTCCGGATCGATGTTCACCGTGGTGTCGGCGAAGAAGATCATGTCGTGCTGGAGCGCCATGATGTAGAGCCCGGCCACATGCTGCACCGTCGGGGCGGTCCCGATGCATTCCAGCGCGGGCCGGATGGTGTCCGGGTAGTGGGTGTCGATCCCGGCGATGATGCCGTCGGCGTCGCCCTCGGCCACCATCATGTTGCCGAAGTACTTGGCCTGCCGCATCCGCTCCCGGGCCTCCGTCAGCGTGAGCCCCTTGCGCTGACGGGCGTCGAAGAGCTGCCGGGCGTACCGCTCCTGCACCTCTTCGTCGCCGTTCGGGTCCACCACCTCCACGCCCTCGAGCTTGATGTTGAGCTCCTTGGCCCGCGTCCGGATCCGCTCGGGGCGGCCCAGCAGCACCGGCTTCACGATCCCCTCGCTCACGGCCTGTGCCACCGCCCGGATGACCCGGTCGTGCTCGCCTTCCGGATACACGATCCGGCGGGGGTCCCGCTTCGCCATGAGCATGATGTCCCGCATCACCTCCCGGCGCCGGCCGAGCCGGGCCTCGAGCATGGTGCGGTACTCCTCCGGCTTCAGCGTATGCCGGGCGACGCCGTCCTCCATGGCCGCGCGTGCCACCGCCGGCGCCACGAACAGCAGCACCCGGTGGTCGAACGGCTTCGGGATGATGTAGTCCGGTCCGAACTCGAACGTCTCCTTGCCGTAGGCCGCGGCCACCGACTCGGGCACGTCCTGGCGCGTCAGCTCCGCCAGCGCATGGGTCGCCGCCAGCTTCATGTTGTCAGTGATGGCCCGGGCTCGCACGTCCAGTGCGCCCCGGAAGATAAACGGGAAGCCGAGCACGTTGTTGACCTGGTTCGGATAGTCGCTCCGCCCCGTGGCCATGATCGCGTCGTCCCGAACGGCATTCACCTCTTCCGGCAGGATCTCCGGGTCCGGGTTGGCCAGCGCGAAGATGACCGGCCGGTCCGCCATAGACTTCACCATCTCGCCGTCCACCACGCCCTTCACGCTGAGTCCCACGAAGACGTCGGCGTCCTTCATGCATTCCCGAAGGTCGCTCTCCGGGGCATCCTGGGCGTACGCCGCCTTGTACCTGTTCAGCGAGGCGGCCCGCTCCTCCGTGATGAGTCCCTTGCTGTCGCACATCCAGATGTTCTCGCGACGGGCACCCATGGCCACGTAGTGGTTCGCCGTGGCAATGGCCGACGCGCCGGCGCCGCTGAAGACGACCTTCACGTCCTCGATCTTCTTCTCGACGATCTCCAGCGCATTCACGAGACCGGCACCGCTGATAATGGCCGTGCCGTGCTGATCATCGTGGAAGACCGGGATGTCCAGGCTCTCCTTGAGCGCTTCCTCGATCTGGAAGCACTCCGGCGCCTTGATGTCCTCCAGGTTGATCCCACCCACGGTCGGCTCCAGCCGCTCGCAGAACTCGATGACGGCTTGCGGGTCCTCCGAATCGACCTCGAGGTCGAAAACGTCGATATCGGCGAACCGCTTGAAGAGCACGCCCTTCCCCTCCATCACCGGCTTCGATGCCAGCGCGCCCAGGTTGCCGAGACCCAGCACCGCAGTGCCGTTGGAGACCACGGCCACCAGGTTGCCCCGGGCCGTGTACTTGAACACGTCCTCCGGGTTCTCCTGGATCGCCAGGCACGGCTCCGCTACACCAGGGCTGTAGGCCAGCGAGAGATCCAGCGCCGTGCTGACCGACTTCGTGGCTACCACTTCTATTTTTCCAGGCCGCCCCTGGGTATGGTACTCCAGGGCCGCCCGCTTACGGTCTGACATGATGCTCCTCTTTATTGCGCGTGTACGTTGGTGCGCGTGTCCAAGCATGCGAAGGCTACCGCCGCTCACAGATGATGGCAAGGCGGGAACGCCCCGTTTCGCGCTTGCGCCCGGACCGTTGCGTGGCGATTGTGGCAGCCCGGCCCCCGACGCACGAAGGTCACCCGATTCCATGACGCGCCGAGCCATTGCACCCTGCCGCATCGGGCTTCTCACGGCCGCTGCTCTCACCACGCTCCTCGCGGTGCCAGTGGCGGCCCAGGAGGCGTCCTCCGGCGAGGCGTGCCCGGACGGGGTCATCGAGCATGTGTTCATCGACAACCACTCTATCTTCGACACCTCGGACCCCGGCCTGGACCCCCGGTTCCGCTGGGCCTACTCCCTGGCCAACAAGCTGCATGTGCGGACCACCAGAGAGTTCATCGGCCGCGAGCTCCTCTTCGACCGGGGCGACTGCTACGACCCGATCCTCCTCGAGGAATCCGGCCGCCTGCTCCGGGCCTACGATTTCGTGGCCCACGCCGACATCTACGGCGTCCGTCAGGACGATGGAAACTGGCACGCGGTGGTGGACACGGAGGACGAGTGGACCACGCAGGTCGAGGTCAAGTTCGACGTGAGCGACCGTCTCGAGTTCGAGGAGTTCGAGGTCCGGGAGAAGAACATCCTGGGGACCGGCCAGTCGCTCGAGTTCTTTTACCGGACCATGGAGGCCACGCTGGCCTACGGGCTCCGCTACGAGACGCCTCAGCTCTTCCGGACCCGGTGGGACTTTACCATGGCCGCCGGCAGGACACGGGCCGGCAACCTGCTCCACCAGGAGATCCGCTACCCGTTCCTCGGCGAGACGGGGAAGTGGGCGATGCGCGAGTGGTTCCACCACCGGGATTGGCTTTTCGACTACGTCCTCCCTCCTGACCCGGTCCACTGCCCGGTCGACGGACCCAATTGCAGAATCCTGGTCCCGATGCGCCAGCAGGGGTTCCACGTGGCAGCGCTGCGGCGGTTCGGACAGCGGGGCAACCTGACCGTCCTGGGGGGCGGGATCAGCGTGCAGAGCCTCCGGTACCCGGGCGATCCGGCCACCGCCATCACCCTGGTCCGGGGCAGGGACTACGACCAGCGGGAGCCCGCGTCCGCGACGCTCCGGACGCCGGCGATCGCGCTGACCACGCCCCTGGAGAGCGTCCGCGGTATCGTCCTCGTGGGGAAGCGCAACATCACGTGGCAGCGTCGGTCCGGCCTCGACAGTTTCCAGGGCGAGGAGGACGTTCGGGTGGGCGCCGAGATCGAGATGGCCGCCGCCCGGTCGCTGCCGGGCTTCGACTCCGACAACGACATGTACGTGGCGGGCGACTTCTACGCCGCCGCCGGCCCGCCGGACCTCTTCATCGCCTCCCGGATCCGGGTCGACGGACGCCGGCGGTACGACGTGGAGCCGGGAGAGCCGGAGATGCGGGACCTCCTGGCAGAGAGCGAGATCATGGCGTACATCCGACCGCCGGCCCTGGACCGCCACACGCTCCTCTTCCGGGCCGTCGCCTCCGGTGGCTGGGACCCGGAGATCCCCTTCCAGCTCTCGCTGGGTGGCGAGCGGGCCCTCCGGGGCTGGCCCAGGGAAGCGTTCCCCGGCGGCCGTCGAGTGGTCCTGACCGCGGAGGACCGGTGGTATCACGAGTGGCTCTTCCCCGACGTGGCCGATATCGGCACGTCGCTCTTCATGGATCTCGGCCGGATCTGGCCGGGCGAGGCGCCGTACGGCGTGGATTCCGGGTGGCGTGGAACGCTGGGGACCGGACTCCGGATCAACTTCCCCGCCGGGGGCACCAACACCTTCCGCATCGACGCCGCGTTCCCGGTCGGACCCGGCGCCCGGGTCGGCGACTTCCAGCTCCTGATCGGTGTCGGTGAGTACCTGGGCGTCTCGGCGCCGTTCCTGGATCCGCAGATCGGGCGGTCCCGGATCCCGCCCGTCACGGGCAACCTTCTCCACTTCCCCAACTGACCGTGGCGCTCCTCGACTGGACTGCCGACGCCCCGGAGCGGATAGGCGCGCCGACGCGGACACCGCCGCGTTGAGGGCCGCCCTCGACCATATCGTGGCCGTGAACCACATGCTCGACGTCCTGATCGTCGACGAGCTCCGCGAATCGGGCCCGCCATGGACCGGCTCATCGAGGTCACCGGCGACCTGCGGTCGTCCCGATCCTTGCTTTCGCCCGTCGTCGTATCGAGCTTCATCTCTCCCCCGGACCCGGAGCACCCATGATCCGCATTGACCAGCACGTGACCATCGCACCCGCAGACATCGTCTTCCGCGTGGCCTCGGACGTGGAGCGGTGGCCCGGGGTCCTCCCCCACTACCGGTGGGTCCGTTTCGAGGAGAAACACGAGATCCGTCGGAGCGTGGTGGAGATGGCGGCCTGGCGCGACTTCCCGGGGCCGCTCCGATGGCCCACGTGGTGGAAATCCCGGCTGGAGGCGGACCCCGATGAGCCCGTCATCCGGTACCACCACATCGACGGCATCACCACCGGGATGGACGTGGAATGGCTCTTCCTCCCCGCCGACGATGGCACGGTGGTACGGATCATCCACGAGTGGAACGGTCCGGGATGGCCCCTCATCGGGGCCTTCGCCGCCAACCGCGTGATCGGGCCCCATTTCGTCAGCTTCATCGCCCAACGCACGCTCGAGGGGGTGTGCGCTGAGGCCGAACGCCTCTCGGCACTGAAGACGGAGGCCCGGGATGCATGAAGCTCCGGCCGCCGGCAGCTGCGGCGTGGCCATCGAGTTCGGCTTCGGCGGCATCAACGCGTCCCTGGTACTTCGACGGGTACACCCATGAACCTGATCCTCGCCGGTCAGCTCGCCGGCCTCGCCTTTGCCTGCGGCCTGAACCTCTACCTCACGGTGGCCACGCTCGGGATCCTGTCCCGCTTCGGCCTCATGCCGGGCCTGCCTCCCGGGTTACACGGGCTCCAGGGCTGGATCGTCATTGCCAGTGCCGTCGGCCTCTACCTGGTCGAGACCGTGATCGACAAGGTCCACCACGCCGACTCCCTTTGGGACACCGTGCACACCTTCATACGACCGCCCGCCGCAGCGCTCCTGGCCGCGGCCGCCCTCTGGGGACAGCCGACCCTCACCCTCCTGGCCGGGGCCACCCTCGCCCTGGGCGTGGCGTTCGCCGCACACGGCACCAAGGCCGGCCTCCGCATGAGCCTCAACGCCACCATGCACACCCGCTGGCAGCGATGGATCAGCGCCCTCGAGGACGGCATCGCCGCCGTCTTCGCCGTCGTCGCCCTCCGGTTCCCCGTCCCCACCCTCGCGGCCGTCGGCGTCGTGCTCCTCGCCACCGCCCCCCTCGCGCCCCGGCTCTGGCGGGCGTTCCGCATGGGGAACCGGTCCATCACCGCGTGGCTCCGGTCCATCTTCCGGCCGGCACGATGGCGCGAGTTCGACGAGCTGCCCGCGTACGTCCGGTCGCTCCTCGACGACACCCCCCTCGGCGCCGCACCGCCCCGGGGCGCCCGGGCAACACTCCACGGCCTCGAGGGCGCCGGCGCCTTTCGGAACGGCTGGCTCATACTCACCGCCCATGGCCCTGCATTCGTCTACCGATCCCTCCTCGGGACCCGCCGCATCGACCTGCCGGCACCCCGGCAGATCCGCCCCGAGCCCGCCGTCTGGGCCACCATCCTCCGGGTGGACGGCCAGAACGACGTGCGCTACACGCTCTTCCTGCTCAAGGACGGCCCCGCAACCGACCTGGCGATCCAACACCTGAGCCCCGCAAGCCCATGAACGCCAAAGAGTTCCGAGATTTCCGCGAGCGCATGAACGACCGCATCCTCGAATCCGGCAACCTCGAGATCAAGCGCTTCTTCGCCCTTGATACCCGCGCCTACGACGACGGCGCCCTCGATACCCGCACCAAGGAGCTCCTCGGCCTCGTCGCCTCCATGGTCCTCCGCTGCGACGACTGCATCACATACCACCTCGCCCGCTGCGTCGAGGAAGATCTCTCCGATGAAGAGCTCTTCGACACCTTCTCCATCGCCCTCGTGGTCGGTGGCTCCATCGTGATCCCCCACCTGCGCCGCGCGGTGGCCACGCTGGACGAGCTCCGGGCCCACTGACCCGGCCCGCCCCCGCCCGTTTCGAATACATCTGTTTAGCGCGGGGACAGGACGCGGTTGTGCCCCTTCCGGCCCGGGGAGACGCGCCCGAGAGGGGGGCCAGGAGGGTTTACACGTTTTTTGGTTTCGTATATATTGGCGTGTTCTTCGGGCCGACTTCCTTTTACGGCTTCCGGGTGCGGATGGTTTGTTTGCAGTCCACACATTCGAACATTCGGATCCCACCGACTACGCAGCGAGCGTCCATCGCCGACGGTGCTCGCTGTTTTTTTAGTCATCCACGACACGAGAGGTAACGTTTTATGTTCGTGAACTCCCGCGCGACGGATTCCTTCGATCAGTACCTGTTCGACGTAGAGAAGTACCCTCTCATCGAAGATCCAATGGAGGAGCGCGAGCTTGCTGCGCGCGCCCGCGAGGGCGACAAGGAGGCAGCGGAGCGGCTGGTGACGGCCAACCTTCGGTTCGTGATCTCATACGTGAAGAAGTACCAGGGTCGGGGCCTCGGGCTGGCGGAGCTGGTGTGCATCGGGAACGAGGGTCTGCTGAAGGCAGTGAAGAAGTTCGATCCCGAAAAGGGCGTGAAGTTCATCTCCTACGCGGTGTGGTGGATCCGTCAGACGGTGCTTCAGGCGCTGGCCGAGCAGACCCGCTCGGTGCGGATCCCGCTGAACCAGAACTCGAACCTGGTCAAGCTCTCCCGGACCGAGACGGCGCTGACCCAGCTTCTGGGCCGGTCGCCCACGGACCAGGAGATCGCCGAGCACATGGAGGAGCCCATCGAGACGGTGCGTGCGCTGCGTCGGGTGGCGGCCTCCGAGCTCTCGCTGGACGCCCCCATCGATCGGGGCGACCGTGACAGCGCGTCGTTCGGCGAGCGGTTCGCCGGCGCCGAGAGCGACGATATCGAGGAGAGCGTCGAGAGCCAGGCCCAGCGCGAGTTCCTCGACCGGATGTTCGAGAAGTACCTGACGGAGCGGGAGCGGAAGATCCTGTACCTGTATTACGGGCTGGATGACGGCGAGGAGCGCACGCTGGAGGAGATCGGCTCGCTGCTGGGCGTAACCCGGGAGCGGATCCGGCAGATCCGGAACCGAGCGTTCGAGAAGCTCCGTGAGAGCGCCGACGGCGAGGCTCTGAGCACCTTCTGGGCCGCGGAGTAAACGGCACAGAGACACAGAGGGGCACAGGGACACAAGAGGGGCGCCGGCAACCTTGTCGGCGCCCCTCCGCGTCTCCGCGCCCCTCCGCGTCTCCGCGCCGGCCGCTAGGCCTCTACCAGCTCTTCCTCTTCGGCCTTCGCGTCGGCGCCGTTCACCTTGCGCCCTGAGGCCGAGCCGAGCATGACCAGCTCCCGGACATTGATTTCCGCCGTGGGGATCGTCACGCCATCGCGCTCGTAGGAGTCGTACTGCATCCGTCCCTCGATGTAGAGGCGGTCGCCCTTCCGGACGTACTCCTCGGCGATCTCGGCCAGGCGGTCCCATACGGTAAGCCGGTGCCACTCGGTGCGCTCCTCGAACCCGTTCTCCTTCGGGATCCGACGGCTGGTGGCGATGGAGAAGTGGGCCACCTTGTGGCCGTTGGACGTGGCCTGGACCTCCGGGTCGCGCCCCACGTTCCCCACGAGGATGATCTTGTTGACGGATCGTGCCATTCGTACCTCCTGTGGTTGAGGCCCCGCCGATCGGGGCCGGTCACCCACAGGGATAACGTACGGATTGGGGCAGTCCGATAGCGCAACCGGACGAAATCGGGCTCGGAGCCGTCTGGCGGTCTATCGACCGTCCGGAAGGCGAAGGTACCGGAGCCAGCCCCCCGGTCCCTGGTCCGGGAGCGTGGATCCGCGCTCCGGTTGGAGCTCCGGCGCGAGGTCCGACCGGATCGTTCCCGGCACCCAGGCCGGTACCTCCCCGCCGTAGTACGGGGTCAACGGCGCCCGCCAGCGCCACAGCCGTTCGGCCGCGTCCGCACCGGTCCGGTCCTTCCCGGCCGCGCTCGTCTGCGCGTCCGTCCCGTCCGCGAGCGCGGCGGCGCCTGAAGTGGTGGCCAGCTGGTACCCGCCGATGGTACGGGGGAAATAGCTGGTGACCCACAGGTGGTAGAGGCCCGGCTCGAAGTCGAGGGTGATGGCCGCGTTCGTGCCGTCGCCGTCGTCGTCGTCCCTCTCGACCTGGTTCCCCGCGGTATCCGTCACGATCAGGAACGCGTCGAACTTGTCGCTGGTGAGACCGAGGGTGGCGGTGGTGGCGCTGTCGACCTGCAGTGTCCACACGTCGGTGAATCGCCCATCGATCAGGGAGCAGTCCGTGGTGGACAGCGCGCCTTCGTACGTGCTGTCGAGCGCGACGGCCCCGACGGGGTCGCACGCCCCCATCCGGCCCTGCTCCACCACGCTGAGCCGGTACTCGCCGGGCACCAGGTCGGCGGACTGGACCCAAACCCGGTAGCGGCCGGGGAGCATGGTGGTGTCCGCACGGACATACGACTCGTGCCCGTCGAACGCCACGTTCACGATCTCGCCCGTGGTATCGGTCACGATGATCGCCGGGTACATGGCGTCCGCACTGTTGACGGACAGGTCCAGGGCCACGGTATCGGTGAGCACCAGCTCCCAACCGTCGGAGGGAGCGTACCAGCTGTAGCAGTCTTCATCGGTGATCTCACCGGACACCGACTCGTTGACCCCGATGCTCCCTGCGCCGGGGCAGTAGACCGCGGCCGGGCCCCGCCGGACCGCCAGGGTGTAGCTCCCGGTGACCGCCGGTTCCCGGGCTCCTGCCCAGAGGTCGTAGGCGCCTGGCGGCAGCTCGAGCTCGAGCCACGCTCCCGAAGACGGCCCGTCGTCCCCCGAGGCCAGAAAGCGCCCGAGGGTGTCGGTCACGGCCATGTACATCCCGAACCCGTCGCCCACGAGCTCCGCGGTGACGGTGGTCGTGTCGGCCAGCTCGAGGCGCCAGGCGTCGATATAGAACCCCTGGTAGTCACACGACGCGGTGCTGGTGGCGCCGGCCACGGTGTCCGGGAACATCACGGTGTCCGTCGCCGGGCAGGGCGAGGGGTGGGCGCCCTCCATGGTGGTCAGCTGATAGGCTCCGGACACACCGCTGGAAAAGGGCGTGACCACCGGATAGTAGACGCCCGCCGGCAGGTCGATCAGGAGCCGCGAGTTGAACGCCACGCCGCCATCGTTGTCGGCCCCGATGACCTGCCCGGCGGCGTTGAGCAGCAAGAGGTACGTATTGAAGTCGGAGCTGGCCAGGTCGATGGTGATGGTCCGGGCCTCCGAGAGCTCCAGCCGCCAGACTTCGGCGTACCGGGCTTCCGGCCCGCACTCACCGGGGACCAACGTGTCGTTCACGGTGTCCGGGACGCTGAGGTCCCCGGAGGGCAGACACGGGATCGGGCTGTCGATGATGATGGCCGTCGAGTCGACGGCGTTGCCGCTCCGGCCGATGACCCACGCCTCGCCGGTGGCCCTCGCCGTCAGCAGCCCCGACGCGGCGATCGTGGCCACCGTGGAGTCCCGGGTCGACCACGTCACGGCCGCGTCGGACAGGACACGGCCGTCCTCGTTCCGCACTACGGCCTCCAGCGACACCGTGCTGCCCACCATGTCGACGGTATCCCGGTCCGCGCTGACCTCGATGCTGGCGGGGTCGCTCGGCGGCCCGAGGATCGTGTCGCAGCCCGACAGCGCGGCCAGGCCCAGCAGGAGCGTGATGGCGGACGTTCGGGTTGAAAGCATTGAGGCCTTGAAGCTGAGGTCGGAGAGCCAACGCTCGCCCGGGGGACGACGACTCGGACCGGGTCAGGGGCAGTTCGTTGCCGCACTGTGGTTCCACCAATATAACGACGGAGCCGCCGCGAGGGTGACACGGCCCCGCACGTGGTGGTGCTACTTACACTCGAACCAGCTTTCCCCCGTCCCGACCTCCACCCGGAGCGGCACGTCCAGCTCGAAAGCGCCCTCCATCCGGTCGGTGATCAGCGCGGTGATCTCGTCGACCCTCCCCTCGGGGACCTCGAAGAGGAGTTCGTCGTGGACCTGGAGCAGCATCCGGGTGCCGTCCCGGCGGTCGGCCAGCTCGCCGTGGATATCGATCATGGCGATCTTGATGATGTCGGCGGCGCTCCCCTGCACGGGAGCGTTGGTGGCCGCCCGCTCGCCGAACTGGCGCACGTTGTAGTTCTTGGACTTCACCTCGGGGATATAGCGACGGCGCCCCGTGAGCGTCTCCACGTACCCCTCCTCGTACGCCCGCTCGATCTGCCGGTCGAGGTACTGCCGCACGTCGGGGAGCCGCTCGAAGTAGCTCTCGATGAACGTCTTGGCCTCCTGCACGCTGGTCCCGAGCTGCTTGGAGAGGGCGTACGGCCCGATGCCGTAAATGGTGGCGAAGTTGATGGTCTTGGCCGCCGCACGCATGTCGGCGGTCACGTCTTCCACGTCCACGTCGAAGACGAGGGCTGCGGTCTCCCGGTGGATGTCGGCATCGGCGCGGAAGGCGCGGACGAAGGTCTCGTCGCCGGCCAGATGTGCCAGGACCCGGAGCTCGATCTGGGAGTAGTCGGCGGAGACGAAGCGCATCCCTTCGGCCGGCACGAACCCTTTCCGGAGCGCGGCGCCGACCTCGGTCCGGATCGGGATGTTCTGGAGGTTCGGATCGCTGGAGCTCAGCCGGCCCGTGGCGGCCACGGCCTGGTTGAAGCTCGAGTGGATCCGCCCGGTCCGTGGGTTCACCAGCGCCGGGAGCGCATCGACGTAGGTGCTCTTCAGCTTGTCGAGCTGGCGGTATTCCAGGATCAGCCTGGGGATCCGGTGCTCCTGTTCGGCCAGCTCCTCCAGGACCGATGCGTCGGTGGACGGCCCCGTCTTGGTCTTCTTGATGACCGGGAGCTCCATCTTCTCGAACAGGATCTCACGGAGCTGGGGCGTGGAGTTGATGTTGAACTCCTCGCCGGCCTCCTTGTAGATATCCTCCTCGATGAGCCGCAGCTCCTTTTCCAGCTTCCCGGAGACCTCTCGGAAGAAATCGACATCGATGCCGATCCCCGCCGTCTCCATGTCCGCGAGCACGGGGATCAACGGCTGCTCGATCTCCCGGTACAGCTCCTCGAGGTGGTACTCCTCCAGGCGGGGCTCGATCCGCTCCCGGAGCCGGACCACCAGGTCGGCCTTCTCGCAGGCGAAGTCCCGGACCCGGTCCAGGTCGCACTCGGCCACGGGCGTCACGCTCCGCCCCTTGCCGCACAGGTCCTCGCGCGTGGTGGCGCTGTGCCCCAGGTGCTGGAGCGCCAGCGAATCGAGCTCGTGCTCCCGGCGACCCGGCTCCAGAAGGTATGAGCCGATCATGACGTCGAAGTCCAGCCCCCGGAGCTCGACGCCCGCCTGGCGCAGTACGAGGAGCGCGTACTTGAGGTCGTGCCCCGTCTTCTTCACCGCGGGGTCCTCCAGCACCCGGCGCAGCGGTTCCATGGCTGCGTCCTCGAAGTCGGGCAGGTTCATCCCCTCGTGGCCGCCCAGGTCGAGCTCGCCCGCCGGCCGGTGCGCGAGCGGGAGGTACGCGGCCGTGCCGGGCTCGAGGCCGATGGCGAGCCCCACCAGAGAGGCCTGGAGCGGTGCCGCGGCCCCACCGATGACGTGGACCGCCACCTCCGCCCGCTCCGCCACCCCGGCCGCCAGCTCCCCCACCCCTTCCTCCGACTGGACCACCCGGTAGTCGGATTCCAGCGCCTCCGTCTCCGGCTCCGGCGCCGCGATCTCCCGGACCAGCCCGTGGAACTCCAGCGTAGCGAAGAGCTCCTTGAGGCGGTCCCGGTCGGGCCCCGTGACTTCCAGCGCCTCCAGGTCGAGCTCCACCGGCAGGTCCTCCATGATGGTCACCAGCTGCTTCGACAGGAGGATTTCGTCGCGGTATTCCTGCAGCGCTTCCCGGGCCCGTTTCCCGCTCACCTCGTCGGCGTGGGCCAGGATTTCGTCGACGCCGCCGTACTGGTCAATGAGCTTCACGGCGGTCTTCGGGCCGATCCCCTTGGCCCCCGGGATGTTGTCCGAGCTGTCGCCGATGAGCGCCAGGTAGTCCTGCACGTGCTCCGGCGCCACCCCGAGCCGCTCCGACGCGTTGGCCGGCCCGACCCACTCTTCGTCCACGGTCGACTGCCCACCCCGGCCCGGGTTCAACAGCTTCACGTGGTCATCGATGAGCTGGTAGAAGTCCTTGTCGCCGCTGACGATGACCGTTTCCACGCCGGCGTCGGCCGCCAGCCGGGCCATGGTCCCGATGACGTCATCGGCCTCGTAGTCCTCCAGCTCCAGGACCGGGATCCGGAACGCCTCCACCAGCTCCCGGATCCGGGGCAGGCTCGCCCGAAGCTCGTCGGGCATCTTCTCCCGGGTGGCCTTGTACTCCGGATAGATCTCCGTCCGCGCGCTGTCTCCCGAGTCCATGACCACGCCCAGGTAGTCGGGTTCGTACTCGTCGAGCAGCTTCAGCAGGAACCGCGTCAGCCCGAACGCCGCCGATGTGTTCTCCCCCTTCGATGTCATGAGGGGACGGCTGATCATGGCGAAGAACGCCCGGTAGATCAGGGCGTAGCCATCGATGAGGAACAGGCGGGGGCGGGTCTTCTCGGGCAGCTCAACCATTCATTCGTCCGTCTCAGGGGAACACCGATGAGATTGTACGGCGCACCCGTCATGCCATGCAACGAGAACGCCCCGCCACGTGCGTCCGTGGCGGGGCGTGCCGACCGTTGATCCGGGGACGTCGCTGGTCAGGCGGTCCCTCGCTGCACGTTCACGGCCTGAAGTCCCTTATCCGTCTCCTTGAGCTCGAAGTCGACCTCTTCGCCCTCGGCGAGCGTCTTGAAGCCCTCCATGGTGATCGCCGAGAAATGAACGAAGACGTCGTCGCCGTCCGTCTGTTCAATGAACCCATAGCCCTTCGAGTCATTGAACCACTTCACCGTACCTCTGGCCATGAACCTTTCCTCCTGATGCCTGGGGGGTCTGCGGAACTACGACTTCGCCAGCGCTCGACAAGGTAAAAAGCGGGATTCCGCAGCGTCAAGACATCTCTCACACGCCCGTGAGCCAACCCGCGGCCACCACGGCAGCGGCGCCGAGCACGGGGAGGTAGAGGTTGTCATCGACGCCGAGGGTGAAGGCTTCGACGGCCGTGAGCAGGAGCGCGGTCGCCAGCGCCGCGCCGAACGGCACGCCCAACGCCAGCGAGAGGAGCAGGACGACGAGGAGGAACGCCGTGCTCCCGGCGGGGCTCTTCCCACCCGGGTACCTCCGGCGCCCCCATCGCCGGCCTACCAGCGCGGCCGCGGGGTCGCCCAGCCCGGCGAACAGGATCCCCGCCAGCGCGGGCCCGCCGGGGAAGAGGACGGCGGTGACGGTGAACCCGACGGAGAGGAGGGTCGCCCCGGTAAGCCGGCGGTGTTCCGGTGCCTTCAGCAAGGGGGCGAGGCGTGCGAACGCCCGGGCGGCGCCGGTGCTCACGCGACGGGCCAGCTCCACCGCCAGCGCCACGAAGGAGGCAGCGGCCAGGACCACGGCCGCCGCCGTGGGCTCCAGGCTGTAGACCACGGCGGCGGCGACCAGTGAGAGGGAGACATGGATCCCCTTCCGGGCGGCATCGCCGGGGCCGGCTGGCGGCGTCATCCCCGGATCAGTCCCCGCCCGACCCGGTGACGCCCGGGTAGAGGGCCCGGTAGGTGGCCCGATGGGCCAGCACGTTCCGGATATAGTCGCGGGTCTCGCCGTACGGGACTCGCTCGGTGAAGAGCTCCGGGTCGCGGGCCTCGGGCAGGTCGCGCCACGCGACGGCCCGGGTCGGACCCGCGTTGTAGGCCGCCAGCACCAGCGGGAGCGACTCGCCGAAGCGGTCGGTGAGCTCCGCGAAGAACCGGGTGCCCAGGTGGATGTTGACCTCCGGCCGGGTCAGCAGCTCCGCCTGGAACTCGCCGAGCCCCGCGGCACGGGCCAGCGACCGGCCGGTCTGCGGCACGATCTGCATCAGCCCGATGGCGCCGGCCCCACTCACCACCACCGGGCTGAACGCAGACTCCCGACGGATCAGTCCGGCCATCAGGTACGGGTCGACGCCCCGGTCCGTGGCTTCCGGCACCACCAGGTTCCGGAACGGGAACGGGTAGACCACGCGCAGCAGGCGCGGGTTCCACTCGCCCGCCCGCTCCCTCAGCGTCCAGCCCATGCCGATCCCCGTAAGCGTGTAGCCCCGTTCGTTCAGCGCTTCGGCCAGCGCGTACTCGGCGGCCAGAGCGCCGGCCCCGGACGCGCCCTGGAACCGTCGACGCAGCCGCTCCACCTCGTGGACCAGGTCGTCCCGCCGATCCAGCTCCGCCAGGAGATCCACGCGTCGGATCGCCGCCCGCACCCGAGCTTCGGCCCCGGTGTCCCGGGCGGGCGCGTCCGCCATGGGGACATCCAGGATCGGGCGGCCCAGGAGCTCGGCGGCGCGCATCCCGTAGAACGACAGCGGCGCCACCTCCCGGACCCGGCGCAGCCGGGCATCAGCCAGCGAGTCCCGCCCCAGATGCCTGTACGACCTCGCCGCCCAGTACGCGGCCTGCGCGGCTCGCCGCCCCTCGGGATGCAGCCGCAGGTACTCCTCCCAGATCCCGGCGGCACCGGCGTAGTCGCCGTCCACGTACTCGAGCCCCGCCAGGCGCATGAGCGCCAGACCGGCCTCGTTCAGGTCGGGGGCCGCCTCGGCCGCCCGCCGGTAGTACACGCGCGCACCATCGGGGCCATCGAGCTCCAGGTCGTCGTGCTTGAGGTCCGCCACCAGATACAACCCCCGGGTCACGGCATCCGCCGCCGGGTAGCGCTCGGCCAGCCGGAGGAAGGTGGCCCGCCCGTCGCTGCTGCGGCCCTGCCGGTACTGGGCCCGCGCCGCCAGGAAGAGGGCTTCGGCCGCGATCCCGTCGGCCACGTCGTCAGCGGCCAGCTCCAGGAGCCCCCGCTCCGCCTGTCGGAACCGCCCGGCATCGAAGCGGGCGCGCCCCAGCTCCAGGCGAGCCCGCACCCGTTCCGCCGGCGCGCCCACCCGGGCGCCGAGGTACGACTCATAGCCCTCGATGGCCCGGGGCGCGTTCCCATGTCGCCGGTAAACGGCCCCGATGCTCCGCCACTCCTCCGGTCCCGGATCGAGCCCGGACAGGAGACGCGCGGCGTCCACGGCGCCCAACGACGCCCGGACCTCCATGGCCCGCAGGAGCGCGGTCCGGCCCCGGGCCGTATCGTCGGCCGCGAGCCGGAGCCGACCGAGCTCGGCCCAGGCCTCCGACCGCTCGGGGCGAGAGCCCGCCCGGGTGGCGGCCAGTGCGGCCTCACGGGCCTCCATGGTGTCCCCGGCCGCCAACGCCCCGGTGACCCGGACCCGCCAGTGGCCGGACCCCGCTCCGTCCGCCGCCGCCAGGCGCCGGTTCACCTCGGCCAGATCCCCGGCCTCGGCCGCGGCCTCCGCGGCCAGGTAGTGCGTCCAGTCGGCGAACCACGGCAGGAGCGCCACGGCCTCGTCGAACGCGCCCAGGGCGGCGTCTGACCGGTCCGCCCGGGCCAGGGCCAGCCCCCGCCTCAGCTCCACGAGCCCTCGATCCTCCGCCTCAGACGATGCCACCGCGAGGTGGGCGCTCAGCGCCTCGGCCCCGCCGGCCGGGTCGCCCATGGCGATGCGGGCCCGGCCCAGGAGCGCCCAGCCGGCGCCGTCGCCCTCGCGGTCGAGCCAGCTCCGATCCTCCAGCAGTTCGCCCACGGCCGGCCAGTTGCCCCAGCCGGCGTTGAGCCGTGCGGCGAGGAGCACCGTGCCGGGTGTGGTGTCCGGGATCTCGAGCAGATGATCCTCGAGGAGACGGGTCGCCCGCCAGTACCGGCCCTGGTCCGCCGCCACCCGCACCGTCTCGGGCACCGAGTCCGGCCACGGGGCGGGCGGGTCTGCCTCCCGGCCGAGCCCGGCCTGGAGCCCGGCTACGGCGGCCACGAGGCCGAACAGGATGGCATAGCGCTTCATGAATGATCCGGGTTTCTGATTCTTCGGGCCCCAAACAAGAGAAGGCCACCGAATCGGTGGCCTTCTCCAGCGCTGTCGGCGAACCGTCGAGTTACATCACGCGGCCGCGCCGGCGTCGATCTCCTGGAGCGTGTCGATCATCTTCTGGGCCGACTCCTCCATATCGATGACCAACCGGTCGACTTTGGTCACGAAGTAGTTGTGCATGATGTTCATGGGGATGGCGATGGCCAGGCCCGAAGCCGTGGTGATCAACGCCACCTTGATCCCGCCGGCCACCAGTGTGGCCTCCACCTCACCGGCCGCCTCGATGTTCTGGAACGCCTGGATCATCCCGATCACCGTCCCGAGGAACCCGAGGAGCGGGGCCACGTTCGCGATCGTGGCGATCCACACCAGCCCGTTCTCCAGGCCGGCCATCTGGATCAGGCCCACGTTCTCGATGGCCTTCATCACTCGCTCAGTACCCTCACCGTGTCGCTCCAGGCCGGCCAGCAGGATTGCGCCCGCGGGGCTGTTCGACTCCCGCGCCGCTTCCATGGCGCCCTGGATATCGCGCTCGGCCAGCCGTTCGTCGACCTGCCGGAGCACCTTCTTCGTTCGCGACCCGGTGATCGACAGGTCGATGAGCTTCCAGATGATCACTCCGATACCGATGGCCAGTGCAGCCCCGAGAGGCCACATCATGAAACCACCGTCTTCCCATATCTGGACCGCCCACTCGGACAACGTGAGATCCGGCCCTTCCATACCTGGAATCTGCAGCGCGAGATTCAGGAGCATTGTACCGCTCAAAGTTCGCCTCCGTTCGTGCCAGCCAGAGCCGTCCGAACCACGGACGGCAAGCGCATTATGCTAATTCCCGTGACAGGATCGGGCAAGGTAGACGGACCCCCGGGGGGTGTCAACCCTGTTCCCCGCCCTGCCCCTCTGTGATGGAAAACGCGTTCCATCGCGGTCCTGTGACACCGGACCCCGCCTCAATCACTCTGTGCCGGCTCCTTGATGCACGCGGCGAGGTGGGCTGGTGCCTTGGGCTCCAGGGGCGGCGTGACCTCCGTGCACGCCGCGTCCTTCGCCGGGTGCGGGCACCGGGGGTGGAACGGGCAGCCGGACGGCGGATCCACCGGGCTCGGGATATCACCCGGCAGTACGATCCGGTCGCGGCGGCGCCCGGGCTCCGGGATAGGCACAGCCGAGAGCAGCGCCCGCGTATAGGGGTGTCGGGGCGCCGACACGAGCGTTTCGGCGCCAGCGAGCTCCACGACCCGACCGAGATACAACACGGCCACCCGGTCGCTCACGTGCTCCACCACGCCCAGGTCATGGGCGATGAAGAGGTACGCCAGCCCCAGCCGCTCCTGGAGTGATTGCAGGAGGTTCACCACCTGGGCCTGCACGGAAACATCCAGCGCGCTTACCGGCTCGTCGCACACGATGAACGCCGGTTCCACGGCCAGCGCCCGGGCGATCCCCACCCGCTGCCGCTGACCGCCACTGAACTCGTGGGGATACCGGGCTGCATGCGACGGGTGGAGCCCCACGAGATCCAGGAGCTCGGCGACCCGGGCGGCCTCCGACCCCTCGGCCAGTCCGTGGACGTGCAGCACCTCCCGGATGGCCGCGCCCACGGTGAGGCGAGGATGCAGCGACCCGAAGGGGTCCTGGAAGATGACCTGGGCGCTGCGCCGGAACGACCGGAGCGCGTCGGCGTCCATCGCCATTACATCGCGCCCCCGGAACCGGACCTCGCCGGACGTCGGCTCCGTGAGCCGGAGGATGGCCCGCCCCGTCGTCGTCTTCCCGGACCCCGACTCCCCCACCAGCCCCAGCGTCTCGCCCGGCCGGACGTCGAAGCTGACCCCGTCCACCGCCTTCACGTGCTCGGCGACCCTGGAGAAGAAGCCCCGACGCACGGGGAAGTGCTTCTTCAGGTCGCGGACCTCCAGGAGCGGCGCGCTCACGGCGCCGCCTCACCGAACACCGCGCCCGGTCCCCGGCCCTCCACCTCGGCCCGTCGCTCCGGCCGCTCCACGAGCCAGCACCGTGCGTACTTCCGGTCGCCGGTCCGGAGGAGGCCCGGATCGCGCCGGCACGGCCCCCACGCGTACGGGCACCGGGGTCGGAACCGGCAGCCGTGGGGCCAGTCGCTCGGAGCCGGCACGGCGCCGGGGATAACGGCCAGCTCCCGGCCCCGGGCGTCGGGGCGGGGCACGGCGGCCAGGAGCCCCCGGGTGTAGGGGTGGACCGGGTCGCGGAAGACGTCCATCACCGGCCCCTCCTCCACCACCTGCCCCCCGTACATGACCACCACGCGGTCGCACGTCTCGGCCACCACGCCCAGGTCGTGAGTGATGAGGAGGATCGCCATCCCGAGCTCGACGCGCAGCTCCAGCAGCAGCTCCAGGATCTGGGCCTGGATCGTCACGTCCAGCGCCGTGGTGGGCTCATCGGCGATGAGCAGCGCCGGGTCGTTCGCCAGCGCCATGGCGATCATGACCCGCTGCCGCTGCCCGCCGCTGAGCTGATGGGGGTAGTCGTCCGCGCGCCGCTCGGGGTCCGGGAGCCCCACGCGACGCAGGAGCGCCACCGCCCGCTCCCGGGCTGCCGCCTTCTTCAGGCCGGCGTGGGCGCCGAGCGCCTCGGCCACCTGGTCGCCCACCGGGTGGACCGGGTTCAGCGAGGTCGTGGGCTCCTGGAAGATCATGGCCAGCTCGCTGCCCCGGAGACGCCGCATGGCCTTCCCCGGAAGGCCGGTCAGCTCCCGGCCGTCCAGCGTCACCCGGCTCCCCGGCTGCACCCGCCCGGGCCCCGTGACCAGCCCCATGATGGACAGGGCCATCACCGATTTCCCGGACCCGCTCTCCCCCACCACGCCCACGACCTGGCCCCGGTGCACGTCGAACGAGACGCCGTCCACCGCCCGGGCCACGCCCTCGTCCGTGTGGAACCAGGTCCGCAGGTCGTGCACCTCGAGCAGCGCCATCAGCGGCCCCCGTCGGATTTCAGCCGCGGATCC
The DNA here is from genome assembly GCA_046483065.1 of Longimicrobiales bacterium. GTDB lineage: Bacteria > Gemmatimonadota > Gemmatimonadetes > Longimicrobiales > RSA9 > JAWVYT01. The sequence continues at coordinate 123,929 of JAWODW010000044.1, read as the reverse complement.
AGGACGTCCCGGAGCCCGTCGCCCACCAGGTTGAAGGCCAGCACCGTCAGGACGATGGCGAGCCCCGGGAACGTGGCCACCCACCACGCACCGATGAGGTTCTGTCGCCCGTCGGCCACCAGCGTCCCCCAGCTCGGCGTGGGCGGCTGCACCCCCATGCCCAGGAAGCTGAGCCCCGCCTCCAGCACGATCGTGTTGCCGATCCCCAGCGTGGCCGCCACGATCACCGGCGCCATGACGTTCGGCAGGAGGTGCCGCAGGATGATCCGGGCCCGGCCGAACCCCAGCGCCCGGGCTGCCTCCACATACTCCTGCTCCCGGAGACTCAACACCTCGCCCCGCACCAGCCGGGCGGTGCCCGGCCACTGGGTCAGCCCCAGGACCAGGATGATGAGCGTGAACGACGGCTCGAAGAGGGCGATGATCATGATCAGCAGCACCAGCCGCGGGAACGCCATCACCATGTCGGTGAACCGCATGATGACCGCGTCCACCGCGCCGCCCACGTAGCCGGCGATAGCGCCCAGCAGCGAGCCCAGGATGATGGCGATGGCCACGGCCACGAACCCGATGGTCAGGCTGATCCGGGCGCCGTAGATGATCCGGCTCAGCAGGTCCCGCCCGAACTGGTCCGTCCCGAGCCAGTGTTCGGCGCCCGGCGGCAGGTAGGCCTGCGTGGTGAGGTCCCCCTGCACCAGCGGGTCGTACGGCGCGAAGAGGGGCGCCAGCACCGCCATGAGCGTCAGCCCCACCACCACGATGAGCCCGAACATGGCCAGCGGGTCACGCCGCAGCCGCGCCCACCAGCTGCGCCGCGCCCTGAGACCGCCGGCCGCCACGCCGCCCGTCCCGGCTGCACCGGGCTCCACGCCGCCGGCCGCCACGCCGCCGACCTCCCGATCGAGCCTGCCGCCGCTACTCATAGCGGATCCGGGGGTCGGCCGCCGCGTACAGCACGTCGGCGATGAGGGAGCCGAGGATCACCACCACGGCGAAGATGAAGCTGGTGGCCATGACCAGCGGATAGTCGCGCTGGAAGATGGCGTCCACGATCACGCGCCCCATCCCCGGCCAGCTGAAGATGACCTCCACGAAGACGCTCCCGCTGAACAGGAGCGGCAGGTACAGCCCGAGCAGCGTGATGACCGGGAGGAGCGAGTTCCGGAGCCCGTGCTTCAGGATCACCGTCCGCTCCGACAGCCCCTTGGCACGGGCGGTCCGCATGTAATCCTGGCGGATGACCTCGAGCATCTGGCCACGGGTGAACCGTGCGATCCCTGCGGCCATCACCAGCGTCAGCGTGAGCACCGGCAGGATCAGGTGAGCCAGTCGGTCGCCGACCTGGCCCCAGAAGCCCAGGAACTCGTGATCCACGCTGGTCATCCCCGTGGGCGGGAGTGCGAACGGGAGCCCCCATTCGTGGGCCTTCAGCGAGAAGAGGAGCATGAGCATGAGCCCGAGCCAGAAGCTGGGCATGCTGTAGAAGAACAGCGACACCACGCTCAGGACCCGGTCGGCGGGCCCGTGCTGACGGACCGCCTGGAACACGCCCGTGGCCACGCCCAGCACGAAGATCAGGGCCAGCGTGGCGCCGGCCAGGGTCAGGGTGGCAGGGAGCGTCTCCAGGATCACGCCGAGGACCGGGCGGCCGTGGGCGTAGGAGTAGCCGAAGTCGCCCGTCAGGAACGCCGTGATCCACTTCCAGTACCGGATATGCAGCGGCTGATCCAGCCCGAAGTTCACCCGGATCTGGTCGAGCACCTCCGGCGGGACGTTCCGGTTGAAGTAGAGCGCCGTGGGGTCGCCCGGTGCCAGGTTGACCACGAAGAAGATGATCGTGGCGATGCCCAGGACCAGGGGGATGGCACCCAGCAGCCGGCGGGCGACGTAGCGGAGCATGGGTCAGGACTCCGGCCGTGTCGTCACCGTCGTCGCCACTCGGGGAGCGTGCGGAACTCGCCGCGCTGGTCCATGGCCACGCCTTCCACGGCGTCGGCCGATGCCGCCAGCTCGTCGAGCCAGAACATGAAGGTGAACGGCTGCTCCTCCTGCACGGCCACGGTGAACGCGCGCCAGACCGCCCGGGCTTCGGTCGGCGCCGTGGCCGCCGCGCCCGCCTCGATGAGGGAGTCCAGCCGCGGGCTCCGCACCCCGCTCCGGTTGGCGCTCCCTTCGATGCCCGCCTGGCTGGAGTGGAACAGCGCGAACGGCGCCGCCGCCATCTGGAAATTGTCGAGCACCCAGTTGCTCAACACCGCGTCGAAGTCCCGGCCCCGGTGCAGCGACAGCATGGTCTGGAACTCGAGGGCCCGGACCTCCACGGCCGCACCCACGGCCGCGAGCTGGCTCTGGATCACCTCCACCATAGCCCGGTTCAGCGGCCGCTCGCTGGTCATCACCGTGAACGCCAGCGCCTCGCCCGCGTCGTTCTCCCGCACCCCATCGCCGTCCCGGTCCCGCCACCCGGCCGCGTCGAGCAGCGCCCGGGCCTGATCCGGGTCGTGGGGCAGCGGCGCCACGTCGGGGTGGTACGGGTGCCACGGCGGGACCGTGCTCGTGGCCCGGGCGCCGTACCCGGCCAGGAGCGCGTCGATGAGCTCCTGCCGGTCCGTGGCCAGCGTCATGGCCCGGCGGACCGCCCGGTCATCGAACGGCGCCCGCCGGTTGTTCCACCCCAGGTAGTAGAGGGTGTTGCCGGGGAACGAGTGGAGCGTCAGGCGCTCGGCCCGCTCGATCTGCCGCGTCTGGTCGGGCTCCACCGCGATATCCACGTGCACGCCGCCCGTGAGCAGCTCCGTCAGGAGCGTGGCCGACTCGGGCACCACCCGGAAGACCACCCGTGCCTCGGCAGGACCGCCCAGCGCCTCGGGGAACGACGCGTTGGGGACCAGCACCAGCCGGTCATTGGCCCGCCACTCGCCGAACCGGAACGGGCCGCTCCCCACCGGCGCCCGATTGTACATCGCGCGGGCCAGCCCGTCCGGCTCGACACCCGCCAGCAGGTGCTCCGGCACCGGCGCCCACCAGAAGTCCTCCAGCGCCTGGGCGTGGGGCCGGGTGAGCCGGAACGTGATGGTGTGCGCGTCGATGACCTCCGCCGATGCCACCCGGCTCAGGTAGACCCCGCCGATCAGCGAGCCCGTCTCCGGCGTCTTCGCCAGCTCGAAGGTGAACTTCACGTCCGCCGCCGTCACCGGCTCGCCGTCGTGCCAGGTGACATCGTCGCGCAGCGTGAACGTCACCGCGGTATCCCCGTGCAGCGCCCAGCTCTCCGCCAGCCACGGCTCCGGCTCGAACGCGTCGTTGTAGCGGATCAGCGGGGTGAACAGTCCGTACTTGAGCACCTGGTCCGTGTCGATGCTCGTATTGGTTACCGGGTTCAGCCCGCTGAAATCAGCCCGCACCCCGACGACGACGGTGCCGCCGGCGCCCTCGCCCCCACCCCCGCCGCACGCCGCAGCCGACAGGGCGAGGACCGCGGCGAGGACCAGTACGCCGAAGCGTCGCACGGGATCAGCCGTCATCGCCGCCATGTCCATTCGTCCGAGTCATAGTGAGCCCGCAGCCCCGCCAACGATTCGCGCTCCGCCACGCTGAGCCCGGACGGAGAGAGCGCCACGCCCAGCACCGCCTCGAACCCGGCACACACGGCCGCCGCCAACTCGTCCAGCCCCGGACGGGCGCCCAGCTCCCGTTCCAGCGTGGTCCATCCGGTGTCGCGGCGCGACTTCGTAGTCGGGGTCGTGGTCGGACTCGGGACGAGCAGGTCCTCGGCCGGCGTCTGACTGCCGCCCACCAGGATCGAGCCGTGCTGGAGGATGGTGCGCGCCTCCATCCGCTGCGCGCTGCCCACCAGCTTGGCGCCCCCCACCACCACCTCTCCACGCGCCGGCCGCCGGAAACACGCCGCGTCCCAGTCGGGCCCCGATGAGGCCTGCCCGGCGGAAGGCCGCGCCGCCGGAGGCCGCCCTGCCGTGGGGCTGGCGTCTTCCGCCGCGACCCCGGCCGCACCCACCCGACCCCCAGTCCGATCCCCACCACGAAGGCCGCCGCCCTCCGCAAGCGCCGCACGAACGCCCAGCCGGCCCAGCCCGTCCACCAGCGCCCGGTTGATCACCCCATAGGCGGCCCTCGGCTTCCCGATCGCCGCCACCGGCGCGATGACGGCGTAGGTCAGCTCATGATGGTGGAGCACCGCCTGGCCGCCGGTGGGGCGCCGGACGAAGTCGATGCCCCGGTCCGCCGCGGCCTGCACGGCATAGCGGCCTCGCGCGGGCTGGTTCCGCCCGAAGGAGAGGCACGCCGGCCGCCAGCGGTAGAGGCGGATCGTCGGACGGGCACCGCCCTTCACCGACTCCAGCAGTGCGGCGTCGATGGCCATGTTGGTGGGGCCGTCCACCGGGTCGAGTCCGCCGCCACTGCCGTGCACCAACCGCCACGGCCCGCGCGGCGACCGGGGGCCATTCGTCGCTGGGCTTCCTGCCCGGTCCATCCGCTTCCTTTTCGGTAGAGTCACGACTGGGAGACTGGGAGTTTACGGGCAAAAACGCTAGCTGGTGAACGCCCGGAGCACAGTCTTGCCGGGGCCGTCGAGCCGACGCCGAGGGCGGAGCCCGCCACACGGCCACCCCCAGTTCCCCCCAGTCTCAAAGCGGATACGACGAGGGTGGCCGCGAAGCGCCCGGCAAGTCCGGACGCCTCGCGAGCCTCCCCCAGTCACGGGGCTCGAATGCCCCGCACAGCCCGCCTGCACCGCGTCGCCCGCTTACGCCTCGGCGGTAACGTACTGCTCGTACTCCTCCATGGGCGGGCAGGCGCAGACCAGGTTCCGGTCTCCGTGCGCCGACGCGATGCGGCCCACGAACGGCCAGAACTTGTTCTCCCGCTTCGGCGTCGGGAAGGCGGCCAGCTCCCGGGAGTAGGGCCGGTCCCAGTCGTCGCTTACCACCATGTCCACGGTGTGGGGCGCGCCCTTGAGCGGGTTGTCCTCCGGGTCCCACTCGCCGGACTCGATCTTCCGGATCTCGTCACGGATGGCGATCATGGCGTCGCAGAACTGGTCGAGCTCCTTCTTCGACTCGCTCTCCGTCGGCTCGATCATGAGCGTGCCGGCCACGGGGAAGCTCACCGTGGGCGCGTGGAAGCCGTAGTCCATGAGCCGCTTCGAGATGTCGATGGCATCCACGCCCGTTTCGGCCTTCAGCGGCCGCGGGTCGATGATGCACTCGTGGGCTACCGTGCCGTTCCGGCCGGTGTAGAGGACGTCGAAGTGGCCTTCCAGCCGCTTGGCCACGTAGTTCGCGTTCAGGACCGCCAGCTCCGTGGAACGGGTCAGCCCCTCGGCGCCGAGCATCCGCACGTACATCCAGCTGATGGGCAGGATGGACGGGCTGCCGAACGGCGCCGCACTGACCGCACCGATGGCCTGCTCTCCGCCGGTCTCCACCACCGGGTGCCCCGGCAGGAACGGCGTCAGGTGCTCCGCCACGCCGATCGGCCCCATCCCGGGGCCGCCGCCGCCGTGGGGGATGGCGAACGTCTTGTGGAGGTTGAGGTGCGCCACATCGCCGCCCCAGTCACCCGGTCGGCTCACGCCCACCATGGCGTTCATGTTCGCGCCATCGATGTAGACCTGGCCGCCGGCGTCGTGCACGATCCGGCAGATCTCCCGGATCTCCGTCTCGAAGATCCCGTGGGTCGACGGGTAGGTGACCATGATCGCGGCCAGCCGATCGCTGTACTCGTCGGCCTTCGCCCGCAGGTCGTCCACGTCGATGTTGCCGTCCTCGTCCGTCTTCACCACAACGACCTCGTAGCCGGCCATCACGCTGCTCGCCGGGTTGGTCCCGTGAGCCGACTGGGGCACGAAGCACACGTCCCGGTGCCCCTCGCCTCGGGCCTCCTGGTAGCCCTTGATCACCAGCAGCCCCGTCAGCTCGCCCTGGCTCCCGGCGTTGGGCATCATGCTGATGGCGTCGAAGCCCGTGATCTCCGCCAGCCACCCGTTCAGCCCCTCGATCATCTCCCGGTACCCCTCGGCCTGGTCGGCCGGGACGAACGGGTGCACGTGGGCGAACTCCGGCCAGCTGATGGGGTACATCTCCGCCGTGGCATTCAGCTTCAGCGTACACGAGCCCAGCGGGATCATGCTGCCCGTGAGGCTCAGGTCCCGGTTCTCCAGCTGCTTCAGGTACCGCAGCATCTCGGTTTCCGAGTGGTAGAGGTGGAAGACCGGGTGCGTCAGGTACCCGCTCGCCCGATGGAACGGCGCCGGGAACTCCGGGTGCGCGCCCGCGGCGGCCGTCTCCAGCCACCCGTCGATCGTGGTCGCGTCCGGGGCCTCCTCCCCACCAGCGGCGAAGACCGCCACCAGATCCGCCAGGTCCCTGTACGTGACCGTCTCATCCAGCGACACGCCCAGGCTGAGCTCGTCGATGACCCGGAGATTGATCTCCGCCTCCCGGGCCGCCTTCGCGATGGCGTCCACACGGCCCTCGCCCACCTCCACCCGGAGCGTGTCGAAGTACGGCTTGTGGACGATGCTGTGACCGAGCTCCTCCAGCCCCTGCGCCAGCGCGTGGGTCAGACGGTGCACCCGTGTGGCGATCTTCCGGAGCCCGTCCGGGCCGTGGTAGACCGCGTACATCCCGGCAATGACCGCCAGCAGCACCTGCGCCGTACACACGTTGCTCGTGGCCTTCTCACGCCGGATGTGCTGCTCCCGCGTCTGGAGCGCCATGTAGTACGCGTCCTCGCCGCGGCTGTCCTTCGACACGCCGATGATCCGGCCCGGCATCTGACGCTTGTACTTCTCGCTCGTGGCGAAATACGCCGCGTGGGGCCCGCCGTAGCCCATGGGCACACCGAACCGCTGCGTGGTCCCCACCGCCACGTCCGCGCCCCATTCACCAGGGGGCGAGAGCAGCGTCAGGCTCAGCAGGTCCGCCGCCACAACCACGAGGGCGCCGGCCTCATGAGCCGCGTCCACCACCTCACCGTAATCGACGACCTCGCCATCCGTGGTCGGGTACTGGACGAGGACGCCGAAGACGTCGTCGTCCACCTCCCACGCCTGATGGTCGCTCACCACCACCTGCCAGCCCCGGGCCTCCGCCCGCGTCCGGACCACGTCGATGGTCTGGGGATGGCAGCCATCGGAGACCAGGAACTTCGTCCGCTTGCCCCGGGCCGCCGACTCGGCCAGCGCCATCGCCTCCGCCGCGGCCGTGGCCTCGTCCAGAAGGCTCGCGTTGGCGATCTCCAGCCCCGTCAGGTCCATCACCATGGTCTGGTAGACCAGCAACGCCTCCAGCCGGCCCTGGCTGATCTCCGCCTGGTACGGCGTGTACGACGTGTACCAGCCCGGGTTCTCCAGGATGTTGCGCTGGATCACCGGCGGCGTGTGGGTCCCGTGGTAGCCCATCCCGATATACGACCGGTAGGGCTCGTTCTTCGACGCGATCCCACGCAGCTCCTTCAACGCCTCCCGCTCCGAGAGCGGCGGCGCCAGCTCCAGCGCACGGTCGAGCCGGATCGCGTCCGGCACCGCCGTGTCCACGAGAGCGTCCAGCGAGTCGTATCCCACCGTCTCCAGCATCTCCCGGATCTGAATGTCACCGGGGCCGATGTGTCGGCGCACGAACAGGTCGGTGGGGGCCAGCGAATGACGTCTATCTTGAACGGACATGGCTCCGTATCTCTTCGGCGTTAATCCGCCGCCCGCCGCGGGCGGCAGAGCACTGGATGATACCAAAGGCGGAGGGCGATTGAAAGTGCTTGTGAAGGTTGTCACGTACGGCGGGCGGGGGCGGCTGGTGGCCGGTCCGAACATGCGGACGACGCACCAGTCACCAGTTTCTACCTTCCGCGACATGTCCGAGTCTCGATGCGACATGCATTTTCCGCGGAAATCCAGGCGATACCCTTCAGGACCACCCCGGGTATCGCGAGAAACTGGTGACTGGTGCGAGGTCCGCATGCAATGCACTATCTTCCCGCCATGCCCTCAGACACCCCCGCCCACCGCCTCCGCTCCGCCTGGCACTCCCTCTCTCGACTGCCAGGCGGCCGCTGGCTCTTCGGCCGGATCCTCGGCCTCATGGTCCCCTACTCCGGCTCCATCCGGCCGCGGGTCCAGGAGCTCGAGCCCGGGCGCGCGGTGGTCTCGATCCGGGAGCGACGACGGCTGCGGAACCACCTGCGCTCGGTCCACGCCATCGCGCTGGCCAACCTCGGCGAGCTCGCCAGCGGGCTGGCCATGACGCTGGCGCTCCCGAAGGACACCCGTGGGATCCCGGTTCGGCTCGAGATCGACTACCACACGAAGGCCCGGGGCACCATCACCGCGGAAGGCCGGGCCGCTCCACCGCCCGCCGCCGCTGAGGAGATCGATGACCCTGCCACCGCCGTCCTCACCAACGAGGACGGCGAGGTTGTTGCGGAGGTGAAGGTGACGTGGAGGCTGGCCCCCCGCAACGAACCCTGAGCCACCACCCGACCACGAGCCCCACCCCCACTACGAAGGCGCCGCCAGAGCGACGAATCATGGATCTACCAACGAAGCTGACCGAAGCCGTGAACATCGAGCACCCCGTGATCTGCGGCGCCATGTACCCCTGCTCCAACCCGGAGCTCGTGGCTGCCGCCAGTGAGGCGGGTGGGATCGGGATCGTCCAGCCCGTGTCGCTGACGTACGTCCACGGCTACGACTTCCGGGAGGGGCTCCGCTACATCCGGTCGCTGACCTCGAAGCCCATCGGGATGAACGCCCTCATCGAGTCGTCGTCGCGGGCGTACGAAAAGCGCATGGAGGAGTGGGTCGACATCGCGCTGGAGGAGGGCGTCCGGTTCTTCGTAACGAGCCTGGGGAAGCCCCGCTGGGTGGTCGACGCCGTGGAGCCCCATGGCGGCGTCGTCTACCACGACGTGACGGAGCGGAAGTGGGCGCTCAAGGGGCTCGAGAGCGGCGCCCACGGGCTCATTGCCGTGAACAGCCGGGCGGGCGGCCACGCGGGGCCGAAGACCCCCGCCCAGCTCATGGACGAGCTCGGCGACCTGGGCGTCCCGCTGGTCTGCGCGGGCGGCGTCGGTACGCCCGCCGAGTTCGTCGACGCGCTGCGCCTCGGCTACCACGGCGTGCAGATGGGCACCCGGTTCATCGCCACCACCGAGTGCACGGCCGCGCGGCCGTACAAGCAGGCCATCCTGGACAGCGACGAGGATGACATCGTCCTCACCGAGCGCGTCACCGGCGTGCCGTTGTCGGTCATCGAGACGCCCTACATCGAGCGCCTGGGCACCGAGGCCGGTCCCATCGCGAAATGGATGCTCAAGGGCCGCCGCCGGAAGAAGCTGATGCGCACCCTCTACGCCCTCTGGTCCGGCTGGAAGCTGAAACGGTCGTCCTATGACGAGACCGGGAAGCAGGACTTCTGGCAGGCCGGCAGGAGTGTGGCCGGGATCCACGAGATCAAGCCCACAGCCGAGATCATCGACGAGCTGGTGACGGCGGCCCGGGAGGCGTGATTTCCTCGAGGTCGTGGTGCTCTCGCCACATGACCCACAGCACCCACGCGCCGAACGCGATCCCCGCCGTCATGGTCACCCGCCCCGCCCACTGCCATCCCGCCGCCACGGCGTCGGTGTGGTGCAGGATCCCGAGCTCGCCGAGCAGGTACGTCCAGTCGTGGATCGGCAGCGCCGTGTTCGGGGAGACCAGCGGGAGCCGGCGGGTGAGGGCGTCACCGGCGTATTCCACGATCTCGAAGCAGTTGATCCCGAGCCAGCAGGCGGCGAATGACACGGCGAACCAGTCCCGCTGCCGCAGGAACATGATCCCCGCGGCCACCGGCGCCAGCAGCTGCGTGAGCGTGCCGCCGGCGAACCCCATGAACTCGCCCAGCGGCGCCCAGAGGATGTGCCCGATCTCGTGGATCGCCAGGTCGATCCCGTGGAAGATCGTCGAGTACCACGGCGCGTCCCAGTAGTGGACCAGGATCCACGCCATCCATAGCAGCACCGGTGCCCGGATCCACCAGTTGCGGCCCGCCGCCCACGCCCGAACCGAAGCGGCCAGGCGCCCGAACCCGCCGCGTGAGCCGTCAAGAGATGGGGCCGCGCCTCCGCGCCTCAACGCTCCTCCGCGCCTCCGCGCTTCAGCTTCCCCTTAAATTCCCTCCGCAGCTTCGCCACCTTCGGATCGATCACGGCACGGCAGTAGCCGTAGCTCGGGTTGTTCCGGTAGAAGTCCTGGTGCTCTTCCTCCGCAGGGTAGAACGCCTCCAGCGGCTCGATCTCGGTGACGATGGGGTCGGCGAACGTGCCGGCGGCCTCGAGCTCCGTGATCACCGCCTCCGCCGTCTCCCGCTGCGACTCCGACTCGTACAGGATGATCGAACGGTACTGGGGGCCCACATCGGCGCCCTGGCGGTTCGGTGTCGTGGGGTCGTGGGTCGCGAAAAAGACCCGGAGCAGCTCCCGGAACGTGATCTCCGCCGGATCGTAGGCGACCCGGACCACTTCGGCGTGCCCCGTGGTGCCGCTGCAGACCTGGCGATAGGCCGGGTCCGGCACGTGCCCGCCGGCGTACCCGGAGGTCACCGACGCCACGCCCTGGAGCCGCTCGAAGACGGCCTCCAGGCACCAGAAGCAGCCGCCGCCGAGCGTTGCGGTCTCCGTCACTCCGCGTCGTGCTTCCCGGGCTCCAGGAGCCGCTCTACGAACCGCTGCCGCTCGTTCAGCCGGGCCACCTCGCCCTGCAGCTCTTCCACCGCGTCCATCAGCTCGTTGAACGCCTCCTTGGGCAGCGTGTCCCACTCCATCCGCTCATCGATGCGGATCTCCAGGAACTTGCCGAGCCGTCGGGAGATGGGGAATAAGAGGATGAGCCCCCCGATGACCAGGACCATGAGGAGCGAGAAGAGCATCCCTGCGAGCGGTATGATGTCCATGGAGCCCCTAGAAGTTGTAGCTGTCGCCCGGGTCCAGGATCACGACCTCGGCCCGGCCGCCCACCCTGTCCCGGAAGTCGTTCGGGTCCTGCTCGATAGGCTCCCAGGTGGAGTAATGCATGGGGATCACCACCCGGGGCTCGATGAAGTCCACCGCCGTGGCGGCGTCCTCGGGCCCCATGGTGAAGTTGTCGCCGATGGGCAGCAGCGCCACGTCCACCTTCCCCTTCAGCAGCTGCATGTCCATGAGCAGCGCCGTGTCGCCGGCGTGATAGAGCGTCTTGTCCCCCATGTCCAGCCACCAGCCGCCGGGCACCGTGGTGAAGGCGCCCTCCTCATCGCCGTCCACCTGCCCGCCGTGCAGCGCCGGCGTCATCTTGGCGTACCCGAACGCGAAGTGGCTGCCACCGCCGATATGGAGCGGGTGCACATTCTCCAGCCCCTGCTCCTGGCAGAACCCGATGATCTCGAAGGTGGAGATCAGAGTGGCGCCCGTCTGCTTCGCCAGCGGGATCGCGTCCTGGAAGTGGTCGGAATGGCCGTGACTGACCAGGATGAAATCCAGTGCCTTCACGTCCGCCACCTTGATGTCCGACTTCGGATTCTCATCCAGGAACGGATCGAACATGATGGTGTGACCCGAATCGGTCTCGAGCGTGAACGTCGAGTGGCCGTGCCAGGTAAGTCGAGCCATGGGCTCCTCCCGGGCTGCTTGGCTATGTCGGTGCTGCAATCTCGTCGGCGCGAGCGCTACACGGCTACTCGATGTGGGCCGCGTAGGCGTCCGCGTCCATCAGCGCGTCGAGCTGGTCCACGTCGGAGACCTTGATCCGGATCATCCACCCGTCCCCGTACGGGTCCGAGTTGACCTGCGACGGATCGTCGTTCAGCCCCTCGTTCACTTCCACCACCTCACCGGCCACCGGCATGTACAGGTCGCTCACCGCCTTCACCGCCTCGACGGTGCCGAAGGCGTCGCCCTGACCGAAGCTCTCGCCGGACTCCGGCAACTCTACGAAGACCACGTCGCCCAGCTCGCCCTGGGCGTAGTCGGTGACCCCTATGCTATAAACGTCATCCTGGTCGGTCTTCGCCAGGTACTCGTGCTCCTCGGTATACAGGAGCCCGGAAGGCAGATCAGCCATCATTCCTCCAATTGATGTCGCGTAACGTCAGCGAGGCACGATGATGCGGCGACGGGGTGGCGTCAAGGCGACGACACCGGATTCCGACCCCCACCTCGGCCTGCGTTCTCTCTATGCCCGGTCGACCGCCGGGGAGCACCCCTCACTCCTCGTACTTCACTTCCTTCAGCTTCGCCAGGATATCGATCAACCGTTTCAGCTCACTCTCCACCAGCTTCAGCGACTCCTGGACCTCCTCGTCCTGCGCCGCCGGCTCGTCCAGCAGCAGCTGCACGTGACCGAGCGCAGCCGTAATGGGGCTGTTGGCGTCGTGCCGGGTGGTACGCACCAGCTCCACCATTTCTCTGCATCGCGCGTCATCCATCCGTTCCTCCTCACTTTCCGCGCCTCGAGGCCCGGACTAGTATAGCCAACGTCGCCGCGATTATCACGGTGGCCACGGATTCGTAACCCAGAACCCGGACATACCGATGGATATCGAGCGACCGGCCCTTACGGTCTTGAGCGAAGAAGAAGGCATGTTCCGCGATATGGTGCGTCAGTTCGCGGAAGAACAGATCGCCCCCGTGGTCATGGACATGGACCGGGACGCCAAGATGGACCCGAACCTCATCGAGACGCTCTTCGAGCTCGGGCTCATGGGGATCGAGGTCCCCGAGGAGCACGGTGGCGCGGGCGCGACGTTCTTCACCTCGGTGATCGTGGTCGAGGAGCTCTCCCGTGTGGACCCCGCCGTCGGGGTGCTGGTGGACGTCCAGAACACGCTGGTCGACACCGGCATCAAGCGCTACGGGACGGCGGAGGCCGGCGCCCGGTACCTGCCCCGTCTGGCCACCGACACCGTGGGCGCTTACGCCCTCTCGGAGGCCGGCGCCGGCTCCGACGCGTTCGCCCTCACCACGCGCGCCACGCAGGACGGTGATGACTGGATCCTCGACGGTACCAAGCTCTGGATCACCAACGGGGATGAGGCCGACATCTTCATCGTCTTCGCCAACGTCGATCCCGACGCCGGCTACAAGGGGATCACCGCGTTCGTGGTGGAGCGGGGCACCGACGGGTTCACCATCGGCAAGAAGGAGGACAAGCTCGGGATCCGCGCCTCCTCGACCGTCGAGCTGATCTTCGACGGCTGCCGCGTGCCCGGCGAGAACATCATCGGCGAGGTGGGCAAGGGGTACAAGATCGCCATCGAGCAGCTCAACGAGGGGCGGATCGGGATCGGCGCACAGATGGTCGGCCTGGCTCAGGGCGCCCTCGACCACACCGTGAAGTACGTGCAGGAGCGCGAGCAGTTCGGCCGCGCCATCGGCGATTTCCAGGGCGTGCAGTTCCAGCTCGCCGACATGCGCACCAGGCTCGAGGCCGCCCGCCTCATGGTCTATAACGCCGCGCGGCTGCGCGAGGCGGAAAAGCCGTTCCTCAACGAGGCCGCCATGGCCAAGCTTTACTCCTCCGAGGTGGCCCAGTGGATCGCGTCGGAATGCGTGGACCTCTACGGCGGGTACGGCTTCACCCGGGAGTACCCCGTCGAGAAGCTCTACAGGGACGCCAAGGTCGGGTCGATCTACGAGGGGACCAGCAACATGCAGCGGCAGACCATCGCCAAGCTGATGCTGAAGTAGAGAGCCGCGACAGCCTCGGCCCGGGCTGGCACGCGCGCCCGGGCCGGGGCCGCCGTCCCACCTAGTGTTGCACCGGGTCCGTTGGATCCACCTGGCGGGCCGTAAGCGGCGTCAGGTGGAGGCGTCCATCCGCCGACTTGCCCGCGTACTCCGGCAGCCGCTCCACGGTCTGGTGCAGCTGCTCGACGATCGGTCGGGTGTGCTCGTTCGGGTCCATCCCCGCCCGCTGGGCCTCGATCGCCGCGGCGTTCAGCTCGCGGACCAGCTCCAGCAGCTGGTCGGTCTCCTCACGCAACGCCAGGTATACCCGGGTGTCCGGGAGGAGCGCGTCGAAGCTGCCCACCAGCGCCAGCTGGAAGAACAGCAGACCGAAGATCATCCCGCCCATGCTCCATTGCAGCGGCATTGGGATCAGCGCGGCCAGCACGATGATCACCATCGGCACCCCCAGGAACAGCGCCTGCAGCAACCTGCGCATTCTTCCTTGCCCGTTCGGTGTGAAACCCCTGGGGAGAGTAGGCCGTCATCGGACCTTCAATATATAGATGCCGCTCAGCCGCGGAAACTGCCAGAAAATCTCGTCCGGCTCCTCACAGCCCCCTGTCTACCCGGCAAACTCCTCCGGGACACGGGCATGGAAATCGGTTGCCCGCTGGTACGCCGACGCGAGCCGGAGCGCCGCGTCGTCTCGCCAGAGGTTACCGATAAATGAAACGCTCGTGGGGTGGCCGTCAATGAAGCCGTTCGGCACGACCACGGCGGGGTGCCCGGTGAGGTTCGTGGTCAGAAGCACGTTGCCGGCGTAGCTCGGCGTGATGAACACATCCACGTCGGCCATGAGCTTCTCCATCTCGCCCATGACCATTGTCCGGATCCGGTTGGCCTGGATGTACTCCACCGCCGGGATCATCCGGGCCTCCCGGAACGCGTTCGGCCACGACCACGACTCCTGCGCCACCAGCAGGTCGTCCCGGCCGCTGCGCGTCAGATCATCGAAGGCCGCGGCCGCCTCCGCGTTCAGGATGATACGGAGCGCCGAGACCGGCAGGCCCTCGGGCAGCGTCACGGGGATCGGATCGATGCCGAGCCGCCGGACCACGTCGAGGGCCGCGTTGTCCAGCCGGATCGCCTGCCGGGCCCGCTCCCGCGCCGCCTCGTCCCGGCCCCGGGCCTCGCGCTCGAAGCCCGCACGGAGGTAGCCGACCCGAAGGTCGGACAGGGGCCGCCCGCCGTCGTAATGGAACGGCACGGTCCGAGCCGTGGGGTCCTTCCCGTCCGCACCGTGGATGGCGGCGAAGACCAGGGCACAATCCTCGGCGCTCCGGCAGATCGGTCCGATCTTGTCCATGGTCCAGCTCAATGCCATGGCGCCGTGCCGACTCACACGCCCGAACGTCGGCCGCAGTCCGGTGGCCCCGGTCCGGGTGCATGGACTCACGATGGAGCCCAGCGTCTCCGTTCCGATGCCGAAGCCCACCAGCCCCGCCACGGTGGCGGCGGCCGAGCCCGCCGACGAGCCGCTGGAACCCTGCTCCAGGTCCCACGGGTTCCGGGTCCGGCCGCCGTACCACCGATCGCCCATGGCCAGGGCGCCCAGCGTCAGCTTCGCCACGAGCACGGCACCGGCCTCCTCCAGACGCCGGACCACCGCCGCGTCCTCCGGGATCATCTGCTCCTCGTACGGCTTCGCACCCCACGTGGTCCGGTACCCCTCCGTGGACAGCAGGTCCTTCGCGCCCCACGGGATCCCGTGGAGCGGGCCCCGGTAGACACCCGCGGCGAGCTCGGCGTCGGCGCGGCGGGCCTGCCGCGTCGCCAGCTCCTCCGTCCGCGTGATCACCGCCTCCAGTGTGGGCCCGTGGCGCCGCAGACGGTCCAGGTACATCTCCGTCAGCTCCACCGACGTCACCTGCCCCGTCCGGATCAGCGCCGCCAGCTTCGTCACCGGCCAGAAGGCCACCGATTCCAGCTCCGAGGGCCGCTGGACCGTACCCTGCCGCGCCGGTCGCACACTCTCGAACCGGCCCTCCGGCTCATGGTCCACCGCGCCCGGGTCCGGAAAGTGCGGCAGCCGCGCGTCGAAGCGGACGGCAGGCGGGACCCCGTTCGGCAGCGGGACGCGCCGGATGGCCCGGTACGCCTCCAGGTGCTGGTTCAGCCCCCGGACCATCATCTCCCGCTCGTCCTCCGTGAAGTCGAGTCCCGCCACCACCTCGGCCTCCCGGACGATCGCTGTCGTGACCTCCTCCTGGTCCTGGACGCCCGCCCAGAGAGCGTCCACGAAGGCACCGCCCAGGCCAAGGGCGGAGAGCTGGGTCACGAAAGTCCGACGGTCGAGGGTGGGCATGACGTCTCCATGGATCGGGGTTGCGCGCCTACCGAATAGTGAGACGTCGGGACGGACTGCGGCAAGAGCGGCTCTTCTCCAGATTCGTTGATCCGTGCCCGACACGTGCACGGATCGCCGTACCCGCGAGGCTGGATCACGCGAAAGGTCGAAAACACCTCCTTCATCAACAAACCGGGAGCAGGTCCGCAAGAGGAAGCCGCCGGACCCTCCACTCCGCGGCCCGGCGGCTGGCCCCGGGAAACGCGGGCCGGAAATTTGCAGTGCTTGTAATCCCCGATTTTATGATGTGAAAAAGGGCTTTATGAGCACCCACGCACCCGACCAGAGCGGCCAGGTCACCGAGAAGGACGCCCGCGAAGTCACCGAGGCGGCCCGCGAGAAGGAGTGGGTGAAGCCGAGCTTCGTGAAGCAGCTGTTCCTCGGCGACCTCCGTATGGACCTGATCCACCCGCTGCCCGAGCCGGATCCCGAAGCCCGGGCGCGGGGCGACAAGTTCATGGCCGACATCAAGAAGTTCATGGAGGAAGAGGTCGACGGGCTCCAGATCGACCTCGATGGCAAGGTCCCGGACCGTGTAATCGAGGGCCTTCGGCGCCACAACGCCTTCGCCATGAAGATCCCGCAGAAGTACGGCGGGCTGGAGCTGTCCCAGGTCATGTACGGGCGGGCCGTGGCCATGATCAGCACCTACTCGTCGGCCATCGGCGTGCTCCTGTCGGCACACCAGTCCATCGGCGTGCCCCAACCGTTGAAGCTGTTCGGCACCGACGAGCAGAAGCAGAAGTACCTGCCCCGGTTTGCCGAGGGCGAGATCTCCGCGTTCGCCCTCACCGAGCCCGACGTGGGCTCGGACCCGGCCCGGATCGAGGCCACCGCCGAGCCCACCGAGGACGGCGAGGCCTACATCCTGAACGGCGAGAAGCTGTGGTGCACCAACGGGCCCATTGCCGACCTGACCGTGGTCATGGCCACCACGCCGCAGAAGGAGGGGCAGAAGCGCCGGCGCATCACCGCCTTCATCGTGGAGAACGACTGGGAGGGTGTCACCCTGGAGGCCCGCTGCGAGTTCATGGGGCTGCGGGGCATGGAGAACGGGCTCTTGAAGTTCGAGAACGTACGGGTCGCCAAGGAGAACGTGATCCTCGGAGAGGGGGAGGGCCTCAAGCTGGCCCTGACCACCCTGAACACCGGTCGGCTCACGATCCCGGCCACCTGCGCGGCGGCCGGGAAGTGGTGCACGCGCGTGGCCCGTGACTTCGCCGCCGAGCGGATCCAGTGGGGCCAATCCGTGGGCAAGCACGACGCCGTGGCCCAGATGCTCGGCGAGATGGCGTCTCACACCTTCGCCATGGACGCCGTGGCCGAGGTGTCGGCCATGCTCGCCGACTCGGACCACTATGACATCCGCCTCGAGGCCGCCATCGCCAAGATGTGGAACTCGGAGACGGCCTGGCGTGTGGGTGACCTGGCCATGCAGATCCGGGGCGGGCGCGGCTACGAGACGGCCGATTCCCTCCGGAACCGTGGCGAGGCGCCGATCCCCGTGGAGCAGGTGCTCCGGGATCTCCGGATCAACATGATCTTCGAGGGCTCCAGTGAGATCATGCGGCTGTTCATCGCCCGCGAGGCCGTGGATCCGCACCTCCAGAAGGCCGGGAAGTTCATCGACCCGGACGCCGGCGTCGGCGAGAAGGCGAAGGACGCCGTCGGGCTGGGCACACACATGGCCGGCTGGTTCGCCGGCAACGTAGCCGGATGGAGCCGCTGGCCCCGGCACTCCGACTTCGGGCCGCTCTCCGAGCACATCGGGTTTGCGCAGCGGCGCGCCCGCAAGCTCGCACGCGCCCTGGCCTATGCCATGGGCCGCTACGGCGGCGGGCTCGAGAAGAAGCAGGCCGTGCTCGGTCGCATGGTCGATATCGGTGCCGAGCTCTTCGCCATCGGCGTCACCTGCTCCTATGCCGTCAAGCTGGCCGGCCAGAACGGCTCGGGCTCCGGGCCGTTCAAGATGGCCGACCTCTTCTGCAAGTACTCGCGCCGGCGGATCGACACGAAGTTCGAGCAGATCTTCGACAACGACGACGCCGACACGTACGAACTGGCCCAGGAAGTCCTGGAAGGTGAGCACGCATGGCTCGAGAAGGATGTGGCCGAGCCGCCGACCACGGAGCTCGGCGACTGATGCCACCCGTCAGCCTCGCAGTCGGCGCCGGGGGGACGTGGGTTGCCACCCCGGCGCACCCCTCTTTTCTCCCGACCTCCCCAATGGGGTCTTGCTTAGCTGGCAAGCTTATCCGTACAATCCAGGGAACTAGCCCCCTGGAAGATTGCTTATGGCCTTGATTGCCGCCCTGCTGCCCGATGCGGCCGAACGGGCCGCGTTCACCGCGGCCACGGCCGACCACCGCTGGCTCTGGGCCAATGACTGGCGCGATCTCATCCGCGTCGTGAAGAAGGAGTCGGCCATCGCAGCGGTGGCCGACCTCCACGCGGAACCCGGCAAGGACGGTGCACTCCGGGTCCTCCGCTTCAGCCGCCGCTACCCTCGCACCCCGCTGGTGATATGGGGCGACCTGGACGGCCGCGACCTCCTTCGACTCGGCAAGGCCGGCGCCTTCGACGTGATCCTGGCCCCCGATACCGGCAACAGCGGGCTGCTCACCGAGCGGATCGCCGAGGCCACCGTCGACCATGTGGCCCGACGCGTCGATGAGGCGCTCCGGCCACGGATCGGTGCCGACGGCCGGAGCCTGATCCAGTCGGCGGCGCAGCGGATCCCCGACGGGATCCAGGTCCCGGCCCTCGCCGAGCTCCACGGCTTCTCCGTCTCCACCCTGGAGCGGCGCTGCCAGGAGTGGGGGCTCACGACCCCGGGCCGCATCCTCCTCTGGCTCCGGATCATATACGGGCTGCACTGGCTCCTCGAGCCCGGCCGGAGCGTGGAGTCCGTAGCGTCGCAGACCGGGTACTCCTCCGGCGCCGCGTTCCGTCGCGCCGTGAAGGTGACCCTCGCCAATGGCGCCCGGAGCATGCGGTCGCCCCATGGACTCGAGCACGCCCTCGCCGGGTTTGCCGATGACTGCCCCGGCGATCCGACCCTCGCAACGGCAGGAGCCGCGTGATGGCGCGCTACGACCGTATCGCCCGACTCGAGCCGCCCCAACGCGATGACGCCTTCACCGGGTGGCTCGCGGTCCGCGACCTGGAGGGCCGGGAACGCGATACCGACCTCGCCCGGCGGGCCCGGCTCCGGTTCCTTGCCGTCCGCCTGATCCACCGCCTGATCCGCCGGGGGAGCGACCTGGATCGCGACTCGCTTCAGCAGCAGTGCGACACCGTCCGGGAGGAGCTGGGACAGCTCCCCAGTCGGGACCCGGAGCGGGAACGTCTCGCCGGGTTCCTGAAGGAGGTAACCACGCTGGACATGGCCACCATCGTGCGGGCCACGCTCGGGCTGGCGGATGCAGCGCGAGCTGAGGGGCACCCGTTCGCGGCGGAGGAATTCTACCGCACGGCGGTAGCGCTGGCGGAGCGCCATGACCTCGGCACGCTCCGATCCGAAGGGGTGCAGGGGCTCGCCGCCCTCGACCGTGAGCCGGCCCCGACCGGCGCCTGAATCCGGACGCCCGCGCCTCAGCCGAAGACGTCCCGACGACCTTCGCGCACCTCCCGCACCCAACTCCGATAGTCGATGGCGGCCGCCAGCGCCGCCTCTATGCTCCGCACCACGTCCGACTCGCCTACCTCCCGGCGGGCTCGCTCCACGAGCGTCTCGTCCAGGATGAACGTGTGGGGCCGTCGATCGGTCTGCCGATCCGTCCGCTGCATCGCCACGGGCACCTCCTGTCAGGGCTTGCGTATCCACTCGCCCTACTCTGCCCGTCGCTGTGGGGCACGGCCATGGCGGATGGGGTCAGAAAGGGAGCGCCCTCTGCTTCCGACGCACGTCCCTGGCGCCGTGGGAGACGCCCAGCCCCACACCGGCGCCGAAGAGGAGCGCCGTGCCCCCGCCGATCACGGGGATCAGCCAGACCACCGGCACGGCCGCCGCCACACCGACCGCGCCGGCCACCATGGGCGCGATGGGCCTTTGAACGGCGTCCACGAACCGGAGTCGGTCCCGGACGAAGCGTCGGATCTTCATGTATCCCGCACCGATGCCGCCGGCCGCGGCACCGAGAATCAGTAGCTCGATCATCTGCGTATCACCTCCACCCTTCATAACGGGACTCGCCCATCGGAAGTTTCGACCCCGGCATCGGGACGGCGCTCTTTCCAACCACCGTCCGCGGTAGCACTATTCGTACATGAGCAACGGCAAGCAGCTGATCGTGGTGGGTGATCGGGTCCTCATCGAGCCGGAGGAAGGCGAGGACCGGAGCAAGGTGGGCCTCTACCTGCCGGCCACGGCCGTGGACAGCCAGGCCGTCCAGACGGGCACCATCGTCGCCACGGGGCCCGGCACCCCCATCTCCGCACCCACCGAGCTCGACGACGAGCCGTGGCGGATCACCGGCGGGGAGCCCCGGTTCCTGCCCGTCCAGGCCCGGGTCGGCGACTACGCCATCTTCTTCCGCCGTGCGGCCGTGGAGATCACCTTCGAGGATCGGAAATACCTCGTGGTCCCCCAGGCCGCGATCCTGGTCCTGCTGCGGGGAACATCCAAGCCGGACGAGGGTTGGTAACAGCCGTCCGAACGGCTGGTGGACCACGGCCCCCGACGGGGCCGTTCGCTCTTGGGGACCCCATGATCCTGACCGACCGAGAAAACTGCCTCGTCCGGGCCACTGCCCTCGATGGAAAGGTGCGGGCACTGGCCGTGGACTCCACCCGGGCCGTACAGGAGCTGGCCCGGCTCCAGAGCACAGGCCCGGCAGCCAGCGCGGCGCTGGGCCGGGTGGCCACCGCCACTCTCATCCTCAGCGCCATGCTGAAGAAGGAGAGCCACCTGGTGACCGTGCGGGTCAAGGGCGACGGCCCCATCGGCATGGTCCTGGCCTCGGCCAACGGTCGCGGTGAAGTCCGCGGGCTCGTGGGCAACCCGCGCCCTGCCATCCAGGAGGCCGTCGACGGCAAGCTGAACGTGGCCGGTGCCGTGGGCCGATCCGGTCGCCTGACGGTGGTGAAAGACCTGGGGCTCAAGGAGCCGTACCACAGCACGGTGGAGCTCGTCTCCGGCGAGATCGGCAAGGACATGGCGTATTACTTCGCTCGCTCCGAGCAGCAGCCTTCGGCCGTGGGCCTGGGCGTCTACGTCGACCGCACGGGCCGCGTCGCGGCCGCCGGCGGGTACCTGATCCAGATCCTCGGCGGCCTCGACGAAGGCGAGGTGGAGGACATCGAAGCCCGCGTGGCCGGGCTGCCGCACCCCACCACCATGATCCGGGCGGGTGAGGCCCCCGAAGACATGCTGGCCCGGGTATTCGGCTCGGATTACCGGGTCCTGGATCGCAGCATCACCCGCTTCCGCTGCCCGTGCAGCCGGGACCGGGCGGAGCGGGCCCTGATCCTCCTCGGCCCCGCCGAGATCGACGAGATCAAGGCCAGCCAGGGCAGCCGCGAGCACGCCGACGTGACGTGCGAGTTCTGCGGACAGAACTACCGCTTCACCCTCGCCCAGCTCGAAGCGCTGAAAAACTGAGAGCGGAGAGGGCCGGCTGAAAAGGACCTTGCACGGGGCTCCGTCTCCGCGCCACATTGACCGCTGACTCCCCACACACCGAGACTGCTCGACACCTATGCGCCTGTTCCGACAACGTGACGGGAACGCCAGACCGCCGGGCATGGTCGAGGAGCTGGAAACCCTCGTCAAACGGGTCCGTCTCCTGCCCCTCGCCATCCCCCTCCTCCTCCTCGGCGGCTGGGGACTCGGCGAACGGATGGCGCAGGGGATCAGCCTGCCGGAGCACGCAGCGAGCCGCATCACCGCGGCCCCGTTCACGCCGCGTGCCCAGCTCGAAACCCTCAGCCGCTACATGCACGAGCTCCGGGCCGACGGGGAGCACACCGAGCAGTACGTGGATCTCTACAGCAACCACGTCCGCCCGGTGGAGGCCTCACTCGAGAAGTGGGGGATCAGCCCGCAGCTGGCCCGGAAGGTGGCGTGGCCCCTGGTCGAGCATTCCTACGCCCGGGGGCTGGACCCTGCCACCGTCGTGGCCGTGGTCCTGGTCGAGAGCAGCGGGAAGCCCACCGCCACCAGCTTCGTGGGTGCACGGGGCCTCATGCAGGTCATGCCCATCCACGAGGGCCACTGGGGGTGCGGCGGCGACCTGTACGACATCGAGTCGAACCTCTGCTACGGGACCCGGATCCTGGCCTGGAACCTGGCCCGGTTCCAGGGCGATGAGCAGCGCGCGCTCCTGGCATACAACGGCTGCGTGAACGGCACCAACACCCCGAACTGCCACACGTACCCGGCCAAGGTCAGCCGGATGCGCGACCTGGTCCGGGCCGAGTGGGAGCGCGTGGCGCCCCGGAGCTACGGCGCGGCCCGCCCCGGCTCCGTGTCACCGATCGGCGCCGGCCCCTGAGCTGAACGGCAGCGGCTGGACCCGCTGCGCCTCAGCGGCTGCGCCCCCCTCGGCTGCGCCCCGCCTGCGCGCCCGTTGCGCCCCGGCCGTGGACGCTCCGTGGACGCTACCCGGCCAGCTCGTCCCAGAGCCGGGCGGCGGCGTGGGTGCCCTTCTCGATGTTCTCCACGCTGATCCACTCGTCAGGCGCGTGGGCGTTCTCGCCCGGGAGCCCGAACCCCATCAGGAGCACCGGCGCGTCCAGCACGGCCTCGAACTCGGGGACGATGGGGATGGACCCGCCCTCCCCGGCGTAGACCACCTCCTCGCCCCAGGCGGAGCCCAGGGCCCGCTCCGCGGCGTGGTACAGCTCGCTCCCGAGCGTGGCCCGCCACGGCATCCCGCCGTGGAGCGCACGGACCGCCACCTCCACGCCCTCCGGCGCCACCTCCTCGATATGGGCCGTGACCAGCTCCTCGATCTGCTTCGGGTCCTGGTCCGGCACCAGCCGGAAGCTGATCTTGGCCATGGCCTTCGCCGGCAGCACCGTCTTCGCCCCCTCGCCGGTGTAGCCGCTCAGGAGCCCGTTCACCTCCACCGTCGGCCGGACCCAGAGCCGCTCCGGCGTGCTGTAGCCGGCCTCACCCTGCTCCGACGTGCCCGTATCGGCCCGGAACCCCTCGTGGTCGAAGGGCACCTGCCCGATCTTCTCTCGGTAGTCCTCCATGGGGTCCACATCGTCGTAGAAGCCCGGGATCGTGGCGTGCCAGTGGCCATCGTGCATGCTGGCGATGATCCGGGCCAGCGCCGTGGCCGGGTTCACCACCGCGCCGCCGTAGCTGCCGCTGTGGAGGTCGGTCTTCGGGCCGCGGACGTGGACCTCCAGGTAGGTGAGCCCCCGGAGCGATGTGCCGATGGTGGGCACGTTCTCCCCCACCATCGTGGTGTCGCTGATGACCACGTAATCGCACGCCAGCCGATCCTTGTGGGCCTTCACGAAGGGCATCAGGTTCTCGCTCCCGATCTCCTCCTCGCCCTCCGCCAGCACCACCACGTTCACCGGCAGCGACCCGTTCACCCGCATATGGGCTTCGATGGCCTTCACGTGCAGGTAGAGCTGCCCCTTGTCATCCACCGAGCCCCGGGCGAAGAGCTTCCCGTCCCGGACCTCGGGGTCGAACGGCGGCGACGTCCACTCGTCCAGCGGCTCCGGCGGCTGCACGTCGTAGTGGCCATAGACCAGCACGGTGGGGGCGTCCGGGCCGGCCTCACGGTACTCGCCGACGACGATGGGGAACCCGTCCGTCGGCTCCATGGAAACCTCGAGGCCGGCCTCTCGCATCCGGGCGGCCAGCCAGTCCGCGGCCTGCTGCATGTCGTCCCGGTGCTCCGACTTGGCGCTGATGCTGGGGATCCGGAGGAACGCGTTCAGCTCCTCCTTGAACCGGTCCATGTTCTCATCGATGTATCCGTATACGTCCGCCATGCTACATCCCTCCTCCCACGAGCTCCTGCACCAGTGCCTCCGCCTCGTAGATGCTGCGGAGCGCCTCCAGGATCCCCGCGCTGTGGACCCCCACGGTCCGGGGCACATCCTCCCGGAAGAGCCACTCGTTCGGGAGCGACTCGATGTTGCCGTCGAAGGCGATGCCCACGATCTCGGCGTCCCGACTGATCATGGGGCTGCCGCTGTTGCCGCCCGTGATGTCATTGGTGGTGACGAAGTTGATCGGCGTGTCCATGTCGATCCGGTCCCGCGCCTCGACGTGGCTCTCCGGCAGCGTGAACGGCATGGCGTTGTCGAAGTTGGCCGACCGTTCGAACAGGCCCCAGTACGTGGTCTTCGGCGGCGCCACCGTGCCGTTGTACGGGTAGCGGGCCACCACGCCGTCGGTGATCCGGAGCGTGAACGTGGCGTCCGGCGGGATCGAGGTCCCCTTCACGGCGAAGAGCGCCCGCGCGAGCCGCTCCTCCTGGACGGCCTCGGCGGCGGTGATCTCCTCGAGCCGGGTGCTCACCGAATCGATGGACCGCTCCATCACCCGGGCCAGCGCGAGCCCTGCATCCGACTCGGCCTCCACGGCACTGACGCCGCCCTCCACGAGCTGCTGGCGGAACTCGGGCTCCATGATCCGGGTGGTGTTGACGATCCGGGTCGCCGCCTCCTCCGCCGTCTCACCGGCGCGGAACGCCTCCCGGACGAACGGGTCGTTCTCCGACAGGAAACGCTCCGCCAGCCGGAGCCGCACGGTCAGCAGCCGCGTGGCGATCTCCGGGTTCACCGGGGCCGGCCCCAGGACCTCCTCCTCCATCTGCGCCAGCTCCTCGGCGCCGTACTCCTCGCCTCGCTCGTCGGCCGGCTTCGCCGACTCCCGGACGAACCGGATCAGGCGGCCGCCCATCCCCATGTGCGGGTCGCCGATGAACCCGATGTTGTAGATGGAAGCCTGCTGCGCCAGCGGGACCTTCGCCCGCTGCAGGTCCCGGATCTCATCCCATACATCGCCGTACTCGGCCCGGAGCTCGGGATCGGCCATGACCGCCTCACGGAGCTCGGCCTCCCACTTGATCTTCCGGCCTACCAGCATGGTATCCTGGAGCCCTTCCAGCTGTCCGGAGTAAGCTTTCAGCGAGTTCTCGAAGCTGAACAGCTGCTGCCGGACGGAGCGCTCCGCGTCCGGGCCCATGGAGCCGATCCAGTGCAGCAGCTCCACGTAATCCTCGATGTAGCTGACAACGAACGGGTGGTTCCGGTACTTCTCGTACATCGTCTGCGAGACGGTCAGGAGCCGGCTCGTGCTGCCGGGGTTCCCCACCACGAAGACGGCGTCACCTTCCTGCGCGCCGTCCGCGTCCCAGTCGAACCAGTTCGCGGTGGTCACGGCCGTGGTGCTGTCCGCTTCGTACGCCCGCACGAACGAGATGTCCATGTCGTAGCGCGGGTACGTGAAGTTGTCGGTCTCACCGCCGAAGAAGGCGGCCTGCAGCTCCGGCGCGAAGACGAGCTTCACGGGCTCGAACCGGCGATAGCGGTACAGGTGGAACCGGCCGCCGTGGTAGAGCGAGACCACCTGGCAGCGGAGCCCGGACTCGGCCTCACACTCCTCCACGATGGCGTCCGACTCTTCCGACTGGGCCCGGGCCGTGGCCGTATCGGAGCCCAGACCCCGGCCGGAGGCCAGGACCCGGTCCGTCACGTCGGTCACGCTCTGGAGCTGGTCGAGGTGCAGCCCCGGGCACACCAGCTCCTCCGCCTGCGTGGCCGCGTAGAACCCGTCTTCCACGTAGTCGTTCTGACCCTCCGAGACGGCTTCGATGCAGCCACGGGCGCAGTGATGATTCGTCATCACCAGCCCGTTCTCCGAGACGAAGGACGCCGAGCAGCCGCCGCCGTAACGCAGCGACGCCAGACGAACGTGGTCGAGCCACTCGTCGCTGGGCTCGAAGTCGTACGCTTCCTGCCACCAGTCCATCGGCGGGTCCTGGAACGTCCACATCCGCCCCAACTCCATCCCCGTCAACTCCACCCGGTCGGCCGTACGATACGACGCCTCCGTGGGCGCCAGGGCAACCTGCTGCACAGACTCGGCCGCGGGCGTGTCCACTGAGGTGACCGGCAGGGTGTTGGTCGGTGCGGTGCCGCCGGATGCGCACGCTGCGAAGAGCAGCGTCGCGGCCAGCACCGTCGGGATCCTGTGAATGCGCGACATAGGTCGGGTCCGTTGATTCAGGTACGTGTATGGTCTGTGCCTTGGATGTAGTCGGCCGCCCGGCACTCTGCAAGCGGCCCGGCCGGGCGCTCGGCGCCGGGCGCCGGCCGTCAGGGCGACGAAGCCGGGTGCACGCTGCTGAGCGTGTGCCAGTAGAGGTGGACGGCGTCGGGTTCCGCGGCGAGGCCGTCGAGCACGCCCGCCACCGTCTTGCCCGTGTAGCTCGGGTCGAGGGCCAGCCCTCGCTCGGCGAACCATTCGGTGGCCCGATCGCCCCACTCGGTGGGATGGCCGTACCCGTCCCCCAGGTAGTCCCCCACCAGCTGCACCCGGTCCAGCGCCAGACGCGGGTCCGGCGCCCGGACGCCCGCCCCCGTCAGGCGCCGCACGACGCCCTCCACCAGCCGCCCCAGGACCACCCGGTTCCCCACCGTCCAGGGCACGATCCGCACGCCCACGATCCGGTCGGCCAGGCCGGTCATGGCCACGCCCACGGCGAGACCGGCCAGTGTGCCCAGCGTGCCCGCGGCCACCGTGATGACGTCCGGTCGCGGCGCCACCCCGGCCCGCACCTGCTCCGCCAGCTCCAGCGCCGCCCCCACATAGCCCAGGGCACCCGTGGCGTTGGAGCCGCCGCCGGGGATCACGTACGGCCGATCGGCCCGGCACCGCCAGCGGACGGCCGCCTCGACGAACGGCTGGCCGGCGACGGAGCGGCAGAGCCGGACCTCATCCGCCCACGCCCGGTTCAACGCCGCCATCTCCAGCGAGTGCTCGGTCTCCGGCTGCGGGAAGACCACCAGCGTGGTCGGGAGCCCCACCCGTCGCCCGTGCACGGCCGTGGCCAGGCAGTGGTGTGAGCCCTCCACGCCCGTGGTGATCAGCCGCCCGGCTCCCGCCGCCGCCGCGTCCGCCAGGAGGTACTCGAGCTTCCGGACCTTGTTGCCGCCGTAGTGGCGGCTGGAGCGGTCGTCGCGCTTCACCCACAGCTCCCCCCGGAACCCCGCCGGGACCGCCGCCACCCGTTCCACCGGCGTCGGCCAGTCGCCGAGGTGCACCCACGGGATCCGGCCCCCGAGCTGCGGGTAGGCCCGAAAGAGTGGATTCGGCGACGACGTCGCCTCCGCCGCCTGCGACACCTCCGCCGCCTGTGTCACTTCCGCCGCCATCGGCTCCTCGGATCCGTGGTCCGGCTCAGCGCCCGACCTGGTGCCCGTCTCCCCGCGATTCGTCACGCTCCCTCCTCCATCCTCCGGCCGCGTTCCTGGCGGGCTCGATCCCCGCACGCCCAATCTAGTGTAGTGACGCCGAAGTATCGTGACATTCGAACGCGGCTGCATCCCGCCTCGGGTCGTTGCTCGGGATCGCCATAGCGCTGCTATGCTTCACCCTCGCGTCTACCGAGGCGGGCGCTTCCGCCTTCTCGGTGTGGACGGAACCTCGGCATCACTACACTACAGACTGGCGCCCGCCGTGTCGCGTTCCCATGCTTCGGGTGACCACCGTTCCTCAGCCGGAGGGTAGACCCCATGCCATCCAACCGCCGTACCTTCGTCGGTCGCCTCGCCGCAGCCGCCACCGCGCTCCTGGCCGCGCCCCGCCGGGCCTGGAGCGACGCGCCCACCGCCGGCCCACCGGGGGACGCCACGGGCGCGGCCCGGCGCCGGGCCGCCCGCTGGGTCCGCGACGGGATCCCGACCCCGCCGCCCGGCCCGCTCCCCACCGGGTTCTGGCACGAGCTCCGCCACGAGTTCCTGATCCCGGCCGACGAGGCCTTCTTCAACACCGGCACCCTGGGCTCGTCGCCGCGGGTGGTGGTGGACACCGTCGTCGACCACATGACGCACGTGGAGCGCGACGTGGCCCACTGGGACTACCAGGCCGACCACGAACAGTACTTCACCGGCTACTTCCCGGAGACCGGGCTGCGCGGGAAGATCGGCGCGCTGATCAACGCCGACGCCGGGGAGGTGGCGCTGACCCAGAACGCCACGTTCGGGATGAACTTCATGGCCAACGGGCTCGACCTCGAGCCCACCGACGAGGTGGTCCTCATGGAGGACGCCCACCCCGGCGGCCGATGCGGCTGGGAGCTGAAGGACGCCCGCTACGGACCCACGATCCGGTCGGTACGCGTCCCGCCCGCGCCGGAGAGCCCCGACGAGATCATCGCCCTCTACGAGCGCGCCACCACGCCCCGGACCCGCGTCTGGATGATCCCGCACCTGACCAGCGGCACCGCCGTCCTCTTCCCCGTGGCCGAGATGTGTCGCCGGGCACGGGAGCAGGGGATCGTCAGCGTGGTGGACGGCGCCCAGACCTTCGGCCACCTGGAGATCGACGTCCGGGCCATGGGCTGCGACGCCTTCTTCACCTCGCCCCACAAGTGGGGGCTCGCACCCGTGGGGACCGGGTTCCTCTACGTCCGCCGCGCGTTCATGCCCCACCTCTGGAGCACCCTGGCCAGCACCCACTGGGACAACCGCGACGACCCGGGCTTCCGCCTCATGCAGTACGGCACCGGCAACCTCTCCCTCCTGAAGGGCCTCGAGAAGGCCGTGGACTTCCACGCGGCCATCGGGCCCGCCCGCCTCCAGGAGCGGATCGTGGGACTCGGGGACCGGCTCCGCGAAGGACTCGCCGAGATCGACGGCGTTCGCATCCTCTCGCCCACCCACCCCGCCATGCGCACGGCTACCACCATCTGGGGGATGGACCGCCGCTCCGCCGCCGGGATCCAGGACGCACTCTGGGACCGGGCGAGCGTCCGGGTCCGCAGCGTCGGCCAGGGCGTCCGGCAGTGCTGCCACGTCTACACCCTGGAGGACGACGTGGACCGGACGCTGGAGACGGTGCGGGCCATGGTCTGACCGCGGCGTCGTTCCTCAACGACGCGTCCAGCGAGATGATCTTCCCGCTCCTGCCCCTATTCCTGGTGAGCACCCTGGGCGCCGGGCCGGCGTTCCTGGGACTGCTCATAACGGACCTGGTTTTACTTTTTACGATTTGACCCACTCCGCCATGCTTCTGACCCAACGGACCAGGGACAATAGGTAACAAGGCACTCCAAACGCCCCGTTCGACCAGCGAACGAAATAATCAAACCTGGTCCGTTGATCTGTCCGTTGATAGCCGCTCCAGCTCCTTCCAGCTCCGGGCGGAGATGGCACGGATCAGCTCGGCCTCCCGCTCGTCCACCCCGGCCCGACGCACGATGGCCCGGAGCGTTCGCAGCACGGCCTCGGGGTTCTTCCCCCCGCGGTAGAAGTTGATGGACCGGAGGTGCCGGTCCACGTGCTCGAAGACCTCCCCGAGGTGGGCGGTGGTGGCGGGCGGCGCATCGCGACGGGGCCGGGGGAGCGGCTTCTCGCTGCCGGGGCCCTCGAGCCAGAACTCGTAGCAGACCAGGAGGACGGCCTGGGCCAGGTTCAGCGACGGGCGCTCGGGGTCGGTGGGGACGGTCCAGAGCCGGTCGCATTGATCGAGCTGCTCGTTGGTGAGTCCGATGTCCTCGCGGCCGAAGACCACGCAGATGGGGCCCCTCTGGTCGCGGGCGAGTGCCAGCATCTCCTCGGCGCCGTCCCGGGGGTGCTCCCACTGGTGCCGCATCGCCCGGCGGCGGGCCGTGGTGCCCACCACCTCCACCGCGTCGGCGGTGGCGGCCTCCAGGCTGTCGAAGAACTCCACCCGGTCCCGGACCAGCTCGGAGCCGTGGGCGATCCCTTCCAGGCGATACTCGTCCCACTCCGCCGGGTTCACCAGCCGGAGCCGGCGGAGCCCGGTGTTCATCATGGCCCGGATCGCACCGCCGATGTTGACCCGGTCCTGGGGCTCGGCCAGGACGATGACGACGTTTTCGGCCAGCAGCTCGCGAGCGTTCATGGGCAATCTTCGATGGTGCCGGGTCGATTGCACCCGGCTCCACTCGGGAGCCGAGCGGCTCGGGTGTCAACTTTCCGCCCGCTCGGGCGTATTACAGATGAAGGCAACAGACAACAGGGCTGCCCCCCCATGCGACCACTGAGCCACTCCCTCGCGCTACTGGCGCTACTGGCGCTGGCGATCGGTGCTGCCGACCTCGCCGCGCAGGGGCGCGTGCAGATACAGGGCACCGTGGTCGAGGAGGCGAGCGGGGATCCGATCCCCGCGGTGGATATCGTAGCCCGTGCACCCGACGGACGCTACCTCCTCAGCACCATGACCGACGACTCCGGCCACTTCGAGGTCGAGGTGCAGTACACCGACGGCGTGCAGCTCTTCGCATCCCGGATCGGCTACATGAAGAACAAGACGCCGGTCCTGCGCTTCGACGAACACACCTACTTCGAGGTGGAGCTTCGGTTGAGTCCGGACGCCGTTCTCCTCGCCCCTCTCAAGGTCGTGAGCCGTGGCGTGGAGGAGCGCAGCGGTGTGCTCTCCGGGTACCGCTCGAGAGTCGGCACCGGCATGGGGCACTACATCACCCGGGAGCAGATCGAGCGGACGGATCCCGCATTCGTCTCCGACCTGCTGGCGCAGGTCCCCGGCGTCCGGCTCACCTCATCGGGATCCGGCACGCGCCGGGCTGTCAGCATGGCCCGGAGCGTTGGCCGCAACTGCGGCGTCCAGATCTACATGGACGGCGTCCTCATCACAAAACGTCTGCCCACACCCACGGGCTCCATCGTCGACGGGGTGGTAGTCGATGAGGTCGTCGCACCCAACTCGGTGGAAGGGATCGAGGTCTACCGCGGTCTCAGTACCGTACCCGCCCAGTTCTTCACGCCCGACGCCGGCTGTGGCGTGATTGCCATCTGGACCCGACGGGGCGACCGGAACCGAGAGCCGCGGTAACGGGTAGCGGCGCCGACCGGACGGCCGGCGCCGCTACCCGTTTCAGCTGCCGGCCGACGTGCGGATGATGATGGCACCCAGTACGTGGCGGGATCCCAATCCCGGCAGACTTGCCGACGCCCGCGCGCCATCCATCCATCGCAGCTCGTAGATACCCTCGGGAGACCACTCCGAAAGGACTTCCAGATTCCCCAGGTACGACCGGTTCTGATAGACTACAACCCCGCTGGCCACATTGCCGAAGCTCCGTTCACCGGAGCGCCGCTCCGCGTTCAGCCAACGGGGGCGAAGGCGGCGTACCACGTCGTACAGGTTGGAGGCCTCCACCGAGCGGATCTCCTCACGGCTGATTACGTCGGGGTCCTGGCGCGGGCCCCGCGCCCCCGTCGAGGCACACGCCGTTCCCAGCAGTATTGCCAGTATTGCGAATAGTGGGATCGCGATTCGAGCTTTCATGGGCCTATCCTTCAACGTATGTGTTGCGTGGTCCCCCGTCTCGGCCTACCGGCCGGGGAATACGATCGAAACTCCTACTGTGAACCCGGTCGGCCGCGTCTCACCGCCGAACTGGGCCCGAACCGAAGGAGTGATGCGCAGGAACGCTCCGGCCATGAAATTCATGTCCGCCCCGGATTTCCCTTCATCGACCACCCAGTAGTGGCCCAACTGGCCCAGGGTCTCCGACGGATCCAGGAACTCCTTGTAGGCCTTCTTGTCGGACCAGCCACCGCCTACGTACACCGTCAGCTCATCCGTCAGCACTCGGACCACCGCCACATTCGCACTTTGCCAGTACGTGTCGGTCGTGAGCGGCAGGTGGGTCGGGTCCGTCTCGGAGACTTCGATCCCCGGCTCGAAGCCCGTTTCCTCCCCCCGGTCATCCAGGCCGAGCTTCGCGTCAACGTACAGCCCCCATCCGCCCAGCCCGGGGATCAGTCCCCAAACGGTGCCGCCCAGGAACATATGCGGGCCCTGCGCCACGTAGCCCACGCCGATCATCGGGTCCGTCGATGACTGCGCTCGGGCCGATGTGGCCACCGCAAAGCTCACCACGATAGCCATCAGGCCGGCAACCAGGAGTCGTCTCATGACTGTTCTTCGAACCTCCTGCAGACGGTATATTACAGGGATGGCGGCATGATGGTTCCCTCTGCTACAGTGGAACTCATGCCCTGTTGGATGGTACCATTGATAGGAAACCGAGGCAAGGAGAGGACCCTATGGCAAAGCGCTACATTCTGGTATTGACCCTTGGCCTGACAATCCCTGTCATGGCTGCGTGCGGCAGCTTGACCGCACCGCAGACCACCCCGGACACCGACCAGGAGGAACCCGAGCCGGGTGATAGAGGGGACGGGACGGCAGCGATTCCCGGGCACCAGATCTTCTTCGCCTGAGTCCGCGGTGCAGGAACCGGCTCTGTGTGGTAAGGTCGGGTAAGGGCCCGGTACATACGGGTGGCCCCGGCATTGTGCCAGGAGCCGAAGCGGATCCGCTGATCCAGCTCGTCGAATAGCCGCTCCACCTACGCCCGGGCATCGGCTGCCCCTGTTCTGCCGAACCCGCTCGTTCTGCCGCACCCGCTCGAGCGCCCGAAAGCATTTCTCGCGCTCGACCACGAGCGCCAGCAACCCTTCGTAGCCGGGCCCCGAGCGCATCGCTCCCTCAGCCGCCCTTGCGGCTTCCCCGCCGCGCTGTACCCTCCGGTCCCGGACACACGGAACGTTCACCGCGATCCGTGACGGCCAGGTGTCGACTCACCTCCAACTCCTTGTTTCCAGCTCCTTGTTCGTTTGTGAACCGCCGGGAAGGTCGAAAAGTCTATTTCATCAGCACATCGGGAGAAGAGCCCAAAAAAAAGAAAGGGGCCGCGCTGAGTAGCGCGACCCCTTTCCTGTCTCGCCGTCCCGGAGGACGACCAGTCTAGCTCATGCTACGACTCGAAGTTGTACACACTCCCCGGTGAGCTGAACTCGGCCGACGGGTCACCACCATAGGTGAGGCACCCGCTCGGGAGCTGCAGCACCTGCACGTCGCCACAGGGGATCGGATAGTGGAGCGGTGTACCCTCGTAGAGGTCGCCCCAGCCACGCCCGTCGAAATACCACGGCGCAATGAAAGCGCCCTTGAAGAAGGTCTGCTGCCGCTTCTCCCACTTCAGCATTTCGAACAGGTCGCCGCATGTGCCATCCGCCAGCTTCGGTACGCAGCTGGTGTTGGTGCCGGCCGCGTCGGTGGCGTTCAGCCCCGCCGCCTCACGCGTGACGTTGATCATCTGCGCCACGGTGGCTTCCTGACCGCCCTGACGGTACAGCCCCTCAGCCTTCAGGAGCCGCATCTCGTCGTGGGTGATCTCGGGCCACAGCTCCTGGATCAGCGCTGCGTAATCGGCCGTCTCCGTGTGCCAGTAGTACGACCAGCGCCACGAGCCACGATCCGGCCGTGCCCAGACGTTGCTGATCGACCAGTTCGTGTCTTCACACGCCGCCGGGTTCCCCTCCGTATCCTCACACGGGATCGCATACATGGTGCCCGGGTTGGCCTTCTGCGTGGCCACATCCGCGCCCTGGGGGAACCGCAGGTCATCCGTCATGATGAGGATCGGGTCCTCGCCCGCAGGCGCGGGATGTCGCTCCGACAGCGGCTGGGCCAGCCACCGCTGGTAATTTCCGCTCTGATCGGCCATGCCGTTGATGTAATAGTTCATCTCCGACCAGCCCGGAATCGCGCTATAGCGCAGCCCGGACGCGTGCCAGCCGTTGTCCGCACCGAGCAGCATCTCCCAGTCAGCCTGCAGCCCGGCGTCGACATCCGCGATGACCGCGGCCCAGTCCACGGCTGCCCGCTCAGCGGGCGTACGCGCCACGTTGGCCCGGAAACGGGCCTTGTAGGAGTGAGCGATCTCGATCAGCTCATCCGACCTCACCTGCACGGACATCCACTGGGACGGGATCGGCTCCTGGTCACCGAAGCCCGGACCCGCCAGGGCGATGGCATCATCCAGGTACCCGAGTGCCGCCTCCATCATGGTGTTGTAATCCACCGCATCCTGAGGCTCGGCCAGGTCGGTGGTCTCGTCCACGACGAAACCGCGGGCGTAGGCCAGGGCCAACATACCGTGGCCCGTGCCCTGGATGAACTTCGCATACGCCTTCAGGCGCTGGACCTTGTTATCCCCCAGCTCCGCGGCCAGGTCCGCGTCATCCTCGATCACGCGGAGACCGTCCGCCGCCGCCGAAAGGGCTTTGTACGTCTGGTTCCACGACCGTGCGATCTGCCCGTACTCGGGGTGGGACTGCACGTTGCCCACGGGCTGACGCGGGATCCGCCCGTAGTACTCCATCCCGAAGTTGGCCCACGGCGCCGTGTGCTGGAACGACTGGTTGCTCAGCAGCGGGCCGAAGCCGGTGTAGGTGTACTTCTGATAGTTGATTGTGTTGAACGTCCCGGCCACCAGCGACTCGAGGTCGCCAGCAGTCGCCAGAGCCCGTCGGGCATCCGGTGAGTTCGGGTTCGTTACCTCAAGGTCAGCGCACGCTGTGGCCCCGAAGAGCAACAGCACTGCCGCGACCCATCCTGTCTTGAGAGTTGGTCGTCTCATATTCGCGGTCCTCCTTTAAAAGACGAGTTCGAGTGCGGCAGTCACGGTCCGGAAGTTCGGATACTGGAACCCGTCGACTCGGGCAACAACCGCCGAACCGGTGTTCCCGCCACCACGCCCGACCTCGGGGTCGTAGCCGCGGTAGTCGGTCCACGTCATCAGGTTCCGCCCGGACACGCTCAGGTTGATGCTGCTGAAGCGCTGCAGCCCGGGGATCCCCGTCAGCTGCTCAGCACCGAACCGATAGGCGGCCGAAAGCTCGCGGAGCTTCCAGAAGCTGCCGTCCTCGACGAATATGCTGCTCGGCTCGAGGCCGCTGACACCATAAAGGGCGTCGAAGTAGCCGACCGGCTTCCGCTCGGCTTCCGGCACATCCGTCTGATCCATAATACCGGAATAGCGCTTGAACGTACCCCACTGGAGCGGCTGGTTGTAAATGTCGAAGCCGTGTGAGGAATCCAGCAGCCCGTACAGCGAGAGCCCGCCCCACCCGAGCGTGGTCGAGAAGCTCAAGTTGAAGTCCGGGATGCTGTTGCCAACCGGGCAGTTCTGCGTCTCGTTGTCCGGATCGAGCACGTCCTGGCAGTAGCCAGCAACGGGCGTACCCCATTTCACGTCGCCGAAGTTTTCGACGTTGTAGTCGGTACCCCAGTCGTTCTCGTCCAGGCCGTTCGGCGCATAAACCAGCAGGCCCTCGTCGTTCTGTTCCCAACCGTCGCAGGCCACGCCCTCAGGCAGGTGGCCGCAGTCCTCGGCGAACTGGAAGCCGTAGAAGCTCCCGTATTCCGCGCCTTCGGTTGCGTAGAACACGTCGCCCAGGCCCTGACCACCGACACCGTACTGGAACGGAGGCACGTCGAGCTGGGTGATCTCGGAATACGTCTTGTCGAAGATGGCGCGCGTGGACCACGTGACACTCCGGCTCCGGACGAGCTGCAGATTCAGGCTCGCCTCCCACGAAGTGTTCTCCAGCGTCCCCACGTTCCGCCACTGGGTACCGAAGCCGGCGTAGGCCGGAAGCGGCACAGGCATGATCTGGTCTTCAACAGAGGACTTGGCGTAGGTGAGGCCGAGCAGCATCCGGCCCCCCATGAACGTTGCGTCCACGCCGAACTCGTCCTCAGTGGCGTGCTCGGGCTTGAGGTTCCGGTTCCCCAGGTTCACCGGGGATACGAAACCACCGGACACCGAGTACGTCTCATACTGGGCGGTGAACGTCGGTCGACCACCGGCGGTACCACGCGACGCGCGGACCTTGAACTCGTCCACGAAGTCGAGCGGGAACCACGGCTCCGACGCCATACGCCAGGCACCGGCGACCCGGTAGTACCACTGGCGACGCTCGTCAGCCCCGAACAGCGAGCTTCCGTCGTTCCGGACCAGCGCGTCCAGCACGTAGCGATCCATGAACTCGAAGTTCGTGATCGCGAAGTAGCCATCCGAACGGATCGTGCGGAGGTAAGAGCCGCTGCCAATGGTCTCAGAGTCGATGTTGTCGAAGACCGGCACGCCGCCCACCGCAAAGCGATAGCCGCTCGTGGACACGCTCTCGTAATCCTCGTTCTCGTACAGGTAACGGACCTGCGTCTGGTTCACGACGTTGTCACCCAGCTCGAAGTTCATCGAGGCGGTGACGCTCGCGTTGACCGCTTCGTTCAGCGAGCGGGAACGCGACAGGTTGCCGTCGTTCATCTGCGCATTGGGCTCCGTCGTCCGGTACCCCTTGGGATACAGCACTTCGGAGTCGTAGTCGAGCCGGTCGTAGCTCATGTTCGCGTCCACGCTCAGCCAATCCATCGGGCTGTACCGGACGTTCCCGCTCCCGAGGAACCGACCCCGATCCTGGCTGTTCTCCCGCTCGCGCAGGGTGTAGATCGGGTTCGGGCTCTCGATGTTGGTCGGGTCGACCACGAGCACCAGCTGGCTGGAGTCGTTCGGGTCGGGACCCAGAAGGTCCACACCCGCCGGCATCCGCGTCAGGTCGAAGAGCGCACCGCCACCCTCCGTGTCACGTTCGGACCGGCTGTAATAGGCGCTCCCTGAAACCTGCAGGTCTTCCACCACCGACTGATCGACGTTGAGGCGGAAGTTCGTCCGCTCGTATCCGTCGAGCCCGGGCAGCACGCCCGACTCCACCGTGTTGCTGGCGGAGATGTGGAAGTTGGTGGCGCCAGCGCGGCCTTCAGCGCTCAGGTAGTTCTGCATGAACTGCCCGTTCTCGAAGAAGCGCTCGACCTGGTTGTAGGTCTCACCCGGCCACTCGTTCACTGCGTACGTGTCCCACTCGTTCGCGCCGGACAGCACGGGCGAGTCGCACTGCAGCCACTCACAACTCGTCCCGTCGGCGTTCTCGAACAGCCCGTTCTCGTCGACCCGGTACTGGTGCACCTCCGTCAGGAGGGCGTCCGGCGACTCGGGCAGTGCGCTGTTGCCGTACTCGCTGCGCAGGGTGTAGCGGACCTCGTTGTCCGGCATCCCCTGGCCACGCTTCGTCGTGATCTGGACCACGCCGTTGGCAGCACGTGAACCGTACAGCGACGCTGCGGCCGCGCCCTTCACGATCTCGATGCTCTCGATGTCGAGAGAGCCGACATCGGCGAGGCTGGAGCCCAGAATTACGCCGTCCACGATGTACAGCGGACTCTGGTTACGCCCGCTCGAGTTGATGCTCGTGGGGCCGCGCAGCAGGATCGTTGGCGCCGAACCCGGCGTGCCGCTGCCCGATACCACTGTGGCACCGGCCACCTTCCCCTGGATCGAGGCAGCGGCGCTCACCTGCGGAACCACGAGGTCCTGCGTCCTGAGCTGTGAAACCTCGAACGGGACCTTGGCCCGCTGGGTAGCGCCCACAACGCCGGTGACGATGATCTCGTCAAGGGCGATCGCCTGCGACTCCAGCGTGATGGTCAGATTGACCACGTCGTCCGCCGGTACGGTCACGGAGCGTGAGTATTGCTCGTAGCCGATCATGTCCACACGGACAACCTGTCGGCCTTCAGGCACCTGACGAATGATGAACCGACCGTCGTCGCCGGTCAGTGTCCCCAGGCCGGTGTTCGGGATGGAAACCTGAACACCGGACATCGGCTCATTCGTAGATGCATCGGTTACGGTACCGGCAATCGACCCGGTCTGCGCGCTGACCGCTCCCGCGAACAGCAACGCCCCGGCGACTGCCAGGTATCGCATTACAGTAGAGCCTCTTGTCATTGTTACTCCTTTGGCAGGGAGACGAGAGGAACCTCGAATATCAGCGCCCTAGAGCGCTGACGAACCGGAACCGCATCGGTGCGGAACCAGAAGTCCTATGTCTCGTTTTGAACGGCGATCGGGCGAGCTCACAAAGGCGTCGGCAGGATCGCCTATCTATGACTGCACCTCCGCACCCACCGATCCGGCGGGGTCGGAGCTTCAACTAGAGCGCAGAGCTGATACGGGAAGGCACCGGCCTGCAGTGACCGTCCGGATCAGCGGAAGATATGGGTAAGGGGTCAGTAGCGCAGGGACCGGATCGCTCCTTTGTTCCGGGGGACATCTGGTGAATCGATCTCAGTACAGGGTACGGTCGACGTGGGCCGCTGTCAACACCCCTGCGCGCGCACAATCGTACGCCCGGACGACGCGCCGGCGTGCTCATCCGTCCTCCATCTCCACGCCCAGCAGCTCGACCTCCGAGGCGGGCTGCCAGACCTGGAGCATGGGGAACCGGGCGCCGAACCAGGTCAGGCTGAGGATCAGGAGCCCGAGCATGCCGGCGGCGGCGGAGACCTCGGTCAGCCCGAAGACCACGCGGTCCACGTGGGGATAGAGGGTCGGGTAGACCAGGATATAGCGTTCGATCCAGAGGCCGAGCAGGCTGAGCCCGGCGATGGTGGCCATGATCCCCGGCGTCTTCTTCGGCTTCACGCCCAGCAGCCCGAAGAAGGGGAGGATGAACATGGTGAAGAGGACGATGATGGAAAGTAAGCGGTAGGGGTCCTGGAGCCGGTTGATGAGGAAGCTCTGCTCGTTGGGCAGGTTCCCGTACCAGATCACGATGTACTGCGACCAGAAGAGATAGGTCCAGAACACGCTGAACGCGAAGAAGAGCTTGCCGAGGTCGTGGAGGTTGTTCCCCTCGATGTACTCCTCGAGGCCGAGGCGTCGCCTGTAGAGCACGGTGGCGATGGCCGTGGCGGCGATGCCGCCGAGGAAGGCGCCCATGAAGACGTAGGGCCCGATGAGGGTGCTGAGCCAGTGGGGGTCCAGCGACATGACGAAGTCGAAGGCCACGAAGGTGAAGGCCAGGGCGTAGGCCAGCGCCATGATGGGTGCGAGGGTGGCGAGCCGACGCTGGGCCTTCTCCTCCTCGTGCTCCTGCCCGTTCCAGTCCCTGGTCAGGCGACGGAGCCCGTCCCAGCTCTCGTCGCTGGCGCGTCCGGCATCGGGCCGCAGCTGCCAGTACGCGAAGAGCAGCGAGATCCCGAGGAGCAGGGCCAGCGCCAGGAGGTTGCGTGCCGAGAGGAAGGGCATGTTCAGGTAGATCGCCTTCTCGCCTACGTCCTCCTGGAGCCACGGGAACAGGTGGCCCGCGCCCCAGATCAGGAGCGGCGGGAAGAGGATCAGGTAGGCGATGGGGAGGAACGCCACGAAGGAGACGGCGATCCGGCGGATGGGCCGGGACCAGACGCCCCGGGTCATGGCCACCACGGCGGCCAGGAGAACGGCGCCCTGTGCGATACCCGCGAAGAAGATCCAGTTGTAGGTGTACGCCCGCCACGCCCGGTCGGCGTCATCGGCGAGGCCCATGAAGAAGCCGACGGCGCCGAGCACCACCAGCACCAGCGCGGCGATCACCACGGTCCGCGGCATGCCGTCCAGCCGCCGGAGCGGGTACTCCTTCAGCTCTCCCAGATCGTGCGACATGCTACTCCTGCCCCTGAGCCGTGTCCGCCGCCGCGGACGTATTGAACGGATCGGTCCCCGGCTGCACGCCACCCGGGAGCGCCACGTCGATGGGGTCGCCCCCGTCCTGGAGGTGGCGCAGGTAGTTGACCACCGCCCACCGCTCGCTCGGCGGGATCCGCCGGTAGCTGGGCATGAGCCCCCGACCGAGGCGGATGACGCCGTAAAGGTAGCCGTCGGACCGGTCGAGGGTGGTCTGCAGCATCAGGTTGGTGGCGAACGGGAGCTTCCCGGCCCCCACCAGCGGACCATCGCCCTCACCGCCCACGCCGTGGCAGACGGCGCAGTAGGTCTGGAACGCCTCGGCCCCTGCCGTCAGCACTGCGTCGGTGGACGGCAGCGGGTTGGTCATGGTATCGCCCCACGCCCGGAGCGCCGCGTCGGTGTTCTCCACCGGCGGCTCCCACTCCTCGCCCGGCGACTCCACGGGCACCGAGTTCTCCGGCGGGACCCGGGGCGCCTCGTACGGATCGAACGCCGGTGACTCCCGCATGAAGTTCAGGACGTCCACGCTGGACATGGCGTCCTCGATCTCCGTGCAGCCGCCGAGGGCCGTCAGGGCGCCGAGGGCGAAGACGGTCAGCGAGCCGCGCACGGTGCGCCGCATGGGCCTACGCCACATGGTCGTCTCCCTCATCCCACGCCTGGACCTCGGTGGCGCCGGCCTCATCGAGGATGCGGCGGGCGTCATCGCCCTGCCCGGAAGGGGCGTCGACCAGGACCCCGAAGCTGCCGGCCGAGAAGGACGGGTCGTACGCCAGGTCCCTGCCCGGGGGCCCGAGCCGGGCGTTGATGATCAGCCCGAGCACGGTGGAGAGGGCGCCGAACAGGATGGTCATCTCGAAGGCGATGACCACGAAGGCGGGCAGCGAAATGATCGGCTTCCCGCCGGTGATCATAGGCCAGTCGAGGGACGTCCAGATGGCGATGGCGAACCCGGTGGCCGCGCCGGTGAGGCCGCCCACGAGGGTGAAGAGCCGGACGGGGCTCCGGGGTCGGTGGAGCGCGTGTTCGAGCTCATGCTGCGGGAGCGGCGAGTAGGTCTCCAGGTCGGTCATGCCGGCATCCTGGAGCTCCTCGATGGCCCGGACCGCTGCGTCCACCTCTCCGAACACGCCCAGGTAGCGGCTCATCGGTCCACCTCCGGTTCCTGCCGAGCTCTCAGCTCGCGGCCCTCGTCGGTGCGGCCCCGGGCCCACTTCCTGGGTGCGGGCAGCACCTCCTTGAGCTCCGCCACGGAGACGGCGGGCAGGAGCCGCAGGAAGAGGAGGAACCACATGAAGAACCAGCCGAAGCTGCCCACCATGATCCCCATCTCGACCCAGCTCGGCTTGTACACGTTCCACTGCCACGGCTCGAACTCGTGGCTCAGGCTCGTCACGATGATCACGAAGCGCTCGAACCACATCCCGATGTTGATGAAGATGGTGATGACGAACAGCGCCGCGATGCTGGTCCGCACCTTCTTCGACCAGAGCAGCTGGGGCACCACCATGTTGCAGATCAGCATGATGGCGGTGGCCCACCAGTAGTTCCCGCTGAGCCCGGCGATGATGTACTGCCCCTCGGCGTGGGGCGGCTCCTGGCTGTACCAGACCAGGAAGACCTCGGCCAGGTAGGCGTAGCCCACGATGAGCGAGGTGAGGAGGATCAGCTTCGACATGGCGTCGAAGTGCTTGCTGGTGAAATAGTCCTCGAGGCCGAAGATCTTCCGGATCGGCACCAGCAGCGTGATGACCATGGCCAGCCCGCTGAAGATGGCGCCGGCCACGAAATAGGGCGCGAAGATGGTGGAGTGCCAGCCCGGGACGATGCTCATGGCGAAGTCCCACGACACCACGCTGTGGACGGAGAGCACCAGCGGTGTGGCCAGCGCGGCCAGGTAGAGGTACGCCCGGTTGAAGTGCCGCCACTGCCGGCCGCTCCCCTTCCAGCCGAAGCTCAGCACCGTGTACAGCTTCTTCCGCCACGGCACCGTGGTGGAGTCTCGTGCGGCGGCGATGTCGGGGATCATCCCGATGACGAAGAAGGTGGCGCTGACGATGAGGTACGTGCTGATGGCGAACACGTCCCAGACCAGCGGGCTCTTGAAGTTCGGCCACAGCATCCGCTGGTTCGGGTACGGCATGAGCCAGTAGAAGATGAACGGCCGGCCCAGGTGGATGATGGGGAAGAGCCCGGCGGTCATGACGGCGAACACGGTCATGGCCTCGGCCGCCCGGTAGATCGACTGGCGCCACCGTGCCCGGAACAGGAAGAGGATGGCGGAGATCAGCGTGCCGGAGTGGGCGATCCCGACCCAGAAGACGAAGGTGGTGATGTAGACGCCCCAGGAGATCGGGTTCATCAACCCGGTCATGCCGATCCCGAGGTAGATCTGGACGAAGAAGCTGAAGGCCAGGAGCCCCACACCGGCCACGGCCAGCGCCAGGAGCAGCCAGTAGACCTTGCCGGGCGTGCCGAGCAGCTTCAGGACGTCCCTGTTGACGTCCTCGTATTTCTCGACGCCCGGGTGTGTCTCGGAGCGGATCACGGTGCCCATCAGTGCGCCGCTCCTTCCCCGCCCTCGGTCACCTTCTTCAGGTAGACCACCGCGGACTGGGTGTTCAGCTCCTCGAACACCCGGAATCCGCGACTCGATTCGACCACGCGTGATACCCTGGAGTTCGGGTCCTCGATATTGCCGAACACGATGGCGTTGCCCGGGCACGTCTGGGCGCACGCCGGCACGATCTCACCGTCGTGCACCGGCCGGCCGGCCATGCGGGCCTCGTGTTCGGCGCCACGGATCCGCTGCACGCAGAACGTGCACTTCTCCATGATGCCCTTCTCCCGGACGGTGACGTCCGGGTTCAGCTGCCAGTTCAGCGGCTCGGGCCACTCGTAGGTGAAGTAGTTGAAGTAGCGGACCTTGTAGGGGCAGTTGTTGGCGCAGTACCGGGTGCCCACGCACCGGTTGTAGACCTGGGCGTTGAGCCCGTCGGGCGTATGATAGCTCGCGTACACGGGGCAGACCGGCTCGCACGGCGCGGTCCCGCACTGCTGGCACATCATGGGCAGGAACGTGGTCTTCCGGTGGCCGGCGCCGCCGTTCATCTCGTGGACCGCGCCCTCCTCTTCCTCGTCGAAGTAGCGCTCGATGCGGATC
Organism: Longimicrobiales bacterium; assembly: GCA_046483065.1. Classification (GTDB taxonomy): domain Bacteria; phylum Gemmatimonadota; class Gemmatimonadetes; order Longimicrobiales; family RSA9; genus JAWVYT01. Next base: position 81,112 of record JAWODW010000044.1, on the reverse strand, counting down.
CACTGGATCAGCCGGCCCTGGGCCACCAGCTCCGGGCCCACCATCCCGATGTTGTTCTCCGCCTGGCACGCCGTCTGGCACGCGCTGCACCCGATGCACCGCTCCATGTCCACGGCCATGGCCCACCGGGGGTGCTCCTCGCTGTACTCGCCGTAGTGGGTCCCGTCGGGCGGGTAGCCCTGTGGTGACCCGTCCACCACCACCGGCGCGAACCCGCCGGACTCCTGGAGCGAGCTCGGCGCCGCACGGTTGGGGTGTATCGACTGGCCGTGGGGGTCCGCCGTCCCGCCCACGTGGCCGGGGCCCACCAGCGCGCCCGTCATCGGCTGCTCCGCCCGCTCGGCACCGGCGGCACCGGCGGCACCGGCCGCCGCCCGGTCGGCCTCCACGGCCTCGGCCAGGGAGACGTGCTCCAGAAGGTGGCGGCCGCCGACGTCGTCCTGCTCGGAGGAGAACGGCTGCCGCTCCCAACGGCCCGTGGGCACCACGTCGGCCCGGGCCTGGACCCAGGCGAGCCCACCGGCCTCGTCGTAGCGATGGCCCAGGAGGGCGACGGGGTTCACGCCCCGACCCTTGGCGTACCGGCCCATATTGGTGTGTCCCTGACCGAGCTGGACGGCCACCGTGTCCGGCCGCACGCCGGGATGGCGCCAGACGGGGAGCTCCACCGTGCCGTGGGAAGTGCTCAGCTCCACGATATGGCCATTGTCGAGGCCGTACTCCTCGGCGGTGGAGGGGTGCATCTCCAGGACCGTACCCCAGGTATGCTTGGAGATCGGGTCCGGCAGCTCCTGGAGCCACGGTCGGTTGGCGGTGCGTCCGTCGTAGAACCGATACGAGGGGTAGACCACCAGGTGGAGCTCGCCATCGCCGTCGAGGGGGGCGGGCCCGGTGTCCAGCGTGGCGTCCACGGTCCGCGCCCGTGCCGAATCGAGCCGGCCGTAGTCCCCGGCCACGAGGGTGCCCTTCCGGAGCGCCTCGGTCCACCAGGCGTCGAACGGCCGGCCGTCGCCGAGCCGCTGCTGGATCCCGCGCCAGCGATCCCGGAGGTAGTCGTAGTAGGTGCTGGCCGACGAGGGCAGCGCGGTGCCCATCCGGCGGGCCACCGACAGGAGCACGTCGCCGGTCTGCTTCGACCCGAACACCGGCGTCATCACCGGCTGTACGAGCGAGAACACGCCGGGGCGCGGCTCGTGGTCGCCCCACGCCTCGAGGAAGTGGTGGTCGGGGAGGAGCAGGTGCGCGGCGGCGGCGGTCTCGTCGAGGAACGGCGAGAACGAGGCGATGAACGCCACCTCGTCGAGGGCCTCCGCCACCCGGTCCTGCTCCGGCAGCTCGTAGAGCGGATTCGGGCCGCGGACCAGGAGCGCAGGGACGCGACCGGCCGCCATCTCCTCCACCAGCGCCCGCATCTCCTCGTGGGTGGCGCCGCCCGCGTCCGCCGCACCGAGGCGGACGGTGCGGTCCATGTTCCCCGCCACCTCGTTCAGCGCGGCCACGGCCGTGGCCAGCGTGGTGTTGGCGGCGTGGGACGTCCCGACGCCGGGCCCCACGGCTAGCGACGGACGGCCGGCGAAGTCGTGGGCTGCTTCCTCGATCCGCTCCAGCGCCACGCCGGCGGCCTCGGCCATGGCGGTCGGGTCGATGTCACGGAGCAGCGTGGCGGCGGGGCCGTCAGCGCCGGTCTCATCGGCCACGAGCCGGGCGATGGCCAGCGCCACGAGGTGCTCGGTCCCGGGGCGGGGCGCGATCCACACGTCGGCGTTCAGGTCCGTCAGCGACTGGTGCGGGGTGACGGCGATGAACCGGCCCCTGCGGCCGTTGGCGTAGGCGTGGCCCTCGACGAACCCGTGGGAGTAGTCCACGGGGGAGAGCCAGGTCTCCATGAAGTCGGCACCGAAGGAGAGGACCACCTCGGCGTTGGCGAAGTCGTGGATCGGGAGCGCCGGGCGGCCGTAGAGCCGGCGGCTCGCTTCCCGGAGCGCCGCGTGGGAGAAGCTCTCGAAGGTCACCCGGCGGACGCCCGCGGCCTCGCACCACTCGTCGAGGAGCCGGTCCATGGTGCCGGTCTCGCGGCCGGTCAGGAAGACGGCGGCCTCCCCGGCCGCGTCCAGCGCCTCGGCCAGCGACTGCTCCGCCCGATCCCAGCTCACCTTCGACCAGCTCTCGCCTTCACGGACCAGCGCCTGCGGGACCCGGTCCGGATCGTAGAGGCCGTGGAGCGACGCCTGCCCCCGGGCGCACAGCTTGCCGTGGGAGATGGGCGAGTCCGCCGTGCCCTCGGCCTTCACCGCGCGGCCCTCGCGCGTGCGTACTGTCAGTCCGCACCCCGCCGGACACTCCCGGCACGTCGTGCGGTAGTGGGTGGCCATGCCCGGCACCGTCTGCTCCGGCTGCACCAGGTAAGGGATCAGCCGGTCCGGCTCCGTCGAGCAGCCCGTGGCCGCGGCGCCCGCCCCGGCCACCCCGAGAACCTTGAGGAAGTCCCTGCGCTCCATACCGCCGTTACTACCGTTGGTCGACATCAGCTCTGCGTCAGTAGTGGCATACGGTGCAATCGGTGCGGACTTCCCGCTCCCGATGGCACTCGAGGCACCAGCCCATCCGGAGGTCCTGCTGGAGCTGGATCTCCGCCATGGCCTCCACCTGGCCGTGACACTCCTGACACTCCAGGTCCTCGGCGTTCACGTGGATCATGTGAGGGAAGTGGGCGTGGTCCGGCAGGTCGTGGACCCGCACCCACGGGATCGTGCGCCCCTCGTTCCAGTAGGTCGTCAGCGTCCGAACGCCCGGGCTGTCCGCCGCCACCATGGGCACGCCGCCCGGGATGTGGCAGCCGGCGCAGACGTCCATGGCCGGGAGCCCGGCATCCGCGGACCGGTCGGCCGACGAATGGCAGTACAGGCACGGCACCTCGTTGGTGCCCGCATGGATATCGTGCGGGAACGGGATCGGCTGCTGCGGCGCGTCATCGGATCGGGCTCCGCTCAGCACCATCCCGGCTGCGATCAGCGCGATGATCCCCAGGAATATGAGGGTCCCTCGTCGCATCCACTCTCGAAGTGAGGGGCCACGTAGTGGGCCCGACTACAAGTCAAGCCGGAAATTTCCCCACCCGGCTCAGGAGGCGGCAATATTGACACGGCCGTGACCGGCACGCAACCCCACCGGGGCGCCGGGTCGGAAGCCTGTTTCGGGATCGGTCCCCGGCCGTGCCGCTTCAGTCCTGGCCGCGCAGGTCCTCGGGCCCCATGAGCGCGGCCCGGAGCACGCGGGACCAGAGCGCCTCGGCCTCCTCCCGGGGGCCGTCTTCCGCCGGGTCGGTGCCCATGATCCTCTCGGCGGTCTCCGAGTCATCGAGTTTGTGCAGGTGGTCGGCGAGGAGTACGCGGAGCTCCTGATTGTAGGTGGCGTCGGCCATCATCCGGATCTGCTTGCGGGCCAGGTCGACCTGGTCGGCGGCGACGGCGGCCTCGACGTACTCGTCGATCTCCCGCTGCGCGTCGCTGAGCAGCCCTTTCCCGATGGAGAGCCAGGCCAGGGTGGACCGCGCCCGAACGGAGCCGGGCGAGATCCGGAGGAGCTTCCGGCAGACGGCGCCGGCGGCGTTGTAGCGCCCGGCGCGCAGGTACGCGTCGATGGCCCGGCCGTAGTAGGCGAGGGCGCGCTGGTTCTCGCCGGCATCGGCACAGAGGTCCCCGGCCCGATTGAAGAACTGGGCGTCGAACCCGGGCAGGGCGATCTCCGCCTGCTGCTCCAGCGACTGGAGACGCTTCTCCAATCCCGGTTCCGGCTCGGACGGCTCGCGGTTTCTGAAAATCATGAGTATCGGATCAACGTATCCGGCTCGACCGGTTCTGCAAGGTGGCCGGCGGGCGCCGGGTGGCGATGCCTACCGTGGTCGCCGTACTTTTCGGCCATGCGACGCGACCTACGGAATTCCCATCACCTGGCCACCATCAGCTATGACGGCCGGTTCTGGGATGCATACCTGGAGCTGGTGGAGACGCAGGGCCGTGGCCAGCCCGCCCGCGGGCGGATCGCCTTCTCCGCCGCCGATGCCGGCGATGCCGAGCCCGTCCGCACCACCACCATCTTCATCGAGGACACGCCCCAGGAGGTGGTGGTCCGGGCCCGGGAGTTCAAGACGCACCAGCTGGTGGCGCTGCTCCGCTCCGCCATTCCGCCGGACATGGAGACGGACCCGAGCGGGCCCGTCGACGCGTCGAACGGCGGCGCCACTGCCGGGGCCGAAGACGTCGGCCCCGGCGATCCCGGTGGTAATGACGCCGGCGGCGAGGCCGCCAGCGGCGATCAGGGCGAGCCGGCGGCCGGTCCCTGACCAGCCCAGGCGAGCATGCCCGGACCGCCGGCCCGTGCGATGACCCGGGACGGATACTGGTGGCAGTTGGGGGTGTTGGTGCCGTTCACACACCCGTTGTACCGGAGCAGCGCCCGCTCCATGTCGCCATCGCTGCGATCCAGGTAGTGGGCGAAGACCCGGGCACCCAGGCAGACGTTGGTGTCGATCTGCTCCAGGTCCCAGCCGCACGCCCAACCGCCCGTGTGCACGGGCATGACCTGCATCAGCCCCACGGCGCCCATGAAGCTCCGGGCGGTGGGATCCAGCCAGGGGTTCTCCACCAGGAGCACGCCCAGGAGGAGTCGAGGCTCCAGATCGGCGGCGTTCGCCTCCCGGACCACGGCGGCGGCGATGCGGCCGGTCAGCTGCTCGTCGTCGTGGTAGCGTAGCAGCACCCGCTCGATCGGGGCGACCTCCGCCTCGTAGTACGCGGACAGCTCCGCCCAGCCCCGGGATACCCGGTCGACCCGGGATTCCAGCTCCGCCAGGCTGGGCGGAGCGGTGTCGGCGCCGGCCGCAGCGTCGAGCCCCTCCGGGCCGTCCACCGCGCGGACGTCGGCGTCACCGCTCCCGGGGGCGGCGGCGTAGACCGTGCCCACCACCAGGAAAAGTCCGACGGCCACGCTCGCACCGATGCGTAATCGGCTGTTCCCGTGCCGGATCTGCTCTTCGTGTCGATCTATCATTGTTTCGCCTTGTTGGCGTTCCCGTATGCAAACGGAGCCGCATTGTGCGGCCCCGTGATCTAAGCCCTTTACGTGCAAGGGGCGTTCCTCGCCCGGATTAACCCCTGTGCGGCCGGAGAAGTTCCCTCCCACCGGCCCGGGTCGCGGGCCTCTCTCGTGCCAGAATGACAGAACGAGAAGGCGCATCCGACGCTCCCTACGAGGGGAGTCGAGCGGGAGTTGCATTTGCCAATCCCAGGGGAAGCCGTATATTTTCTTTGGATTATCCTGCGGGCGGCGCTGGCGCCCGCTCATTTTTGTTCGACGGTGGAGGATCTCGAATGGCGCTCTACAGGACGCTTTACTATGGGGATCTGACGGTCGGTGTCGGCGGTCGGGTCACCATCCCCCAGGACATCCGGGACGACCTGGGGATCGATGACGGCGACCTGCTGACCGTGCGCGTGGAGGAGAGTCCCAACGGGACGCGGCAGCTGGTCATGTGGCGGGCGAAGGAACAGCCCGTGGACTCGGACGACTGAGTCCGACCCGGAACCCATATACTCGCCAGCCCCGGCCGCGGATCGCGGTCGGGGCTGGTTTTTTTGGGGCTCTTCTCCAGATTTCGGGAGAAGATCCGTTCATTCGAGCTCGAACGATCTCGTGTCGGGAGGCCTGCCTGGACCGAGGCTCGGGCTGCGGGCGGGCGGCCCCGAGCGTGGCGGGCGGCCGGGTCCGGTGGCCGACTGCGTCGTCGTCTCCTAGAACTTGACCTGGAAGACCAGCTGGGCGCGGGTGTCGGGGTCGAGGGCCGGGTCGTCCCAGTCCACGCGGTCGACGCTCAGGACGAGGATATTGCCGCCGGTGACCACGTATCCAATGCCGGCGTGGTAGCGCTGGAGCGAGAAGTCGGCGGTGCCGGGTTTGCGGTCGAAGTCGTCGAACCCGCCGATGACGCGCCACTGTCCGGGCCTGGCCTCGGCGAAGAGGGAGTAGCCGGAGACGTCCGTGGCCTGGCTGGGTGAGAGCGGGTCCACGAACGTCCCCTTCTGGTTCCCGGACCCGTTCACGTACTGGGCGGTGAGGGTGCCGTGCTGGTGCTGGTAGGAGAGGAAGAGGTTGTAGGTATTCCAGTCGGGGACGTCGTCGCCGGTGCCCGGCTGGTTCCCCTTGCCGGTGATGGCGAGCCCGGAGAGCTGGAGCCCGGGCAGCGTGCCGGGCAGGGGGCGGAGCGTCAGCCGGCCCTCCACCACCTTGTTCGTGTTGACTTCGACGGCGTGGTAGCCGCCGCCGTTGTAGACGCCCACCTCGAAGGAGCCGTACCGGCCGGCGAAGTCATCGGAGACGGTGCGCTGGAACTCCTCGTCCACCTGGCCGCCGAGGTTGCCCCGGAGCGTGACGCCCAGATCGGCGGAGTTGAAGAGCCCGTTCCGCTCCATGAACATCTTGTCGCGCATGCGATACAGGTTGATGTGCTCCTCGAACCCGAGCCACGGCATGTGGGCGATCCCCGCCTCGAGCTGCAGGTCGGTCAGGGCGGAGCCGGCGCTCCCCACGTCGTACTTGATGTGGGCATACTTGAGCCGCGCCTTGAAGTCGCCCGTGCTATCCTGGTGCGCGTCGATGGTGATGCGCGCGCTGAGCCGGGGCAGGATCCCCGCCCGAGCGGTGAAGTATGACCGTGCCACGTGGAAGCTGGAGAACTCCGCGCTCCCCGCCTCGCCCTGCTCGTACTTCAGGTACATGAGTCCGGTCACGTCCACCGTGCCCGGCTCCTGGGCTGCGGCGTGGGTGGGCCCGAGAAGGAAGGCGAGGAGTGCTGTCGTCACCAAGGTCCTCAAGGTTCGCTCCGGTTGTTCGGGGTTCCGTCGATCGTCCACGCCCGGGCCGTCCGGGCGAGGGTCGGCCGAAACGTCGCCCGTGACATGAAGACCACGCAACCGTGACACCGTAACGAACAGGTATCCGGACGGTTACAGCTTCGCACGGGGGGCTGGCCCGGCGGGCACCGAAGATGCACAGTGGAGGCCCGGAGCCGACGTTACGGAATGTCACATTCGCCGATACAGCCTGTGCTCATCACTGTCACGCCCAACCCATCGCTGGACCTGCTCTTCACGGCCGAGCGGCTGGCGTGGGACGATGCCAACCGGGTCCCCATGCCCCGGCGCCGGCCCGGTGGCCAGGGGATCAACGTGGTACGCGCGGTGCGGACGCTGGCGCCGGGCACCGCGGTCCGGGCCGTCGCCCCGCTGGGCGGCCCCGTGGGCGACGAGCTGCGGCAGATGCTCGAGGCCGAGAGTACGCCGCTGACCGCCGTCCCCATCGCGAGGGATACGCGCGTGTTCGTGGGCGTACGCGAGTCGGCGACGGGCCGGTCGCTGCTGTTGAACCCCCGGGGCCCGGAGGTCACCGCGGGCGAGGCCGACACGCTCTTCGACGCAGTGGTCGACGCGCTGGACTCGGCCTCGGAGGCGTCCCGCGAGCCCGGGGCGTCCGGCGACGATGCCGCCCTGTGGCTCGCGGCGTGCGGCAGCCTCCTCCGGGGGCTGCCCGCCGATTTCTACGCCCGGGTCGGTCGGGCGGCGCGGGCGCGGGGGTTCCGGTTCGTTCCCGACGGCGACGGCGAGGCGCTGGCCGCGGCCGTTCCCGAGGCCGACCTGCTGGTCCCCAACGCCCTGGAGGCCGGCCGGCTGGTGGGCCGTGCCGTGGAGACGCCGGAGGCGGCGGTGACCGCCGCCCGGGAGCTTCGCGACCGGGGTCCGGAGCGCGTGGTGGTCACGCTGGGTCGTGACGGTGCGGTGGCCGTGGACGGGGCCGGGTCGTGGCGGGCTCGGCCCGTGCCACCGCCGGACGCCGCGGCCGCCGCGGGCGCCGCGCTAGCCGGGGCCAGCGCCGTGGGGGCCGGCGATGCATTCCTCGCCGCGCTCCTCCTGGCGCTGGGGGGTGCCGTCGACCTTCCCGACGCCGTGGCCGACGCCGTTGCGGCCGGGACGGCGGTGCTCCTCTCGTCGGGCCCGGATCTGCTCCGGCGCGCGGACGCGGCGGAGGTGCGGCGCTGGGTGGTGGTCGGCGCTACCTGAGGATGACGGTCACACCGGCATCGCCGCGCTCCACGGCCCGCTCGAACCGGCGCCGGAACGTGCGCTTGAGCCGGTTCCGGGTGGCCGGCAGCAGGAGGGCGAAGCCGAAGAGGTCGGTGAGGATACCGGGGGTGAGGAGCACGATCCCGCCGATGAGGATGAGGAGCCCGTCCACCAGCGCGCCGGCGGGCACCTGGCCCTGCCGGAGCTCGGACTGGATGGCGAGCCAGGTCATGAGTCCCTGTCGACGGGCCAGGGTGGCGCCCAGGAACCCGGTGGCCACCACGATGCCGAGCGTGGGCCACAGCCCGATGGCCTGGCCCACCTGGATGAGGATGGCCAGCTCCACGAGGGGGAGCACGATGAAGAGTGTGAGCAGCCGGAGGAACACGGTCTGGCCTCGTCGAATCGGTGTTGTCTGACCCACGGCTCTCCTACACCGCGGCGGCCTGAACGTCCCGGTGCGGGGCCGGGGCCTTGACCTGCAGCTCCGGGTCGGCGGCGGCCGGCGGCGCGGCGGTCTCCAGCGGCGCGTAGACGAGCGGCTCCCGGCGGCTGGCGGCGCCCAGCGGATAGCGCCAGTAGGTCCACGGCTCCTGCACCAGGCGCTCCTCGGCGCGCCGGGAGATGATCTCCGGGACATCGCCGAGGACGTCGAGGCCGCGCTGGACCCGGAGCCGGTCGAGGGCCGCCATGCCGGGCTCGATGTCGTCGTCCTTCACCCGTCGCCAGAGGGATCGGATCACGTGGCCGATCCCCCGGACCGGGAGGCCGCCGGTGTCCCGGAGGTACGAAACGCCGCGGAACACGGGGGAGTGGAAGACCAGGTCGGCGTCGACCTCCACCAGCCAGATCCCGGCGCCATCTCCGTTGGCGGCCCGGCGCGCGCGCTCGCTCCGCCGCCGGAGCGCGGCCGGCTCGCCGAGCTTCTCGTACGGCACCCAGAGCTCCCGGTAGTGGAGGTCGGTGACCACCCACTCGAGCTGGCCGGCGTCGGGGCCATCGGCCCGGATCCAGAGGTCCACGCGTTCCCAGTCGCGCTCCCAGAACTTGTTCAGCTCGGCCGGAGACAGGAGCAGGTACCGCCAGACCCAGTACGTCTCGCCCTCGAGCCACCACGGCGCGTCTTCCCGCCGCGTGTACGGATGGGCCTCGCCCTCGGCGGTGTAGAGGAGCAGCGCCGGCGGGACGGGCCGGGGCACGAAGAACCAGTCGGCCAGGAGGTAGACCACGAAGATCCCGGCCAGCGACCAGAAGAAGACCGACCAGTCATAGGGCGTGGACGGGCGGAGCACGCCCACCAGGTAGGTGCCCAGGAGTACGGGGAGCGCGCCGAGGAACGCGGTGAGCGCCTCCCGGAAGATGGCGTAGAGGGCCACCACCAGGAGCGGGAACCCCACGGGGATCCAGTACCGGGCCGTGATCTCCAGGAGGCCGAAGGCGCTGAGGATCGGCGCCGCGAGTCCCATGACGAGGAGGGCGAAGAGCGACGCCATGGGCAGCTTGTTGGCGGCCCAGAAGAGGGAGCTGAAGCCCGCCACGCGGTACGGGTCCAGCACGTCGCTCGCGAGCACCGTGTCGCCGAGACGGACGTCGCAGCGCGGGGGCAGCTCGGGGTCGCCCTCCTCGTCGGGCGCACGGCCGGCGGGGTCGAGGGTCAGCGTGTAGCGGTCCAGCGCCTCCAGGACCTCGCGGCTCCGCCGGCTCCGGAACTGGAGCCGGTACCGCCCGAGGCGGCGGAAGCTCCGGAAGGCGAAGAGGAACGGCCCGACGAGGAAGAGGAGGAGGTAGGAGCTGAGCTTGGGCACCTCGAGCTCGGGTCGGTCGATCCCGAGCTTGAAGAGGGGCGGGTCGACGAACCTGTTCCGTACGTGCTCATCGGGGGTGACGTTGTCGAGTCCGAGGACGTTGGCCCAGTAGTCCACGAAGAGGTACGGGCCCCGGAGCAGCTCCTGCTCGCGGAACCACTGGACGAGTGCGCCTGGCCGGCCGGTGGGCACCTTACGCCCCTACGAGCATCCGTTCCTGGGCGCCTTCGAAGACCTTGACCACCTCCGGGTCGTAGCGGCTGCCCGCGGCCTGGACGATCTCGTCCACGGCCTCGGACCAGAGGCGGGCCTGGCGGAACGCCCGGGTCGACGTGATGGCGTCCATGGAGTCGGCGATGGCCACGACGCGGGCCTCCAGCGGGATGCCGGCGCCCTCGAGGCCGTCGGGGTAGCCGCGTCCGTCCCACCGCTCGTGGTGGTGCCGGGCCACGCCGAGGATCACGTCATCGCGGAAGAGGTGCCGGAGCATTTCCCAGGAGATGACCGGGTGCCGCTTCACCTGCTCGAACTCCTCGTCGGTCAGGCGGTCGGTCTTGTTCAGGATCTGCTCGGGCACGCCCGTCTTCCCCACGTCCATGATCCGGGCGGCGGTCCGGACCCGGTCCACATCGATCCCGCCGACCTCATCGGCCAGGACCCCGGCGAAGAGCGCCACCCGGTCGGCCCGGCCCCGGGTGTAGGCGTCCTTCAGCTCCACCGCCGTGACCAGCGCCTGGGTGGCCTGGAGCACCAGCGACGCGATCTCCTCGTCGCCACGGACCAACCCCGCCCGCTCGCCCCGCTGCTCCAGCGCGTTCCTGACCGCGGCCACCACCTCGTCGGTGTCGATGGGCGGCCGGATGATACGCCGGCAGTCCATCCGCACCAGGCCGGGCTCCGTCTTGTTGCTGGCGCCGGCGATCCCCACGGCCTCGAGGAGCGGATCGTGCTCGCGCCACTGTCGGAAGAGGCGCTCGCTGAACGGGCTCAGCGCGCCGCCGTCCAGCAGGATGAGCCCGATGGGCTCGTCCATGAGCTGGCCCAGGGCATCGGCCGCTTCCTCGGAATGGACCACCCGGAACCCCTCGCGGGTCAGCGCCTGGCGGACCTTTTCGGAGGTGGGGATCGAGCGGGCGAAGTAGAGAATGGCAGGCTGTTCCATGGACCCTGTCTCCAGGTCGGCGTCACTTGGGTTGGATCGTGATGTTGTCGTAGACGGTGTCCAGCGGGGTGGGCCGGGCGCCGTCTCCCTCGTGGATGAGCCGGACGGTGTAGCGGTCGGGCTCGAACTGCCCCACGAGCATGGCGTATCCTATCGGCTTCGGCCGCTCCTGGCACGGGCCCGCCCGGGCTGTGTCGGGCTCGGAGACCACGCGCACGGTGATGGTATCGCCCCGCGTGGCCGTCACCCGGATCGGTGTGGCGCACGCCGCCAGGATGAAATAGCCGTCGTAGATGGAGAGCTGGCCGCGGTCGCCTTCCACCACCGGTGCGCGGACGGGGCCCGCCACGGCCTCCGGCGTTGCGGGGCCGTGGCGCAGGATGATGCCCGGGGCCAGCAGCTCCGGGTCCGCCGTGTCGGTGGTGACCACCATGCGGTTCGCGGACGTCCGGGCGCCGGGGTCCGCGCAGCCGCCGGCCACCAGCAGCGCGCCGAGCAGTGCGGCGCCCGCGCGCATCACCGGTTGGCGTAGTACGGGTTCGAGCCGGCCGCGTGGTCGGTGATGTCGTGGATCTGGCCGATGTTCGGGATCGCCTCACGGAGCATCTTCTCGACGCCCTGCTTGAGCGTGACCCGCGCCATCCCGCACCCCTGGCAGCCGCCGCCGAGCTCCAGGTAGACGTCGGTGCCGTCCACGTCCACCAGGTCGATGTGCCCGCCGTGGGAGGCCACCCCCGGGTTGACCCGGGTCTCCAGCACGTGCTTGACCTGGTCCGCGAACTCGCCTTCGGGCTCGGCCTCCCCGAGCTTCCGCACGTTCGGGTTCTTCACCTCGAACCCGGTGCCCGTGCTGCCCTGGACCCAGTCGACGGTCGAGCCCTCGATCCGCCCGGCGCTCTCCTCGTCCACCAGGATCCGGAAGCTGTCCATATCCACCACCCGATCGCCGTTCTCCGGCTCCTCGTCCACCAGCGCGAACTCGTACTGCGGCGCGAACGGGCTGCCGTGGACGGCGATCCGCAGCTTCGGATCCTCCATGGCAGAGGCGAACTGCTCGATCATCTCGCGGGCTGTATCCGTAAATTCCAGCATCTCTGTCTCCCCCGGTCGTTCCTGTGATTCGACGGGGGTGTGTACACCCCGGCGCCTCCCGTGTTCAGGATGTTGTAGATGGACGGAACAGCGACGGGGCGCAACCCATCGGGGTCGATGGTCGAACCCGAGAATCGACAATCCGGCCCGGCAGTGCGCGGCCCGGCAGTGCGCGGCTCGGCCGGGACTCGCGGCAAGGTCGTTCCTGACCGCGCTTCCAGGCGACGATGGGTGGGGCGGGGTTCGCGGCGTTCCGTTCGGGTTCGCGGTGGGGGCTCCTGGTTCGCGGTGGAGCTCCTGGTTCGCGGTGAAGCTCCGGTCGGTCTCCCGCACGCCGCGGCCGCCGGGCTGGAGCGCTGCGGGCCGCGGTCGCTCGGGAGAGTCGGGAGAATCCCCCAAAGAACCGCCCCCGGGGCCATGCATGGGGACTTCTGTACGCTATGTGTATGGAACTCCCCAAAGATCGGCGCCGCCGGCGGTTCGTTGGGGGATACCCTACGAATATCGTATGGAAGTCCCCACGGGAGCCGCTCGACCCGGGTTCTTTGGGGGATCGTCCCGTCGTTCGTCGGGCCAACCCCCGATGCCCCGACCTCCCGACCCCGGCTCCCCCGATCCCGATCCCGATCCCGATCCCGGCCTCGACCCGGACCCCGACGCCCGCCACGCGCACCCGGCACGCGCACCCGGCCCCGCCCGCGAACCCCGGGCTCGGCGGTTGACACTCCACCGCCCACGGTCGCACTCTACCGGTCCCCTGCCATCATCCAGACCCGATACCAAGGAAGGCACGAATGTTCAGCCGCCTTTTCCGTTTCCGCCTGACGGCGGTGGTCCTGGCACTCGCGGTATACGGCTGCGCGCCGGGCGTCATGATGGCGCAGCAGCAGGACCCGGAGCCCGAGGGAGTATTCCGCAGCGAGCTGCTGGAGCCGTTCACATGGCGCAACCTGGGCCCCGACCGGGGCGGCCGCTCCATCGCGGTGGCCGGCAGTGATGCCCGGATGCTCGAGTACTACTTCGGCGCCACGGGCGGTGGGCTGTGGAAGACCACCGACGCCGGGACCACGTGGCGGCCGGTGACGAACGGCCAGATCGGGAGCGCCAGCGTGGGCGCGGTGGACGTGTGCAGCGCGGACCCCGACGTGGTCTGGATCGGGACGGGCGAGGTGCAGCTACGGGGCAACGTGCAGCCGGGGGACGGCGTCTACCGGAGCACCGACGCCGGCGAGACGTGGGAGCACGCGGGGCTCCGGGACGCCCGGAACATCGGGCGCGTCCGGATCGACCCGAACGACTGCGGCACGGTGTGGGTGGCGGCCCTCGGCCACTACGGCGAGCCGAACGAGGCACGGGGCGTCTTCAAGACCACGGACGGCGGTGAGACGTGGGAGAAGATCCTGTACGTGGACGAGAATACGGGCGCCGTGGACCTGAGTGTGGACCCGAACGACCCCATGCGCGCGTTCGCGGGAGCGTGGGATGTGTGGCGGAAGCCGTGGGGCCTGAAGAGCGGCGGCCCGGGGAGCGGGCTGTACCGGACCACCGATGGCGGCGCGAGCTGGGACGAGCTCACCGACGCGCCCGGGCTCCCCGAGGGCGTCTGGGGCAAGGTCGGCGTCTCCGTCTCGCCGGTGGACGGTGGCCGGGTCTTCGCGATCATCGAGGCGGAGGACGGTGGCGTCTTCCGGAGCGATGACGGTGGCGACACGTGGACGAAGATGAACGACGAGCGGAAGCTCCGGCAGCGGGCGTTCTACTACACCCGGATCTACGCCGACACCGAGGAGCTGGACCGGGTCTACGTGCTGAACGTGGGGTTCTACCGGTCCGACGACGGCGGCGAGACGTTCGACACCCGGATCCGCGTACCCCACGGCGACAACCACGACCTGTGGATCGCGTCGGGCGACAACCAGCGGATGGTCCAGGGCAACGACGGCGGTGCCAACGTAAGCTTCAACGCCGGGACCACGTGGACGGAGCAGGACTACCCCACGGCCCAGTTCTACCACGTGATCACCACCAACGACATCCCGTACCACGTCTGCGGTGCCCAGCAGGACAACAGCACGGTCTGCATGCCCAGCGACGGTGGGGACTACTACCGGGTGGCCGGCGGCGAGAGCGGCTACATCGCGCCGCACCCGCACCACCCGAACGTCACCTACGGCGGCAGCTACGGCGGCTACCTGAACCGGTACGACCGGGAGACGGGGATCAGCGCGGACGTGCGTGTCTGGCCCGACAACCCCATGGGCTACTCGGCCGAGGACATCGCCGAGCGGTTCCAGTGGACGTTCCCCATCGTGTTCGATCCCCACGACCCGGACGTGCTCTACGTCACGAGCCAGCACGTGTGGAAGACCACCACCGGCGGCCAGAGCTGGGAGCGGATCAGCCCGGACCTGACGCTGGCGGCCGACTCCACCATGGGGCCCAGCGGCGGGCCCATCACCCGGGACCAGACGGGCGTCGAGACGTACGCCACCATCTTCACGCTGGCCCCATCGCCGGTGGAGGAAGGGGTGATCTGGGCGGGCTCCGATGACGGGCTGGTCCACGTGACCCGCACCGGCGGCGAGCCCTGGACGGACGTGACGCCGCCGGACATGCCGGAGCACACGCGCGTGAGCATGATCGACGCGTCGCCCCACGCCGCGTGTCGGGCCTACGTGGCCGGCAACCGCTACCTCCTGGGCGACCTCGAGCCGTACGCGTACCGCACCGATGACTGCGGCGAGACGTGGACGGACATCTCCGATGGGATCCCCACCGGCGACTTCACCCGTGTGGTCCGGGAAGACCCGGTCCGGGAGCGGATGCTCTACGCCGCCACCGAGCGGGGCGTGTGGGTGAGCTGGGACGACGGCGCGCGCTGGCAGAGCCTGTCCCGCAACCTGCCCGTGGTCCAGGTGTCCGACCTGGTGGTGGAAGACCGGGACCTGGTCATCGGCACCCACGGCCGCAGCTTCTGGATCATGGACGACATCGGCCCGCTCCGTCAGCTCGATGAGACGGTGGCCGACGACGACGTGCACCTCTTCGAGCCGGCGGATCCCGTCCTCGGCGTGTTCGGCACCCTCCGGGTGGCGTACCTCCTCGGCGAGCCCGCCGACGCGCTGACCGTCGAGATCCTGGACGCCGACGGGAACGTGATCCAGAGCTACGAGGGCACACCACCATCCGACGACGAGGAGGAAGAAGGCGGCGACCGGTGGGGCGGCGGCGCCCCCGACGTGCCCATGACCGAGGGGCTGCACAGCTTCACCTGGAACCTCCGCTACCCCGGCGCCACCAGCTTCCCGGGGATGATCATGTGGGCGGCCAGCACCCGGTTCGGACCCGTGGCGCCCCCGGGGGACTACACCGTGCGGATGACGGCGGACGGCGGCACGTACGAGCGAGCTTTCGAGATCCGGGAGGACCCGCGGCTCCCGGACGTGACCGTGGCCGACCTGCAGGAGCGGTTCCGCTTCTCCATGGAGATCCAGGACAAGGTGACGGAGGCGAACAACGCCGTCCGGCTGATCCGGGGCATTGAAGAGCAGATCACCGAGCGGCTCGAGGCCCGCCCCGATGACGCCGAGCTGGAGAACGCGGCCGGGACGCTCCGGGCGTCGCTGGACGCCGTGGAAGGGGAGATCTACCAGGTCCGGAACCAGAGCAACCAGGACCCGCTGAACTTCCCCATCAAGCTGAACAACCGGATCGCCGCGCTCCTGGGCGTGGTCCAGGGCGCGGAGGGCCGGCCCACGGCCCAGAGCTACGAGGTCTTCGAGATGCTGGCCGGGCTCCTCGACGAGGAGCTGGCGCAGCTCGGGCGCATCCTCGACCGGGAGCTGCCTCGCTTCAACCAGATGCTCGAGGCCCGGGGGCTCGACCCCGTGGAGGAGCGGATGATCCCCGAAGAGGAGCCGGAGGAGGAGGAAGGGTAGGCTGAGCGGGCCGGGCCGGGAGGGTCCATGACGCCTGCATCGTCCGGAGCGACCGTCCGGTACATCCGAGGGCTCGCTCTCTTCCTCGGCCTCCTGGCCTGCCTCCCGGCGCCGGCCGCGGCACAGGCCGGTACCGCCGTGCTGCGCGGTGAGGTGCGGGACTCGGCGGGGACCGGGGTCGGCGGCGCGGACGTGGTCCTCCGGGACTCGGTGGGCGAGCTCGTGGCCGTCACCGTGGCCGACGGCCGGGGTCGCTACGTACTGGTGGGCCTGCCGGCGGGCGGGCCGTACACGCTGGTGGCCGAGCAGATCGGGTACGCCGCCGGCGAGCGAGACCGCATCCGGCTCGCCGCCGGCGAGAGCCGTCGCCTGGACCTGCTGCTGGACCGCCGGGCGCTGGTGCTCCCCGGGCTCGTGGTCTCCGCCCCGGACCTGGTGTTCAGCGGGACCCGGACCGGCGCGGCCACCATCGTGGAGGAGCGGGCCATCGCCGCCACGCCCACCGTGGAGCGGAGCATCACGGCGCTGGCGGAGCTCTCGCCCCTCGTCTCCGTTACGGGCGACCGGGTATCCGTGGCCGGCCAGAACAGCCGGTTCAACTCGCTGCGCGTGGATGGCGCTCTGGCCCAGGACCTCTTCGGCCTCTCGCCCAGCGGCGTGCCCGGCGGACAGGCCAACGCACGGGCGCTGCCCCTGGCCGCCGTCCGCCAGTACTCGGTGGTGGTGGCGCCGTACGACGTGCGGCAGTCCGGGTTCACCGGCGCGCTCATGAACGCCACCACCCGCAGCGGCGGTGACCGCTGGGAGGGCTCCGCCTTCGGCTACTACCGGGGCGACGCGTTCAGCCGGCCGGCGGACGACAGCGACGTGGTCCGGGTCTACGGCCGGGGCACCGCCGAGGAGTTCAGCACCACCGCCGCAGGCTTCACGTTGGGCGGGCCGGTGGGCGTGGCCCGGCTGTTCATGGCCGGCGAGCTGGAGCAGCGGAGCCGGCCCATGCCGGGATTCCACATGGGCACCGCCGACCCGTACCGGGTGGGGCTCGCCGCCGACAGCGTGGACCGGCTGGTGGCGCTGCTGGAGGACCGGGGCCTGACGCCGGGATCGGCCGAGCCGTACTCCCTGGACAACCCGCTGGGCAACCTCTTTGCCCGTATCGACGCCCCGCTCGGCGCGGGCCACGACGTTTCGATCCGGTACAACCTCATCTCCGCCGAGCAGGACGTAGCACCCAACCGCCTCGGATTCGACCTGTACGGCCTGACCAGCGCCGGCACCCGGATCGAGAGCCGGACCCACAGTGTGGTCGGTCGCGTGACATCACGGCTCGCCGAGCGTACCACCAGCGAGCTGTCACTCAACGTCCAGCGTACCGGCGACGCGAACCGGGGCAGCGACCAGCCCGCCGTGGAGGTCATGGTCCGGGGCATGGTGGATGACACGGTCGCGCTGAGCCGGCGAGTTCGGGCGGGCGGAGACCCGCTGGCCCACGCCGATGAGCTCGAGCAGACGCTGGTCCAGGTCACGGAGCACGTGAGCCACGCCGTGGGCGACCACCTGTTCAGTGTGGGCCTCGAGGGCGCGTGGTTCGGCACCCGGCGTCGCTACCTCCCGGCCTCCCGGGGCGTCTGGCGGTACGGCAGCCTGGCGGCGCTCGCCGGCAACGCGCCGGAGGCGTACGAGGGGCTCGTTCTGGAGGATGGCGTCGACCCGGACGTGGCGTTCTCGCTGCTCCAGCTCGCCGGGTTCGTCCAGGACGAGTGGTCGCTCGGCGACGCCCTCTCCCTCACCCTCGGCGTGCGCGTCGACTGGCCGCTCATGCTCTCACGGCCCGGATACAACCGGACGGCCGAGACCCTCACCGGCCGGGTCACCGACCGGCTGCCCTCCGGCAATCCGCTGGTGGCGCCGCGCCTGGGACTGAACTGGAGCCCGGACACCGAGCGCCGGACCCAGCTCAGGGGCGGCATCGGGATCTTCACCGGGACGCCACCGCTGGCGTGGATCGCCGACGTGTACGCCAACACCGGGCTCCGGACCGGGCTCCTCCGGTGCACCGGCGCAGTCACCCCCGCCCTGGACCCCGGCGACCCGCCGAGCACGTGCACCGACGCCACCGGGCCCGCCCGCCGCGACCTGGTCTTCTTCGATGAGGCGTTCCGCTACCCCCAGGACGTGCGGGCCTCCCTCGCCATCGACCGGGAGCTGCCGTGGGGGTTCGTGGGCACCATCGAGGCGATCTACACGCGCGCCATCCACCAGGTCACCATCCAGGACCTCAACCTCCCGGTGGACCTCGACCCGCCACCGGGCAGCGACGACGGGTTCGACTTCACCATCGGGGACCGCCCCGTGTTCGGCACGCCCGTCCTCTTCCCCGGCCGGTTCGGCCCCCTGGAGGCGGGTCGCCGGTGGGACGAGTACGGCCACGTGCTGCGCGTCGGGAACCGGAGCCGGAACGCCGCCCTGGCCGTGGCCACCGAGCTCCAACGCCGGTTCTCCGATCGGCTCGACCTGCGCCTGTCCTACACCTACACCCGGGCGGTGGACGTGCGCAGCCTCCTCTACCAGGACGCCACGCTGAACTACGGGCTCACCCCCGTCCGCGTCGATCCCGCCCGCCCGGAGGTGGCCGTGTCGGCGTTCGACCGCACGCACCGCGTAGCCGCGTCCCTCTGGACCCGCCTCGCCGAGTGGGGCGGTGGCCTCGACGTCACCCTCCGCTACATCGGGCAGTCCGGCACGCCCTACAGCTACGTCTACGGCAGCGATATGAACGGCGACGGCTATCCCGGCCCCGGCGCCGTCGAGCGGGCGTACAACGACCTCCTCTTCGTGCCGGCCTACCTCTCGGACCTGGGCGGGGAGGGCTTCATCTCCCGGTCGCTCCTCTTCCAGCTCGCGGCGCTGGAGCCGTGCCTCGAGGAGCGCGCCGGCGCCATCGCGAGCCGCAACAGCTGCCGTACACCCTGGTCGGACCGTGTGGACGTCGGCCTGACCCAGTCGCTCCAGCTCCCGTTCGGTGGCGTCCGGCTCCGCGCCGACCTCATGAACGCGCTCAACCTGATCAACCAGGAGTGGGGGCTGGTCTGGACCACGCCACCCGTCGTGCCGGTCTACGAGGTCGACAGCCGCGAGGCCTGCCCGGGCATGGCCTGCAGCATCAACAACCCACTGCTGGGTCGGTACACCGGCCCGCGCCGCCTCGACGAGGCCACCGGGCTCCCTCGTGCCGAGCTGCCCCACACCCTCTCGCTCCCCGAGTCGCAGTGGCGGGCCCAGCTGGGCGTCGAACTGCTCTTCCACTGACCCGGGAAGCCGTGACCCCCGTCAGCACGTGACGCCGGCGCCCGAGCGCATCCTCCTCCTCTTCGTCGACGGTCTGGGGCTCGGCCGCGACGTCGAGACGAACCCCGTCACCACTGCGAGCCTGCCGACCCTCGACGCGCTCCTCGCGCCCCGTCGCCTGATGGCCGCCGATGCGCCCTGGCACGGCGCCGACGCCAGCCTCGTAGGGATCGACGTCCGCCACGGCGCACCGGGCACCCCTCAAAGCGGAACGGGCCACACCACGCTCCTCACCGGCGTCGACGCCGTGGCCCGCTTCGGCCGCCATTACGGCCCCTGGGTGCCCACCGCGCTCCGCCCGCTGGTGGCCGAGCGGAGCATCCTGGCCCGGACGAAGATCGCCGGCCGCCGCGTGGCCTTCGCCAACGCCTACCCCGAGGAGCTCATGGAGCGGGTGCCCGACGGCGTGCCCGTGGCCGAAGCGGTCACCTCCGGACGACTCGGCCCGCTCCGCTCCGGCCCGCCCCTTGCCGCCCTCGGCGCCGGTGTCCTCACCCGACACACCGACGCCCTCGCCCGCGGCGACGCGCTGGCCAGTGAGATCACCAACGACGGCTGGATCCAGCGACTCCACCGGGACCTCCCGCGGATCACGCCGGCAGCCGCCGGCCGGAACCTGGCCCGCATCACCGCCGACCACGACCTGACGCTCTTCGCCCACTACACCCCCGACTACGTCGGGCACCGGGGCACGTGGAACGAGGCGATCGCGTCGCTGGAGCGCATCGACGCCTTCCTCGCCGGACTGCTGGAGGAGCTCCCGGACCGTGCCCTGCTCATCGTCGCCAGCGACCACGGAAACATCGAGGACACCACCCGCGAGCACACCACGAATCTGGCGGTGGGGCTCGTGGTGGGGCGGGGGCACGCCGAAGTGGCCGGGCGGCTCGAGCAGCTGTGGGATGTGCCGAGAGTCATCCTGCATCTGCTGGGGATCGAGCCGGGCGACGACGAGCCGGGCTGAACCGCCGGGGTGGCTCGGAACCGCCGGCGAGGCAGCCTCCGGAACAGCCATGACGTGAGGAGCGCGGCAGAACCGCGGGGCCCCGTGACGGAGGTGCCGCCCGCCGCGAGTCCCTGAATCCACCGGCAGCCTCGAACTCGTACTCGTGCTCCGTCTCGATCCTCGACTTCGTCCCATCCCGCCATTCCGCTGCCCCAACCCGTCGACTATCGATGGGCCCATGGCGATGCTCGGACAGGTACTGATCGATGACGGCGCGGTCGCGCCGGACGCCGTGGAGGCGGCCCTCGGGGAGCAGGCGGAGAGCCGGGAGCGGATCGGGTCGATCCTCGTGCGGCGGGGCGTGGACCCGGAGGCCGTCGCCCGGGGGCTCGCCCGACAGCTCCGGCTGAGCTACGCACCGCCGCCGCTGGAGCCGGAGCCCAACGCCGTGAAGCTGCTGGCCCGGGACCATGCGCTCCGGCTCAGGGTGGTCCCGCTGGCGCTGAATGGGCGCACGCTCCGGACCGCAACGGCCGACCCCCTCGACGCCGCCGCCATCGACGACCTCCAGTTCCGGACAGGGAAGCGGGCCGAGCCGGTGGTGTCCGCGCCGGGCACCATCGATCGCGGCCTCATGATCGCCTACGGCGACGAGGCAGTCCGCACGGTGCTCGGGCGCCTCGAGGCCGGGGGCGTGGACGACGTCTCCGACGACGCCGACGTGCTCCGGCAGGCGTCGGAGGCGCCACCCATTATCGCGCTGGTCAACCTGATCCTCGACCGGGCCGTGGCCGCCGGGGCCAGCGACATCCACGTGGAGCCCGACCGCGAACGCGTCCTGGTGCGCGGCCGGGTCGACGGCGTGCTCCGGGAGCTGGTCGAGCTGCCCGCCACGGCGGGGCCCGCCGTGACGTCGCGGATCAAGATCATGGCCGGGCTCGACATCGCCATCAAGCGCCGGCCCCAGGACGGGCGCAGCGCCGTGACCGTGGACGGCACGCGCGTGGGCGTCCGGGTCAGTACGCTCCCGTCCCAGGACGGCGAGAAGGTGGTGCTCCGGCTCCTCGACCCCCGGTCCGCCCGGCGGTCGCTGGACTCGCTCGGGATGGCGCCGCCCATCCGGGAGCCGCTGGACGGGGTGCTCGGCCGCGAGCACGGGCTCTTCCTGGTGACCGGCCCCACCGGCAGCGGGAAGACCACCACGCTGTACGCCGTCCTCGAGTCCCGCGACCGTGCGGCACGCAACATCATCACCCTGGAGGACCCGGTGGAGTACCGGCTCGACGGCCTCACCCAGGTCCAGGTCCAGCCCCGGGCCGGCCTCACCTTCGCCGCCGCGCTGCGGTCCGTCCTGCGCCAGGACCCGGACGTGGTGATGGTCGGTGAGATGCGCGATCGGGAGACCACTGAGACCGGCCTCGCCGCCGCCCTCACCGGGCATCTGGTCCTGTCGACACTCCACACCAACGACGCGCCCGGCGCCGTGGCCCGCCTCACCGAGATGGGCGTGCCCCGCTACCTCGTGGCCGGCGGGCTCACGGGGGTCCTCGCACAGCGGCTCGTGCGGCGGGTCTGCGAACACTGCGCAACGATCTCACCCGTCACCGGCGACGAGCTCTTCGCCCTCGGGCTCCCGACCCCGCCACACCTCCCCCGCGCCGTCGGCTGCGACCGCTGCGACGGCACCGGCTACGCCGGTCGCGTCGGCGTGTTCGAGATGCTCCGGGTAACGCCGGCAATCCGCGAGCTCATCCTCGCCGACGCCCCCTCCGACGACATCCGCGAGGCCGCCTCCGCCGACGGGATGACGCCGCTGGCCATCGACGCCTGGCGAAAGGTCGAGGCCGGCCTCACCACCCTCGACGAGGTCAAGCCGCTCCTCGCCCTCCTGGCCGACGACGCCCGGAGCTGCCGGCAGTGCGGCGGCCGCGTCGCCCGCGACCATCTGTTCTGCCCCCTTTGCGGCGGCGAGCTCCGGCGCCGGTGCGGGTGCGGGGCCATCGCCCGGGCGCACTGGCGCTTCTGCGGGGTCTGCGGGGACGGCCTCTGACATCCGGCGCGATCCACCTACCCGGACCGCCTCATTCGAACACGGCGGCACGGAGCCACGGCGAGGACACGGCGACCGGAGGTAGATTTGCATTTGTGCCGGCGTGCGTATTACATTAATGCCGTTAATATTGTTCCATCTATGCCGATGACAGCTGGGGGCGACGAGCTTGAGGGAGTATCGAACACGGGTTCTCGACCGGGAGTTGGACCGACGTCTCGCGGGGATGGGCGCGGTGGTGATAGAGGGGCCGAAGGCATGCGGAAAGACGGCGACGGCGCGACAACGTGCGGCCAGCGAAGTCCTGCTGGACGTGGACACCGATGCCCGCCAGGCCGCGGCCATCGATGCGGGGCTGGTGCTGGAGGGTGCGACACCGCGGCTTCTGGACGAGTGGCAGGTGGTCCCGGAGCTCTGGAACCACATCCGTCGCGCCATCGATGATCGACGGGAGCCCGGCCAGTTCATCCTGACGGGCTCGGCGGTGCCGGCGGACGATATCACCCGGCACACCGGGGCCGGCCGGATCGCGCGACTGCGGCTTCGGCCGATGTCGCTGTACGAGCTGGGGGCGTCCACGGGCGCGGTTTCCGTGGCAGGCCTGTTCCGGGGCGAGTTCGAGGGCGCTCGGGGTGAGCTGGATTTCGGGCGGCTCGTCGAACTAACCGCGATTGGAGGATGGCCGGGCCACCTCTCCCGGGGCTCGTCCGAGGCGGTGCAGGCGAATCGCGACTACCTGGAGGAGGTGCGGCGTACGGACATCCGGCGCGTGGACGGAGTTCGCCGGGACCCGACGAGGGTGGGGCGGCTGCTGCGGTCCCTGGCCCGTAATGTGGCCACGACCGCGTCCGTATCCACGATGGCTGCCGACACGGGCGAGGCCGACGGCCCGCTGAAAGACCACACGGCGCTCGAATATCTGGCCGCCCTGGAGCAGTTGATGGCGATCGAGGACCAACCTGCATGGGCACCCCATCTCCGGTCGAAGTCCATCCTGCGCAAGAGCCCCAAGCGGCATTTCGTGGATCCGTCACTCGCTGTGGCCGCGGTGGGGGCGACACCGGAACGGTTGGCGAGCGACCTGCATTTCTTCGGGCTCCTGTTCGAGTCACTCGTGATCCGAGATCTTCGGGTGTACGGCCAGCCCCTAGATGCCGAGGTCTATCACTACCGGGACAATACGGGGCTCGAGGTCGACGCCGTGGTCGAGCGACCGGACGGACGTTGGGCCGCCTTCGAGATCAAGCTGGGGGGCACGCAGCGAATCGAAGAGGGCGCGGCAAGCCTGCTGAAATTCGCTGATCGGGTCGACACGGAACGGAGCGGAGAGCCCGCGGCTCTGGGGGTAATCGTCGGCACCGGTGGCTATGCTTACGTGCGCGACGATGGCGTTTCCATCATCCCGGTCGGCCTCCTGGGCCCATGATCGGTCCGGACAACCCCCAATCAGTCCGCCGTGCTCGCCGTGCTCCGCCGTGCCGCCGTGAGACATGGGAAGTGCCGGCACGCCCGATCTCGCCGGCGAGTGCGGTCCTCCGGCGGTTGCGGTCCTCCGGCAAGCCGGGCCGCTACCCGCCGAACGCGTCGCTCACCTGCCGGAGCAGCCGGTCCACGCTCCCGCCGCGCGCCGGGAACAGGTACCGGTCGCTGATCCGGTTCAGCGCCACCCGCAGCTCGGGAAAGACCTCGGCGGCGGTGTGGTAGAGCCGGCTGAGGCCGTGCTCGTCGGCCAGGCGTGACTCGGCGGCCATCCGGTATCCGCCGGCGCCCAGCGCCTCGACGTAATCGAGTCCGGGCGCGCCGCGGCGGTGGACCCGGTAGGTGACGTGGTCCGGGAAGATCCCACCGAGCCAGAGGGCGTAGTTGCCGAGATGGGCCCGGACCAGGAACCGTCGTCGGCCGTCGGCGGTTTCGGCTGCGGCCACGAGGTCGACCAGGTAGTGGTAGGTGTCGGGGTCGTCGGGGGCGATGCGGTACGCCCGGTCCTCGCGGCCGAAGTCGACGAGGATCGCGGCGATGTAGTCGGCCAGTGTGCGGTCGTCGAGGCCGCTCTCCAGGAGCGCGTGGCGGACCAGGAGGTAGAAGACCAGCGCCGGGGTGCCGTGGTGGTCGCCGGTGAGGACCGCGTTGAGGGTTCGCGGGTCGTCGAGGAGGGCGTCGAGCCCGTCGTCCCGCAGCCGCTGGTCCAGCGTCTCGCGGGCGCTGGAACCGGCGCCGGCCACTGCGGTCATGATGGCGCCGACCTCGGCCCGTCCGAAGGAAGCCCGTACGTTGGGAAGGATCATCGCGTCTCCTTGTCCGCGGTTCGTGACTTGTCCCGGCCTCGACCTCTCTCTTACGTTCGGGCCATGGCCGGTTCACCGCCACCCCGACCCCCTTCCACGTCCTACGAGGACGTCGGTGGCCGCACCCTCGAGCGGCGGCTGCTGGGCTGGCTGCTGGCGTTGACCGTCGCGCCGGCGCTCCTGCTCCTGGCCGTCGGTGGGTGGGCGCTGGCCACGTCGCTGGACGTGGCCGGGTCGCTGGGGCCGTGGGAAGAGGTGGCGGCCAGCGGGCGCCGCGTGGTGGAGCTGGCAGAGCCCGCCGGGGACTCCGTTCTGATCGAGGCACTGGCCGCCCACCGCGATGCCCTCTCCCAGTCGCTTACACAGGCCCACCGGTGGACGTTCCTGGGTGAGCGGTTCCTGGCCGCGCTGCCGTGGCTGGTCCTGGGCGCCGCGGCGCTGCTGGTGGGCCTCGCCTACGCGGCCACCCGTCAGCTCGCGCGGCAGCTGGCCCGGCCCATCGAGGAGCTGGTGGGCGTGGCCGAGGCGCTGGGCCGCGGCGAGCCGCTGCCGGCGCTCTCGAGGGCGTCGGTGCGGGAGGTCCGGGTCCTCGACGCCGCGCTCCGGGACGCCGCCGCCGAGCTCGACGCCGCCCGGGAGCGGGCGGTGGCCGCCGAGCGGGTCCGGGTCTGGGGCGAGATGGCCCGGCGAGTGGCCCACGAGATGAAGAACCCGCTCACGCCGCTGCGCATGGCCGGGCACCGGCTGAAGCGGCTGGAGGGCAGCGTGGCGGACGATGACGGGCGGCTGGCCGAGGTGCTGGAGGTCATTGACCAGGAGGTGGGTCGCCTCGAGGAGCTGGCGGGACGGTTCAGCCGGCTCGGCCGACCGCCGGAGGGCTCGCCCACGGAGATCGACGTGCGGGAGCTCATGGCCTCGCTCCTGGAGACCGATGTGCCACCGGGGGTCAGCACCTCGCTGGACGCGCCTCGCGGTGTCCCCCCCGTCCGCGGCCATTATGACGCTATCTTCCGGGCGTTCCGGAACCTGGTGCAGAACGCGGTGGAAGCGGCCGTGGAAGCGGCGGCGGAGCCCGCCGACGGGCAGGAGAGCGGGGCCGGGGGCGCGGCGTCGGACCGGGCCGGGCCGTGGATCGGGGTGAGCCTCGCCGTGGAGGACGCCGGCGTGCGGGGTGGGAACCCCCGCGTCGTTGTCCGCATACAGGACAACGGCGGCGGACTGCCGTCGGACGGGATCGACCGGATCTTCGAGCCGGACTTCACCACCAAGACACGCGGAACGGGGCTCGGGCTGGCGCTGGTCCACCAGGCCGTGACCGGGGACGGCGGCACCGTAGCCGCCGGGAACCGGGGCGACGGGGCCGAATTCGTCGTCCGACTGCCCGCCGCCCGACCCTTGCCGGAGGAGAGTCACGAGGATGAGATCACTTAGCTTGCTCGCCGCCCTGACGCTGATCGCTGCCGCCTGCGCGATGAACATCGGCGGCCAGAGGGACATCGACCTCTCGGCCGTGGCGCTCCGGGCCGCGTCCGACGCCGCACCCGCCGACGTGGCGGGCTCGCTCATGGCGGTGGACACCGACGTGGCGCTCATCACGGGGACCATGGATTCGGCCTGGCTGGCGGCAGTGGCGCAGAGCACGGGGCTGACCGTGAGCGGACCCACGGCCAGCGACGACCTGGCCATGGCCTTCCTCGCCGGCGAGCCGCTGGGGGATACCACGGTGGTCCTCTCCCACGAGCACGGCCGGCTCACGCTCCACGACGCACTGTACGAGGTCCGCAAGGAGCGGTACCTCGACCTCATGGTGTTCCGGCTCGACGACCCGGCCGCCGCCCGTTCCGCCGTGGGCGCGCTCCTGCAGTACATGGCCACCGACGTCATGAACGCCGCGGCGGTGGTCATGGCCGTTCACGTGCCCTCGGCCGCCGCCGGCGACAGCGTGGCCCGGATGCTCAGCCCGGCGTATTTCGACGCGATCCGCTGCGAGCCGGGTCTCGCCCCGCCCTCCGACCGCGCGGGCATCCGGCTCTTTTACGGCCCCGAAGCCCGCGTCTACTGCCGGTCCGCCGACGTGGATGTGCAGGCCATCGGAGCCGTGACCCGGGCCCGGCTCACCCTGGGCCGTCGCTGACCCGTGTCCGCCATCCTGGTGGTCGACGACGAGCCCAACATCCGGCGGATGCTGCGCGGGCTGCTGGAGGATGAGGGCTACCGGGTGACGGAGGCGGAGGACGGCGGTGCGGGCGTCGAGCGGGCGGTCACGGAGGACCCGGATGCGGTCCTGATGGACCTGGCCATGCCCCGCACCGACGGGATCACGGCGCTTCAGCAGCTGGCCGACCGGGTGCCGGATCTGCCGGTGGTCATGATGAGCGGCCGGGCCACGCTGGGCGACGCCGTCGAGGCCACGCGACTGGGGGCGTTCCACTTCCTGGAGAAGCCGCTGACTCCGGAGTCCGTGCTGGCCACGGTGAGCGGCGCCGTGGAGCTGAAGCGTGCCCGGGCCGGCGCCGAGCGCGTCACCCTCGACCACATCGTCGGGAGCAGCGAGGCCATGGCCGCCGTGCGGGAGCGGATCGGCCAGGCCGCCCCCACCGACTCCCGGGTCCTGATCACCGGGGAGAGCGGGACCGGGAAGGAGCTGGTGGCCGCCGCCATCCATCATGCGTCGCTTCGCGCCCGGGGCCCCTTCGTCCGGGTCAATAGTGCGGCCATCCCGCGGGACCTCATCGAGTCGGAGATGTTCGGCCACGAGAAGGGCGCGTTCACCGGGGCCGTCGCCCGCCGTCGGGGCCGTTTCGAGCAGGCCGATGACGGCACGCTGTTCCTGGACGAGGTGTCCGACCTGAGCGCCGAGGCCCAGGCCAAGCTGCTCCGGGCGCTCGAGTCGGGCGAGGTCCAGCGCGTGGGCGGGACCCGGACGGTGGACGTGGACGTCCGCGTGGTGGCCGCAACGAACCGCGACCTCGAGCAGCGGGTGGCCGATGGCGATTTCCGCGACGACCTTTACTACCGGCTGAATGTCATCCCGATCCGGGTCCCGCCGCTCCGGGAGCGACTCGGCGACCTGCCGGAGCTCGTGGCCCATTTCGATGAACGATTGCGCTCGGAGCAGGGGCTCAACCCGCCGAAGATCGGCGCCGGTGCCATGGCCGCGCTCCGCCGCTACCGCTGGCCGGGGAACGTCCGGGAGCTGGCGAATGTCTGCGAGCGGCTGGCCATCCTGAACCCGGGTGAGACGGTGGACGCCGGCGCGGTGGAGACGCTGCTGCCGCCCACGGAAAGCGAGACGGCGCCCCTGTCCGACCGGTTGGACGACTACGAACGCTGGCAGATCGAGACCGCGCTGGATGCCGCGGACGGCAATGTGGCGGAGGCCGCACGTGCGCTGCATACCGATCGCGCCAACCTCTATCGACGCATGAAGAGACTGGGGATCGAACGGTGAGACATCGGACCAGGAACCTCGTCGGGCTGCTGCTGGCGCTGGCCGCACCACTGGCCGGCCAGGAGGAGCGGCCCCTGACCCACCGGGCCGCCGAGGAGGCGGCCGCGTTCTACAACAACCCGTCCACCTCCCGGGTCGCCGGGCCCGCACGGGTCGCGCCCGGCGCCACCGTGGACGGCGACCTGGCCGCCCTCGGTGGGCCGCTGGTGATCGCAGGCACCGTCCGCGGCCATGTGCTGGTCATCAACGCCGACGTCCGCCTGGAGGGTGACGGCCGCGTGGCGGGCGCGGTCACCGTGATCGGCGGCGATGTGGCCGGTGGCGAGGCCGCCATCGCCGGGCCCGTTACGGTATACGCGGATGCGCTGCGGTTCCGGCAGGAGAATGGACGGATCATCCCCCTCGACCCCGGGGCCGGATCGCTGATCCGACAGGACACGTGGTTCGGACGCGGCGAGCTCAACCTGGCGGTGGACGGGGCGTACAACCGGGTCGAGGGGCTGCCCATCTCGTTCGGCCCCCGCTTCGAGCTCGGCCACGGCAACCCCACGGTCTTCGACGCCCGCATCATCTACCGGACGGGGAACGGGCTCCAGTTCCACCCGAACGAGCTGGGGCACGATGTCCGGCTGGAGCAGTACCTGGGCGGGTACCGGGCCCTCAAGGTCGGGCTCGGCTGGCACCGGGCTACAGACGCCATCGAGACCCGGGGGCTCCTCGACACGGAGAACTCGCTCTCCACCTTCATCCTGCACCGCGACCTCCGGGACCACTACGTCCGCAGCGGGTGGCGGGTCTACCTGGAGTACATCGGCCGGACCCGGCCCGTGGAGGCCGGCATCGAGTACCGGGACGAGCACCACAGCTCCATCGGCTCCCGGACGCCGTGGTCGCTCCTGGACAACGATGAGCCGTGGCGGGCACAGGTCCAGGTGGCGGATGGCCCGCTGCGCCTGGCCCGGGGTTGGATCCGCTGGGACACGCGCAACGACCGCGACGACCCGTCCGCCGGGTGGCTCCTCGAGGCCGACGTCGAGCAGGGCGTCGAGGGTGACCTCGCCGCACGCCGACCGAACCCGGTGCCCGGCGCGGCGCCGGCCCTGGTCGACCGGCCGGTGAACGCCGAGTACACGGTTCTCCGCGTGGAGGCCCGTCGCTACCTCCGCCTGGGACCCCGGTCCCGGGTGGCGCTGCGGGCCATGGCCGCCGGCTCGCCCGATGACGGCGCGCTCCCGCCCCAGCGCCAGCACGTGCTCGGCGGCGAGGGGTCGCTGCCCGGGTACCTCCACTTCGCCTTCGACTGTGGGGCCCGGCAGGCGGCCCTCGTCGACGGGCTGACGCCTTACTACGGCTGTGATCGCGCGGTCCTCTTCCAGGCCGAGTACCGGTTCGCGTTCCTGGGGGGCCGGGGCCTCGATCTCGGGCGCCGCCTCGGCCTCGACTTCGAGCTGGCCACCACGCCGGAGCTGGTGGTGTTCGCCGATGGCGGGCGGGCCTGGATCGAGCCCGAGTCCCTCGGGGACCGCGTCAACGTCGGGCCCGGCGACCTGCGCTACGACGCCGGGATCGGGCTCCGCCTCGGCCGGCTCGGGATCTACTTCGCCGCACCCCTCTCCGACGGGGGCGACGGCGTCAACTTCTTCGTCCGGCTCGGGCCCCGGATTTGACGGTCCGGGCCGCCTTCCTCGCGCTGGCGGCGCTTGCAGGTGCAGCCGCCCAGACCGCCGCACAGGCGCCCGTCGCCGTGCGCGTGGAGGAGGGTGCGCCCCGGGTGACGGTGGGAGATGTCCTCGATGACCGGGCCCTGGCCGACGCCGTCCGCTCCGGGCTCCCGCTCCGGATGCGGTTCCGGGTCGAGCTGTGGCGAGACACATGGTTCGACGACCTGGTGGAGCAGGCCACCTGGACCTCCGTGCTGGCTTACGAGCCGCTGGAGCGGCGGTTCCTGGCCGTGGGGCCCGGCGCCGACTCCATCGGTCGATTCGCCACCTACCGCGACGCCCGGGTGGCGCTGGAGAGACCCTACACTCCGGCGGTCCGGCCGCCCCGCGAGGGTTCCTACTATTACCTGGTCTACCTCGAGGTCGAGACCCTCTCCCTCTCCGACCTCGACGAGCTGGAACGATGGCTCCGGGGCGAGCTGGAGCCCGCCGTCCGCGGCGGCCGGTCCATCACCGGTGCCATCGGGACCGGCCTCAAGCGGCTCCTGGTCCGCGTCCTCGGCCTCCCGGCCCGCCGCTACGAGGCCCGCAGCGAACCGTTCCGGGTGCCGTAGCGGGCCGTTCGCGGCCGCGCTGGCGCCGTCGCTGCGCCGCCCCCCGGTGGCCACAGGTCGCGATTTCCTCTATCCTCACTCCACATGGCACACTTCCGATTTTCCCCGCGGCCGAACCGCGCCGACGCCATCGAGTGGCGGTCCTGGACGCGGGCGGCATTCGACGAGGCACAGGCGGCCGAGAAGCCGATCCTCCTGGTCCTGACCACCTTCTGGTGCCAGGCGTGCCACGAGCTCGATGAACAGGCGCTCTCCGACGAGGACGTCATCGCCCTGGCCAACGAGCGCCTGATCCCCATCCGGGTGGACGGCGACCGACGGCCTCATGTCCAGGACCGCTACATCGGCGAAGGGTGGCCCACCGTGGCGCTGCTGGCGCCCACCGGCGAGGTCTTCTGGTCAGCCACGTACGCGGAGCCGAAGGAGCTGCGGCGGGTGGCCGGCAGCGTGCTCGAGGCGTGGGAGGATCGGCGGGAGGCGCTCGAGGAGGAGATCGCGAACCGTCGCAAGGCCATCGAGGCGGCCCGGTCCCGGCGCGCCGCCACGGGGCTGGTACGGCGGGAAGCGGCCGATGACGTGCTGACCGGCGCCCAGGACCAGTTCGACGCCCGCAACGGCGGTTTCGGGCAGGGGCCGAAGTTCGTGCACGCCGAGGCCGTGGAGCTGCTCCTGACCCAGGGGGCCTCGCTGCCGAATCCCGACTGGATCACCATGGCGGAACGCACCCTCGACGGGATGCTCGCCGGGGAGATCGAGGACCCGGTGGACGGCGGCTGGTTCCACTACGCCCTGCAGCCCAACTGGACCGAACCCCGGACCGAGAAGCTGCTCCGTATCAACGCCCGGGCCCTCTCGGCCTTCGCATTCGGCGCCGCCCGCCGTGACCGCGACGACTGGCTCGAGGCGGCGGAGCGGACGGTGGCGTGGGTCCACGGCACCCTGGCCCGGGGTGGGCTCTGGACCGGGAGCCAGGCGGCCGATCCCGCGTACTTCGCCGAGCGGGACGACCGCTCGGACCGGGACCCACCGCCCGTGGACGACACCGTGTACACCGATTCCGCCGCCATGTGGATCACCGCGCTGGCCGGCGCAGGGCAGTGGCTCGGCCGCGACCCGTGGGTGGCGCAGGCCTCGGAAGCCCTCGACACGCTCCTCGACACCATGGCCGCGGGCGAGGACTCCCTCACCCACTTCCGGGATGACGAGGCGACGGGCGACCCGTCCGACCACGGTCCGGTCACCGGCCTCCTGGTCGACCTCCTGCACACCGCACGGGCCGCCGCGGCCGTGGCCGACGCCGCGGACCGGGACGACGCGCTGGAGCACGCGGTGCGTCTCGTCGCCCGCATGAAGGATACGCTGTGGGACGAGGCCGGCGGGTTCCAGGGCTTCGCGGCCGGACCCGAGGCGTTGGGCGCGCTCCGCTACCCGGACCGGCCGTTCGAGGAGAACGCCCTCGCCGCTCGGCTCCACATCCGGCTGGCCCGGCGCACCGGTGACCGGTCGTATCGGGCCGTGGCCGAGCGGCTCCTGGCGTTCCTCGCCCCCTACGCCGGGCGGTACGCCGTGGAAGGCGCCACCTTCGCCATGGCCGTCGAGGAGTTCTTCGAGCTGCCCCGGTGAGCTCGAACCGCCATGAGCGCGCCCGCCGCCGCACTCCGCACCGAGCTGATCCAGCGATTCCGGGACGGCGCTGACGCCCCACTCCCCGACGCGGACTTCAACGCCCTCGCACTCCGCGTCTTCGCCCACAACTTCGCGTCCGTGCCCGCCTACCAGGCGTACTGCGCCGCCCGTGACCGGACGCCGGATACCGTCCGCCGCTGGACGGGCATCCCCGCCGTCCCCACCGCCGCCTTCAAGGAGCTGCCCCTCCATGACGAGGCGGTCACCGTGGAGCGCGTCTTCCACACCAGCGGGACCACCCGTGGCAGGGAGCGGCGTGGCGAGCATCACGTGGGCGACCTGGAGCTGTACCGGGCCTCGCTGCGAGCCTCGTTCACCGCGTTCCTCCTGCCCGACGGGGCCCGACCCCGGATGCTCTCGCTCATGCCGCCGGCCGACGCGCTGCCCGACTCGTCGCTGGCGTTCATGATCACCGACGTCATGGCCGCCTTCGGCGCCGACGGCTCCCGGACCTTCGCCGACGCCGATGGGCTCGATTATGCCGCCCTGGACCGGGCCATGGCCGGTGCCGCGGACGCCGCCGAGCCGGTCCTGGTCCTGGGCACGTCGTCGGCGTTCATCCACTGGCTCGACCGCCTGGCCGACGACGGGCGCACGTTCACGCTCCCGGCGGGGTCCCGGCTCATGGACACCGGCGGGTTCAAGGGGCGGGGCCGCCGCCTGGAGCCCCACGAGCTGCGGGACGCGTACGCCGAGCGGTTGGGCCTGCCCGCGTGGGCGTGCGTGAACGAGTACGGGATGACCGAGCTCCTCTCCCAGTACTACGACGACGCGCTCCGCAGCCGGCTCACCGGCGGGGCTCCGACCCCCGAGCCGCCGTCCGGGTCCGGGGCCCGGCGGAAGCGGGGACCGGGCTGGCTCCGGAGCGTGGCCGTGGACCCGGAGACGCTGAGCCCGCTCCCCGACGGCCGGACGGGGCTGCTCCGCCACGTGGATCTCGCCAACGTGTACAGCGTGGCCACCGTTCAGACCGAGGACCTGGGGCGGATCGAGGCCGATGGGCTGGTGGTGGAGGGCCGGGCCGGCGGCGCGCCCGCCCGGGGCTGCTCCATCGCCATGGATCTGCTGCTGGAGGAAGCGCCATGACCGATCCCGCCTTCGACGCCTGGCACCTGCCCGGCGTGGACATCGGAACGCTCGAGACGCTGGAGGTGGGCGAGCTCACCTGCCGCTATCCCGTACCCACGCCCGAGCTCCTCGGGGCGTGCGTGAAGGAGCTCAGGGACGCCGGTCGATCACTCAAGGAGCGCCCGGTGAGCGAGCTGGTGGACGTCGTCGACCTCGCCGCGGCCCGCTTGGCCGACCCCACCGATCCGCTCCGGGAGCAGGCCGACCGCCTCGTGACCGCCGCTGCAGGGTATTCCCCCGCCATGACGCGGCTGGTCCTCGACCGCATGACCGCCGACTGGCGCGCGGATCGGCTCCGGACACTCCTGGATGCCGCGCTCCCGGACCCCGCCGCCCTCGACGAGTTCCGGCCCGCCGCCGCCGGACGACGGGCCCGGGCCTATGGCCCCGACCTGGCCTTCCACGTCTTCGCCGGGAACGTCCCCGGCGTGGCCGTAACCGCCCTGGTCCGGGCGCTCCTGGCCAAGGCGCCGGTGCTCGGGAAGCTGGCGTCCGGGCAGCCCGTGCTCCCCATCCTTTTCGCCCGGGCCGTCGACGCCGTGGACCCGGACGTGGGCAGGGCGCTGGCCCTGACGTACTGGCCCGGCGGCTCCCGCGACGCTGAGTGGAGGGCGTTGGAAGCCGCCGACATCGTGGTGGTCTACGGCGGCGAGGAGGCCGTGGCGTCGTACCAGGATCGGGGCCCGGACGGTACCCGGGTCCTGGTCCACGGGCCACGGTTCTCCGTGGGGCTCATCGCCCGGGATGCCGTCGCCGACGATCCGGCCGCCGTGGCCCGGGACGTGGCCCGGGCCGTGGCGGTCTTCGACCAGCACGGCTGCGTGTCACCCCACGCCGTCTGGGTCGAGGAGGGGAGCGGTGTCTCCGCACTGGACTTCGCCGAGGCCCTGGCCGATGCCCTCGATGCCGTGGAGAACGAGCTGCCCCGAGCTCGGCTGGGGCCCGCCGAGGCCTCCGCCATCCAGCAGGAGCGCGCCGCCGCCGAGATGAAAGGGCACCGCCCCGACGCCGCCGGGACCCGCGTCCTGGCGGGGCCAGGAACCCGATGGACCGTGATCTACGACGCCGAGCCCGCGTTCCGCCCGTCCTGCCTCAACCGCCTGGTACGGGTCCACCCCATCGACGCGCTGGAGGAGGCCGTCGACCTCCTGGCACCCGCCGGCCGGTACCTCCAATCCGTGGCCATCGCCGGACCCGAGGCCCGACGGGACGCCCTCGCCCACCGACTGGCCGGCGTCGGGGCCACCCGCATCACCACCTTCCCGCGCCTGCCGTGGCCCCCGCCCGACTGGCACCACGATGGACGGGAGCCGCTGCGGGAGCTGCTCCGCTGGGTCGACCTCGAGAGCTAGGACCCCCGATCCTCGACCCGGCCCCAAAATAGAGAACGGATCTTCTCCCGATGTGTTGATGAAAGAGGCTTCTCGACCTGGCGCGTGATCCAGCCTCGCCGGTGTCCCGACGTGCGCCGCGAGCGCCGGACCGCCCGGGTCTGCGTACCGGCGGGTGGCGCGTTGCGCGTCGACGGCCCCGTCGGCACGTTCACCAGTTCATGCGCGCGCACCGCTGGTCCCGACCTCTGCTCGTGATCCTGGGCACGACCATGGTCCTTGCCGGCTGCGGCGGTGCCCAGCGCGCGCCGCTCCCCTCGTGCCCGGACACCGCCTCGACGGCCGTGGCCCGGGCGTGGGAGGCCTACCAGGCGCAGGACTACCGCACGGGTGTCCGGGCGGCGGAAGCGGCGCTGGAGCTCTGCCCGGTGCACGTCGACGCGTTGACGGTCCTGGGCTACGGCCGGCTCCAGCGGGGCGAGCTCGATGACGCCCGCAGACACTTCGATGCCGTTCTCGCCCGGGACACGACGCTTGTGGACGCGCTGATCGGTCGTGGCCTGGTGGCGTGGCGTGAGGCGGACCCGGGCGGCGCCTTCCGTCTCTTCTCGCGGGTGGTGGCCGCGGAGCCGGGCAACGAGCTTGCGCTGAGCTACCTGGCCCGGATCCCCGTGGGGTTCGGCAGCGTGGACCGACCGCCGCTGACCGTCCCGGACACCGTCGTGTATCCGGCCCGGGCACAGGCCGGCCGGTTCGAGGTCCGGGCGCCCGGGACGGGCACCGGCTGGCGGCCGATCCACGTGAACGGGATGAACCTGGGTGCGGCGCTCCCGGGCCGGCACCCGAGCCAGTTCCCGGACTCGGCCGTCTACGCCGGGTGGGTCGCCGAGATGGCGGCCATGAACGTGAACGCGGTCCGGGTCTACACCATCCACCCGCCCGCCTTCTACGACGCGGTCCGGGCCCACAACCTCGCCCACCCCGACGACCCGCTCTGGCTGATCCATGGCGTGTGGACGGAGCTGCCGCCGGGGCACGATTTCCGGGACCCGGAGTGGTACGGCGGGTTCAAGGCAGAGATGGAGCGAGTGGTGGACGTGCTCCACGGGCGGGCCGACGTCCCGCCCCGGCCGGGGCACGCCGCCGGTCACTACACCGCCGATCTCTCGCGGTGGACGCTGGCGTACATCATCGGCCGGGAGTGGGAGCCGTTCGCGGTGGTGGAGTACAACCGGATGCGGGCGGACGAGACGTCGCATGACGGGACGTACCTGACCGCCCGGAGCGCCACGCCCACCGACGTGTGGATGGCCGAGGCGCTGGAACACCTGGTGGCGTACGAGATGGATACCTACCACGCCCAGCGCCCCGTGGCGTATACCAACTGGCCCACGCTGGACCCGCTGCGTCACCCGTCGGAGACCACTGTGGAGGAGGAGGTGGCGATCCGGGAGGCTCTGGGCGAGCGGATCGAGCGGGTGCCCGTGGAGTACGACAACGACGCCGCGTCCCTCGACGCGACGCTGATCCAGCCCACCCGCAGACTGCCGGCGGGCACCTTCGCGTCGTACCACGCGTACCCGTACTACCCGGACTTCATGATCCTTGAGGCCCGCTACGCCGCAGCCCGCTCGCCGTGGGGACCGTCTCGCTACTTCGGGTACCTCACGGCGCTGCGGGAGCATCACGGGGAAATGCCGGTCCTGATCAGCGAGTACGGCGTGCCCGCTAGCCGCGGGTCCGCCCACATGCAGCCCGAGGGGTGGCACCACGGCGGGCTGACCGAGACCGCCATGGCCGCCATCGACGCCCGCATGACCCGCGAGATCGCCGCCGCCGGGCTGGCCGGTGGCGCCGTCTTCGCCTGGATCGACGAGTGGTTCAAGAAGAACTGGCTGGTCATCGAGTTCGAGCTGCCCGCTGACCGTAACCGGCTGTGGTTGAACCGCCTCGACGCCGAGCAGCACTACGGCATGCTCGCGGTGGAGCCCGAGCGCCGGGTGGCGGGGGGGACGGCGGCAGAACGGCTCGCCGCATGGCGCGACGTGCCGCCGCTCTACGACCCCGCGGCCGACCGGTCCGCGGCCGGCGCCGGCTCATCCGCGGCCCCCCTCCGGGCCGTGGCCGACGAGGCGTACCTCCGGCTGCTCATCGAGGGTCCCGGTGCCCGGCCCGCCGCCACCACGCTGGTGGGGTTCGACGTGGTGGACCCCGCCGCCGGCGAGCTGCAGTGGCCCCGGAACGTCCCGGTCGAAGCAGGCGTCACCCGAGACGGGGCCGGCTCCACGCGCTCGTCGTCGTCCGGGCCTGCGGCCCCGGCCCCACCCGTCGGCCTCGAGTTCGCGCTGATCCGGGACGCCGACGGTACCCGCCTCGTGGGCCACGACGCGTACGTGCCCTGGCGGATCGTGGAGGTGGGCCAGGAGCTGGGGGGTGCGCCGTCGCCGCCACCGGAGATCGCCGACCCGCTCCCGGGCTTCTTCACCGGCCGGATCGAGCAGCGACGGAACCGGCCGTATCAACCCGTGGCTGACGACGACGGCGAGTACCGGGGCATTCCGGTGGTCACCAACCGTCGTCGCTACACCCGCGACTCGGTGGAGATCGCGGCCTATGGCTATCACCGGGGGATCCTGCGGGAGGGGCCCGAGCCCGACGGCGACTGGACCCGCCTGGCCGACGACGCCCTGGAAATCCGCATCCCGTGGGGGCTCCTGAACGTGACCGACCCGAGCAGTCGGTCGGTACTCTACGAGGAGAAGCGGTTCCTCCGCGGCTTGCCGGAGGTCTTCGGAATCGTCACCGTGGAAGGGATCCGGATCGTGACAGCGACCCGGACGGGCGGTGCGGGCGGCGGAGCCGGCACCGACACCTCCGACGGCGGAGGCGACCGGGCCCGCTGGACCGCGCTGCCCACGAGCGGCCGGGCCGAAGACGTAGCGCTCTTCGCCTGGCCGGTGTGGGACGAGCCCCGGTGGCGGACCCGCCGCCGCCCCGTCTTCGACTCGCTCCGCGCCGTCTTCACGGAGCTGGAACGGCAGGGAGGCCAGTGATGCGACGACGCAGAACCCAGGGACCCCGGCACCGGGCCCGGTGCGGCGCCGGCCCGGCCGCCGTGTTCGGGCGCGTCATCCTCGCGCTGATCCTGCTCCTGCCCGCGGGCGCCGCCGCCCAGTCGGCCGACGAGGCGTGGGACGCCGGCGACCTCGACCGCGCCCGTGAGCTCTACGCCGAGCGGCTGGCCGCCGACTCCACCGACACACGGGCCCTCTTCCGGCTCGCGCTGCTCCACGGCTGGGACCAGGAGTACCGCAAGAGCATCGCACTATTCGATCGGCTCATCGAGATCGCGCCGGAAAACCTGGAGGCACGGATCAGCCGCGCCCGGGTCTTGGCCTGGCAGGACGATCTCGGCCGGGCCACCCGCGAGCTGGAAGACCTCGTCAAGGAGCACCCGGACCACGTCCCCGCCCTCGAGGCACTGGCCACGTTCCGGTCCTGGGCCGGGGAGTACGACCGGGCCATGGAGCTCTTCGACCGGATCGCGGAGCTGGACCCCGGCACCCGGGACGTCCACTACCAGCGGGCCCGCGTGCTCGGCTGGGCCAACCGGTTCAACGACGCCCGATCCGTCTACGACTCGCTCCTGGCCGACGACCCCGACGACGTAACAGCGCTCATGGGACTGGCCCAGGTCCTGTCGTGGGAGAACCGCCTCGATACGGCCCGGACCGTCTACCGCACCGTGCTCGACAACGACCCGGACAACCTCGACGCCATGACCGGCCTGGCTCGGACCACCGGCTACGCCGGCGACCTCATCGAGGCGGAGACCCGCTGGCGGAAGATCCTGGACCGCAGCCCCGAGAACCTCGACGCCCTCTTCGGCCTCGCCCGGATCCTCCAGTGGCAGGGGCGGGAGGCCGCCGCCCTCCCGTACGTCCAGCGCGCGCTCCGCGTCGATCCCAACAGCACCGAGGCCCGGGACCAGCTGCGGACCCTCCACGCGTCCCTCGGGCCCCGTGCCGGCTGGAACCTGGCCTATGAATGGGACTCCGACGGCAACGACATCTACACCACCGCCGGGCACGCCTCGTGGCACCCCGTCCCGCGCGTCGAGCTGCGGCTGGACGGCTACCGGCGGGCCGCCACCCTCGGCACCGCCATCCCCGACCCCCGCTGGACCACCGGCACCACCTTCTCCGCGTCCGTCCAGCTCCCGCCCGGATGGCGGGTTACCGGCGCCGTGGGCGGCGGGGTGCCCGACTCGGCGGGCGTGGACGGCACGCTCCGCTACGGGGTCGTCGCCTCATCTCCGGCCCGCTACCAGATCCGGAGCACGCTGACCGTGGGCCGCGAGCTCCTCGACGCCACCGCCGTCCTCCTGGCCAACCGCGTGGTCTACGACCAGGTGCAGCTGGACCTGGGGACCCAGCTGGGTCGATGGCGCCTCGAGGGCGCCGGGTCCGTGGCGTGGTTCGAGAGCCTGGTGACAGGGACGGGGAACCGGCGCCTGGCCGCCAACGCCGCGGCCAACCGACCCGTCCTCCCCTGGCTCAACCTCGGGGGCAGTGTCCGCTGGTTCGGCTTCGACCGCGACCTGGCCGGCGCCGAGAGCCTCGGCTACTTCGATCCCGACCTCTACCTCCTCGTCGAGGCGCCGGCAAGCGCCTCCACCCGCCTCTTCGGCGACCTCACCGGCACCCTGGTCCTCGTGCCGGGCGTCCAGAAGATCACCGCCGAAGGCGACCTCGACCCCGCCTTCCGGACCACCGGATCCCTCTCCTGGGAACCCCACCCCGGCCGCAGCGTGGCCCTCAGCCTCTTCTACGCCAACAACGGCGCCAGCCCCTTCGCACAGGAGGCCGCCGGCTACCGGTATTTCGCGCTCAACCTGCGAGGGCGCTGGGTGTTCTGACGCCACCCGAGCCGATTTGCCGTAGTCGGCTCGGGCCGCCACGGCCGGTTCTGCGTCGCTACCCCGTGGCTACGCCGCGGCTAACCTGCCGATATCCCGCTCGCTACCCCGCCGCGAGGATCGGCCGCAGCCTCGCTGCGTAGTCGGCGCCGGCGGGGTCTTCGGTGACCAGCTCGATCCCGTCCGGACCTGTGACGCCCAGCCCCAGCTCAACCGCCCTCGCCATCTGCTCCTGAGCGAAGATCGGCGTGTCCATGATGGCGGCGTTGGCGCCCTGCTCCTTCAGGATCGCCAGCCCCACGGCGTCGATGGCCACACGGTCGTGGCCGGCGAGGATGACATTGGGGTACGCCAGCTCACCCTCGGACGGGCCGCCGTCCGTGAACGCCGCCACGCCGTCCAGCACAATGAGGTCAGGCCGGTAGCCGGCGTTCAGCTCCGCGATCATCCGGCGCATGTCCGGCGAGCGGTGCATACCCCGCCGGATCCGCTTCGGCGTGAGCCCCACGCTCAGCTTCATGGACATGGTGAACACGCCGCCGTACTGGTGGGTCTTCAGGCAGCACGCGCTCACGTTGTATTCGGCGTCCACCACGTGCCGGGGCAACCAGTACCCCTCCGGCCAGTGCGTGCCCGTGGGCCCGAACTGCACCCAGTCGCCGTCCGGGATCTCGTCGTAGTTGACCACGTCGAACCCCAGCGCATCGGCCAGTTCGAACGCGCCCTTCTCTTCCATGACCTGGTGCGTGTTGGTGGGGCCGCTCGACTCGCCCAGCGTGACGGCCCTCGCGTCCCGCTCCCACAGCTCCGTGACGAGCTGCTCCAGGATATCGGAGTGCGTCGAGGCCGGCGCCGGGTCGGCGCTGTTGAAGTTCGGCTTGACGACGACGCGCCGACCCGCGATCCCGGCAGGATCCAGGAGCCCAAGGGCCCGGCGGACCCCGTCCTTCCGGTCCGCCGTCCGGACTAACGCCACTCGGCTTGTGGGTAGCCGGAGAAGGCGTCGGACAGGAGTCGGCAGGCCGTCCAGGCCGAGGAACGGCACGGCAGCCAGGCCGAGCCCCGTGGTACGGAGGAAGTCCCGGCGGTCGTAGCGGTCGAACATCACACGCGCCTCCAGCGGTGGGTGGACGCGGGCGGGGGCTGAGTGAAGGATGGCGGGAAGAGAGGGTGGCCGGCAAGTCGGGTGGGCGGTGGGTGGGGCGGTGGGTGGGGAGGCCCCGGTTCGTCGCGCCGGATGACTCGGGGAATGTTCGCAGGAATTGTTGGTCACCGAGATTCTGCTCGAGGTGCAGGGTCGCATCTTACGGAGCGAAAACAGGATACGTTGGCCCCAGGCCTGTCACGAATGGCACCGTCCGATGCCAGGCGTCCCCGCCCGTGGCTCGTCAGGCCATGCGGGTGTCCCATTCGAGCAGCCAACAGCCGCCGTAGACAGGGCACGACACCCTCCGGCCGACCCGGCGATCCGTGACCCATCCAGACAGCCAACAGTTCCTGCGAACAGAACCCGATGAACACGGCGCGAGCGCCACGGCTGCCAGAACCATTGCTCGCCACACGACCACCCCCTACGCCTCCGCCTGACCACGTGGCCCCTCCCCCGTCCCGTTTCTCACAACCATGACCCCACCGTGACACCACTCACCGGGACCCTTCTGATCGGCGGCGCCGCACTTACCATCGGCGCCTTCGTCCTCTACCGCAGCGTGCGCCGCGAGGGTTGGAAGCACCGCGTGCTTTCGTGGGTCGGCGCCATCATCGGCGTGGCCTTCATGGGGTTCGGTGGGCTCCTGGGCTACGCCGCGTGGTCGGAGCGCCACACCTTCGCGGGCCCCGACAGGCCCACCGCCGAGGAGCTGGCCCGACCGGCCGAGCCGTTCGCCTACCGCCTCGTCGCGGATGACGGCGAGGGGCACCTCGCGACCTATCAGGGCGATGTGATCCTGATCAACCTCTGGGCCACGTGGTGCGGCCCGTGCCTGAAGGAGATGCCGTATCTGGAGCAGCTGCAGGAGGAGTACGGTCCCGACGGCCTCACCGTCGTCACGCTCACGAAGGAGGACCGGACGACGGCGCTGACCCAGGCGCACCGGCTGCCGTCCAACACCGTGAACGCCCACGCGCCAGACCAGGGCGCCCTGCCCCAGCCGTTCCGGCGGGGATTCCGGGCCCTGCCCACCAGCTACGTCATCGGGCGCGACGGCTACATCCGGGAGTTCTTCATCGGATCCCGGCAGTACGATGACCTGGTCGAGAAGGTCGAGCCGTACCTGGCGAAGAACTAGCGTCCGACCTCGTCACCGTTCCGGGTGCGGCCGGGGCCCCGCGTCGCCCGGGGCCCCGCGTCGCCCGGGGAACGAGCGGGGTCAGGGCGTGAGCCCCGGTTCATAGTTCGTCAGGAACGCCAGCACGTGGGCCACCTCGATGATCGACGACCCCGCATACCGGATCGAGTGGGCGTCGGCTCGCTCGATCCCCGGCATCAGGGCAGCCACCTGCGAGGGCCGATAGTTCTTGTACATCAGCTGCAGCGTGACGGGCGTGTCGAGGACGTACGGCTCGAAGTCGTCCAGGCGACGCAGTGCCGTCTCCACCTTCTCGCGGATGAGCGCCTGGCCGGCGGCCGGCGTCAGCGTGGTGGCGGCGTGGAAGCTGATGGCCCGCTTCACCACCGCTCCTTCGATGTCGCCGAGGATGGCGCGGGTCTCGGCGATGGCGGCGTCATCGCCCGAGATCATGACCACGGGCACGCCGAAGTGCCCGGCGATGGCGGCGTTCAGCCCCGCCTCGTGATGGTCGACCCCATTCAGCGACACCCCCGCCAGGTTCGCGCTGGACATGGTGTGGGCTCGGACGCCCTCGGGGTTCGTGGTCCCCGCGTGGTAGCCGATGAAAATCCCGGCGTCGAACGTCTCGTCGATCCCCTCCATCATCATGAGCGGCCGCGGCCACGACCGGACCACCATCACGTCGTCCGGCAGCCGGTCCAGGAGCAGGTTCTGGCCGTTGCCGTGGGAGTCGCTGATGAGGATCTCCGTCGCGCCCGCCGCCCGGGCGCCCTCAATGGCCGCCAGCACCTCGTCGGTCATGACCTCCCGGTAGTGCCCGTACTCGAAGCCGCCGGGGCCGAGCTGCTCGCCCGTGACCGCGCCGGTCAGTCCTTCCATGTCGGCGGAGATGTAGACCTTGAGCCCGTCCTGGGCCGTGATGGGCGCGGCCGGGAACGCGACGAAGGCGAGAACCGAGAGGACGGTGAAGACGGTGAGAGCGGCGCGGGAGTCGGGGACGGTGAGGTGGCCTCGCATGGCGGTGCTCCGGTGTTCGACGGCGATGACTGCGGGACGACCAAGATGCCGCGCCGGGCCGGCGGCGGGCAAGCGAGTCGGTGGCCGCGCCGCCGCCCCCGGTTGCCACCATCCCGCAGCTTCCGCCATCTTTCGAGGCCCTGATCCCGTGGATTGACCCCCTACCCGGCAGGCCATGCATTCCGAGATTCAGACGATCGATATCGAGAAGCGCCCCTCGCATCTCCGGTTCGAGGGCCGCGTCCTGTTCCTGGTCGATGACGCCGACCTGATCCGTCGTCAACTCGACGGCGAGGACCTGGACCTCACCCCCGAGCTTCGGGCCAACCTCCGGGACCAGATCTCCACCGACGAGATCACACCCGCCTACATCTGCTACTACTTCGACGAGACGCTGGGCGAGTTCCCCTACCTCGGGCTCCGGGCCGGTGGCGAGGCGCCCATTGAGCGCGGGAGCGTGAAGAAGGGCGGGTTCGTCTGTAGCGTGGCCGGGAAGCGACGCGGCAAGGGCAGCTCCCGGGAGCAGAGTCCCTACGCCGAGATGATGGCCGGGATCCGGGTCGTCATCGCCGAGAACATCGAGCGGATCTACAACGAGAACTGCCAGAACCTGGGCATCGTCACGTCCACCGACTTCTCTCTGATCGACCGGGTCCGCACGGGGGAGGCGATCCCCCTCAGCGAGTTCACCGACGGCGTCGACACCATCACCCGGGAGATCATCGAGTACGGCGGGCTCTTCGAGTTCAACGTGGCCCGGCTCCAGGGGAAGATCCAGATCCCCACGCTCGA
The DNA here is from genome assembly GCA_046483065.1 of Longimicrobiales bacterium. GTDB lineage: Bacteria > Gemmatimonadota > Gemmatimonadetes > Longimicrobiales > RSA9 > JAWVYT01. The sequence continues at coordinate 37,483 of JAWODW010000044.1, read as the reverse complement.
GAGCCAGCAGCTGGCAGGCGACGACGGCACCGACCGCCACGACCTCGAGGACGTCCGCCGGCTCCGGGGCGCCAGCGGCCACGAGGCCAGTACCGGCGGCTGGTCGCCGGACGAGGCCGCCGAAGAGGCCACCAACACGTCGCAGCCCAACAACCCGCCCGCCGCGCCCGGCGCAGCAGCCGACCACGCCGGCAACGGCAGCCCCGCGCACCGCACCCACCGGGTCGGCTGGCGGCCCATGACCGTGGCGGAGAAGATCTTCGCCCGGAACTGGGTGGTGGACGCCGCGAAAGGCGAGTACGGCGTCCCGTGGGTAAAGCCCGGAGACAGCGGCTTCGTCCGCACCGACTACCGGTTCAGCCACGAGTACGTCACCCCCATGGCCGCCATCTTCTTCGAGGAGAAGCTCGGCGAGGACGCGAAGGTGAACGACGCGTCCACCATCCTCATGTTCCGGGACCACCTGACGTACCTGCACCAGGTCATGCCCCGGGAGCGGGTCCAGCTGGGGCTCCTCGACGTGGCCACGCAGCTCAAGGAGAAGCAGGAGGAGTTCGCCGAGAAGCAGGGCATCAAGCTCTACGGCGAGCGGATCGGCGCCCAGCTCGGCTCCGAGGCCATCTGCCACTCCAAGATGCTCGAGGAGTACGCCCAGCCCGGCCAGCTCATCGTCGGGACCGACTCCCACACGCCCCACTCCGGCGCCATCGGGTGCGTCGCCTTCGGCGTCGGCACTACCGCCATCTTCAACTCCTGGATCACCAAGGACGTGCGCGTGAGGGTGCCGCCGTCGCTCAAGGTGGTGATCAACGGACAGAAGCCGGAGCACGTCACCGCCAAGGACTTCATGCTCGAGATCCTGCGCCACCCGTACATCAAGGACGGGCACGCCATCGGCCAGATCATCGAGTACGGCGGCGAGGCCGTGGAGACCCTCTCCATCGACGAGCGCGCCACCATGACCAACATGGCCGCCGAGGTCGGCGCGTTCACCGGGATCGTGGCACCCGACAGGAAGGCCGTCGACTACCTCGTCACCGAGCGGGGAATGGACCGGGCCGAGGCCGAGTCGCTCATCGAAGGGCTCCAGTCCGACCCCGACGCCGAGTACGTGAAGGTCATCGAGCTCGACGCGTCGCAGGTCCGGCCCATGGTGGCCTTCCCCGGCGACCCCGGCAACGGCCGCTACATGGACCACCTCGGCGACGACCCCATCCATCTCGACATGGCCTACGCCGGCTCCTGCACCGCCGGGAAGAAGGAGGACATGGACATGTACGTCCGGGTGCTGAAGGCCGCCCGCGAGCAGGGGCTCTCCGTCCACCCCGACGTGAAGATGTTCATCCAGTGCGGCTCCCAGGAGGTGAAGGACTACTGCCGGGAGCAGGGCTACCTGGACCTCTTCGACGAGGTCGGCGCCGAGTTCATCGAGCCCGGCTGCGGCGCCTGCATCGCCGCGGGGCCCGGCACCAGCGCCTCGCCGGATGACGTCACCATCAGCTCTCAGAACCGGAACTTCCCGGGACGGAGCGGGCCCGGCCAGCTGTACCTGGCCAGCCCGTACGCCGTGGCGGCTTCGGCCATCGCCGGGTACGTGACGGCGTGGGAGCCGGACAAGCCGATCCGGCGGCTGGAGGATGCGCCAGCATGAACGGCCGCGCAGAAGCGCTCTGGCTGAAACCCGAGGAGTACGGCCCCATGCGGCCCGTCGACGAGCTCGGCGTGGTGGCGAAGACCGGCATCAAAGGGAACGCCGACTGGGGCGGAAAACGCCAGGTCACCATCATCGAGAAAGAGCGGTGGGAGGCCATGATGCGCGAGCGCGGCGCCTACGGCGTGGTCCTCGACGACGGCGCCATCCGCGTCGGCGACGCGGCCGTCCTCGAGCCGCTGGCGGAGTAGACGGCATGGCCGAGCCGCCGACCCGGCCGACTTCCGCCCCTCGACCGGCCGGGCCCGGCTTCTTCGCCGCGCCACCGTTTCTCCTCCTGGCGCTGGCCGCGGTCCCCATCACAGCCACCTCCCAATCGGTCCAGGGCACCGTAATCGGCGCCGACTACGAGCGCCCTCTCGACGGGGCGGAAGTCACGCTGATGACCACGGCCTCCGCCACCGTGGACATGGCGGCCACCGACTCCGCCGGTCGGTTCCTCCTGCACGCCCCCTCGCCGGGCACCTTCATCGTCCACGTCGCGCCGCCGGGGTACCTGTCCTCCTCTACCGCCGTCGAGCTGAGCGCCCACGACACTGCGGACGTCACGATCCGGATGCCCGTGGTCTCCGAGGCCGCCGCCCGGGTCATGGGCGACGTGATCGACCGGGAGGCGGCGTTCCAGCTGCCGTGGGCAGAGCTCTGTGGTGAGCCGGTCCGGCCGTGGGAGACCGGCGTGCTGGTGGGGGTGAGCCGTCGTCGGAGCGACCTGGAGCCGGTGCCCCGAGCGGTCGTCCGGATCGAGCGGCTCGACGACGACCGATCTTCGGACCCCGGCGTGGACCCGGCGCCCGGGGACACCGCGGGTGCTGGGACGTGGTCCCGCATCCGCGTCGCCACGGAGACCGGGGCGTTCTGGTTCTGCAACGTCCCGCCGGGCCGCGTGCGGGTCACCGCCCGGGCCGAAGGGTTCGCTCAGGACCGCTGGGAGGCCACCATCCGAATCGGCACGATCAGCTGGTACGACGCGCTGCTCCGGGCCCGTCGATAGCCGCGCGGCGGCCGGGGACCGCTGCGCCGGATTACGGGTCGGTCGGGTCTCCGGGGAACGTCCAATCGGAGCCGCTTGCACGAAGACCTCCGGTCCGCCACGGTTGCTGGCATGCCGAACGACACGATCCACGTCCCGCTCCAGGGCCCGCTCATCGTAGCCCGCTTCGTCGAGCGCCCCAACCGCTTCCTGCTTCGCTGTCGCTTGCCCGCCGGCGAGGTGGTCGACGTCCACATGGCCGACCCCGGCCGGCTCGAGGAGCTGCTGATCCCCGACAAGCGCGTCTGGATCCGGTACGCGGCCTCGCCCACACGCAAGACAGACTGGTCGGCCGTCCTCGTGGAGTCCCCGGACGGCGAGGAGCTCGTCTCCGTGGACACCACCATGCCGAACAAGCTGATCCACAGGGCGCTGGAGGCCGAGGCTCTGGACGAGCTCGAAGGCTGGACACTGGACCGGGCCGAGTTCCCCATGGGGCAATCCCGGATCGACTTTCTTTTGGTGGGCGACGGCGAGCCGTCCCACCGTCCTGTGGGTCCCAGCCACGAGGTGGCTGCCGACCGCGTGGCGGAAGCCGGGTCCGGATACGGCGACGCGCCCGGCGGCCGAAAACTCGCCCTGGAGGTCAAGAGCGTGACGCTCGTGGAAGACGGCGTCGCCCTCTTCCCGGACGCCGTCACCGCCCGGGGCGCCCGTCATGTGCGGGAGCTGGCCGAGGTGGTCGGCCGGATCGACGACGACGGCGTGGCATGGAGCGCGGCGATCCTCTTCGTCCTCCAGCGCGACGACGCCCACCGGATCGAGGCCGCACGGTCCATCGACCCGGACTTCGCGGACGCATTGGCGGAAGCGAAAGCCGACGGCGTGCGGGTGCTGGGCCGCCGGTGCCGGGTGACGAAGGATCGCCTGAAGCTGGGGGAGCCCGTCCCCGCGAGCTGAGAGAGGGTGGGGGGGGAGGAGCCGGTCGGGACGTGGGCCCCGGGCTGCAGCAAGTGTGTCGAGGTCGCACGGGACTCGGGTTCTGTTCTCGGGAACTGTGGGTTTGGATTCGTCCCGACGCGCCATTCCCCTGCCCCGATCCGGCACAAACCTTCCACCCATGGCACACCTCCACCCGCCCGGACTGCGGCCCACGAACCGACAACCGGCCGTCCGGCCCGGGGCGTTCCCGTTCTCCACTTACCGTCGTCTGCGGTTCGGCGAACGCCCGTCATGCCCGCGCTGCGCTGCCGACAGGGTCCACCGCTGGGGCAGCTTCTCCGGACGCCAACGGTATCGCTGCGTCCGCTGCCGTCGCACCTTCAGCGACTTCACGGGCACGCCTCTGGCCTACGTCAAGAAGCTGCGTGCCTGGGCACCGTACTGCCTCTGCATGCGGGACGGGCTGCCCATCCGAACATCCGCGCAGATCGTGGGAATATCTCCGGCGACGGCATTCCGATGGCGCCACCGGATCCTTCCGGCCCAGGACGCAGGCGACGATGCGGCCATGGGACGGCTCGTGGCCATCGGCGAGACCTGGTTCCAGCACTCCGAGAAGGGGAGCCGTGCCCTGGACCGCCCACCCCGGCGCCGCCGGATCTGGCATCGGTGCGATGCCACACCGGTCTGGGTGCTCGTGGCGCGCGACGAGGCGGCCGGCGTCGCGAGCGCGGTGGTCGGCCTGCGTCGTCCCGACCCGGACGATATCGTCGCGGCCCTCGGACACCGGCTGAGCCCCGGGTCCGAGCTGATGAGCCGCTACGGGTGGTACGGGGCGCCGGCCGTGGCGGCGGATCGGCTCGAGATTCCGCATCGGGACGCAGACATCAGCGCGCCGCAGGTCGTGGCCGTCAAGTTCTACGCCGTGCGGCTGCACCGGTGGATGCGCCGGTTCCGGGGCGTCGCGACCCGGTATCTGGCCAACTACCTGGCGTGGCACCGGTTCGTGGAAGCGGGCACCGACGTGCGGGAGCGGATGATCGTGGCTGCGCTGTCAGCCGGCCGTCCGCCGTGACGGGTGCACCGGACGACGGGGGGGGAGGTCGGCGCACCGGGCGACGGGGGGTGGGGAGGGTTGGAGGCGCCCAGCGCGATGGGAGGCGCTGCCAACAGTTCCTGAGAACAGAACCCGATGGGCGATGTCCCTTAAGACCCCCACCAATCCCGCCCCGCTACGTCACCGCCGCCCCGACCTTCAGATACTTCTCCATACAGTCGAAGATGCGGCCCATGTAATCGAGCTGGTGAGCCCGCTCCAGGTGCACGTGATCATCGGCCGGGCCGTGCCTGTTGAGCGTCGGCGTGTCCGCACCGGGCAGGCTCGCCGCCGGCCGTCGGGACCACGAACAGCTGCGGCCGGGTACGCGCTCCCCCGGCCTCCACTTCGTCACGGGGACGGCGGGCGGTGTACGCGATCCGCTCGCCGAAAGCCCGACGAACCTCGGCCCCTCTTCCGCGGATACCCCGTCGGTTCGACGACGCGATCGAACCTCATTAGATTTGCACGCGTGATTGCGACCGGCCTCCCGCCCCGGCGGCAATCTCCCGCTCCTGTGGATCCACTGCCGACGCCCGGTGCGCCGGCACTGCTTGCTGAGGATCATGCCGAACCACATGGCAGACCCCGCTCGGTCATGGACGCAGCTCTCGCTGGCGTCGGGGCTCGGAACCCTGGTCCTGGGCGGCCTGGCCCTCGGTGGCTGGGTCGTCGGATCCGAGATCCTGACGGCGCTCCGGCCCGGGTGGATCCCCATGGCGCCGAGCACGGCGGCACTCTTCGTCCTGTTCGGTGTCCTGACCCTCCTGGACGCGCGGGATGATGATGTTGCGGCCGCGGGACCGGGGCCGAGACTTGTCGCGGGAGCCGTCGGCACCGGCGCGGCCGTGGTGCTCCTGGTCCTGTCGAGCCTGGGGATCAATCCCGGTGCGGAGCACCTCTGGCTGGAGATCTCGGGTGAGGTGAGCGGGGTACCCGTGGGACACATGTCGCCGGTCACGGCCCTCGGCTTCATACTGGCCGGCTCGGCGTACGTTATCCTCCTGCTCCCCCCGGGGTACCGGCGACCGCGGGTGTCCTTTGCGCTGGGCGTCCTCGCGGTGTTCCTGGGCCTGACGCTGACCACCGCGTACCTCCTGATCCGTCCCCTTTTCTACGACGCCGGATTTATCCCGCCGGCGCTCAACACCTCCCTGGCGTTCACGGCCCTCGGTGGCGCCATCCTGGGGGCGGCCGCCCGGCGGATCTGGGTTGGAGCGCACGCGAGCGACCTCCAACCGAAACCCGTCTACCCGGTCCTGGGGATCCTGGCGTTGACCGCCGTCCTGGCCATCACGCCGGCCTACTTCCTGTTCGGCGATTACGCGGACGAGTTCCGGGCAGACGTGGAGGCACAGCTCCTGGACCTGGCCGACTCGAAGGTAGACCAGATCCAGCTGTGGCGCATGGAGCGGGTCAGCGACGCTTCCACGTTCCACGGCAACGCTCTCTTCGCGGACCTGATCGAGGCCGCGTTCTATCAGGGTGACGCCCGGGCCGCCGACCGGGTCCGGAGCTGGCTCGACCCGGTCCTGGAGGCGTACCAGTACCGACGGATCGCCGTGCTGGACTCCACGGGCGAGACCCGACTCCTGGTGCCGGACACCGGGGTCCACGCCGCAGACGCCCGGCACGCGGCGGCCGATGCGCTCCGCACCATGCGATCCGGGAATGTCACGCTCGAGGGGTTCCACAGGGACACCTCGGATGGCCCCGTCCACCTGACGGCCATCGCTCCCGTCCTCGGTGGCGATGGCGTGGTCCTGGGTGCGGTGGCTCTGCGGGCCGACCTGGCCACGCAGCACCTCCGCTCCACGCTCATGCGGTGGCCCACACCGAGCAGGTCCGCCGAGACGATGCTCGTGCGCCGCGATGGGGACGTGGTGGTCTATCTCAACGACCTCAGGTTTCGCGAAAACGCCGCCCTCAACCTGCGACTCCCCGTCTCGGATACGGGCCTGGTCTCCGCCCGAGCCGTCCTGGGCACGGAAGGGATCATCGCAGGACTCGACTACCGGGGCGAACCGGTGATCGCGGCGGCCCGCAGCGTGCCCGACACCGACTGGTGGCTGGTGGCCCGCATGGACGTGGACGAAGCCTTCGCCCCGCTCCGCAGCCGACTCGCGTGGACCGTGGCACTCGTCGTCGTTCTCCTCCTGGCCGCGACCGGGATCCTGGGGTTCGGCTGGCAGCGTCGGGAGAAGCTCCACTACCGGCAGCTGGCGCGCGGTGAGCAGCGCCATCGGACGCTCCTCCAGAGCATCGGCGATGCCGTCATCGCCACGGACAGTGAAGGCCGCGTCGAGGTCATGAACCCCGTGGCCGAGACGCTCACCGGATGGTCCCGAGAGGAAGCGCTGGGCCGTCCCCTCGATGACGTGTTCACCGTCGTCAACGAGGAAACGCGCCAGCCGGTGGAGAGCCCCGTCAACAAGGTGCTCCGGAAGGGCCGCGTGGTGGGCCTCGCCAACTCGACGCTACTCATCGCCCGGGACGGCACGGAGCGCCCCATCGCCGACAGCGGCGCACCGGTCCGGGATGAAACCGGTACCCTGACCGGCGTGGTGCTCGTGTTCCGGGACCAGACCGAAGAACGAGCGGACCGGCGCCGGCTCGAGGACGCGCTACGGCGCGCCCAGCTGTACCTCGACGTAGCGGCCGTGATCATCGTGGTCCTGGACCGGGAAGGCCGGGTCGATCTCATCAACCGGCAAGGCGAAGAGGTTCTCGGGTACTCCGAGTCCGAGATCCTGGGCTCAGACTGGTTCGATCGCTTTGTCCCCGAGGAAGAGCGGAAGCAGACCCGGGAAGTGTTCCGGCATGCGGTCGCCGGCGATCTGGAGAGGGCGGGATCCGCAGAAAACGCGGTGGTGACTCGCGACGGAGACGAGCGGATCATCGCGTGGAGCAACAACCTGATCCGGAGCGACGACGGGACCATCACCCACATCATCTCCTCCGGCCGCGACGTGACGGAGCAGCGCCGGACGGAGGCGGCTCTGCGGCGGAACGAGGCGAGGTACCGCAACCTCTTCGACAGCATCCGGGACGCCATCCTCGTGGCGGACACCGATCGCAAGATCGTGGACTGCAACCCGGCGTTCATGGAGCTCTTCGGCTACGAGAAGGATGAGATCCTGGGCCGGCCGACCTCGCACGTCTACGAAAGCGACGAAGAGTTCCAGACGATGGGGAAGAAGCTGCGGGCCCGCGTCGGCGACCCGAACTTCATTGTAACCGTCCGGTACCGGAAGAAGTCCGGCGAGGCATTCCCCGGTGAGACGAACACGTTCTACCTCAAGGACAGCGACGGCGAGACCGCCGGCTTCATCGGGCTGATCCGGGACGTGACGGAACGTCTCGCTACGGATCGCGCCCTTAAGGAGAGCGAGGCCCGGTACCGGGCACTCTACGAAGACGCCCCGGTGGGGATATTCCATACGCGCTCGGACGGACAGACGCTGAGCGTCAATCAGACCATGGCCAGAACCCTTGGCTTCGAGTCCCCTGATGAGGCGGTGGAATACTACCACGACCTCGCCGACCAGCTGTACCTCCGCCCCGAACGGAGAGCCGAGGCGGTGCGCCAGCTCCGGGAGAACGGCTCGCTGGAGAACTTCCAGTACGAGGCCAGCCGCCCCGACGGCACGGTCATCTGGCTGGAAATGAACGCCCGAGTGGCCGAGGAGAATCCCGACGGGACGTTCAACATCGAGGGGTTCGCCTGGGACATCACGGGTCAGAAGGAGGCCGAACAGGCCCTCCGCCGGCAGCAGGCCATGCTCGAGCGGACCGAGCGGATCGCCGGGATCGGGAGCTGGGAGATGGACGTCGAGACCGGCGTCGTCACGTGGTCCGATGAGATGTTCCGGATCTTCCAACGCAACCCCGACCGGGGCGCTGCGTCGCTCGAAGAGCACGCCGAGTTCCTGCCGCCGTCGGACATGGACCGGCTGCAAACGGCCGTCCAGCGCGCAGTGAGCGAAGGGGAGCCGTACGACATCGAGCTCCAGGTCCAGGGCCCCGGGGAGACCGTCCGGCACGCCCGGGCCCGGGGGTTCCCCGAGACGGGACCGGACGGGAAGGTCACACGCCTCTACGGCCTGGTGGAGGACGTCACGGAGTGGAAACGCCGACAGGCCAGGGAGGCCGAGCTCAGCACACAGCTCGCCCAGGCCCAGAAGATGGAGGCCATCGGCCGCCTCGCCGGCGGTGTGGCCCACGACTTCAACAACATGCTCTCCGTGATCCTCGGTCACGTCGAGCTGGCACAGCAGGGTCTCGATGCAGAGCACGCCCTGCACGCCGATCTCGAGCAGATTCAGCAGGCGGCCGAAAACTCCGCCAACCTCACGCGTCAGCTCCTGGCCTTCGCCCGGGAACAGGTGGCGAATCCGGAGGTGCTGGAGCTGAACGACACCATCTCCAGCATCCTGGGCATGCTCCGGCGCCTCATCCCCGAAGATATCGAACTGCGCTGGAGGCCCGACGACACGGTCTGGGCGGTTAAGGTGGATCCCGTCCAGGTGAACCAGGTCCTGGCGAACCTCGTGGTCAATTCCCGGGACGCCATCGATGGCGTGGGTCGGGTGACCATCGAAACGCGCAACGTTTCGGTCGACGAAAGCTACGCGGAGCTCCACGCGGATGCGGTCCCCGGCGACTACGTGGCCCTGGCGGTGATCGACACGGGAACCGGAATGGACATGGAAACGCTCGAACGCGTCTTCGACCCGTTCTTCACCACCAAGGACCCGGGGGAGGGGACCGGACTCGGGCTGGCCACCGTCTACGGCATGGTCCGCCAGAACGATGGGTTCATCACCGTGGACAGCGAGCCCGGCCGGGGGACCACCTTCAACGTCCACTTCCCGCGCTTCGAAGGCACGGTGTCGGACGCAGCACCGCCGGAGGAACAGGCCGGTCCCGCGACGGGCAGCGAGACCGTGCTCGTCGTAGAAGACCAGCCGGCCGTACTCGGACTGGTGCAGAAGATCCTGGAGCGGCTCGGCTACACGGTGCTCCCCGCCGAAACACCCGCCGAAGCGATGGAGCTGGCCCGGGAGCACGGCAGCGCGATCCAGCTCCTCATCACCGACGTGGTCATGCCGGAGCTGAACGGCCGGGAGCTGGCCGAGCATCTGCTCGCCGAGCAGCCCGACCTCTCCATCCTCTTCATGTCGGGCTACGCCGAAGACGTCATCGCCGACCGCGGTGTCATCGAGACCGGCGTCCACTTCGTCGAAAAGCCGTTCACCGCCATGGAGTTCGCCGCCAAGGTCCGACAAGCACTGGACGAAACCGCCGAGAATTGACACGGGACTCGTGCAACACGAAATTCGTGCCATGAAGAAGAACGTTACGGTCACACTCGATGAGGAGACCGCCCGCTGGGTTCGCGTCGAGGCGGCGCGTCGGGACACCAGCGTTTCCCGGTACCTGGGCGAGCTCCTGGAGGAGCGGCGGGCCCGGGTGGAAGGGTACGAGACCGCCCGGAGGCAGTTCATGGCCCGGGAGCCCCGTCCACTGCGCGGTCCCGGCGAGGCGCTGCCCTCCCGGGAGGAGCGCCACGAGCGGGGCGACCCGGCAGCCGGTCGGCGTGGCTGACCGCGCGGCCGACCTCGTCTTTGTCGACACCAACGTGCTGGTCTACCTGCGCGACTCCACGGAGCCCGACAAGCAGGCGGCAACGGCCGAGTGGATGGCGCGGCTCTGGGATACGGGTCGCGGCCGGCTCAGCGTGCAGGTCCTGCAGGAGTACTACGTCACGGTCACGGCGAAGCTCGATCCCGGTCTCCCGGCGGCGGACGCCCGTGAAGACGTGGTGGCCCTGCGGAGCTGGCGCCCACTGGAGCCCGGTCTGGATCTCCTGGAAGACGCGTGGTCGGTCGGGGACCGGTACGGTTTCTCCTTCTGGGACGCCCTGATCGTGGCCGCGGCGCGCCGCCTGGACTGCGCCGTCCTCCTCACCGAGGACCTCCAGGACGGTCAGGAGTTGGATGGGCTCGTGATCCACAGCCCGTTCAACCACGCCCCGGACTGACGCCGCCGTTTTCGCTATCGATTGTTGACAGCGTCACGACCTCGTCTACCTTCCCTGGCATGCCATTCCGCCGGATCCTCCTGACAGTCACGACCACAATCGCCCTCGGCTCGGCCGGGGTCGCGAGCCCGTCTGCGGGCCAGGCCACCGGCCCTGCCGGGATGCCGACGGCGGCGGCATCGGCGACGGCCGCGTACCACGGCGCCGCCGCCACCGGGCTCGCACTCCGCCGCCTCGGGACCACCGCCCGCGTCCTCCACATCGCCGCGCACCCGGATGACGAGAACACGGCCCTCTTCGCGCCGCTGGCGCTGGGCCGTGGGATCGACGCGGCGTACCTGTCGCTGACCCGGGGCGAGGGCGGACAGAACGGGATCGGCCCGGAGCTGGGCGTGGCGCTGGGGCTGATCCGGTCCGAGGAGCTGCTGGCGGCGCGTCGTCTCGATGGCGGCAGCCAGTTCTTCGCCCGGGCCATCGACTACGGCTACTCGAAGAGCGCCGAGGAGGCGTTCCGCCACTGGCCGAAGGACTCGCTCCTGGCGGACGTGGTGGAGGTCATCCGCCGCTACCGCCCCGACGTCATCGCCAGTGTATGGAGCGGCACCCCGCGGGACGGTCACGGCCAGCACGAGGCGACCGGGATCGTGGCCCGGGAGGCGTTCCTCGCCGCTGGCGACCCCGCCCGCTTCCCGGAGCAGATCGACGCCGGGCTCCGGCCCCACTCGCCGAAGCTCTACTACCGCTCCGCCTGGTTCGCCGAGGGCCCCCCGGACGTGGAGCTCAACACCGGCGTCCTGGACCCGCTCCTGGGCGCCAGCTACCACCAGATCGCCATGGCGTCCCGGAGCCTGCACCGGAGCCAGGACCAGGGTCGGCGGCTGGACCCCGGGCCCCGTCGCACCGGATTCGACCGGGTGGACGACCCGGCCGGTGAGCCCGAGGTGGCCGAAGACCGGAGCTTCGACCGGTACGGCCAGGGCGCCGCCGACGCCACGCCGTCCATGTTCGACGGCGTCGACACCCTCCTCTCCCAACGCGCCCGCCAGGCCGCGGAGCTCCTGGACGGGCTCGACCGCCGGGCCATGGAGGAGACGGCGGAGCTGCTCGAGGAGTACGAGGCGCTGGTAGCCGAAGTCCGGGACGCCTTCAACCCGCTCCGGCCGTGGGCGCTGGTCCCGACCCTCTCCCGGGCTCAGGACCGCCTGGCCACCGTGGCCGCCGGCCTCGAGGCCATGGGCAGCAACCGGACCCACGGCCAGGCCGTCCGCGACCTGCACCACCACTTCCGCCACGAGTTCGACGACCTCCGGACCGCGCTCCTCGGCGCCGCGAACGTGCACCTCGACGTCATCGCCGAGGAGGCCGTCATCGTGCCGGGGCAGACGTTCCGGCTCGAGGTCAGCGTGTGGAACGGCGGGCCCGACGCCATCCGCGCCGACGCCGGCCCGCTCCTCCCCGACGGCTGGCGGGCCCAGCGCGCGGAGTCCGGGGCCGCCGAGGGCCGCCTCACCGTGGAGCCCGGGCAGCGCGCCGTCGTCGCATACGACGTCACCGTCCCGGACCACGCGGCGTTCACCATGCCGTACTACCTCGACCCCCGGGGCCCCGAGCCGGTGGACATGTACCGGTGGCCCGACATGTACGCCGATCGCGCCGGCGTCCGCGGGCTGCCGTTCGCGCCGCCGCCGGTGCGCGGCTCGTTCCTCATCTCGCTGGCCGGCGTCGGCACGCCGATCCCCGCGGAGCTCGATGCCGCCCGCGTGGCCGTGGACGCCCGCAGCGGCCAGTACCGTGAACCGGTAAAGGTGGTCCCCGCCGTGTCGGTGGCCGTCGAGCCCGACCTGGCCGTGGTCCGGGCCGCCGAGCCCGAGCCCTTCGACGTCACCGTCCGGCTCCGGAGCCAGGCGCCCGACGGCGCGGCCGGCGAGCTCCGGCTTACGCTCCCGCCCGGGTGGCGCGCGTCCCCCGACCGGATCCCCGCCCGCCTCGACGAGGAGGGCGCCGAGCGGTCGCTCACCTTCGAAGTCCGCCCGCCGCGGAACACGGTGCCCGACGAGTACGAGATCGGTGCCCGCCTCGAGGCTGGAGCGGCCGGCGAGTCCGAAGGTGCCACGTACACCCTCGGCTACGACGTCGTCGACTACCCCCACATCGCGCCCCACCACCTCTACCACACCGCCACCGTCCGCGCCCGGGTCATGGACGTGGCGGTGGCCGACGTCCACGTGGGGTACGTCCCCGGCTCCGGCGACGGCGTGCCCGAGGCCCTCGATCAGCTGGGCGTTCGCTGGGAAACCCTCGACCCCGGCGCCCTCGCCGCAGCCGACTTCGACCGCTTCGACGTCATCGTCACCGGCACCCGGGCCTACGAGGTGAACGACCACCTCGTGGCACACAACCAGAAGCTCCTCGACTGGGTCCGCGGCGGCGGCACCGTCATCGTCCAGTACAACAAGTACCCCGCGCTCCGGCGAAGCTACGCGCCCTGGCCCGTGACCATCGCCCGCCCCCACGGCCGAGTCACCGACGAGACCGCGCCCGTCCGCGTGCTGGAGCCCGGCCACGCCGTACTCAACGCGCCGAACCGGATCGGACCCCGGGACTGGGAGGGCTGGGTCCAGGAGCGCGGGCTCTACTTCTGGGAGACGTGGCCCGACACCCTCACACCGCTCCTGGCCATGAGCGACCCCGGCGAGGACGACCTGCGCGGCTCCCTCCTGGTCGGACCGCTGGGCGAGGGGACCTACGTCTACGCCGCCCTGGCCTTCTTCCGGCAGCTCCCCGAGGGCGTGCCCGGCGCGTACCGCCTCTTCGCCAACCTGCTCTCCCTGGGGGCCCCATGAAGAAGCACACCCGCTGGCTCTACGCCCGCGTCCTGATCGTTCAGGCCGTCACCCTGATCGCGCTCTACCTGCTTCAGACGGTGTACGGAGGCGGATAGCCGCGAATCCCGATCCCGGCCCCCGAGCCTGACCACGACCCCCACAACCAAGCGAGCGCACCGAGCACACATGCACTGGATCGACTGGACCATCGTCGCCGCGTACCTGATCTACGTGGTCTGGGACGGACTGCGGCGATCCAAGGGCACCGACGACGTCGAGGGCTACTTCCTCGCCAATCGCAACATGCCGTGGTGGGCCGTGGGACTCAGCGTCATGGCCACCCAGATGAGCGCCATCACCCTGGTCGGCACCACCGGCCAGGGCGCCGCCGACGGGATGCGCTTCGTCCAGTTCTACTTCGGGCTCCCCGTGGCCATGCTCATCCTCTCGGTCACCCTCGTCCCGTTCTTCCACAGGGCCAGGGTCTACACCGCGTACGAGTACCTGGAGAAGCGGTTCGACGGCCGCACCCGGTCCATGACCAGCGGGCTCTTCCTCCTCTCCCGGGGGATGTCCGTGGGCGTCATCGTCTCCGCGCCCGCCGTGATCATGTCCGCCGTGCTCGGCCTCGACTTCGCCCTGGCCGTAGCCCTCATCGGCGTCCCCGCAGTCCTCTACACCATGTTCGGCGGCGTGCAGGCCGTGCAGTGGGTGGACGTGAAGCAGATGGTCCTCATCATCGGCGGCCTCGGCGCACTCCTGGTCATCCTCTTCATGGGCATCCCCGACGACGTGGGCGTGGGCAACGCGCTCCACATCGCCGGGCAGACCGGCCGCCTCGATACGTTCGACTTCTCCTTCTCCCTGAACGAGACGTACACCTTCTGGTCCGGCGTCATCGGCGGCACGTTCCTCATGCTCTCCTACTTCGGCACCGACCAGAGCCAGGTCCAGCGCTACCTCACCGCCCGATCCATCGACGAGGCCCGCAGCTCCCTCTTCATCAGCGCCTACTGGAAGATCCCGCTCCAGGCCATGGTCCTCATGGTGGGCGTACTCGTCTTCGTCTACTACCTCTTCGCCGCACCACCCCTCCTCTACAACACCGAGCACGAGCTCTTGGTGCAACAACAGGCCGCGTCCGAGTACACCCGGCTCCAGCAGCGATACGACGACGCGTTCCAGGCCCGCAGGCAGGCCGCCATCGACCTGGCCACCGCTCGCGACGCCGGCGACCGCGCCACCGCCGAGGCCATGGCCCGCGAGTTCCTGCAGGGCAACCAGCGCCTCGAAGGCGTCCGCACCGACGCCCTCGAGCTCGCCGCACGGACCACCGGCGAGAACCCCCGCGACATCAACTACATCATCCCCTCCTTCGTCCTCGGCGAGCTGCCCATCATCATCCCCGGCCTCTTCATCGCCGCCGTCCTGGCCGCCGCAATGAGCTCCATCTCGTCCGAGCTCAACTCCCTCTCCACCGCCACCGTCATCGACTTCTACCGACGACGCTTCAACCCCGACGCCGGCGACCGCCACTACCTCCTGGTCTCCAAGCTGGCCACCGGGTTCTGGGGGCTCTTCGCCATGGGCGTTGCACTGTGGGCCGTCGCACTCGGATCCCTCATCGAAGTGGTCAACCGCTTCGGGTCCTTCTTCTACGGATCCATACTCGGCGTCTTCATCCTCGCCTTCCTGCCGCGCGCACGTGGGCGCGGCGCCTTCTACGGACTCATCGGGGGCATGGGCACCGTCGCCGCCTTCAGCCTCCTCGCCCCCGACATCTCCTTCCTCTGGCACAACGTCATCGGCGCCGTAGCGGTGGTCGGCATCGGGTCCGTACTCAGCCTGACCGTGCCCCCGCAAGACCCCCCGGAGCCCGGCGACGAGGAGACCGCCGCCGCGTAGCCCTCTCCCCTCCCGCTAAGCTCGCCCCCGCCGCCATCCCACTCGCTGCCATACCCCTGCCGGCATCACTCGACACCCTGCTCGCAACCCGCTCCTCGACCGCCTCCGCTCACGCCCCGGTTCACCCTGGCAGCGGGAGAACTCGACACGCGTGGGTCGCCCCGGCGCCTCTTGGTGGGTTGTCACCCTGGGAGCGGGAGAACTCGACACTAGCTGTCGGGACCCGCACTCCGTGATGAGTTGTCCGTACCGTGCAGCGGCGACGCAACGCTCGCCCTCCTGCCCCCACCACATCGGCTGCGCCGCCGCGGTTCTCCACACGAAGCCGTGGAAAACTCGCCACCCGGCGTGGATAACCGGGCACCCGTGCGTGGAAAAATGCCAATTATCTGTGGATTGAAACTGTTACAATAGCCCATCTCCAGTCGTGACGGGCAGATGCGCCGATGCGGGCATCACCGGGTTTCCCCATCCATCGCTTACAGCTCTGTAAGTCGCTATAAAGCAATAGTTTACAGGATTCTGCGAAACCCTTGCGCCGGCCCCTGTCGATGCGCTATTCTAGGGTCAGACGTTAGCGGGACAGCGACACTTGGTGCCGCGGACGTCGCTTCCGAAAACGACGGTTTTCGTGGAGCTGCTCGCCGGGAGGTTCGGAACCCGAGTGAGCCGGCTGCGAGGTAACTGGCCGCAGCCGATGCCCCTGGCCAGGGGCGCCTGACGCCGCAGGTCGCGTGGTGGAGGGAGAAGAGAGTGACTCAGGCGAGCCGCCGAAGGGTGGTGAGCCGGCCGAACCGGAAGAGTCGCACTCGCCAGATGACAAGACCCCCGTCGCCGGGTTCGCCCGGAGGCGGGGGTTCTTGCATCCCCCCCGCAGGCCCGGATCCCTGGCCCTGGCCCTGGCCGTCGCCCTCGCCGTCGCCGTCGCCCTGGCCCTCGCCCGGATCCCTCGCCCTCGCCCTACCCCCTCCCCCTCCACCGTCCCCCTCGGAACGAACCCTGCACCGTCGCCTTACCCCATGGGCAGCGACCGCGGCGGGATCCGGATCGGCATTTCCGGCTGGCAGTACGACGGCTGGCGTGGCGACTTTTACCCCGAGGAGCTTGCCCACGACGACGAGCTGGCGTACGCCCTTCGTCGCTTTCCCACCGTCGAGGTCAACGGCACGTTCTACTCGCTGAAGAAGAGGTCCGACTTCGCGGGGTGGCGGGACGCTGTGGACGGGGTGGATGCTGTCGGGTCGCGGCCCGGGGGCGTGCCGGTCTTCGCCCTCAAGGGCAGCCGCTACATCACGCACATGAAGCGGCTGAAGGATCCGGCGTCGGGGCTGGCCAACTTCTTCGGCCAGGGGCTGCTGGTGCTGGGCGACGCGCTGGGTCCCGTGCTCTGGCAGCTCCGGGACGACTTCGCGTTCGACGCCGATCGACTCGAGCCCTTTCTCGCGGCACTGCCCGGCACCCATGAGGCTGCCGCCCGACTGGCTCGCCGGCACGACGACCGGGTGGCGGAGGCGGCCACCGAGGCGCGCACGTCCGGCCCCATCCGCCACGCGGTCGAAGCCCGACACGAGAGTTTTGCCGACCCTGAGGCGCTGGCGCTGCTCCGGGAGCATGACGTGGCTCTCGTCGTCTCCCACAACCCCGGTGAGTTCCCGGTCTTGGAAGAGCTCACCACCGACTTCATGTACGTCCGTCTCCACGGCCCCGAAACCCTGTATCACGGCAGCTACTCCGACGCCGCGCTCGACCGCTGGGCCGACCGGGTCGACGGCTGGGCCCGGGGGACACCCGTCGACGACACCTCCGGGAGCTCGCGGACGGACGGACCTCGCGACGTCTACGTCTACTTCGACAACGACGCCGACGGCGCCGCCCCCTTCGACGCCCGCCGCCTCATGGAGCGCCTCGACCTCGCCGCCCCCTTCGCACCGCCTGGCACGAAAGACGCAATGCCGTAGGTCTGGTGTTCGTTGTCGGGCTCGTGGTCGGGCCCGTTTTTGGACTACTCTCACTCTCACTCGGATTCGATATGGAAGACCTGACGATCTATCTGGCCGGCGAGATCCATTCCGACTGGCGTGACCGGCTCCGGGCGCACCTCGACGCCCTCGATCTGCCCGCCGACATCACGTTCGTGGGCCCGCAGGAGGTCCATGAGCGGAGCGACGACGTGGGCGAGGACATCCTGGGCGAGCAGCCCAGCTCGCGATACCGGGACCTGCTGGGCGGACAGGTGAACAACCTGCGCCGCCGGGTGCAGATGGCCCGGGCGGACCTGTGCGTCTCCTACTTCGGGCCGAAGTACAAGCAGTGGAATACGGCGGCCGACACGGGCGCGGCATCCGCCATGGACATCCCGGTGATTCTGGTCCGTGACATGGAGCATCTGCACGCGCTCAAGGACCTGGACGCCTTCGCGGCGGTGACGGTGGAGACACTGGAGCAGGCCGCCGAGGCCATCGCCTACGTCTTCGAGTAGCCCCCTTGCACCCGGCCCGGTCTCCCGTCACCTTCCGGCCTCTATGATCAATCCACGCATTGAGAACCTCCAGCGCATGCTGGAGAAGCACCCCGACGACGCCCGTCTTCGTTTCGGCCTCGCCCTGGAGTACGAGAAGGCCGAGCGCTGGGAGGAGATGGCCGTCGAGCTGGAACGGTATCTGCAAGCGACCGAAGACGAAGGGAACGCCTGGGGCCGCCTGGGCGACGCCCTCCGGCGCCTGGGCAGGGAGGAAGAGGCCCGGGCCGCGTATCGCAAAGGGATCGAGGCCGCGAACCGGCATCGGCACCCCACCATGGCGGCCGAATTCGAAGAGGTATTGGGAGACTGGGACGGCTGAAGCGTCGTCCCTGCAGTTCACACATCAAGGGAGACCCAATGAAGATCCGCGCCCTCGCCCCCGTCATCGCGGTGGCATGTGGCATGGCCCTGGCCGCCTTCTCACCGGCAGCCGCGCAGGAATCGGGCACGTTCACACTGATCCAGAACGGCCAGGAGATGGCCACCGAGGAGTTCACCCGCACCGACGACATGCTCGAGACGGAGCTCACCGTCACGGGGCAGGCGCTGATCCTTACCGAGGGTACACTGGGCGACAACGGGATGGTGGACCGGATGGAGATCCGGGTGCTGCCGCCGGACAGCCCGGACGCCGAGCCGCTCCAGACCCTCGCGGCCGAGTTCGCGAACGATTCCGTCCACGTGGAGCAGCCCATCGGCACGTCCGGGGCGGCGCAGCCCGCGGTGGCAGGCACGGTGCCGTTCCTCAACCCGAGCCCGGCGCACCTGGAGCAGATCCTCCGTCGTGCACGGGCGTTGGGTGGCAACCAGGTCACCGTCCAGGTCTGGGTCCCGAGCCAGGGTGCCGGACAGGTGGTGCCCGCCCAGATCGCGTTCAACGATGACACCGCCACGCTCACGTTGGGCGCGGTGGCGTTCGAGCTCGAGACCGACGACGAGGGTCGTGTCCTCGGCGGCCAGGTCGAGTCGCAGGGCCTCGTCATCGAGCGCCGGTAGACGGACCCGGCGGGTTCCTGTAGCCCAGCCCAGGCCCCGACCCCGGGCGCACCGGGTTCAACCCGGCGCCCGGGGTCGGGGCGGCCGCAGGCGGGTCAGCGGCGCACAGCCACGCGCTGTACTTTTCTTCCCATGACGCTTTCGAAATCCGAGACGTTCGAGCAGGAAGCGCTGCCGCACCTGGACGCGGTCTACCGCTTCGCCCTGCGGCTCACCGGGTCGCCGAGCGAGGCCGAGGACCTGGTCCAGGAGACGTTCCTGCGCGCGTTCCGGGCCTGGGACCAGTACACGCTGGGAACCAAAGCCAAGAGCTGGCTGTTCACTATATGCAGGAACACGTTCCTGCGAGGCCAAGAGCGCGACACCCGGCGGGACGAGCTGGTAACGGAGGCGGCACAGTCGGATTCGGACTCGGATGACAGGATCTACGAGTCGCCCATCTTCGCGGGGAAGGCGGACTACGACCCCGAGGGTGACTTCTTCCGCGGGCTGGTGGATGACGAGATCCTCGAGGCCATCGACGGGCTGCCCGACGATTTCCGGGAGGCCGTGGTATTGAGCGACCTCCAGGGGATGAGCTACCAGGAGGTGGAAGAGGTCCTCGACGTCCCGCTGGGAACGGTGAAGAGCCGGCTCTTCCGGGGCCGGAAGATGTTGCAGAAAGCGCTCTACGAGTACGCGCTGGAGAGCGGATTCCTCAAGGAAGGGGAGACATGACGGCACCCATCAGCTGCAAGGAAGCACTCGAGCGGCTGTACGAGTACCTCGACGGTGAGCTCGAGCCCGAGTCCGCCGAGGAGGTCCAGCGTCATGTGGAGGTCTGCGACGCCTGCTACCCCGAGGTCAAATTCACCACCGAGTTCCGCGACGCGCTCCAACGGGCCGCCCACGGGCAGCCTACGGTGCCCGACGGGCTTCGCGAGAAGGTCGGCCAGCTGTTGGACGCGGAGCGGGAGTAGCTGACGGTACCCGCGGCACCGTGACTGGGGGTTGAGCCGGACGGGACGAGCTAACGGGCGAGGTTCGCGCTTCGTCGCTCATCCCAGTCCAGCTCCACCGGAAAGCTCGGAACTCACAGCGAACCCTCGGCCGCCCGGATCCCATCCCCCAGTCGCCGTAAACGGCACGGCCACGGCCGCCGTTCAGAGGTCCTTCAGTCGAGCAAGGATGTCTGCCCACCGACCGGCGGCACGATATGGCAGGCTCTACACCTCGCCTCGTACGACTCCAGGCCGCCCACCTGGATCGTAGGGCCTTCCGCCGGCGCCGGCTTGCCGTCGATCAGCCGCTGGTTCCGCGTGGCCAGCTCGCCGCACTTCACGCAGATCGCCGTCAGCTTGTCGATCTTCTCCGCCACCGCCAGCAGCGGGCCGATCGGGCCGAAAGGGTCGCCCCGGAAGTCCATGTCCGTCCCCGCGGCGATCACGCGCACGCCACGGTCGGCCAGCGCGTTCACCACCCGCACCACCCCTTCGTCCAGGAACTGGATCTCGTCGATGGCCACCACCTCGGTGTCCGCCTTCACCCGCTCCGCCAGCTCCGCCGCCGTCGTCACCATCTCCGCCGGCAGGCGTCCCTCGTCGTGAGAGATCACCTCCCGGATCCCGTATCGGTCGTCAAGCTGACTCTTGAACACCTGCACCTGCTTCTTCGCCAGCGTGGCACGCCGGACTCGCCGCATGAGCTCCTCCGACTTCCCGCTGAACATCACCCCGCTGATGATCTCGACCCAGCCCGTTCTGCTCGTCCGTTCCATGCCCGCCAAGCTAGATACCACGCCGCATTCCGTCCACCGCCCGAAGACGCGACGGCCCTCTTCCGCCGGGAGCCCGGCGTGAAGCCGGCTTCGCGGCCCGGCAACGCTCCGACCCACGCGAAGACGCGAAGACCCGCATTCGCACGCGAAGACGCGAAGATCGCGAAGGGTCCGTCGAGTACCGCGGACATCCGGGCGAATCCAACCATCCACCCGCCTGTTCGCTTGTGCTGGTTCGCTTCGGGCTTCGTCGCGAGCCGTCGGCTGCCCGGCCAAACCAGGTAAAACCTTCGCGCCTTCGCGCCTTCGCGCCTTCGCGTGAACCGGCAGTTGTCCGCGTCTTCGCGTGAACCCCGTAGGGGATCTCCCCACATCATTTCAGCCAATCCCCGACTGGGCGCGAACCGTATTGCTCATATCTTTATGAGGTTCTCGGGAACGGCGGCAGACTGCCGACACGAATACACGGAACGGAGGATGGAATGGCAGGAACGAACGGGAAGATCGCTCGGTGGGTGGCCCTGGGCGCTGGGGGTGCGGTCCTGGCGATCTCGGCGGTGGCGTTCGCGGGAACATCGTCGTCGGTGGGCTGGGGGCATGAGATTCCGGAGACACCGGAGCTGGCGGAGGTCCGGGGCGTGGAGCAGGCGGAGCTGACAGCGCCGCCGCGGGTACCGGCGCCGATCACGCGGGACCAGGCCACGCGGGTGGTGGTGGACCTGGAGGTCATCGAGCAGCCGATGCAGCTGGCCAACGGCGTGGAGTACACCATGTGGACGTTCGGCGGCACGGTGCCGGGCAGCTTCATTCGTGTCCGTGAGGGTGACCTGGTGGAGTTCCACCTGAAGAACCACCACACGAGCGAGATGCCCCACAACATCGACCTGCACGCGGTGACGGGTCCGGGCGGGGGCGCGAAGGCGAGTCTGACCATGCCGGGGAACGAGACGGTGATGGAGTTCCGCGCACTGAACCCGGGGCTGTACGTATACCATTGCGCCACGGCGCCGGTGGGGATCCACATCGCGAACGGGATGTACGGTCTGATCCTGGTGGAGCCGGAGGAGGGTCTGCCGGAGGTGGACCGCGAGTACTACGTCATGCAGAGCGAGTTCTACACGGAGGGCGGCTTCATGGCGCCGGGTCTCCAGTCATTCGACATGGACAAGGCCATGGCCGAGAGCCCGGACTACGTGGTCTTCAACGGCGCGGTGGGCGCGCTGAGCGGCGACGGCGCGCTGCATGCCGAGGTCGGCGAGACGGTGCGGCTGTACGTCGGCAACGGCGGCCCGAACCTGACCAGCTCGTTCCACGTGATTGGCGAGATCTTCGACAATGTGTACGCCGAGGGCGGTACGGCGGTGACGCACAACGTGCAGACCACGTCGATCCCGGCGGGCGGCTCGGCCATCACCGAGTACCGCGTGGACGTGCCCGGCGAGCTGATCCTGGTTGACCACGCCATCTTCCGGGCCTTCAACAAGGGCGCGCTGGGGATGATGGAGGTCAGCGGCGAGGAGAACCTGGCGGTGTTCAGCGGCCAGAAGTCCAACGAGAGCTACACGCCCGAGGGTGACGTAGCCGACGAGGACCGGTAGGCGTCCTCGCGCTGATGCCGAACCGGATCGCGATCGCGCTCCTGGCGCTGGTGCTCCCCTTCCCTCTGGCCGGACAGGCCGGGGGGCGGGGGACACCCGCATCCGGGCCGGCCGCACCGGGGGTCGGCGACGACGGGCCCGGTCCGGCACACCGGCCCATGGCCACCGTACCGGCGGGCCGCTACCTGCCGCTCTACTCGCCGGACACGGCCGCGGTGGCGGTGGCGAGCTTCCGGATGGACGCGTTCCCGGTGACCCGGGCGGATTTCGCCGCCTTCGTGGCGGCGAGGCCGGAGTGGCGGCGGGACCGGGTGAAGCCCGTCTTCGCCGCCGACCGCTACCTGGCGAGCTGGACCTCGACGCTGGACCCCGGGGCCGCGCCGGACGCGCCGGTCACCCAGGTCTCCTGGTTCGCGGCCCGTGCGTTCTGCGCCTGGGAAGGGAAGCGGCTGCCCACCGTGGACGAGTGGGAGTACACCGCGCGGGCCGACGAGACGCGGGTGAACACGAGCCGCGACGCGTCGCACAAAGCCCGGATCCTGAGGCTGACCACCGGCCGGGAGAAGCCGGCGCCGGCCGTGGGCTCGGTCTTCGAGAACGTCTACGGGATCCACGACATGCACGGACTCGTGTGGGAGTGGGTCTCCGATTTCAATACGGTCACGGTGGGCACCGACTCCCGGGGCACCAGTCAGCGGGACAACAACCTCTACTGCGCAGCGGGCGCCGAAGGGGCCACCGACACCGAGGATTACGCGGCCTTCCTCCGCTACGCCTTCCGGGCGAGCCTGAAGGGCCGCGCCACCTCCGCCGCCCTGGGGTTCCGGTGCGCGGCGGACGCACGCGAAGGGCAGCCATGAGCACGATGAACCTCCTGACCAGAGTGGTACGCAGCGCCGCCGTGGGCGTGGCCGGCGCGCTCGTGGTCTTCGGGCTCACGGGCTGCGACGCCTCCCACGCGGCGGGCGCCGCGGAAGCGGGCGGCTCCATGGACCACCGGGAGCTGGCCGCCGGCGAGCCGTCGGACTTCTCCATCTACCACACCCGGTCGACCTGGACCGACCAGCACGGCACGGAGCGCACGCTCCGATCGCTGGAGGGGCGGGTCCAGGTGGTGGCCATGGTCTACACGAGCTGCACCTACGCCTGCCCGCGGATCATGCTCGACATGAAGCGGATCGAGGCCGGGCTGGGGCCGCAGCTCACCGGCAACGTCGGGTTCCTCGTCGTCTCCATCGACCCGGAGCGCGACACCCCAGAACGGCTGGCGGAGTTCGCCGAGGGCAGCCGGCTCGACCCGGCCCGGTGGACGCTCCTCAGCGGCGCCGACGGTGACATCCGGGAGCTGGCCGTCCTCCTGGGCGTCCAGTACCGACAGACCTCGCCCGGCGAGTGGGTCCACAGCAACCTGATCACGGTGCTGGACCGGGAGGGTGTGGTGGTGCACCGGCAGCTGGGGCTCGGCACGGACCCCTCGGACACGCTGGCGGCGATCCGGGCGGCGGCGGAGTAGCGTCGGGCAGCCGCCGGCCAGCCGGAGCTCGCGGCCCGGCAACCCCCGGATTCACGCGGAGACGCGAAGAACCGCATGGCACGCGAAGGCGCGAAGATCGCGAAGGGGGCGTCGAGTATCGCGGACGCCGGGCGAATCCAACCATCCAATGACCGTTGTTCTGGGCCGGTGGGCTTCGGGGCTCGCCGGGGACCTTCGGGCACCCGGCAACACCAACCAACGCAGTCCTTCGCGACCTTCGCGTCTTCGCGTGCCTGTGGGTCGCGCACATCGGCCGACCCCCCGTATCGTACACGTCAACCGATACCCTCGACCCGGAGCTTCATGCAGCTGGTCTGGCACCGCGGCGACCTCCGCACCCACGACCACCCGGCGCTGGCCACCGCCGTGGAGGCCGGGCCCACCCTCGGGCTGGTGGTCCTCGATCCGAACATCCTGAACGACACGTCACGACGACGGCGCACTTTCTTCCTCCGGGGCGTCCGCGCCCTCCGGGCCTCCTACCGGGATCGCGGCGGCGTGCTGGTGGTCCGGTTCGGCGAACCGGCCGAGGAGCTGGCTGCGCTCGCCGACGCGCTGGGCCCGGTGTCCGGCGGAATCGAGGCGGTCCACGCCCTCACCAGCTACACGCCCTACGGCGTCCACCGGGACTCCGCCGCCGAGGCCGCGCTCGGGGAGCTGGGCATCCGCGTCGAATGGCACGACGGCCTCTACGTCCACGCCCCCGGCACCGTGCGCACCAGCGACGACTCGTTCTACTCCGTCTTCTCGCCGTTCCACCGGCGGTGGACGGCCCGGGGCACGCCGGAGCCGGTCGCGGCGCCGGGCGAGATCCCGCCGCCGGAGCTGGACCCGGGCTTCGACCCCGGCGACGTGAGCGACTCGTCGTCGGACGTGGAGCTTCCCGAGCCCGGTGAGGCCGCGGCGCTGGACGCCCTCGAGCGGTGGGCGGAGGACGGCGTCGCCGACTACGCCTGCCGCCGGGACCGGCTGGACGGTTCGGGCACGTCACGCCTCTCGCCGTACATCACCCTGGGTGTCCTCTCCCCACGGACCGCCGCCGCCCGGGTGGAGGCGGCCGGCCACGCCGACCCGGCCGCGGCCGACGGCGCGAAGAAGTGGCTGGCCGAGCTGGCGTGGCGGGACTTCATGGCCGACCTCCTCTTCCACCGGCCCGACCTGCCGGACGCGCCCTTCCAGCCGAAGTGGCGAGCCCTGGACTGGACGGGCACCGACGCCCACTTCGAGGCGTGGCGCGACGGCCGCACGGGCGTCCCCGCCGTGGACGCCGCCATGCGCCAGCTGCGGAAGACCGGGTGGATCAGCAACCGGGCCCGCATGGTGGCCGCCCAGTTCCTGGCCAAGAACCTCCGGGCGGACTGGCGCCGCGGGGAGGCCGTGTTCAAGGGCTGGCTGATCGATGGCGACACCGCCAGCAACGTCGGCAACTGGCAGTGGGCCGCCGGGCTCGGCGTGGACAACGCGCCCTACTTCCGGGTCATGAACCCCGTCTCCCAGGCCGGGAAGCACGACCCCGATGGCCGCTGGCTCCGGCGCTGGGTCCCCGGCTCCGACGGCGATCCGGCGCCCCGGGACGCCATCGTCGACCTGCAGGCGTCGCGCCGGGCCTACCTCGAGGCGGCCCGGGCCGTCCCCGCGTTCCAGGGCGAGGCGCCGCCGATCCGGGGGTGCGGGGTGACCGGGAGGTACCCGTGAGAGCCCGTTCCGGTGGGATGACGGCGATGGCGCTGGGTCTCCTTCTGGCCGCGGCACCAGCGGCCGCCCAGGCAGTGGTCGGTCGGGTGGTCGACCACGACACGGGTAGCCCGCTGGCCGGGGCCCGGGTGGTCCTCACCGCCCACGACGACTCCCCGGGCGCACCCCGCACCGCCGCCCTCGCCGACTCCGCCGGCCGGTTCCACCTCGCTGTGCCCTACGCCGGGAGCTGGGTGGTGAGGGCAGAGGTCCTGGGCTACACCACGTCCGTCTCGGAGCCCTTCGTCGTCACGCCGGAGGAGCGCGTGGAGCTCGAGATCCGGATGGCCGTTCGCCCCATCCCTGTGGAGCCCGTGGCGGTGGTGAGCCGGACGTCCCATGTCAGCGCGGACATCCGGGCGTTCTACGCCCGGGTGCAGGCGGGCCGGCGGACGGGCGTGGGCGACTTCCTGACCCGGGCCGAGATCGAGCGCGCGGCCGGGACCAAGCCCTCCGACCTGGTCCGACGACTGCCCGGAGTCCGGGTCACGAAGCCCAACGGCCATGCCGGCACGCGCACCGTGGTCCGCTTCTCCCGGGGGTGCGTCCCGGCGCTGTACGTGGACGGCTCCCGGATCAACCAGTACCGGATCGAGGACTCCCTGGACGAGTTCGTGGTGAGCTCGAACATCGAGGGGATCGAGGTCTACCGGGGCGTGGGCCACCGGGTGGACGGGTTCTACGACGACCGGGGGTGCGGCATGATCCTGGTCTGGACCCGTCACGGCACCCGGGACGGCCCCGACTTCACCTGGGGCCGGTTCCTCGTGGGCGCGTCGCTGGTCCTGGGGGTCCTGCTTCTGCGCTAGACGACCGGGCGACCGGGCGACGACGGCGCCCGGCAAGGCACCCGGCGGCGATCAGACCAGCCGGCCCCGGCCCGAGTCCGCGGCCGTAACCAGCGCCCGTGGGTACGGCCGGAAGTACACCTGCTCCCGCAGGTACGGCGCGTCGAACCGCTCCACCCAGCTGCCCACTACGGCCAGGAGCGCCGGGAGCGGCAGCTGCCCCTCCCGGTACTGGGCCTGGAGATCCTCGAACTGCCGCTTCTCCGGGCCCGCCAGCTCCCGCTTGAAGTAGCCCTGTGCGTGCTGGATGACGTTCACGTGGGCACCCCGGCTCGCGGGCTCCGCCATGGCCTCGGCGAACCCTGCGCGGTAGGCCGGTACCACGTCGTCGAACGCGCCCCCGGCCTCCGCCACCAGCCGGCCCAGCTCCCGCTGACCCGCCGGCGAGTGGGCCATGAGCACCAGCTTGTACCGGGTATGGAAGTCCACCAGCCCCGTCGGGCCGTCGGCAAGCGCCGCCCGGAGCCGCGCCGACGCGAAGATCCGGGTCAGCCAGTGGTGCCGGATCCCGGCGTTCGTCAGCCGGCCCTCATCTTCGATGGCCGCCTCCGGGTACCGGTCCATCATGACTCCGGCGAACATCCCCGCGTCCTTTCGGACCACCGGCGCGTCCTCCGCGCCGCCGTACACCTTCACGTCCTTGATCCCGCACGACGGCGACCGGCTCTTGAGGAGTAGCCCGTCCACGTCATCGGTGGCGTCGGCGAACCCGTGGCTGAACGCCATCATCCGGTCCGTCAGGTCGCGGGACGTGGACGGCTGCACCAGCCGGAGGCCGGGGGACGCCGGGTCGTCGCCGGGCCCGCCAGCGCCGGCCACCAGCCGGATCGGGTCCCGGGGCACGCCCAGCCCGATCTCCACCTCCGGGCAGGTCGGGATGAACTCCACGTGCGGCTCGATCAGCCGCATCACGCTCGACCGGATGGTCCGGGCGTTGTACCGGCACGCCTCGAGCTCCAGGCACTTGCTCAGGACCACGCGCGGCGTGCCGAACCCCGCGCCTACGGCTCCACCGCCAGGCCGCTCCGTCCCCACGTCGCCCTCCATGGTCTCCTCGCTCCTCCGGTCCCTGCCACCCCGACACCCTTCGCACCGGCACGGCTCAGGCCATACATTGGCCCCTGACCCGTGGATCCTACAACCCAGGAGGGCTCGTGCCCGACCACGTATACAAGAAGGTGGAACTCACCGGCTCGTCCGCCGATAGCATCGATGACGCCATCAGGAACGCCGTCGACAAGGCCTCGGAGACCGTCCACAACCTGCGCTGGTTCGAGGTGGACGAGATCCGCGGCCATATCGATGGCGGCAAGGTGGCCCACTTCCAGGTGACCGTGAAGATCGGCTTCACCCTCGACTGAGGAGCCGCACCATGAACCAGGGTCCAGGGCCCCGCTCCCCCGAGCAGGCCATCCTGATGATGCGCATCATCGGGATCAGCCTCGGGACCGGCGTCACCCTCTTCGCCTTCGTCAGCTGGTTCCTGCACCAGCAGCAGGGGGGTATGACGTCGGAGATTGATCCCTCGCTCGCTTTCAACGGCTTCCTGGCGCTCTTCCTCCTGGCCGCTGCCGGCGCCATGGGCGTGTGGCGGACCCGGGTCGCGCCCATCATCCAGCGGCCCCGGGAGGAGACGGAGTGGCAGGCCCGGGCCTCCGCCATCCAGACGGGCGTCATCATCACCTGGGCCATCGTGGAAGGCGCCGCCCTCGCCGGCGAGGTGGTCTACTTCCTCACCGGCTACACGCTGGCCGGCGTCCTCGGCGTGATCCTGATCTGGGCCGGCGTGGGGCTGACGTGGCCGAAGCGGGAGTGGCTCTAGGCGCCGAACGCTACGGGGCCGGCCACAGCGCCGACCCTACCCCGCCAGCCGCTCCAGCAGCTCCCGCATCCGCACGTCATACGGGTCCGGCGACCGGTCATCATCGCCGATGTCCTCGTTCTGCTGCGGCGTCTCCAGTACCAGCAGCACGTCCTGGCTCCGCGCGTCCGCCAGCAGCCACCGGAACGGCTCCTCCCCGATGTGACCCTCGCCGATGAGCGCGTGGCGGTCCTTGTTCGTGCCACGGGCGAACTGGCTGTCGTTCAGGTGGAAGAAGCTCGGCGGCTCCCCCACCGTCGCCTCCCAGTCGTCCAAAATCCGGACCAGCGTCTCCTCACTCTCGTCGAGGGCGTACCCCGCGCTGAACAGGTGGCACGTGTCCAGGCCGTAGCCCGTACGGCCACGAAGCGACGACGGCACGCCGTCCAGGATCTGTGCCACCTCCTCCGCTGTCCGGCCCACCGTGGCCCCGGCCCCCGCCGTGTTCTCCACCCACAGCTTCGTGTCCGAGTCCACCGCCTCCAGCGCCCCCGTGATCGCCTCGCTCACGTAGCCGATGGCCTCGTCCACATCGCCCTTCCCGGCGCTCCCCGGGTGGAAGCACACGCCCGCCACACCCAGCACACTCGACCGCTCCAGCTCCTTCGCCAGACCCCTGTGCGCACGACCCCGACGCTCCGCGTCGTCCGTCTTGGCCGTGTTCAGCACGTACGGCGCGTGCACCATCACGTGCTTCGGGTCCATCCCCGTCTCGTCCAGCGCCGCGTGGAACCGCTCCACACGACCCTCGCTGATCCCCGATTTGTCGTTGTAGAACTTCGGGATCAGCGTGAAAACCTGCAGCGCGTCGAGACCCGCCGCCGCGGCGCGGTACACGGTCATCTCGATGCCGCCGTTGCTGTTGGTGTGGGAACCGAAGATATGCATGGGATTCGGGGTCGGGGTCGAGTTCGAGGTTGATTCCGAGGGTTCACAGCACGGCCCCGCGCTGCCGGCGGGACCCTTCCTTCGCGGGGGCGTTCAGGCGACGACGGGCGAAGGCCGGGTCCGTCGTGGACCGCCGGTCGCCGGGCGCTGCAAACGTCGGGCCCGAGGGGGCGGGGGGCAAGGGCGGGCGTCCACGGGCGGCGACGGGCGGCGGCCGACGCACCGCGAGCGTGTCCCGAACCCTCCGGCGATCGACCCCGACGGATGAGTGGAGGGTTTGGGTCGCCTCGCGACCCGAATCCTCCTTCCATCGATCCCGGAAGACGACCATCGGAAGGTTCGGGTCGCTCCGCGTCCCGAACCCTCATCTGGTCCCACAGCCCGCAGCGAACGGAGGGTCCGGGACGCCGACTCGCCGCCCGCCTCCCGCGCCGGCCATCGCGCGGTGGCACATAATCTGATAAATTGATTCTCTGATCATCAGGGGAGCACGCCATGAAATCCGAAGCAACCGTCACCGACGTCAGCCGCAATTTCGCCGACTATATCAATCGCGTCGCGTACCGCGGCGAGCGGTTCGTGCTGATCCGCGGCGGCAAGCCGGTGGCCGAGCTCTCGCCGGTACCCACGGGCACGCGGCTCCGGGACCTTCCGGCGCTGCTCGAGTCGCTGCCCCGGCTCGACCCCGATGAAACCGACGCCTTCGCCGAGGACATCACCGAGGCCCGGGCGGAGCTTAACGTACCGCCGGAGGACCCGTGGGGGTCCTGATTGACAGCACGGTCCTCATCGACTACGAGCGGGAACGGCTGGATCTCGAAGATCGTGTCGCGGGGCGCGACGACGAACCGTTTCTCCTCTCTGTCATTTCGGTGAGCGAGCTCCTTCACGGCGTCCATCGCGCCGACGACCGGGTCCGTCGGGCCCGTCGCTCCGCGTTCGTCGAGGCGGTCCTGGACCGGTTCCCGATCCTCGTCCTCGACCTCCCCACGGCCCGAGCCTATGCCGAGCTCTGGGCCGAGCTGGCGTCGGCGGGCACCCTCATCGGTGCCCACGACCTCTGGCTGGCCGCGGCCGCTCTCGCCCACGGGCTCACGCTGGTGACGTCCAACGTGCGGCATTTCGGGCGGGTCCCGGGGCTGCAGGTCGAGGATTGGGGGGCTGCCCGCTAGGCCGCGCCCCCGACGGGCTACTCGTCGTCCTCGTCCAGGCGGCGGTAGAGGGTCCTGCGGGCGATGCCGAGGAGCGCGGCGGCCCTGCGCTTGTTCCCGTCGACCCGGTCCAGGACGTGGCGGATGTAACGGTCCTCGATCTCCCGGAGGGTGGGCAGGACGTCGTCATCGTCCCGTACCAGGCCGTCGGGGAGGCCGCCGTTCCCACCGGCCCTGGCGTCACCGGCCCTATCGCCGGGATCGGACGCCCTCGCCCGCCGGACCCGTTCGGGCAGCGCGTCGACGTCCACGAGTCGGCCGTTGGAGAAGGTGACGGCGCGCTCCACCACGTTGCGCAGCTCGCGGACATTGCCGGGGTAGTGATAGGCGTGGAGGCGGCGGAGCGCGCCGGCGGTGAAGCCGTCCACGTCCTTCCCGGCCCGGAGCGCGTAGAGGCGGAGGAAGTGGGCCAGGAGCAGGTCGATGTCGTCGCCCCGGTCCCGGAGCGGCGGCAGCTCGATGGTGAACGTGGCCAGCCGGAAGTAGAGGTCCTCCCGGAACCGGCCCTCGGCCACGGCCTCCTCCAGGTCGCGGTTGGTGGCGGCCACGATGCGTACGTCCACCTCCCGCTCCCGGTTCGCGCCCACGGGCCGGAACCGGCCGTCCTGGAGCACCCGCAGCAGCTTGGCCTGGAGCCCGGGCGTCATCTCGGTAATCTCGTCGAGCATCAGGGTTCCGCCGTCGGCCTCCTCGAAGAGCCCCTGCCGGGCCTGCCGGGCGCCGGTGAACGCGCCTTCGGCGTGGCCGAAGAACTCGCTCTCCAGCAGGTCCTCGGGGATCCCGGCGCAGTTCACGGCCACGAACTCGGCGTCGGCGCGGCCACTCTCGGCGTGGACGGCCCGTGCCACCAGCTCCTTCCCGGTGCCGCTCGCCCCCACCACCAGCACGGGCCCCTGGGCCTCGGCCACCCGCCGGACCTGGTCGAAGACCCGGCGCATGACGGGGCTCCGGCCCACCATCCCGTGGAACTCGGCCTCGTCGAGCAGCTCCCGGTACTCCTCCACCTGCCGCCGCAACCGGCGCATCTCGAGGACCCGTTCCAGCGCCGCGGCCAGATGGTCCAGGTCCAGCGGCTTGGTCAGGAAGTCGGCGGCACCAGACTGAAGGCACTCCACCGCCTGGCGTACGCCGCCGAACGCCGTGATCATGATGAAGTCCGGGCCGGCGGGCAGCTCCGTACCCCACCGGAGCAGCGCCATCCCACCGGCGCCCGGAAGCCGGATGTCCGTCACCACTACGTCCGCCGACCAGCTCTCCAGCGTCTCCCGGGCCTCTTCCGCCGTGGCGGCGCCCCGAACCTCGAGGCCCCGGTCCCCGATCTCCGTCTCCAGGAGGCTCCGGAGCTGCTCGTCGTCCTCCACCACCAGGACCCGATCACCGTCGCCCACTTCAGCCATCGGCGTCCCCCGGGATCCGGACCACGAACCGGGCGCCGCCCGCCGGCGACGTCCCCACGTCCACCTCGCCGCCGTGCTCCTCCACCACCGCGTGCACCACCGGCAACCCGAGCCCCGAACCCTCGCCCTCCGACTTGGTCGTGAAGAACGGCTCGAACAGCTGGTCACGGATGTCGTCGGGGACGCCAGGACCGTCGTCGTCCACCACGAACTCCACCATCCCGCCGGCCTCCCGAACGCGGCCCGTCACCACACCACCGGCCTCCACCGCCTGGACCGCGTTCCGCAGCAGGTGCGTCAACGCCGACTCCAGCCGCCGCACGTCCACCACCACCTCCACCGGCCTGTCCGGCTCCTCCACAACCACCTCTACCTCCCGGGCCATATCCTCACCCCGCACCGCCGTGGCCGCCGACACCAGCAGCGAGATCGCGTCCCGACGCTCCCGGTCACCCGCGGCACGGACCCCGAACTCCAGCAGACGACGGACGATCCGTTCCATCCGCCGCACCGCGCTCCGGATCGACGACGACGCCTCCGCTACCCCGTCGTCGCCCTCCGCCGACCGCTCCAGACGCTGCGCCGTGCCGTCCACCACGCTCAACGGCGTGCCCAGCTCGTGGGCCACACCCGCCGCCAGCCGACCGATAGCCGCCAGCTTCTCCGACCGCCGCAGCCGCTCCTCCAGCTCCACCTCCCGGCCCCGGCGCGCCTCCACCTCACGCTCCGCACGCTCCACCGCCGCCACCATCCGATTGAACGACCGCGCCATCCCCACCACCTCACGGGGACCCGTCTCCTCGATCCGCTCGCCTCGGGCCCCCGACTCCACACGCCCCATGGCCGCCGAAAGCCGCCGGAAATGACGCCCTACCACCCGCTGATGCGCCACCAGAAGCAGTACCGCGATCAACAGCCAGACCCCACCGAAGAGCCCCGCCACCTGCACCCGCACCCGGCCCACCACCTCCTCCATGTCGCTCCGGCTCCGCGTCACCTGCAGCAGCCCCGCGATCCGGCCGCCCTGAGTGGTCAACGGCACGAAGTACGAGAACACCCGACGACCCCCGACCTCGCCGTACTCGCCACGCCGACCCTCCTCCGCCACCCGCGCCGGCTCCGGGCCCCGGACGCCCCCTGCCGGAAGACCCACCTCCGCTACCAGCTCCCCGGACTCGTCGTACACGTACGCACCGTACACCCGCCGGATCCGGAACGCCGACCCCAGCGCCTCGTACAGCTGCTCCCCCTCCCCCTCCACCAACGCACGGCTCAACGGCAGCTGAATCGCTCGCGCCACCAGCGCTACGTCATCCTCCAGGCGCGCCTGCACTGCACTCTCCACCGCTCGCCCACCCAACCACATGCTCGCCGCACCCAGCGCGGCCAGCGGCAGCAGCACGTAGAGCGCGAACGCCGTCCGCAGCGTCATCCGGGGTCTCCAGGCCGGCTCATGTGGCATCATGACACATAATCGCGCCGCCCGCGCCGCTGTGCAACCCCCCGTGGTGGGCGGGCAGCGGCCCCGGCCAGATCGCCGAACGCCCAGTGTTGACAGGGGGTTTCGGCGGTTCCCGAGGGTTCGGGCCGACTCTTCGGAGCCTATGGGAATGGACGGTGCATGGATGAAGGGTCAACAGAGGCGGGCGCAAGCCGGCCGGAAGGGTGAATTCAAGGGAAGGAACGAGACGATGCGATTCGCATCCATGGCAGTGAGCGTACTGATGGCCGCGGCGCTGGGGCTGGCTTCTGCGGGGCAGCTGGAGGCGCAGCAGACGCCGGGTCAGGAAGTACCGGACGTGACGGAGGAGCAGCTCGAGCGGTTCGCGACGATCTACCCTGACGTGGTGGAGATCAGCCGGGACGCGCAGGAGCAGCTGTCGCAGACGGCGGACCCTGACGAGGCGCAGGAGATCCAGGCGGAGGCCAACGAGGCCATCGAGTCCAAGCTGGATGAGGTGGAGATGGACTACGAGGAATACGACGGGATCATCCGGGCGATCAACGCGGATCCGGAGACGCTGGAGAAGTTCCAGGAGATCATGGAGGAGATCCACGGTGAGGAGCCCGGCGTAGGCGTCTGATACGCCGATGAACAAAGACGCGTCCAGCCGACGCGTTGCATGAAAGGCGAGGGGGCCGGCTGCAAGATGCCGGCCCTCTTGCCGTTGGGGGCCGGGTGGGGCGGAGCTGGAGCGGCGTCGGCTACGGCCGCGCCGCCGGCGCCCAGCGCCATCCCGGCGAGGCCGAGGTCGACGCCCTGGCCGAGGCTCCACCCGAGGAGCGTGTCCACGGACGCCGTGGTGATGGACCAGAGCTCCGAGCGCCAGGGTGCCCCAGCGGTCATGGGGTCCAGGAGGAACGGGCTCTCCGGCAGGCTACCGCCGGGCCGTGGTGATCCCCGGCAGGCTCGGCACCACGATCCCGTGGCCCACGCCGTAGTCCGGCGGCAGGTCGATGGGCAGCCGGCCGGTGATGGGGATCTCGCCCAGGAGCGCCCGGGCGGCCGCGTGCTGGCTCACCGGCGCGTCGCTCCAGGCCAGCAGGTACGTGCACGTGTGGGGGATCTGCCCCAGGAGGTAGGGGTCGCCGAAGGAAACCACGGGCGCGCCGCCGGCCGCCAGCTCGGCCGCCAGCTCGGCCACCGCCCACGGCAGTCCCAGCGAGCCGCGCCACGGCACGGCCCTGGAGAAGCTGGCGAAGACGGTCACGTCGGCGTCCCGGGCCAGGCGCCGGACCCGGTCCAGGTCGTCGACATCCGCCGTGCGCGACAGCCGGACGGCCATGACCCGGGCGCCCCGCTCGGCCAGCGCGGCCTCGAAGGCGGAGCCGGACGCGTGGCGGCGCCCGTGGTCGTAGATCACGGCCAGCACCGACCGGTCCCGTACGTCCATCGGGAGCGCCCCGGGCCGGCCCCGGACGAGCGTCATGGAGCGCTCGGCGACGCTGCGTCCCCAGGCCTCGTGATCGCCCCGACCCACCTGGGCCACGAGCCGCCCCAGGTTTACACCCCGGCCCCGGCTCAGCCCCACGGCCGCCTTCGCCGCCAGCACCCGGCGCACCGATCGATCGATGCGGGCCTCGCTCAGCTCGCCCGCCCGCACCGCCGCCGCCACTGCCGCGATGGCCTGGCCCTCGTCGGGCGGGATCAGGAGGATGTCGGCGCCGGCGAGGATGGCCTCCACCACCACGGCCCCGGCCCGGCCGCGGTCGCCCACGCCGTCCATGTGCAGCGCGTCGGTGATCACCAGCCCGTCGAACCCGAGGCGGTCACGGAGCAGCCCCGTCAGGATCGGCGGGCTCAGCGTGGCCGGACGCGGCACCCGCCACGGGTCCAGCGCGGGCACCGAGAGGTGGGCCGTCATGACGCCGTCCACGCCGGCGCCGATGGCCGCACGGAACGGCCGCAGCTCCACGTCCTCCAGCCGCCATCGGTCGGCGTGGATCACCGGGAGCGCCAGGTGCGAGTCGGTCTCCGTGTCACCGTGGCCGGGGAAGTGC
This sequence comes from Longimicrobiales bacterium, assembly GCA_046483065.1. Classification (GTDB taxonomy): domain Bacteria; phylum Gemmatimonadota; class Gemmatimonadetes; order Longimicrobiales; family RSA9; genus JAWVYT01. The sequence goes on along the minus strand of JAWODW010000044.1, from coordinate 2,146 downwards.
TTCACCGCCGTCAGCAGCCCACCGCTCCGGGCGCCCTGTATGAACGCCACCACCCGGTCGCTCACCGCGCCCGGGTCGCTCCCGTACGAGCGCGTGTTGATGACCGGGTTCTCCGGGTTCACGTTCACGTCCGCCACCGGCGCGAACGCCATGTGAATCCCCGCCGCACGGGCCTCCAGCGCCGTGATCCGGCCCGCCTCCCGGGCCACGCCCGCCGGACCCGACGCGCTCACCGCCATGTTGATGGGCAGCACCGTGGCGCCCGTGAGCCGCGTGCCCGGACCCCACTCCAGGTCCGCGCCCACCAGCAGCGGCAGCTCCGTCCACCGCTGCAGCCGGTTCAGCCAGCTCGCCGTGCCGTAGCTCGAGCCCACGCCCACGATCACACCGCCCACGCGGTGCTCCGAGACCAGGCGCCGCGCGCGCTCCCACCGGGCGCCCCCCTCCTCCGGCTCGCCGCCCTCCAGGTACGCCATCACCAGCTGCGCCACCTTCTCTTCCAGCGTCAGCGCCGCCAGCGCGCTCGTCACCCACAGCCGCTCCGCCACGTCCAGCTCGTCCCAGTGGCGAGACGACGACGCCTCGGCCGCCTCACCGGCCCACGCCGCCGCCGGCGAGGCCGAGACCACGGGGGCGGGAGCGGGGCCCGACGCGTACCAGCCGGCACCGGCCGTGTCCCCGCCGATGGGCGGGAGCACCGCCTGCAGCACGAGCAGTCCGATGGCCGGTATGTTCATCACGGTCTCGATTGAGGTTCGCAGCTCGCGCGCCGAAGCTGGGAGAGAGACGAGATCGGACGCACGGCACCCAATATCTTCAACCCGGGCAGCGCCCCGCAAGTTCCGCCGGGCCACGCTCCGGCGCCGGAGCCCCCGCTGCCCCACGGGTTTACCGTTCTTGACACCCCGTCCCTCAGGACCCAAATTGACGCCGACCTCCCAGACAGCCGCGACCCTCGACCGGATGGACGACACGCCAGGGCCTGTGGCCCGGATATCTCCACTGCCGTTATTGACCGCCGCCTGAGAGGACGTGCACCCCGGACATGAGCCAGAGCCGAACCGTGGCCAGTCCCCAGCTCCTTACAGACGCCCAACGCCTCCTCCGGTCTCTGGCCGGCGTGGTCGACGCACGCGTGCACACTTCCGGTTCCAGGATCGACGCCATCCACGTCGAGGTCACCGACCCCGACCGCGCCAGCGTCATCGCCGGGCACGTCCGCTCCGCACTCCTCGCCGGCCTCGCCACCCCCGTCACACCCGCACGCATACACGTGCGCGTGGTCGGGAACGGCCACACCGACGTCGACACCGACGACGAGCCGAATCCGACGCCCCGGCACCGCCTCCGCCTGGTCCAGGAGGCCGACGCCCGAACGAGCCACCCGCTCGGAACCGAGACCGCCAGAGCCGCCGAGACCGAGGGAGCCGCGGCCAGCGCAGGCGCCGGCGCAACGAACGGCGAGGCCGGCCCGACCGACGCCGACGCGCCGCCCGTCACCGCACGGCCCCGCCTGGTGGCCGTGGACCGCGAACGCCACGGCGACGGCCGCGTCCTCTGCTCCGTCACCGTCGCCTACGGCACCGACGTGCACCGCGCCGACGCCGTGGCCGTGGACCTGCCCGGCGCCGCCGCACAGGCCGCCGCGCAGGCCACCGTCCGCGCCCTGGCCGCCGCCGGCCTCGACACCCTCGAGCTCGACGGACTACGGGAGGTGGAGATCGCCGGCCGGCAGTACGTCCTCGTCGCGCTCCGGCGCGCAGACCACTACACACGCGTCCGCTCCGGCAGCGCCCCCATCACCGGGGCGCCCGAGCGGGCTGCGGCCATGGCCACCGTAGACGCAGCCGGGAACCTGACATGACGCAAGGGGCCGCGCGCCCTGACCGATACTGAATCCAGACACCTCGCGTGGTCGCTGACCACGCCCAGGACAAAGGAGAAACCAAGGAACATAGGAGCCCCCCGCCGGCGGAAATCACGACCAGGACTCAGCGGACCTGTAGCACCCAGCGGAGCGTACGCGGCCACTCCAATAGCGGAAACAGACGGCCGACGCTATCGCGAAAGGAGGTGACGCTGAAATGGAACTGATTCTTCGGTTGATCGCTGCGATCGTGTCCCTTCTGGGGGCCGGTCAGCTGAC
>JAWODW010000109.1:0-14257 GCA_046483065.1 Longimicrobiales bacterium | reverse complement strand
CCACCCGGACCTCCGTCTCCTGGCTCGCAGGGATCCCCTCCACCGGATCCGACTGCGTGAAACCCGTCAGGACCGCCGCTTCTCGCCACACCGCCTCGTCCAGGCGCCCATCCACCCGCACCGCCGGTGACTCCGCCCGGGGCGGCTCCACCCGCAGCTCCCCCTCCGCACCCCGGTACACCACCGTGTCTCCAGGGAGCGCAATTCCCATCGCCAGCAGCAGATAGACCAACTCCACCCTCCGTCCGTTTCCCGTGCCCGTTCGTGGCGTGTATCTTATCCGACGCGTGAGAAGGGGCAAGCGCTGGGCCACCATTTGACACGGCCCGGTCCAGGGCGTACCTTGAGTTTAGTAATAATCATTATTGATAAGGAGGCGGCGATGGACCAGACGGTCAAGGATCTGATCAACGAGCAGATCACCCACGAGTTCTACGCGGCGTACCTGTACCTGGCCATGGCGGCCCACTTCGAGGAGGAGAACTTCGAAGGGTTCGCCCAGTGGTTCCGGATGCAGGCGAAGGAGGAGGAAGCGCACGCCATGAAGCTGTTCGACTTCCTCGTGGAGCGCGGGGAGCGGATCGAGCTCCAGCAGATCGACAAGCCGCCGGTGGAGTTCGGCTCACCGGTGGACGCGTTCCGTGCGGCTCTGGCCCACGAGCAGAAGGTGACGGGGCTGATCAACGCGATCTACGCAGCGGCGGTGGAGGCGAAGGACTACCCGTCGCAGGTCATGCTCCAGTGGTTCATCGAGGAGCAGGTGGAGGAAGAGGACACCACGGGCACAGCGGTGGATCGCCTCGAGATGGCGGGAGACAACAACGCTGCCCTGATGTTCCTGGACGGTCAGTTCGGCGAGCGTTCCACGGGCGCCCACGAGTAGGGTTCCTGCGGCCGAGCGAAGATTTGGCCACGGGCGACGGGTGGGGCGTCGGGGATTCCGGCGCCCCGGCCGTCGCCTTTTCCACACGCACCGGATGACCGTGGCTCCGCGGTTTTCGAGCACCTGTCCACGCCGATGCCCATGAACTCCGAAGAACGCCACATCAGAGTCCCGCGCACCGCTCGTTACCGGGTGCTGGGGGACCCGTCGTCATCGGAGGAGGTGTGGTTCGTCCTGCACGGCTGCCGGCAGCTGGCCGAGCGGTTCATCCGTCGGTTCACGGCTTTGCCCGGGATCGACGAGGGACGGGTGACCTGCCCCGGCGGTCACCGGGTCGAGACGGAGATCCTGGCGGCCCACTGGCCGCTCCCCTGATGTACGAACCGCCGCCGACCGGAGCTTCCCGGTCGACGACGGTTCTCCCCGCCGGCGGAACGGGGTCAATCCCGGCCAGGATATCGATCTCACAGGTGCCGGAGCGGTCGTCGTCGGTGGCCCAGTCGACGGAGCCGACCAGCGTGAGCTCCTGCATCCCGTTCCACTGACCGGCGTCCCATTCCCGGTGCGCGGTGAGCGTCACGGCACCGTTCAGGGGGACCGTCACATCGCTCTCGTCCAGCGGCCGGGCGCACTCCACGAAGGTCCGGGTCGCGCTCACGTCCATGGTGCCGGTCCGGGTTTCCGTGTCGCGGGTCCGCGACCGCGTGCCGGTCACGACCACCTCGCCGCCCAGCGCACAGGCGCGGGTCCGGGTGAACTCGGTGCTGCTGGTGATCACGTCCATGGACACGCCGTCGGCCAGCGGGCTCGAAACGGTGGTGTCCGCCGTCTCGGACAGCTTGTTCGGTACGTTGGTCTTCCATCCGGTAGATGATCGAGGGCGGATTTCGTAACGGGCCCGCTGCGTCCGCCCCCGCGTCGCCGGCTTCTGGACGGCCTCACCCTCGCCGACGTTAAATGAGGCTCCTCCGTCAGAGGGTGGCCCGGACCGCCTCGCGGAGTGCCGGGTCGTCGGCCGTGAATGCGCCCAGGTGACGCCACGCGATGCGGCCGTCCCTGTCGATCAGCACGGTGAGGGGCACGCCGGCGGCGCCGAAGGCGTCGATGGCGCTGCCGTCGGGGTCCCACCAGACGTCGTAGGTCATCCCGAACTGATCGATGAACCGGTGGATCTGGTCCTCCGCGCCACGATTGTCCACCGTGACGCCCACCACGTGGAGCCCGCTGCCGGCGTGGGCCTCGTGGAGCGCCTGGAGCTCGGGGACCTCCTGCCGGCACGGCACGCACCACGTGGCCCACACGTTCAACAGCACCACCTCCCCCCGCAGCTCGTCCAGCGCCACCGGGTCGCCCGCCAGCGTGATCGCCTCCAGGGCCGGGGCCACGTCCGGGCCCGACCCGTCGGCCTCCCGCGACGACGGCCCGTCGGCCGGCTCGTCGGTGCGTTCGGGCAGTGTGCCCACGGCGGTGCGGACACCCCCGTTCTCGCCCGGCTCCGTCCAGGCGAAGACCACGCGGCTGCCCGTCCGCGCCATCCGCGGGAACCCGGTGGTCCGTTCGGCCGCGGCGCCCGCCACCGTCTGCGCCGGTCCAACCGCGCCCGGCGCCACACTACGGACGCGCACCTCCGCGCCGGTCTCCGCCCGCTCGAGCCAGCTCACCACCGCCCGTCCGCCGTCCGGCGCCAGTACATCCACCCGGCCCATGGCCGCGCCGTCATCCACCCGCACGGGCGGGCCGAAGGTGGCGCCGCCGTCGGAGGAGAAGGCGGCGAGGACGCGACCGCGCTCACCGGCCGCCCGGACCTCGGCCCGGCTCTCCGCCCCGTCGCCCGGGCTCTCCGCGGCGGTGAACCACGCCACCACCACCGTGTTTCCGTGGGCGGCCAGCGCGGGCCCGTTCACCGGACACCCGGCGATGACCCAGCCGTCGTCGTGGACGGGGCGCCCGTCCGTCCACTCGCCGTGCACGCGGCGGGCCACGTAGATGTCCCGGACCTCGCGGTCGGTCCGGTTTCGGTACGCCGCCACGAGCCCGTCGGGGGTGGCGACCATGGCCGTCTGGCAGCAGTCGCACACGCTGGCATCCACGCGCTCCTCCGGGCCCAGCGTCCCGGAGGCGTCCAGGGTGGTGAACCGGAGGGTCATCGGCGCGCCGTCGACCGTGGCCCGCCCGTCGAGCCAGAGGGCCGCCAGCTTCGACCGACCCTCCGAGCCGTCCGCCGCGCCGCCCGACCCTCCGTCCCCTGCCGCCGGCACCAGCGAGACGAAGCCGTGCTCCGCCGCCACGCCGTCGCGGTGGGGGATGATGTCGTCGCTCCACGTTTCGCCGCCGTCCCGGGAGAGTGCCATCCGCACGTCGTAGGAATAGGTGCCCGGTCCGCTCATCTCGAGCCAGTGGGCGGCCATGACCCCGTCGCCGAACAGCGCCAGCGACGGGAAATCGGCCCAGTTCACGAACAGGTCCGGGCGGTCGATGATGGTCCGGGGCTCACCCCATCCGCCCTCGGACCAGCGCGCGAACCGGAGCGCGTGGCCGACCTCCGATGGCTCGAGCCAGCTCAGGTAGGCGACGCCGCTGGCGTCCACCGTCAGGTTCGGCTCTCCGCTCCCCGGCGCGGCAGGCGTCGGGGCGGCCTCGATCGCCACGACGGCGGGGCCGCCAATCTCCTCCCCGGGCGTATCGGGTGCGCACGCCAGGGGGCCCGCGAGGCCGAGGCATACGACGCAGGCGGCGAACGGGATGTGGGTGCCGAAGACACCCGCGGCAGTGTGGGTTCGGTGCATGGGCTTCGCGGATTGTTGGAGGGTGACGCCTGAACGTAACGCCGCCGGGGCCTCCGCCAAAGGCCGACGGCCCGGCCGCCGGACGAGGCGCTGGAGGAGACGCCGGACGGGGGCTACGGACCGCCCGCGGCGTCGGCCGCCCCGCCCGCCGAGAACCGCGCCCGGACGGTGTCGCTCACGTCCGTGGGTCGGAGCGTCTCCGAGTCCACGGGCACCCAAACGGTCCGCGCCCGGACCAGGCGCTTCTCGTCGGTGGCCCGGACCAGCTCCGTGTGCCGCTCGAACTTCCGCCGCGTGGCCGTCCCGACCCATGTCCGGGCCAGGACCCCGGTGTCCAGGAACGCAGGCCGGACGTAGTCGATCTCGTGGCGTCTGACCACCCAGAAGAGCGCCGCCTGGTCTTCCGCCGTGGCCCGGGCCCGCCAGTGGGCCATGGCCGCTTCCTGGACCCACCGCAGGTAGACCACGTTGTTCACGTGGCCCAGCTCGTCGATGTCCTCCGGCCGCACCTCGATGGGTAGCTCGTAGCGTTCGCGGTCCATCCTGCCGTCTTCCATCACGCGGCCACGGTCCGGTTGATGATCTCCGGGTCGAAAATCTCCGCCAGGCGGCTGCCGATGCTGTTCAGGAATCGGTTCATGACTCTGCTCCGTGGATCGGATGGACGACACCCGCCACGGTAGCAGGTCGGCAGGCCGTCTGGCTACCGGGGCCGCCCCGGTCCGGCGCGGTCAGAAGCGAATGGATCGGAGAACGACACCGGATCCCCATCCGCTCCCCGCCGCCGCCATCAGCCGTCCGGCAGCAGTCCCAACCCCGCCGCGTCCACGGCCGCTCGCAGCGGCTCCACCACCCGGGTGAAGACGACGTCCGCGTCTTCCAGCCAGGCGGTCACCACCGCCTCGCCCCGGTCGATCCCCGCCTCCTGGTTCGGCGTGGGCACCCCGGGGCGGACGTCCGCGGACGCGCCGTAGAGCGCCGAGAGGACCGTAGCCGACCGGTCGGTGATGCCCTGGGCCTCCCGGTCGCCCCGGAGCCGGACCAGCAGCGCCTCCAGCGCCGCCTCGGCGCTGTCGGCACGCTCCATGATCGCGGCCTCGCCGTCCACGTCGGTCTGCTCCAGCCGGTCGCGGACCAGGCCGATCCCGTCCAGCAGATCCCGGATCCGTGTTTCGGTCTCCTCCACCCCGAGGCGCAGCTCGCTGACCTGACGGTAGGTCTCCGCCGCGGCCACGAAGTCGGCCCGGTCCAGCGTCTCCTCCCGGGGGTCGATCCGTACGGCGATGGGCGCGCTCGCCGTGTCCCCATCGAAAGCGACCCGGACCGTGTAGTCGCCGGGGGGCGCGGCGGGCCCGGAGGGCGGCGGCGCGTCCGAATCGTCATCGGGCATCCGCACGCCATCGGTCTCCAGCCGCCAGAGGACCCGGTTGAGCCCGGGCTCGAGCCGATCCTCGAAGGTGCGGATGGCGGCACCCTGGGCGTCCATGACGCTGATCGTGGCGACGGAGCTCTCGGGCTCCTCGTCGCCGGCGGACGCGTCGTCGCCGACCCAGATGCTGAGCCGCGCGCCGAACGGGCGGTTTTCGCCCCACCACATGGCGTGGCCGGTGGACCGGAACCCCATGGGCTCGGCCACCTCGTGGTGGTAGGCGGTGGGCGGGTCGAAGAGGTGGACCGATCGATCGGCGACGGAGGCGTCCCCCGCCAGCGCCTGCAGCGGCCGGACGTCGTCGATGACGAACGCGCCGCGCCCGTGGGTGCCCAGTACCAGGTCGTGCTCCCGCGGGTGCGTGACCGCGTCCCGGACCGGTGCGGTGGGCACGCCGTGCTCCCAACCCTGCCAGCGGTCGCCGCCGTCGAGGCTCAGCCAGAGCCCGAACTCCGTGCCGACCCAGAGGAGGTTCGGGGTGACCGGGTCCTCTTCGACCACCCGGACGAAGCCGTCCACGTCGTCGCCCTCCACGATCCGGTCCCAGGAACGGCCGTAGTCGTCGGTGCGGAACACCCACGGCGTCCAGTCGCCGCGCTGATAGTCGTGGAAGACCACGTACGCCACGGCCGGGTCGTGCCCGCTCGCCTCGATGTGGGGCACGAACGCGCCCTCGGGCGCGCCCCGGATCCGGTCCACGGTGTTGGTCCAGCTCCCGCCGCCGTCCCGGGTGAGCTGGACGTTGCCATCATCGGTGCCGACCCAGATCACACTCTCCTCGAGGGGGCTCGGCGCGATGGTCAGGATGGTGGTGTGGTTCTCGGCGCCCGTGACGTCGTACGTCAGCCCGCCCGTGTCCCTGCGCTGCTTCTCCGGGTCGTCGGTGGTCAGGTCGGGGGAGAGCGTCTCCCAGCTCCGGCCCCGGTCGTCGGTCCGGTGGAGGAACTGGCTGCCGATGTAGAGCGCGCCGGGCTCGTGGGGGTCCAGCGCGATCCCGGCGTTCCAGTGGAAGCGCAGCCGCACGTCCGGGTCCGGATGGTTCGGCTGGATGTAGTACCGGCCGCCGGTGACCTTGTCGAACCGGTAGAGCGACCCCTGCTGCGACATCCCGTAGACGTACCGGTCGTCGGTGGGGTCCGGCACCACGTCGAAGCCGTCCCCGCCGCCGATCCGCTGGAAGTCGAAGTTGGCGATCCCGCGCTGCTGCCAGACGTAGGCGGGGCCCACCCACGAGCCGTTGTCCTGCATCCCGCCGAGGACGTTGTACGGCATCATGGAGTCCACGTTGATGTGGTAGTACTGGGCCAGGACCAGGTTGCTGACGAAGCGCCACGTGTCGCCCCGGTCGTAGCTGATCCCCACGCCGCCGTCGTTCCCCTGGATCAGCGTCTGTCCGTCGTCCGAGAGCCAGAGGTCGTGCACGTCGCCGTGGATGAGCCGGCTCGGGACCACCGTCTCGAAGCTCTTGCCGCCGTCCTCGCTCACGTCCAGACGCCCCGCCACCCGGTAGACACGGTTCTCGTTCGTCGGGTCCACCCGGATGTCGGCGTAGTAGAACGGGCGCGGGTTGATCCCACGATCCCGGTTCACCGTGCGCCAGCTGTGCCCGCCATCATCGCTCCGGAGCAGTGCGTTCCGCTCTGCCTCCACCAGCGCGTAGACCACGTTCGGCTGCGACGCCGCGATGGCCAGCCCGGTGCGCCCCAGCTCACCGGCCGGGAGCCCGTCATCGGGGCCGAGCTCCTCCCACGTGTCGCCGCCGTCGTAGGTGACGTGCAGCCCGCTTCCGGAGCCGCCGGACCGGAAGTACCACGGCCAGCGGCGGAATTCCCACATGGACGCGATCAGCTTGTTCGGGTTCGTCGGGTCCATGACCAGGTCCGCGGCGCCCGTGGACGGGTTGGCCCACAGCACCCGCTGCCACGTCTCGCCGCCGTCGCGGGTCCGGAACACGCCCCGGTGCTCGCCGTCGCTCCACGCCGGGCCCATGGCCGCGACCCACGCCACCTCCGGGTCCGTGGGGTGCAGCAGGATCCGGCTGACGTGCTCGCTCCCCTCGAGGCCGACCGCCTCCCAGCTCCGACCGCCGTCGATGCTCTTCCACACGCCCCGGCCCACGCCCATGCTGTTCCGCGGGTTCGCCTCGCCCGTGCCCACCCACACGATGTCCGGGTTGGGCTGGAAGATGGCCACCTGACCGATGGACGACGTCGGCAGGTCGTCGGTCATGGGCTCCCACGTCAGCCCGGCGTCATCCGACCGCCACAGCCCGCCCGTGGCCGAGCCGACCCAGACCACGTTCGGGTCGCTGGCCTGGACGTCCACGTCGGCCACACGCCCGCTCATCCCGCCGGGGCCGATGTTGCGGGCGGTCATGGCCTCGTACTGCGCCAGATCGACCTGGGCCGTGGCCGGGGCCGGAGCGAGCGCGGCCGTGAGCGCGAGGCCCGCGAGGCCGAAGAGAGTCGCGAATAGGAAGGAGCGCGGTGCGCTGAAGTGTCTCATGGTGCGTCCGTGGGTGGGATGTGACGTTTGCAGGAAGCTACGTTCCTCCCGGACGACGTACCAGTCGCCAGTTATGACGCTTTTTGTGCCATGTCCAAGGGGCTCGTCCCGCTCTCGGTGGTTCAACCGACCGGGTAGTGGGGGGATAGGCATTTCGTAAGGGGACAAAACTGGCGACTGGTGCGCCGTCCGCACTCCACCCAACTGGCGACTGGTGCGCCGTCCGCGCTCCACCCTCGGAACCTTTCCGGGGCTCCCCCCGGTATCTCGACAGAGGGGCACGCAGAGGGAGTGAACCATGAGCAGCGCATACCATCGGTTGCCGGTCCTCGCCGCCGTCGTCCTGCTGGCCGGCTGCTACGACCTCGTGGGGCTCTGGGACCACCGGCCCCCGTCGTACGCGGAGCGCGACGGCCTCAGCTACCAGGTCATCGTCACCGAGTCACGGTACGCGTACGACGCCTTCGAGTACCGGATCCGCATCACCAACACGTCGCATGGCACCATTGACCGGCGGCTTCCCGAAGACCTCGCTCGCCCCCGGGTCTACCGTGACGGCCGCTGGAGCCGGCCGGTCTGGGACCCGTGCGAATGGAACTGCGGCTCCTGGGGCCGGGACTTCCCGCTCCGGCTGCGACGGGGCGAGGCGGTGGAGGGGTGGGGTGGGCGGGTGGACGCCCGGGACTTCGCCTCCCGGTCCCGGGGCGGCACGTACCACCTGGCCGTGGTCATCGACACCGGCCGTGACCGGTTCGAGGTCCTCGGTCTGCCGGAGCTCTACGTGCGCTGACCCGGGGCCCGCCTCGGGTCAGCATGGCGCACTCCAGCGCCTCGGAAACCGCGGAGCCGCGGAGTACACGCGGAGAACTGCGTGAGAGTTGATCCGGTGGCATCCCGGATCGAGGCGAAAGCCGAGGGTGGCCGGGTGAAGCAGCCTTCAGCCGAGGCGGCCGGCCGATCGCTGTTTCCCCGAGGCTGGCCTGGCCACGAAGGTCACCCACGCCGCGCACCCCGACTCGCCCGGCCCGACTCAACAACCCTCCGCGTACGCTCCGCGACTCCGCGGTTGATGGCCCGCTATTGATACGCACCCGCCGGAGCTCAACGCTGGCTCATCGTCTCCATCGGCTTCCGGGGTAGCATCTCGTCCCGGTTCGCCAGGTGGTACACCAGGCTCGCCACCACCACGGCCGCCTGCTTCAGGTCATCCATGACCAGCCGCTCGTACGTGTCGATGTTGCTGTGATGCGTGTTCACCGAGTACTCGATGGGGTCCTGGATGAACTGGAAGCCCGGGATCCCGGCGCCGTCGAACGCCAGGTGGTCGGTGCCGCCCGTGTTGGCGTGCTTCACCGCCACCACGCCCAGGTCGCGGAACGGCCATAGCAGCTGCTCGAAGATCGGCGTGACGCCCTCGTTCATCTGGTTGTAGATCCCCCGGATCCGACCGGTGCCGTTGTCGAAGTTCAGGTACGCCGAGATGCGGTCGTGGAGCTCCGGGTGGTTCTCCACCCACATCCGGGACCCGTAGAGCCCCTGCTCCTCACCGCTCCAGAGGGCGATCCGGATGGTGCGACGGGGTTGGAGCCCCAGCTCCTTCAGGATCCGCAGCGCCTCCATCATGACCACCGTGCCCGCCGCGTTATCCGCCGCACCGGTGCCCGCGTGCCACGAGTCGTAGTGCCCGCCGATCATGATGTACTCGTCCGCCAGGTCGGTGCCCGGCAGGTCGGCCAGCACGTTCTTGCCCTGGAGGTCGTCGTCGTACCAGCGGTTCTGGACGTTCAGCTCCAGCTCCATCGGCACGCCTCGCTTCACGTTCCGCCAGATCTGGCCGTAGTCCTCGTGAGACAGCACCAGCTGCGGACCCGGGATCGGCTCGTCCGCCTGGTACGCCCGGGTGCCGCCCATCCGGAGCAGGTTGCCCGTCCAGCCCGAGGGCGAGAGGATCGCCGCCGCTCCCTCGTCGGCCACCATTTCGGCGACCTGCGCCATGAGCGCGCGACGCGCCCGCCACTCGGCGATCATCCGCTCCCGCTCCGCCCGTTGCTCCTCCGTCATCTCCGGCTGCTCCCGCTCCACCGGCGGCTCCAGCAGCCAGTCGAGCGCCTGGCGACGCTCACGGGGCTCCCAGTCCGGCTCGATCCATTCGTACGGCCGCATCAGGACGAACGCCCCGGCCAGCTTCCCCCGGTAGGCCTCCAGGTCTTCCGGCGTCTCCGCCTCCACGATCACCGCCGGGCCCCGGACCGTCCCCTCCGTGCTCCCCGTCCACGCCGTGGGCCACGCCGACAGCGGCTGCGGGTACGGCGTCAGCGCCCGGAACGTGAGTTCCACGTTCTCCCACCCGCGGCCGAACTCGCCCCACGGCTCGACCTCGATGTTCTCCAGGCCCCACGCATCGAACGTGGCCGTCAGCCACTCCTGCGCCCGCCAGATCCCCGGCGAGTTCGTGAGCCGCGGGCCGATCACATCGGTCAGGTGACCGGCCAGCTCCGGGATCTGCGACCGGTCCAGCCCCTCGTCCCGGATCCGCTCCACCACGTCCAGGTCCACCGCCTCCTGCGCGACCTGAGCCGCCGTGGGGACGAATGTCAGTACGCCCAGGGCCGCCACGCCCAGGGCACTCGCCAGTGTTCGCTTCATACCGCCTCCAGCTGTCGGGATGTCTCGAGATCGGCCGTCAGGACGGCCGACAGGGCTGACCGGGTTCGTTCGTCAGACGCGTGAAGGCGGGGAAGCGTTGCACCAACCACCAACGGACCGCCAACCACCAACGGACCGGGTTTCACTTTTTTGCTTTTCCTCCCGAGCAGCCTGCGATCGGTCGGGATCGCGGAAAGCTTTAGTCCGATTGCAGTCATTATACGTCATCCCCGACGGCAGGGGCCGATATGGGAGCAAAAAAGGAAAATTTCAAACCTGGTCCGGGATTTTACATTTTCTGATCCAGTCGATCAGTTTAGCCGCACGATCGCCGCGTTCAGCACCGCCGCGAAGCTGACCCACGCCAGGTACGGCACCATCAGCGCGCCCGCCCAGCCGGAGTAGCGGAAGAAGAGCACTGTCGTTGCCAGGATCGCCAGCCACAGGGCCGCGATCTCCACCAGCGCCCAGCCCGGCGACCGGAGCGCGAAGAAGATGCCCGACCAGGCGAGGTTCAGCAGCAGCTGCACGCCCCAGAGCGTGAGCGCGGCCGTGGCGCCGTCGAGGCCCGCCTCCCGCCACACCAGCCACGCCGCCACCGCCATGGCCACGTAGAGCGCTGTCCATACGGGCCCGAACAGCCACGACGGCGGGTTCCACGAGGGTCGGTTCAAGGTCAGGTACCAGTCCGACACGCCCATGGCCGTGAACCACCCGCCCGCGCCGGCCACCAGCGCCACGGAAGCCAGGAAGGCGCCGAGCATCATCCATTTCATGTTCAGCTCCTCATGCTCTGCGCCGGTGCGGCATAGTAGCGCTATGGCGACCCCGAGCAACGACCCGAGGCGGGAGGCGGCCGCGTTCGAATGTCACGATACTTCGGCGTCACTACACTAGAACCAGCCCTTGCGCCGGAAGAACCACACCAGCCCCAGACCGATGACCACCATTACCGCCCACACCGTCGGATAGCCCCAGTACCATCCGAGCTCCGGCATGTTCAGCGGGCTCGCGTCGGGGTCGAAGTTCATGCCGTAGATCCCGGCGATGAACGTCAACGGGATGAAGATGGTGGCGATGATGGTCAGCACCTTCATCACCTCGTTCATCCGGTGGCTCACGCTCGACAGGTAGACCTCGAGCAGCGCGCTGGCCATCTCCCGGTAGTTCTCCAGCAGCTCGATGACCTGGATGGTGTGGTCGTAGGCGTCCCGGAGGTAGACCCGGGTCTCGCGGTCGATGACGGCGAAATCCTCACGGTAGAGCTGGCCCATGGCCTCCCGCATCGGCCAGACCGACTGCCGCAGCGCAAGCACATCGCGACGAGCGGCGTGGATCACCCCCACCAGCTCCTCCTTCGGGTCGTCGATGACCGCCTCCTCCAGCAGCTCCACCCGGTGCCCGAACTCCTCCAGCAGCGGGTAGTAGCTGTCCACCACCGCGTCGAGGAGGGCGTAGAAGAGATAGCCGGCGCCCGCGCCCCGGATCCGGCCGCGACCCGCCCGCAGCCGCTCCCGGACGGGCTCCCACGCGTCCCCGCTCCGCTCCTGGAACGTCAGCACCCACCCGTCGCCCACGAACAGACTGAGCTGCTCCGTGTCCACCCGGTCCTCCAGCGTGGCGCTCCGGGTCACCGCGAAGAGGTGGTCCGGGTACTCCTCCACCTTCGGCCGCTGGTGCACGTTCATCACGTCCTCCAGCGCGAGACGGTGCAGCCCGAGCACCCGGCCCAGCGCTTCCACCGAGCCGGCGTCGCCGACCCCGATTACGTCCAGCCAGAGCACCGGCCAGCGACCCCGCAGCCCTTCCACCTCATCCGCCGACGAGAGCTCCAGCTCCTCCACGCCGTCCGGCCCGTACCCCATCACCCGGAGCGTCGGTGGCGGTGCGTCCGGGTGGGATATGAGCGTGCCCGGCGGCGAGCCCACCGGTGATCGGCGGCGGAAGCTGTGGACCCGCGGGAGCGGCGCGCCCGCCCGCAGGAGTCCCTTCCGGATCTTGCGGATGCTCCAGAGCGCCGACCACGCCACGCCGCGAGGGATGGCGGCGGCGGTCTTGAATGTGGCCTTTGCGGCGTCGCCCGCCGTCTTCAGTGGGTCGTGGTCCGAGTGGTTGGGCGTCATGCCGCAAGATAGGACGTGGTGGCCGTCACCGGAAACAGTCCCGGGTCCACGTCACCGCTGTAGCAGAGCCCCCGTCCAGCCCATGAAATCATTCGAACGTGAACGAACCATTTCAAGCAAGATCGGGCTATATAACTGTGCCACAACGAGATACGGTCGCTACCGCCCGGATCGTTCGTTCAAGCTCGAACGAATTCCGCTCCCAAGACGATGGCGCCCGGCCCACCGCCGCTTGCAGCACCCGCTCGTTCAGCCGCTCGCTGCTTCCTCGATGCCGCCCTTCCCCAGCTCCCGGAGCACGGCGGTGGCGTAGCACCCGGGGGGCAGGGCGAACCGGAGCTCCAGGTAGGGGCCTCGGTCATCGGACCCGGCGTCCACGCCCACCTCGCCGAGCGCGAACCGGAGCGGCCGCCGCCGGCCCGTGAGCGGCTTCATGGCCCGGGACTCCAGCGCCTCGGGTCGGAGCCCGGCCTCCTCGATGACCCGGGCCTCGAGCTTCGCCACCGCGCCCTCCGGCTCCCGCATCCGCCGCCCCACCAGCGGCCCGGTGGGCGAGACCTCGAACGCGTCGGCCCGGGGCTGCTCGGCGGCCGGGTCCTCCACCGGGAAGAGCGCCTCGGTGTCGTGTTTCCACGCCAGGTCGCCCTCGAGCAGCGTGGCCATGGTCTCGTCCCGGATCCGCTCCGCCAGCACGGCGTTGAAGAGCCACGACTGGTAGGCCGACGCGTACAGCCGGAGCATCCGCTTCCCGACGACGGGGAGCGCCCGCGCCGCATCGCCCCCGGTCCGCTCCATGGCCTCCGCCAGCCTTGCGCACTGCCCGAACCCCCGGGGCCACGTCTCCGCCGCCTCGGTGTAGCGCCCCTGGTCGAACAGCTCCCGTGCCCGGAGGATGTCCCCGGAGTCGGGGAAGATCCCGGCCGCCGGGTCCACCGCGTCGCCGCCCGGGTAGAGCGGTCGCCCCGCGATGAGCCCCGCCGCCTCGTCCCACTCCTCCCGTGCCAGCGCCCGCCCCACCCGCCACGTGTCCCCCCGCGTCCCGAACCGCTGCGGCCCGTAGTAGTTGGGCACGCCGCGGGAGGAGAGGGTGTCGAGTACGCCCCGAACGTGGCCGAGCGGGTCGACGGCCCCGTCCGCCATCCCCCAGTCCCCCAGTCCGAAATCCAGCGGCGGGCTGGAAGCCGCCGGCGAGGCCGCCCCACCCGGCTCATCCCCCAGTCGCGCGGATCGCGCCATGGACTCGAATGCCGCCCCCGAACCCGGCCGGAGCCGAATCACGAACCGGTTCCCCGAATGCCACCCGCGCCGGAGCTTCCGGAAATGCCGCACCGCCTGAAGCACCCGAATGCGTGGGTTCGCCAGGCTCAATGCCCGCTCCGGCTCCACGTGCTCCACGCTCACCCACTGCCGGGCGACGGCCCTCGCGTCCTTCATCCCGGCGTACCCCACGCTCGACGGCTTCACCCCCAGCGCACGGGCCACCTCTGACACCGCCCGTGGCGTGGCCAGCCCCCACTTCTCGATCTCCAGCCAGAGGTGGTCGCCCGACCCTTCCGGC
The DNA here is from genome assembly GCA_046483065.1 of Longimicrobiales bacterium. GTDB lineage: Bacteria > Gemmatimonadota > Gemmatimonadetes > Longimicrobiales > RSA9 > JAWVYT01. Next base: position 327 of record JAWODW010000109.1, on the reverse strand, counting down.
TCGATCTCCGGGATCTCCTCCACCTGGAAGTCCTCCCAGCGCGCCTTGAAGACGGCCCGGAGACCCGGCTGGTCGGCGGTCAGGTACGGGAGGTCGGCGATCGACATGGCCGAAGAGTACAGAACGCCCCACCGCGATAACAGCCCCGGACCCTGCCCCCGCCCCTGCCCAAGACCCCCGCCCTGGACCCTGCCACCCCCCGCCCAAGACCCCCGCCCCGACCCCGACCCCCACCCCTGCCCCGAAACTCCGCCCTCGAACACGTTCGAAGTGGTACAGGCGAGAAGTGCATTGCCGTCTACCCTGTACTCGAGTGGAAGAGGCTGG
>JAWODW010000108.1:0-55183 GCA_046483065.1 Longimicrobiales bacterium | reverse complement strand
GTTGTCGAACGACACGTACTCGGCAAGCCCACTCTCCGCCTGCACTTCCGTGATCGCCGCCGTCAACGTCGTCTTCCCGTGATCGACGTGCCCGATCGTCCCTACGTTTACGTGCGGCTTTGTCCGCTCGAACTTCGCCTTTGCCATGTCTCGTCCTCGACGTGCTGTACGGTACGGTGTCTGGTTACGGGTCGGAGCGACCGATGGCCGGCGTCCGACCCTCGGCCGCCGGCCCACCCCTCCTGCTTCAGCTAACGAGCTCGCGCCGGGATTTGAACCCGGGACCTCTTCCTTACCAAGGAAGCGCTCTACCCCTGAGCTACGCGAGCGATTGTGCGCGCCTGCTCCACTTCGGTCCTTCGCAATCACGGACGCGTCGCGGCGATCCGCCGCAGCGCGTCCGCAGGCTGCACCCCGGCAGTGCCGAGGGCAGCGGAACCGGGCGTGCTACCCGGTCGTGGAAACAGACCGATAGTATACATGTCAACTCCTGGGGTGTCAACCGCCCCGGGGAGCGCGCCCGGGGAGCGAGGTTCCGTGCTGCAGAAAGGCCGGGATTTCAGGCCTCTTTCTGGTGGCGTGTGGGGTGCCCCGATGCGGACGGCTCCGGCCGGGTCACCACGTAGGTGCCCACCACCAGGAAGAGCGCGGCGAGCCCGACGGGCACCCAGATGTTGTCGACTCGCCAGACCATGATGAGCCAGCTGAGTGCCATGAGCGCGACGGCGAGGGTCTTCGAGCGTCGCGACACGGCGCGCTCCTGCTCCCACTCGATGAGTGCGGCGCCGAAGCGGGGGTGGTCATAGAGCCAGTCGTGGAGCCGCTTCGAGCCCCGTGCGGCAGCCCATGCGGCCAGGAGCAGGAACGGGAAGGTCGGGAGGCCGGGTACCACCACACCCACGAGGGCGAGGCCGGTGAAGAGGTAGGCGAGGACGGCGAAGGGCCAGCGGGGGACGCGGCCGCCGCGGGCTTCGGGTGTCGGTCCGGATTCGGGGTCGCGGTGCATGCCGGGTACGCGAGTGAAGGCCTGCCGGGCTCGAGCCGCAATGTAACGCCGCTGTCCCGTGGCGCACCCGGGGCTTACACTCCGGTATCCCCGACACACCTGGTTCGAACGGTCGACGGTCATGCCATCAACGTCTTTCCGGCCTGTGCGCCTGCTGGTCCCGGCGCTCGTGGTCCTGGCGGGTTTCGTCCTCTTCGTCCGGCCGGGCCTGCTGGAGCGGGCGGGCGGCCCCACCGAGACGCTGGACCCGTGCCGGCAGCCCTTGGCCTGGCACATCCGGTCGGTGGACCCGCGCTTCGGCGTGGGTTCTTCGGAGCTCCGGGAGGCGGTGGAGGCGGCGGCCGGGGTGTGGGAGGAAGCGGCGGGCCGGCAGCTCTTCCGGCGGGACACGGCGGGCAGCATGGCCATCGACCTGGTCTACGACGAGCGGCAGAGGTCCATGGAGGAGCGCAGGGAGCGGGAGGCCGACCTGGAGACGCTGGACAGCGAGGTCGCCGGGCTGGAATCGCTGCTGGCCCGGCTGGAGGGCCGGGTGGAGGAGCGTCGCGTTCACCACGAGCGGGAAGCCACGCCGGCCAGTGCGGCGGCGTACCGGAGCGCGGTGGACCGGTACAACCTGGCCGTGCAGCAGTACAACCGCACGGTGGCGCGCTACAACGACGCGCTGGAGACGCTGCGGGCGAGCGGAGCGGAGGGGGTCACCGCCGGCGACCTGCGATCCGAGCGCAGGACGCTGGGCGGCCGCGTCATGCGGGTGGACCGGGTGCTGACCGTGGCCGTGGCCGATCGGTACGAGGCCCTGGTGCTGGTGCTCAGCCACGAGCTGGGCCACGCCCTGGGCCTCGGGCACGTGGACGACCCGAACGCGCTCATGGCGGCGACGTACCGAGAGCGGGAGGATGCGTTCCCCGTGCGGTTGACGGCAGCCGACCAGGCGGCGCTGGCGGAACTGTGCGGGCGGGCGTGGTAGCCGGGATCGGCGGGGGGGCGCGCACCGGCACGAAGCACGGTCACGCGGGGCTCGGAGACAAGCCCACGGCGGAAAAGCCCATGGTGGCACCGGAACCACCGGCCCCACCATGGGCTATTCTCAGAGCGGGAGACGGGACTCGAACCCGCGACCCTCAGCTTGGAAGGCTGATGCTCTAGCCAACTGAGCTACTCCCGCGAAGCGGCCGCGATCGCGACCGGCGTCGATAATAACCGAAAGGGTGGATGGGGTACAGGGGGCCGGCCCCCGGGCTCCGCGATGCACGGACGCCCCGCCGGCCGGTCGCCGGGCGGGGCGTCGTGTGCTGCAGAACGGCCCGTGGGGCTCAGTCACCGCCGAAGAGCACGCCGAACGTCAGCACGAACTGCTCGCCGCCGCCGAGCTCGATCTTGGCCTCGGCGAAGGCCGCCATGGAGCCGAGGTCGAAGTTGGCGCCCCCGAGGGCGTTCAGCCCGACATCGGTATCGGAGCTCGAGCTCGTGGTCCCTGAGAAGGGATCCGTATAATCCGCCGAGAACCGGGCGATGTTGAGTCCGCCCCCGACGTAGGGCGCCAGGTCACCCTCCATCTCGATGGGATAGAGCGCGTTCCCGTTGATCTCCATGTAGGAGCAGTCGAGGTCGCCGCAATCGGGGAAGTAGAAGTCGCCGCTGACGACACCCTTCAGGCTGGCCATGGCCCCTTCGAGCTCGAACATGGAGCCGAGGTCGAACTGTGCCCGGGCGCCGATCCCGAAGTCGAAGTCGTCGGCGTAGTTGGCCTGGGCACCAAACTGGACCTGCGCCTGAGCGGGCTGGGCGAGCGCGCCGGCCATCAGCACGGCGAACGCCGCGATCAGAAGTCTCTTCATGTCTCTCCTTTGTGAGGTCATCCGGAGGGTTCCAGATACGGATTGGAGATTACGGCACCGACCTGCTCGGGGCAAGCGGAGCGTGACGGAGATTGTCAGAGCTGACGGGGGGAGTCGAACCCCCAACCGCCTGATTACAAATCAGGTGCTCTTCCGTTGAGCTACGTCAGCGGATGCCGGGCCCAAGATAATAGACCCGGGCGGGATCGTATAGGCAGGCAGACGCGGACCGCCACATGCCGCGCACCCCTCACGCGGTCTGCCGCCATGACCCCGTCCTTACTCGGGGGTGCCGGAGAAGTCCGGGACCGGTCGGGCCTCCGCCTCGGCGGCGGTGGTCGCTTCGCCATTAGCCCTCACATCGGCGATGAGCCATTCCATCTCTTTGATCTCGCGGCGCTGGGCCGCGATGATCTCGTCGGCGAGCTCGCGGACGCGGACATCCTGGATCCGGGCGCGCTCGCTGGTCAGAATCGCGATGGAGTGATGTGGGATCATGCCCTCCATGTAGTCGATGCCGGTGACCGTCGCCTGGCTGCGGACCAGCCATACGCTGGCCGCCAGCAGGACGATGGCGCCGATGAAGATGAGGCCGTTGGCCGTCCGGTTCCGGTACATGCCCAGCATGAACGCGAGCATGATCACCATCATCGCCCCGCCCATGATCAGAGTCATGAACAGCCGGGTCTCGCTGAACCACGCATGCTCGATGATCTGATACGAATGGACATACATGAGGACGAACATCGCGACCATGGCGGTCGCGATCATAGCGAAGAACCTGCCGTAGCTCGCCTGGCCTTCTGCGGAGCGCTCGACGCTCCCACGACCTTCAATGCTGGAGCCCATGATTCCCTGCCTTTCGGTTTGCACGGATATCGTGGGTGAAGGTTGCTGCAAGCACCGCACCCTGCCGACCTAGCTGACGGTGGTCGCCTCCGGGCACTCGGCCTCTTCCCGCTCGAGCTCCTCGAGGAGGCAGTTCACGGTGTGCTGGACGAGCTGCTCGACGGGCACACCGCGGCGGCGGGCCTCGGCCTGGTAGGCGCGGAAATGCTCCTCGCTGACCTTCGCCTTCACGCGGACTTCGGGCACGGTCACCTCCCGGCGGGCACGGCCTTGTGGCCGTAACAGAGGATCCCGGCGTGGCCTTCGGCACGGATCCGCCGGAACTCCAGGTCGATCTCCATCCCCGGCAGCACGGTGTCAGGGTCGCAGTCCACCACCTGGACCATGGTGCGGACGCCATCATCCGTCTCGACGATGGCCATGGCGTAGGGCGCCTGGTCGGCCAGGTCGTCGGGCGGGACGTGGATCACGGTGGACGTGACCACCTTCCCGTGTGGCGTGAGCTGCACGGGCTCCATGGCGGTGCTGCGGCACGCCGGGCAGACCGTTCGGGCCGGGTAGGCCAGATGGCTACACTCGGCGCACCGGCTGCCCTCGAGCCGGTAGCGTGCGGGGACCTCTCTCCAGTAGCGCGGACTCGGCATGGCTACACCCTCCGGAAGACGTGGACGACGGAGCTGGCTCCGGACCCGCCCATGTTCTGGGCGGCGCCTATGCGGGCGTCGGTGACCTGTCGGTCGCCGGCCTCGCCCCGGAGCTGCTCGAAGATCTCGATGGCCTGTGCGATGCCGGTGGCGCCCACCGGGTGGCCCTTGGCCTTGAGCCCGCCGCTGGTATTGACCGGGCGGGTCCCGCCGAGTGCCGTGTAGCCGGACTCGGCGGCCTGGGCCGGGTTGGCATCCCCGGTGAGCCCCATGGCCTCGATGCACATGATCTCGGCGTTGGAGAAGCAGTCGTGGACCTCGGCCAGGTCGATGTCGGTGGGCCCGATCCCGGCGGCCTCGTAAGCGCGCTCCGCCGACTGGCGGACGGCGTCGAGGCGGGTCAGGTCGGCCCGGTCGGCCAGCGCCATGGGCGCCGTGGCCGCGCCGCTCCCGATGATCTGGACGGGCGCGTCGGTGAACTCGCCGGCCCGGTCGAGAGGTACCACGAGGACGGCGGCGGCGCCGTCGCTCACGGGCGAGCAGTTGAGCAGCCGCAGCGGGTCGGCCACGGCGGCGGAGCCCAGGACCTGGTCGACGGTGACCTCCTTCCGGTACTGGGCCTTGGGGTTGAGCGCGCCGTGCCGGTGGTTCTTCACCGCCACCCACGCCATGTCCTCGAGGGTGGTGCCGTGCTGCTCCATGTGGGCCCGGGCCATCATGGCGTAGAGCCCCGGGAAGGTGATCCCGTGGTAGACCTCGTACTCCTGGTCGGCGGCGGTGGCCAGGACGTTGGTCACGTCGGCGCCGTCGGTCATCTTCTCGACGCCGGCGGCGAGGACCATGTCGCTCTGGCCCGATGCCACGTCGAGGTAGGCCATCCGGAGCGCCATCCCACCGGACGCGCACGCGCTCTCGATGCGCATGGCCGGCACGCCGCTCATCCCGATCTGCTCGGCCATCATGGGCCCGAGGTGCTCCTGGCCCACGAACTGGCCGCCGGACATGTTGCCGACGTAGATGGCGTCCAGGTGGTCGGCGCCGGCGGCGGCCAGCGCCTCCATGGCCGCGTCGGCGAACATCTGCCGCAGACTCGACTCCCAGAGCTCTCCGAAGGGCGTCATCCCCGCCCCGACAATCGCTACTTCACGCATATCAGTCTCCCTCCGGCTAGTCGTTCATGCGGATCTTCTCACGGTACTTCACGTACTCGCCGTACGTCAGGTACCGGTGATCCGCGTCGAGCATGGCGCGCACTGTGGGCGCTTTGTCCCGGACCTCGAGAAGCCGCTCCGTGGCCCGGAAAACGAACGAGTCGCTGCCCGCGCCGGAGCCGAACGACGTGATGAGGATCAGGTCGCCGGGGTCCGCCTCGTCCAGCGCGGCGGCCAGCCCCGTGGGCGAGCTGCCGGAGTAGGTGTTGCCCATGGTGGGCACGATCCAGCCGGGCTTCATCTGCTCCATGGTGAACCCGAGGGTCTTCCCCGCCCGGAGCGGGAACTTCCCGTTCGGCATGTGGAAGACGGCGAACCGGAAGTCGGACGGCTCGAGCTCCGTGCGGTCGAGCATCATCCGCGTGGCGCTGAGCACGTGCTTGAAGTACGCGGGGTCGCCCGTGAAGCGGCCGCCGTGCCGGGGGTAGAACTCCCCTTCCCTGCGCCAGAAGTCCGGCGTGTCGGTGGTGTAGCTCACCGCGTCCACCACCTCGGCCAGGAGGTTGTCGCGGCCGAAGATGTAGGCGGTGCCGCCCGCCGACGCCGAGTACTCCAGCGCGTCGCTGGGCGCACCCTGCGACGTGTCGGCGCCGATCCCCATGGCGTAGTCCATCCGCCCGGACTCCACCAGCCCCAGCGCCACGAACATGGCCTCCGTGCCCGCCTTGCACGCGAACTCGAAGTCGGCCACGTGGATCTCCGGGCCGATGCCGAGCGCTTCGATGGCGACGGTGCCGCTGGGCTTCACGGCGTACGGGTGGGATTCCGAGCCTATGTAGAGCGCGCCGACGCGCTGGGGATCGATCCCGGCGCGCTTCAGCGCCGCCCGGCCCGCCGTCACGGAGATGGTGATGGTATCTTCATCCAGCCCGGGAACGGACTTCTCCTCGAGCTTCAGGCCGTTCCGCATGGATTCGGGATCCTTGCCCCACTGATGGGCGATCTCGTCCGTACGGATACGGTTGCGCGGGATGTACGCGCCATAGCCTACGATGCCTGCCATGGCCAGCCTCCAAAGGGGTTAGAGGCGAATGCCGGGGCCGTGGGTAGGGGTACGGGCACCCGGTCGTTGGTCCTCAACCTCTGACGCCGGCGGGGAGGCGTCAAGTCGGGAATTCCCCGTCGCGGTTGGTGGGGAAGGACGCCATCCGTGGGGCTCGGGGTCGGGCTCGGGGTGGGGTGATGAGGGGTGGAGTTCGCGGCGGAGTCGGGTTCAGGGGGGAGCGACCGGCCGCGTCGCTGACCCCGTACGTCGGGACTGGGGGACCTCGTGACCGGCGGAAACGGGGGGCGAAATCCGGGGGACCGGGGAGCGGGAGACGGGAGACCGGGAAGCCCCGCGCGTCGTCGGCTGGGACGGGAGAACCCCCCAAACAGCGGGGTCGTCAACGGAAGCGTGGGGGATTTCCTACGATATGTGTATGAAAATCCCCAAACATCCGGATCGAACGATCATTGTTTGGGGGATTCACTACGATATGTGTAGGAAAGTCCCCCTGGATCGCGCGGGCGGGCATTTGTTTGGGGACTTTTCCCGGGCTTGGGGACTTTTCCCGGGCGGGAACCGGGGGAAACCGCGCGAGCCTGTGGAAGCGACGCGGGCCGGGGACGGCGTAAGCCGAAGACGGCGGGGCCGGGGGGAACGGCGCGGGCCGGGGGGAACGGCGCGGGCCGGTGGGAAACGGTCACCTCACCGGTTTGGGTCGCGCCCGGGGCCCGCCCCTATCCGGGCGCTATTCCGCCTTCTTCCATCGTGCGCCCTGGGGCGTGTCCTCCACCACGATGCCCGCGTCGGCGAGCTCGTCACGGATGGCGTCGGCGCGCTGGAAGTCCCGGTCCTCCCGGGCCTGCCGGCGCTGGGCGAGCTTCTGCTCGACCCAGGCGGCGAGCTCCTCGTCGGAGTCGGCGTCCCGGTCGACGAGCTCGAGGATGCCGAACACGTCGTCCATGGAGTCCAGGGCGGCGAGGGCGGCCGCCACCTGGTCCGGAGCCGCCATCCCGGCGGCCTCGTCGAGGGCGGTGTTCGTCTCGCGGACGAAGGTGAAGAGCGCCCCGAAGCCCGCGGGTACGTTGAGGTCATCGTCGAGGGCTGCCTCGAAGTCGGTGAGTGCGCGGTCGGCGATGGGGGCGAGGTCGGCGCCCCCCACGGAGGTCCCGGCGCCGTCGCCACTCCCGGGCTGTTCGGAGCCGTCGCCGTCAGCGCCGGGCGCGAGGGTGGCGTCGAGGCGGTCCCGGAAATCGGTGAGTCGGCGGACGGCGGCGCGTGCGTCGTCGAGGCTCTCCCAGGAGAAGCGGAGCTCCTTGCGGTAGTGGGCGCTCATGAGGAGGTAGCGGACGGCGGCGGCCGGGTAGTCGGCGTGGAAGACGTCGCCGAGGCGGACCACGTTGCCCAGGCTCTTGGACATCTTCTCGGTCTCCATGAGGAGGTGCCGGGCGTGGAGCCAGTAGCGTACGAAGGGCTTGCCGGTGGCGCCCTCGGACTGTGCGATCTCGTCTTCATGGTGCGGGAAGACCAGGTCCTCGCCGCCGGTGTGGATGTCGAACGTCTCGCCCAGGTGCGCCATGCTCATGGCCGAGCACTCCAGGTGCCAGCCCGGTCGGCCCGCCGAGCCCCAGGGCCCGTCCCAGACGGCGCGGACCTCCCGGTCCTCCTTCTTCACACCCTTCCAGAGTGCGAAGTCGCGGGCGTCCTCTTTCTCGTACTCGTCGCTGGAGACCCGCTCGCCCTGCTTCACATCTTCGAGGGGGATCCGGGAGAGCTTGCCGTAGTTGTCGAAGGAGCTGATGTCGTAGAAGATGGAGCCGTCCTCGACCCGGTAGGCGTGGCCCCGCTCCAGCAGCTTCTCCACCAGGTCGGTCATGGCGTCGATGCTGTCGGTGGCCCGGGGGTAGATGTCGGCGTCGCGGATCCCCAGCCGGTGGAGCTCGGCCAGGAATCCGTCGATGTACGGCTCCACGTACTCCTCGATGGCGACCCCTTCCTCGAGCGCCCGACCGATGATCTTGTCATCCACGTCCGTCAGGTTCATGACGAACGTCACGTCGAACCCTTTCCACTCCAGGTAGCGGTGGAGGATGTCATTGAAGAGGAACGTCCGGTAGTTCCCGATGTGGGGAAGTTGGTAGACGGTGGGGCCGCACGCGTATATGCCCACCTTCCCCTCTTCCAGCGGGACGAACGCCTCCTTCGAGCGGGTCAGGGTGTTGTAGAGAGTCAGTGCCATGCGACGATGGTGTAGTGTGTGTTCGCGGCGAGGGGCTGCCTCGCGGCGGCGTCCGTGTTCACGGCGACGAGATACTCCGCGCCGACATCAGCGTTCCGTATGATCATGCCCGGTCCGGGGCGCCGCGTCCTTCGCCAGCTCGGCCAGCTTCGGCTCCTGCCCTTCGCCCCAGTAGAACGTGCGGTGTGGGAACGGGATCTCGATGGTGTCGGCGTCGAACCGTTTCTTGATGCGGCGGCGGTACTCCCGGGCCACGTCCCACTGCTTGAGGGGCAGGGTCTTGAACATGACGCGGATGGTGACGGCGGAGTCGTCGAACCGCTCGATACCGGGCACGGTGGGCTCCTCGACGATCAGGGCCTCCCACGCCGGGTCCCTCCACATCTCCATGGCCTCGTCGAGCATGACGGCCATGACCCGGTCCACGTCCTCCTTGTAGGCCACGCCGATCTCGAGGACGGCCCGGGACCAGCTCTTGGTGAGGTTGCTGAGGGTGTCCACGGTCCCGTTGGGAATGATGTGGACCACACCGTTGATGTCCCGGAGGACCATGGTCCGGAGGGTGATCTTCTCCACCAGACCGGCGGTGTCCTTGACCCGGACCACGTCGCCCACGGCGAACTGTCCCTCCATGAGCATGAAGGCGCCGGAGATGAGGTCCTTGACCAGCGACTGGGCGCCGAAGGAGATGGCCAGCCCGAGGACGCCCACGCCGGCCAGGAGCGGGCCGATCTCGATGAAGGTGCCCAGGACCATGAGGAGCGCCAGGAGGCCGATGGTGATGGCACCGACGTTGTTGAGGAGGCTGGCCACGGTCTGGGCGCGCTGCTCCCGCTGCCGCTTCCGGACCAGGTCGGGCTCTTCGACCTCCCGCTGGAGCCGGCGGGTGAAGAGGCGGAGGACGCGGTAGGCGACGAGCGCCAGGACCAGGATGAAGACCACCTGGAAGAACCGTGGCAGGAGCACCGTCCAGTCCACGACGGCGCCCCATTCGATCCCGGTGACGGCTTCCAGCGGCCCCTGTACCGTGTCGGCGGCGTCCGCGGCGGTCTGCGCCGTGTCGGCGGCATCCACGGCGGTCTGTGCGCTTCCGGCGGGGTCGGCCGCCCCGGCCCCGATGGAGCCCGTGTCGGTCACCGGGGCCGTTGCCTGCGGCTCCTGCACGGCGTCCTTTCCGATCAACGGAAGATGCGGATCTCGGAGATGCGCCACGCCTGTTCCTCGCGGATCAGGGCTACGAAGATCTTGAACGTTTCGGAGGCGTCCGCCCCCGGCATCCGGACCACCCAGATGAACTCGCCGAAGGCCCGGTCGTCCACGCCCACCACCCTGGCGGCGGACCCGGCACGGACGCTGACGGTCTCCTGGCTGCCCAACAGCTGGCGGAGGGCGGCGGCGGCCCGGCGGCCGTGGAGCGAGCCGATGGGTCGGCCCTGGACCTCGAGGTCGAGGCCGGCTGCTGCGCTGTGTGCGGCCAGCTCGGCGGCCTCGCCGTGGCGCCACAGGACGGCCAGGGTGTCCAGGAGCCCGGCCAGGTCATCGACCTGCTGGGCGGCGGCGGGCGCCGCGCAGCCGAGGGTCAGCCCCAGGGCCAGGACGGCAGTGGGTCGCATCAGGACGTCTCCAGGGCCCGGGCGCCGGCGACCTCGTCCATCATGGACTGGAACGCGGCGGCGGGATCGTCCGCGGCGTGGATCGGCCGGCCGACCACGAGGTAGTCGGCGCCGGCCAGGACGGCGCTGGCCGGGGTCGCGACGCGCGCCTGGTCGCCGGCGGGGTCGCCCTCGGGGCGGATCCCCGGCGTGACCACCAGGAAGTCGCCACCGTGGCGGCGCTTGAGGGCCTCGACCTCGAGGGCGGAGGAGACCACGCCATCGAGGCCGGCCTCGGCGGCCAGGTTGGCGAGGCGGGCCACGTCATCGCGGAGGGAGCGGAGCTCCTTGTCCCAGACCTCCTCCACGTCGGAGCCGCTGAACGAGGTCAGGAGCGTGACGCCCACGAGAATCGGACCGTCGAGCCCGATGGCCCCCCGGGCGGCCCGCATCATGGCGGTGCCGCCGGAGGCGTGGATAGTGAGCATGTCGACACCCAGCTCGGCGGCGGACTCCACGGAGCGGGCCACGGTGTGGGGGATGTCGTGGTACTTGAGGTCGAGGAAGACTCGCTTGCCCCGGTCCTTGAGCTCTGCGATGAGGGCCGGGCCCTCCCGGGTGAAGAGCTGGGCCCCGACCTTGTAGTAGGCGGCGACGTCGCCGAGCTCGTCCACCAGCGACAGAGCCTCGTCCGCGTTCGGCAGGTCCAGCGCAACGATCAGATCCTTCATCGACCCTCCTCCGGTTCCACCCGACCCGCTCCCACCAGCTCGCTCACCCGGCTCACGCTGTGGCGCCCGCCGTAGTGGCGCAACTCCTCCACCACCCGCTCGCCGGCCCGGGGGTCCGCGAAGGACGCGGTCCCGATCTCCACGAGGGAGGCACCGGCGAGCAGGTACTGTACCGCATCAGACCCCGATCGGATCCCTCCCACACCGATGACCGGCACGTCCACGCGCCGGGCCACCTGCCAAACGGCGTACACGCCCATGGGCAGGATCGCCGGCCCGCTCACCCCGCCGGTCCCGGCGCCCAGGACCGCGGCCCGGCGGTCGATGTCGAAGAGGAGCCCCGGGAACGTGTTGATAAGGGTGATCCCGTCGGCGCCGGCGTCCACGGCCACGGCGGCGGTGCCGGCGATGTCGGGGAGGTTCGGCGCCAGCTTGACGACCAGGGGTCGGTCCGTCCGCCCCCGTACCGCGGCCACCACCTCGTCGAGGAGGTCCCTGCGGGCGCAGAAGACCGCGCCGCCCTCCTTCACGTTGGGACACGACACGTTCAGCTCGTAGCCGAGGAAGCCGTCGGCGTCATCGAGCCCGTCCACCACGGCCACGTAGTCCTCCACCATCTTCCCGGCCACGTTGATGAGGACGTGGGCGGAGTCGAGGTGCCCGGCGAGCCACGGCAGCTTCTCGGCCCGGAAGGCGTCGAGCCCCACGTTGGCCAGCCCGATGGAGTTGAGCATCCCGGCGCCGTACTCGGCCGTGCGGAGCGGCGGGTTGCCGGCCCGGGGCTCGGGCGTGACGGCCTTGGTGACGATCCCGCCCAGGGCGTCGAGGTCGATAACGCCATCGAGCTCGCGCCCGTAGCCGGCGGTCCCGCCCGCCAGGAGGACGGGGTTGGCGAAGGTGACGCCGAACAGCGCCTGCTCCAGCGTCACTGCGCCCTCACCGCGACCCCGGCCCGGCAGAACGCCACAGCTCCCGGTTCTCCTCGAAGAAGCGGTCCACGGCGTCGGCGATTCCACCGGCCACGTCGAGCTGGAACGAGCCGGAGCCCAGGAGCCGCTCCTCGCCGGGGTTCGAGATGAACCCCAGCTCCACCAGGACCGCCGGCATGAACGCGCCGATGAGGACTACGAAGCCCGCCTGCTTCACGCCCCGATCGCTGCCCCGGTGGAACTGGCCGAACTCGTCCTGGACCATCCCCGCCAGGTTGTGCGACGCCCGGATGTAGAAGTCGTTGCGCAGGTTGTTGAGGATGAAGTCGATGTCGTCGCTGCCCACCACCCGGCTCGACGACTCGTACGCCAGCGACGCGTTCTCCATCTCCGCCACCCGCCGCTCGTCTTCGGTCCGGGCGTCGGAGAGGAAGAAGGTCTCGAAGCCTGTCACCCGCCGGTCGTCCACCCCGTTGGCGTGGATGGAAAGGAACAGCCCCGGCCGGTCGCCGCGCCACTCGTTCGCCATATGGGCGCGCTCCTCCAGCGGGATCAGCGTGTCGGTGGTGCGGGTCATCCGGACCTCGTAGCCCCGCTCCGCCAGCACCCGGGCCAGACGCTTGGAGACCTGGAGCACCACGTCCTTCTCCTTGAGCCCGCTGGGCCCCACCCGCCCCGGGTCGGGGCCGCCGTGGCCGGCATCGAGGACCACCAGCGGCGTATGCGACGCCGTGGCCGCGCCCGCCGCCTCCGCCTCGTCGGGCCCGTTGGTCCCAACCTCGCCCGCAGTGACCGCCGACTTCAGCCGCAGGTGCCCGTCCACGTACTCCAGCTGGTCAGGGTACGACGACGGGAACCACTCGGCGAAGAGCTGGTGCGGGAGGTAGAAGATCCCGCCCTCCCGGTACGCCGGCTCCACCATCTGGTGCGCGTCGCCGAGAGCCCGGAAGAACGGCGAGCCGGCGTCGAAGCGCAGCGTGTCGGAGCCGAAGACCACGCGGGCGCCCCGCGCCGTACCGTCCACGCGGGCGCCCAGGTTCCGCAGCGTCCACGCCGGATAGGCCGGGTACCCGCGGTGCATGGCCACATTCACCGAGACCGGCTCGCCCACACCGTCCACGTGGAGCGACGGCGGCAGCGTGGTATCCTGGGCAAGTGCGGAGGTCGGGAAGAGCGCGGAGAACGCGGAGAAGACGAACGTCGCGAAGACCGCGAAGGACGGTGGACGTCGTCGAAGCGCCCGGCGCCCCATCGCGTTCGTACGCCCCACCGCGTTCGTGTCCCCCACCATGTTGGTGGGGTTCGTCCGGTGCGGCGCTCGGACGCCCATCCGGCCCCGTTCCCCGCTCCGCTGGTCCGTTCCGAGAATGCCGTTGGTCATGGCGTGTACTTCTTCAGCTCCCGTTCCATCTCCCGCTGGTGTTGCTTCCGCTTCAGCGTCTCCCGCTTGTCGTGGAGCTTCTTCCCGCGGCCCAGCGCCAGCGCGATCTTCGCGTAGCCGCGGCGGAAGTAGAGCTCCAGCGCGACCAGCGCCAGCCCCTTCTCCCGCGTGGCCCCCACCAGGCGACGGATCTCCGACGCCCTCAACAGCAGCTTCCGCGGGCGGGTGGGGTCCTGGTTCATCCGACTCGCGGGATCGTACGGCGACACGTGCATCCCGTACAGCCACACCTCGCCGTCATCGACCCGGGCGAACGCTTCGTTCAGGCTCACCTTCCCGGCCCGGAGCGACTTCACCTCCGGACCCTTCAGGACGATGCCTGCCTCGTACGTCTCCAGGATCTCGTACTCGTGGCGCGCCTTCTTGTTGCGTGCCACCACCTTCTTCCCGTCCGCCGGTCGGTCGGCCATTCAACCTTTCAATGTACCGTGCTCAATAGATCAGGACGAGCGTGCCTACGTCCACGTGGTGGAAGAGGCGGCGTGCGTCCTCGTCGGTCATCCGGATGCACCCGTGGGAGACTCGCCGGGCGTCCGGGTCCGGGTCCAGCACCAGCTCCGGCCGGTTCGTGCCGTGGATCGCCAGGTCGTACCCGATATAGAGCGCCGTGCTGCCGAGCATCCCCTCCTGTCTGCGACGCGGGGAGTCGGCCGGCGGCACGGGCTCGCCCCGCTCCACGAACGCCCAGTCGGGCATGATCCAGACCGGGTCCTTCTCCTTCCGCTCCACCCGGAAGACGCCCCGGGGCGTATCGAACGCCCAGCTCTCCCCGGCACCTTCCAGGCGGAACCCCGTACCGGTAGCCACCGGCGCAGCCCAGACCACGTCCCGGCCGTCCACCAGCAGGAGGCGGTTCTCCTGCAACCGGATCACCACGTACGGCTCACCGGGCTCCAGCGGTGCGTCCATGAAGCCGGGAACGTTGTCGTGGAAGAGGCCGGACGTCTGGGCCGCCGCCGGGGTCGGGGCCGCGAGGACCGCGAGCAGCAGCGTGACGCCGAGGACGGGCCGCGCCCGCGCGAGCGCCGCGGACCGTGCCTCACCCGGCCGCCCCGGCACCGCCCGGAACGCCGCGGGCCCGTCGTCGTATGGGTGCAGCGCACGTCTCACCCGGTCCTCCTGGCGTCGTGGTTCTGGATGTGGACGGAACCCCGGCATGACTCCGCTAGCTCAGCCGCAGCTTCTGGCGCTTGCGGGTCCGGTGCATGGACACGACCTGCGCCACTTCACCCCCCAGGATAAACACTAGCGACGTGTAATAGATCCAGAGCACGAGGATCACGAAGGTGGCCACGTTGCCCCAGAACTCGTCGAAGCGGGCCACGTTCTGGACGTAGAAGGTGAAGCCGAACTTGAGGACTTCGGCCATGATGGCGGTGAAGGTGGCGGCGATGGCCGCGGTGTTCCACCGGATCCGGCGGGGCGGCAGGTAACGGTAGACCAGAAAGAACATGACCCAGAGGGTGATGAACGCCAGGAGCTGGGGCCAGAGCGCCGTGGCCTGGCTCAGGAACGGGATGTCCGATGTCTGGATCCCGGTGGTGCGGCTCACGGCATCCGCGCCGATCCGGAGCCCCACCGTGAGGAGGAAGTTGACGGCGAAGAGGGTGCCGGCCATGAACACCATCCGGACGTCGAACAGCTTCCCGGTGATGATTCCACGGGCCTGGGTCATGTCGAAGATCTCCCGGAGCACGATACGGAGCGTGCCCACGAGACGGGTGGCGATCCAGAGGAAGAAGAGGGTACCGATGCTCAGGATCCCCGTGCTGTTCTGGGCCAGGTCGGTGAGGATCCGCTCGTACGGCAGGTTCACCGCCACCGGGATGGTCTGGTCGAGGTAGCGGAGCAGCATCTCCTGGATCTCCTGCCGCCGCTGCAGCACGTTCCCGGCGATCCCCACCACAGCCAGGAGCAGGGGGATGAACGCCACCATGACGTCGAAGGAGATGGCACCGGCAAGGAAGAAGATGTTGTCCTGCTCGCCCTTCCGCCACACGCCCCGGGCCAGCTCCGCCATGTATGCACGGAACCGCTGGACGAGGGTGCGCTCCTCCGGCCGGCGCGCGGGGATGGCCTCTCCGGACGTGGCCGCCGCGGGCGCCGCGGCCTCCGGGTCGTCGGGCACTGTGGTGTCCGGGCTATCGGGCCCGTCGGGGTCGGGGCCGTCCGGTGGCTGGACCTCGGCCTCGGGCTGCCGGGTCGGGCTCACTCCCCGGCGGGCTCGTCCTCGTGGCTCTGGCCGGCGTCATCGGCCTCGGCCTCGGCCTCGGCGGCCGCGGTCCGGGCGGCCTCGTAGCCGGCGCGGAAGGCGTCGGACGACTCCTCCACGCGGCGCTCGACCTCTTCGCGGGACTCCCGGACGGCCTGCCGTCCGCTCTCGACAGCGCGGCGGGCGGTCTCGACGCCCTCATCGAACTGGCGCCGGGCGTCCTCCACGGCCTCGGCGACCGTGTCCTGGACCTCACGCATCTTGTCCTCGGCCTGGTCCTTGAGCCGGTTCATGCTGCCGGTGAGCTCCTCGCGGGTCTGCTGCCCCGACCTGGGCGCGTAGAGCAGTGCCGCGGCGGCTCCGAGCAGGAGCCCCCAGACGAAAGTGCCGAAGCTGCCCCCCGACCGGTGCTCGATCACCACGTATTCCTCGCCGTTGTCCGCCATCGATGCCTCCCTGTGGGTTCGACGCCGCTACTTCACGGCGTCCGCGACCGTCTCCTTCAGCTTCTTCTGGGTACACCCGAGGATCTTCGCGGCCTTCTTCACGTCCCCGTTGGTGAACGCCAGTGTCTTCAACATCATGATACGTTCCGCGTCCTCCAGCGACGAGCCCACGGGTATGCGGGCCTCCTTCTCCTCGAGGGAGGTCTGCCGCTGCTGGAGGTCCTCAGCCTCGATGCGCTCGTCATGGGCCAGGATCACCGCGCGCTCGAGGGAGTTCTTGAGCTCCCGCACGTTGCCCGGCCAGCCGTAGGACCGGACGTACTCGAGGGCGCCCTCGGTGAGCCCCTCGACCTCCTTCTCGTGCTCCTCGGCGAAACGCTGGAGGAACTCCTGGGCCAGCAGCTGGATGTCGCCGCCCCGCTCCCGGAGCGGCGGAAGCGCGATGGGGATGACCGCGAGCCGGTGGTATAGGTCCTCCCGGAGCTGGCCCTTCTCCAGCGCGTCTTCCACGTTCTTGTTGGTGGCGGCGATGACGCGGATATCCACGTCGATCTCCTTCTTCCCGCCCAGGCGCCGGAAAGCGCGCTGCTCGAGGGCCCGGAGGAACTTGACCTGGACGTCGGGCTCCATCTCGGCCACCTCGTCGAGGAAGAGGGTGCCGCCGTCGGCGAGCTCGAAGGCGCCGGCCTTCTCGTCGGTGGCGCCGGTGAAGGCGCCCTTCTCGTGGCCGAACAGCTCGTTCTCCAGGATCTCCCGGGGGAACGCGCCGCAGTTCAGCGCGATGAACGGCCCCTTGCTCCGGGTGGACTTGTCGTGGATGGCCCGGGCCACCAGCTCCTTCCCCGTCCCGCTCTCTCCGCTGACCAGCACGCTGGCATTGGACGGCGCCACGGCCTCGATGATGGTGAAGATCTCCCGCATCTCCTCCGACTGGCCGATCATGTCGGCGAACTTGGTCATCCCCTCAAGCTGCCGACGGAGCCGCTCGTTGGAGGTCCGGACGTCGAACTTCTCCAGCGCCTTGGGGATCAGCGCCTTGAGACGCTCCACGTCCAGCGGCTTGGTCAGGTAGTCATAGGCGCCGTGACGCATGGCCTCCACCGCCGAGTCCACCGACGCCTCGCCGGTGATGACGATGAACTCGCTGCTGATCCCGGCGTCGCGCATCTTCGCGAACAGCTCCAGGCCGTCGATCTTCGGCATGTTCAGGTCCGCCAGGACCACGCCGAAGTCCGTCCCCTGGACTTTCTCCCACGCCTCTTCCCCATCCCGTGCCATCTCGGCGTCGTAGCCGTCCTCGGACAGGATCATCTGCAAACCTTCGGCGACGTTCTTCTCGTCGTCCGCGATCAGGACGGCTCCGGCCATGGTGTTATGCAACCTCGGTGCTCTGGGACAAAAAAAGACGGGTACCGGCAGCACATCCCTCGCGCCCCCCGGCCCGGACTCGACTAAGGTACCCGACCCCGCGAGAAAGGGTCAAGGCGGGCGGTCGGCGAGCGTGGCCCACCGGGCCACGGCTCACCCGGCGTGCGGCTCACCCGGCGTGCGGCACGACCAGGGCCAGCGTGGTCCCCTCATCGCCCCCGCTCTCCTCGACGACGAGGGAGCCACCGGCCTGCCGGGCGAGCTCCCGGCTCACGGCCAGCCCGAGCCCGGGGCGGCCGGGACGGCCGGACACGCCGACCTCGAAGGGATCGCCATCCAGGCCGCCGAGCCCGGGGCCCGAGTCGGTGATCCGGATCACCACGGCGTCGTCCTCGGCGGCCCAGCCGATGCGGATCCAGCCGCCTTCAGCCACGGCATCGAACGCGTTGTCCACCAGGTTCAGGGCGGTCAGCATCAGCGCAGCCGGGGGCAGCGCCACTGCGGCCGGCCCGTCCCCGGACCGGTAGTCGAAGTCGAGATGGTGGAGGTCCGCCCGTGTCCGGAAGACGGGGAGCAGCGGGTCGAGGACGGTGTGGACGTTGGCCGCGTCGGTATCCGGCCACGGCCGGATCAGCTTCAGCAGCGAATCGATGAGGGCGTGCACCCGATGGAGCTCCGACTCCACGATCTCGGCCCGCTCCCGGGCCGGCTCCACGTCGCCGGCCCGGCGCTTGACGAGCTCCAGGTTGATGACCATGGCGTGGAACGGGTTCTTGATCTCGTGGGCAAGCTCCTCGGCCCAGCGGGAGAAGAGCGCGAGCTGGTTCCGGGACCAATCGAGGTCCGCGGCGTGGTCCCGGTTCAGCATGGACGGATTCGGGCTCGCGAGGCTCCCTCGCGCCACAGCGGGGCGACGCCTGCCGGAAGGGCCGCGGCCGCCCCGTCGGGGAGTGCCCCCCATCCCGGCACGTCAGGGGGCGAGGGGACGAGAAAAATGCGATCTCGAGGCGGAATCGGCGGCCACATCGCAGTTCTCCCCCCATGACGTGGAAAAAAGCGATCTCGCGGCGCCCTATCCGCGGCCAGATCGCAGTATTCCGCACCTGGCGTGGAGTATCGCGATGTCGGCGCGACACGACCTTCCGGATCGCGATTTTCCACGGGGCCGGCCCGCCTCGCCGCCCTCGCCGCCCTCGCCGCGCCCGTCGTTCCCGCCGACCACTCCCCCGCCGTCCACCCGACCCACGCCGCGGGGCTGAATCCGACCCACGCCGCGGGGCTGAATCCGACCCACGCCGCGGGACTGAGTCCGACCCACGCCGCCGGGCGCACACCGATCCGGGCCGCCGGGCGCACTCCGATCCAGGTCGCGGGGCGAACTCCGACCCGGGCCGCGACGCGGGGGATCACCGGCTCACCCACTTCGGATCCGGCTCCGGGATCTCGGCGGGCTCGGCGCCGGGGCGGCCCATCTGGCCGTAGGTGAGCCTCTTGCCCAGCTCCACGCCGGGCTGGTCGAGGGGGTCGACGCCGTAGAGGGCGCCGGCGTAGACGGTGGCGATCTCGAGCATCATGAGGAGCTCGCCGATGGCGTGCTCGTCGAGGCGCGGGAGGGTGAGGGTCATGTTCATGCGGCCGCGCTCGGCGAGGGCGGCGGCGGTGGCGCGGCGCTCGGCGTCGAGCAGCTCGCCGAGGGTGTGGCCGCCGAGGTAGCCGAGGGCGTCGATCTCGCCGTAGATCTCGGGGATGGGCACGTCGCGCTCCCGCTCGGCCACGGCCAGGAACGTGACCGTCTTGTCGAACGGGCCCTCCATGTAGAGCTGGACCTGGGAGTGCTGATCGGTGGCGCCCAGCGCCTTCACGGGCGTGGGACCGGTGAAGACCTCGTTCCCGTCCCGGTCCACGCGCTTGCCCAGGCTCTCGGCCCAGAGCTGGCGGAACCAGTCGGCCATGGAGTAGAGCCGGTCCGCGTAGGGCATCATGACATGGATCGGCGCGCCGGCCTCGGTGTCTGCCAGCCACTGGAGGGCGGCGAAGAGCCCGGCGGGGTTCTGCGCCAGCTCGGCCGTGCGGCAGCGCTCGGCCATGGCCCGGGCGCCGGCCAGGAGCCCATCGATCTCGATCCCCACCAGTGCGGCCGGGAAGAGCCCCACGGCGCTGAGGACGCTGAAGCGGCCGCCGACGTTCCGGGGGACGGGGAGTGTGACCACGCCCTCGTCGTCTGCGATCTGCCGCAGGACGCCGCCCTCGGGGTCCGTGGTGAAGACCAGGTGCCGGCGTACGCCGTCGGGGTCCTCCAGCGCCTCGGCCAGCCGCTCCCGGAAGACCAGGTACTGGCTCATGGTCTCGGCCGTCGTGCCCGACTTGCTGATCACGTTGAAGAGCGTTCGGCGGACGTCGATCCGGTCCAGGAGCGAGGCCACGGTGTCCGGGTCCACATTGTCGAGGACGAAGAGGCGGGGGAAGTGCTCGCGGCCCTCCGCCGACCGCTGGTTCCAGTCGGGGCCCCGGAGGGCGTGGAGGAGGGCGGTGGCGCCGAGGGCCGAGCCGCCGATGCCCAGGACCACCACGTTCTCGAACGCCTGGCCGGGGCCGTCGGCGAAGGCCTCGATCTCGTCAATGAGCTCCGTGCGGTCCGGCAGCGCGAAGAACCCGAGCTCGCCGGCGTCGCGTCGGGCCTCGGTGTCCTGGTGGACGGCGCGGAACCGGTCGGCGAGGCCGGTAAGGGCGTCGGGGTCGAGGCCGCGCCCGCCGAGGCGGGGGGCCATCATGTTGCCGTAGTCGCAGGTTAGTCGGTCTTCCATGCCACCAAGACTAGCGGCAGGGTCGACCGGATGCTACCAGGCCGGGCCCCGTTGCTGAGTCCAGATTGCCCCCGTCCGCAGCCTCAGTCGCCAGCAGTTCGAAGCTGTACAACGGCGGCAACACCTTCCGGCAACTCCCTCGTTGCCACCGTCCCACCGACACAGCTGCGCAAGACGATTGTTCGCTTGTCCGGGTGAAGCTCGATCTGATCGTTGAATGCGACAGCCAAACCGACGGCCCACGCGTCGTTCACGTTGATTGACTCGAACGGGACGCTGGTGGTCTGGATCGCACACTGGTCGCATTCGCCTGAGAACTGGCTGCCTTCGCCCCCTGGGCAGCTGTCGAAATTGAAGATCGCGCCGTGTCCGCACCATCTGACCCCGGGGTAGTTCGGGTCACCTGAGCAGGCCAGGCATGCCGCCGCGCTGTCCGGTACCGCGAACACGGCAACAACAGCCAGTACAGCCAACACGGCAATTCGTCTCATGTCAGCTTCTTGGTGAAATTGCTCGGTCGCACGACTACTCCGGAGGTCCCGATACTGCGGCCCTTATGATCAGGAAGCTGTAATACCCAAGGCTATCTTGGGCCGGAGTTCTGTACTCCTGTGTGAATGGGAAGAGCGGGAAGAGATATGGATTGTCCCGCTCACCACGGGCGACGACTTCTGCGGTTGACATATCAATCACCTCGACCACCGCGTCAGCGTTTTCCGTCAAGGTCTCCAACCCACGGACCGGCCTGTTGCGGCGGATAGGTTGGAGCCCGGGTTTCGGGCGGATGAGTACTATCCACAGCCTTCCAGTCTCATCGACCGCGGTGTTGGCCAAACCCGGTTCTCTGAACCCCGGCCTGCTTCCCGGCGGGAACCAAGACACATCTCGGGTCAAAGTTCGCAGCAGCTCTCCTTGGATCGACCATTCCTCGACCACATATCGGTCCTCGTACGTGGCGACGACCGTACCCCAAGGGGTGACCGCGACACGACGGTTCTGCCGGTTTGCGGGCCAGGGTGCGAATGACCGCAGGACGCGCCCTCGTGAGTCCATGATATGAAATGCGTAGGGCGAATACGTTCCGCCGGATTCCATCGGGCCGGAAACCACCACGCGGCTGGAATCCAGCGGCGCGGTGTAGAACACTCGCCCGTTGTATCGGAAATCGTTGATCGGATGGCCGTTTGCATCGAGAACGGTGATACGCGCGTTGCCAGGGTCGACAACCCAGGTCTGGCCCAGCGGACCGAAGAACGCCTGTGGCTGTCTGAACTCCCCGGGGCCACCCCCCGCATGCCCTAGCGTCCGGCGGAACCCGCCAAGGCTATCATAGACCGCAACAACGCCGGGTTCGGCTGTTCGGCCGGCGACATATCCTCCCCCACCCAGCCGGATCGGCACGCTCGGCAGCATCAGAAGCACGGAATCACCATGATGCCCGCCTACCCTGGCGACCGTCCTGAACTCTACCTGGCTGCAAGAGGGTCGGCAGTCGTGTATCTGGATCCGGGCCTGCGCCTCCGCATGTGGGGCGAAAGACAGAATGAGGAACACCGCGATGCCGGGTGCGTTGGCGGCAATAACATCATCCCACGCAAGACGTGGCGTTCTCATCCGGATTTGGGCTTGGGTAACCATGCCGAGCACAGCGACAGCAGCAGGCACAGGGTTGGCTACCTGCTCGCCGCGCCTTCCGGGTCCAAGGTGCCCCCCCTGGGAGATTTTGGCAAAACATTCGGCGCAAACCTCGCTATACCTCCACGGTCAGCCCATCATACGCCGGCCGCACGTGGGCCGGCAGCCGGCGCTCCAGCTCCTCGTGGCGGACCCGATGTGTGAAATGTGTCAGGTAGGTCATCTCGGCCCCGATCTCGCCGGCCAGCTCCACGGCCTCCTCGACGTTCAGGTGCGTGGGGTG
This sequence comes from Longimicrobiales bacterium, assembly GCA_046483065.1. GTDB lineage: Bacteria > Gemmatimonadota > Gemmatimonadetes > Longimicrobiales > RSA9 > JAWVYT01. Next base: position 32,967 of record JAWODW010000108.1, on the reverse strand, counting down.
CGGGTTGCCGAACCAGAGGGCGTTGAGGACCAGGGTGCGGACGCCGTCGAGCGCCTCCCTGACCCCCGGGCCCAGCGTCTTGGCGTCGGTGATGTAGCCCAGGTCTCCGACCCGGAACCCGAGGACGGTCATGTCTCCGTGCTGGACGGGGAGGGCGGTGAACCGGAACGGGCCGGCGTCGACCGCCTCGAGGGGCTCCACGGTCCGGAGCTCGAGCTGGGGCTTGGTGGTGCCCGGCCACGGCCTGTAGCTGCCGAAGACGTACTCGAACTTCCGCTCGATGGTGCGGGCGCACTCGGCGCCGCTGAACATTTCCAGGCTCTTGCGGTGGTGGGCGGAGATGGCCCGGAGGTCGTCCATCCCGTAGATGTGATCGGCGTGGCAGTGGGTGATCCACACGGCGTCGATGTCGCTGACGCCGGCCCGGACCAGCTGGAGCCGGAGCTCGGGCGGGGTGTCGATGAGGACCGTGTCCGGGCCATCGGTGACCAGCGCGCCGTGGCGGTAGCGGGTGTCGCGGGGGTCGTCGGAGGTGCACGTCTCGCAGTCGCACCCGATCACGGGGATCCCGAAGGAGGTTCCGGTCCCGAGGAAAGTCAGCTTCACAGCTCCTCCACGCGCATCATATTGGTGGTGCCCGAGACGTTGAACGGGATGCCGGCCGTGACCACCACGCGGTCGCCGGGCTTGCCGAGCCCCAGGTCGTGCAGAGCCCGAAGCGAGCGTTCCAGCACCTCGTCGTAGTCGTCGGCCGCCACGTCGGCGCACTTGAACGGCGTCACGCCCCAGACGAGCGCCAGCTGGCGGTAGACCCGTTCGCTGTGGCAGACGCCCAGGATCGGGACCGGGGGCCGGTAGCTGGAGACGAGTCGCGAGGTGAACCCGCTCCGGGTCAGCGTGATGATGGCCGGCGCGCCCAGCAGGTTCACCGCTTCCACGGTGGCGGCGGCGATGGCGTGCTCGGTGCGGGTGGCGCCGGCCCGGAGCCAGTTGTGCATGGGCACGTCGTACTTCGGGCCCTCCACGAACGACGATGTGGTCTCGATCTCCCGGGCGATCCGTACCATGGCGTCCACGGCCACCACCGGGTTCCTCCCCACCGCCGTCTCGCCGGACAGCATGACGGCGTCGGTGCCGTCGAAGAGGGCGTTGGCCACGTCGCTGGCCTCCGCCCGGGTCGGCCGGGCGTGCTCGATCATGGACTCGAGCATCTGGGTGGCCGTGATCACCGGGCGGCCGTACATGTTGGCCGTCTGGATGATCCGTTTCTGGGCCACCGGCACCTGCTCGAAGGGGAGCTCCACGCCCAGATCGCCCCGGGCCACCATGACTGCGTCGGTCACGTCCAGGATCTCCTGGATCCGCTCCACCGCCACGTCCTTCTCGATCTTCGCCACGATCAGGATCTCGTCCGGGATCAGCGCCCGCAGTTTCATGATGTCCTCCGGCCGCTGGACGAAGGAGAGGCCCACGTAGTCCACGCCCAGCTCCAGCGCCAGCTCCAGGTCCGACCGGTCCTTCTCGGTCAGCGCCGGCGCGCTCACGTGCACGCCCGGCAGGTTGAGGCCTTTGTGGGGGAGCAGCGGGCCGCCCCGGACCACCCGGGCCCGGACCCGGGACCCGTCGACGCCCTCCACCCGGAGCTCGAGGGCGCCGTCATCCAGCAGCACCCGGTCGTCGACGCTGACGTCGTCGGCCAGCCCCGGGTACGTGCACGGGATCTCGCCGTCCCGGGCCTCGTCTTCCGGCGCGATCACCGCCGTGGTGCCGACCTCGAGCGCCACCGGCTCCGGCAGGTCGCCCACCCGGATCTTGGGCCCCGCCAGGTCGCCCAGGATCGCCACGGGCACGTCCAGCGCCCCGGCTGCCTCCCGCACCCACGCCACCGTCTTCCGATGGTCCTCGGGGGTGCCGTGGGCGAAGTTGATCCGCACCACGTTGGCGCCGGCATCGAGGATCGACTCGATGGTCTCCCGGGACGCCGTCGCGGGCCCCAGCGTGGCCACCACCTTCGTTCTCAGCTTGCCCATCACGCCCTCCAGACCACCTCTCCGTCCACCATGGTCAGCACCGGCTCCAGATCCAGCAGATCGTCGGGCTCCGCGGCCAGCGGGTCACGGCCCCAGGCGACGAGGTCGGCGAAGGATCCCGGCACGAGCCGGCCCTGCCGCGCGTCGCCGGCCGCCCGGGCGGCGCCCGTCGTGTATCCAGCCCACGCACGCTCCATGCTTACCGCCTCGTCCGGGCGCCAGCCGCCTTCCGGCGCGCCATCCAGGTCGCGCCGGGCCACGGCGGCCCACAGCCCCAGGCGCGGGTCCGGCGGCTCCACGGGCGCGTCGGAGCCCAGCGCCAGTGTGTACCCCGCCGCCTCCATGGAGCGGAGTGCGAAGGCGTGCCGGGCCCGGTCGCCCCAGTGTCGGTCGGCCGCCCGCCAGTCGGTCATGAGGTGGCACGGCTGCACCGAGAGGACCACCCGCGCCGCGGCATCGGGCGTGCCGGCACCGCCGGGCTCGCCGGAGCCGTCCCGGGCCCGGTCACGGCCCAGCTGGTCGGGCGCCATGAGCTGGGCGTGCTCGATGCGGTGCGGGATCGGGCCGTCCAGCGCCTCGCCATCGACGGCGAGGGTCTCGAGGGCCAGGTCCATGGCGGCGTCGCCGATGGCGTGGACCGTGGTGGCGAGCCCGGCCGCGGCGCCCCGGCGCACGGCGTCCCGGAACGCGTCCGGCTCCATGGTGGCGATCCCCCGGTCGTCGGTGCCCTCGTACGGCGCGCGGAGCCACGCGGTACGGGATCCGAGGGCGCCATCCAGGAACATCTTCACGCCGCCGATCCGGAGCCACGGGCCGCCGAACCCGCTCCGGACCCCGAGGCGGATGGCGTCGTCGAGGCGAGCCAGCGACAGGTGCTGGAGGACCCGGAGACGGAGGGCGTCATCGGCCCGGACCCTCTCCAGCAGCCCCAGGGAGTCGGGCTCCACGGTGTGCACGCCGGTGACGCCCATGCGGTGGAGCGCCGCCTGGGCCTCCATGAGCGCTTCCCGCCGATCCGCGTCGGTGTACGGCGGGATGGCGTCGAGGAGGAGCGGGATGGCGTTGTCGCGGAGCACGCCGGTGGGCTCGCCGTCTGCGTCCCGTTCGATCCGTCCGCCCTCCGGGTCGGCGGTGGCGGCATCGATCCCGGCCATGCGCAGCGCGGCGGAGCTGGCCCAGTACGAGTGCATGTCGTGGCTCTCGAGGGCCACCGGCACCTGTCCCAGCGCATCGTCCAGCAGGCGACGATGGGGCGCCTCCGTCCACGGGTTCGGGTCCCAGCCCCGACCGCGGACCCAGCCCCGGGCGCCGTGCACCCGGATGTGCTCCACCACGGCGGCCACCGCGGCGGCCGGCGAGTCGGCCCCGCGCAGCGCCGGCTGCCCCCGGGCCAGCGCCCATTCCACCAGGTGGACGTGGGCGTCGGTGAGGCCGGCGGTGACGGTCAGCTCGGGCAGGTCGAGGGTCGCCGCGCCGGGGTACCGGCGGCGGAGCTCGGCCGCCCGTCCGTGATCGGCCACCCGGCCGTCCCGGACCAGGAGTGCCTCCGCCGGCCCGGTCCCGGTATGGACCCGGCTGGCAGAAATGAGGGTCGGCAGCCCGCCCGTGAAGCTCGTCATGGCCGGTCGTCAGGCACGTGTATTTTCGCCCACCGGTGGAAAAAGGTCACTCCAGGCCATACTTTGTCGGCGCCCTCCCTGCTGGCACGGGTCATGAACGGGATCGTACCGACGCCGCCGGGTGGGCGCAAACCCCGGCAGACTCCTTCACCGCCGCTCCACGGACATGCGGCTCATCGAAACCATATCGGAACTCGAACGGCTGGCCGGGACGCTGGCCGGTGAAACGCTCATCGCCGCGGACTCCGAGGCGGCGGGTTTCCACCGGTACGACGACTCCCTGTGCCTGGTCCAGATCTCCACGCGCCAGGACACGTGGCTCCTGGACACGCTGGCGCTGGGGTCGCTGAACCCCGTGGCCGAGCTCTTCGCGGACCCGGCCATCGAGATCATCTTCCACGACGCCGATTTCGACCTCCGGCTCCTGGACCGTGACTTCGGCGTGTACGTCCGCGGCCTCTTCGACACGAAGATCGCCGCCCGGTTCGTCGGGATCCGGTCCTTCGGGCTCGGCAACCTGCTGGAGGACGAGCTGGGCGTGAAGCTGCAGAAGAAGTACCAGCGGGCCGACTGGGCGAAGCGTCCGCTCCCCGACGAGATGCTCCACTACGCCGCCATGGATACCAAGTACCTGCCGCGGCTCCGGGACCATCTCCGGGAGAAGCTCGAGGCCATGGGTCGGCGGACCTGGGCGGAGGAGGAGTTCCGGATCGCCGAGCAGACCGGCTGGGAGCCGTCCGACGACGACGGCCCGGCGTACCTCCAGCTCAAGCGTACCCGGGGGCTCGGGCCCAGGAGTCTGGCGGCGCTCCGGGAGATGTACGAGTGGCGCGACGCGGTGGCCCGGGACCGGGATAAGGCTTCGTTCCGGGTGCTGAACAACGACGCGCTGGTGGCGGTGGCCCGGGAGATGCCCGGCAGCCGCCGGGAGCTGGAATCGGTGGACAAGCTGTCGAAGGGGAACGCCCGCCGCTGGGGGGATGATCTTCTCGCGGGCGTGGAACGTGCACGGAGCATGACCGAATCCGAGCTGCCGGAGCGACCGAGCCGGCCGGAGCGGCGGCGGCGGGACCCCGAGATCGAAGCGCGGGTAGACCGTTTGAAGCCGGTCCGGGACCGGGCCGCGGAGCGGCTGGACCTGGACCGGGGCTTCGTCATGCCACGGGCCCAGCTCGAGGACATCGCTCGTGCCCGGCCGTCGAGCCTGGACGAGCTGGCCGCCATCGATGGCGTGCGCCAGTGGCAGGTGGAAGCGCTGGGCGAAGGATTGATCGAGGCGTTGGAAGGGAACTAGGACACATCACCAGAATGCGGAGAACCAATGGGCGTTGATATCGTCGAGCGCGACGACATCTCTGTATACCTCGTTGCCGGGGTACCGAAGAGCTTCAAGCGGAAGCTCCAGAAGTTCGTGGAGAAGGAAGCCAAGGAGGACGGCGACGTCTACATGCTGGACGACGAGCTGTCCGAGTGGGTTATCTCCCGGATCCGGAACGAGAAGCGAGGTGGTCGCGATCGCACACCGGCCTCGGCGGCACTCTGGCGGGCGTACGCCGCCCTCAGCGCCGCACGCTACCACCTCCAGCACTCGCCGGAGGAGGAAGGTCGCGTGCGGGAGCTGCGGAACAACGTGGAAGAGATCTGGCGCGAGCTGAGCCCGATGTTCGAGGAAGAAGAGGAGGAGAACGGCGAGGAGTGATCTCCTCCCCCCACCCCCGCCCGATGAGGGGATGACGGGTGTGGCAGAAGCCGGGCGGTGCGGCTAGAAGCGGTACCGGAGCCCGACCTGCCGCGTAGATCCCAGCGGGCCCAGCGCACGATACGCGAACTCCACGGTGAGCTCGTCGAGCCGGACCCCGCCGCCGAACGCCAGTGCGCTGAAGGCGTCGCCGGGGTCCGGTCGCGTTTCGTACCCCATCCGGAACGCCGCCTCCAGCCGGGCGGTGCCACCGCGTACCTCCAGCCCCACCCCGGCACCGGTCCGGGACTCCCGCCGGCGCCCCTCCACCGTCAGCAGCACATCCAGACCCAGCAGCGAGCGCTGCACGGCCGCGCCCATCCGTGCGGTCCGGAGCACCGGCGCCGACCGGCCCGCTTCCACGTCGGTCCCGAGCCCCTGGAGCGACGCGCCCAGCGTCAGCCATCCCGTCGGCTCCACCAGCACGCCGGCGTCGGCCACGAACGCGTCATCCCGGAGCCCGGCCACGTCCAGCCGCAGCCATCGACCCGCCAGCCCCAGCCGGGCGGCCCCCAGGGCGATCCCACCCCCCACCAGCGCCGACAGCTCCCCCCCCGTGGCCGTCTCCCCCGTGGGCCGACCCACGGGCTCCGTGCCCGTGGACTCGTAGACGTCGATGGTGCCGTAGTTGACGAACCGGAGCGAGGCGCCCATGACCCCGCCGCCCGCCGGGAACGTCATCCCCATCGCGCCGGCCGAGACGTCCACCGGGAGCGCCTGGTAGCTCGCGCTGAGTCCACCCGCCGATGCCGCCGCCGGGTTGTACTCCAGCGTCAACGGGTCGCGGACGGCCACGAACGCGTGCCCCAGCGCCAGCGGCCGCGGCCCCGGCGCCAGCCGCAGCAGCGTGGACGCCTGCGACCCCGCCCCCTGGCCGGAGGCCGGAGCGGGCAGGGCGAGCGCAGCGAGCCCCAACAAGGCCGCGAACGCAGCCCCGCGAAGAACCCGCTCTCCCAGGACGAACGCGGCCCCGACCCTCCCCCAGTCCCCCCATCCGAGGCGGTCGACGCACAGAGCTTCGCCCCCCGAACCCGGCCCCCGCCGCGAACCCGATCCCCGCCTCGGGCAGAGCGAGCCGGAACCCCTCGGCGCCCCCCACAGGTGGAGCGAGCCCGAACCCCTCGGCGCTCCGATCATGGTCGCGCCACGAAGATCTTCCGGACCACCCTCCGGTCCGGCAGCTCCACCACCAGCACGTACACGCCGTTCGCCACATCGCCGCCGGCGTCGGTGTCCAGCGGCCAGACGGCGCTCAGCGCCCCCAGCTCGCGGTCGGAGAAGCTCCGCACCCGCTCCGCCACGAGCGTGTAGACCGCCATGGAGGTGGGCCGCTCCCGGTAGTTGATGACCAGCGCGTCGCCCCGTACGGGGTTGGCCGACAGGTTCACCGCCTCGCCGGGGCCAGCGAGACCGTCGGGCCGGAGCCGCTCTGCCGCGCCGGCCGCGTCGAGCTTCCCGGCGCCCCACACGGGGTGGGGCCGGGGGGCGGTCACGAACGGATCGACGGCGGCCGAGAGGCGGAGCGCGTCCCGGACGTCTTCCGGCGTCATCGTCGGTTCAATCTGGAGGAGCAGCGCGGCGGCGGCGGCGGCGAGGGGGCCCGATGTGCTGGTGCCCATGAGCGCCACGTGTACAGAGTCGGACTCCACCAGTGAGGGGAGCCCGTCCCAGAGGGTGGCGTCCTTCGACAGGCTCGAGACGACCATCTTCCCGGGCGCGGTGATGTCCGGCTTGGACACCCCGTCGCGCCGGGGCCCGGGGCTGCTGAAATACGCAATGTCGCCCAGGCTCTCCTGGACCGGCCACCGTTCGGGGTCGCCGCCCACCCCCTCCCACCGGTGCCGGGTCACGTGGGCGCCCACGGCGATGACCCGGTCGGCGCTGGCGGGAATCCCCACCAGGTACCGGTTCGTGGTTCCGCCGCTCAGCCCCGGGAACGCCTCCACCACCAGGCTCCAGCCGGCGATCCAGAGGTGGTAGTCACCGGACGCATGGACGGCATCGGCCTGGACGTCGATCTGCCAGACGCCCGTATCCGGGGGCTCGCCCCCGGCGGTCTCCCCGATCCCGATGATGGCGCCGTGGTCACCGTTGTTGGGGTCCGGCCCCCCGAGGGCGTTGTCGATCGCCACGACGCCGGCGGCGGCGGTGACCAGGGTGGCCGAGTCGCCGGTCGCCACGGTGACCGCCTCGTTGCCGGGCGAGGTGACGGTGATGGACAGGGAGTCGGCGCCATCGTACCAGAGCTCCAGGAGGATCCCGTCGGCACCGGGCTGGGGCGTGAACGGCGGGATCCGGACCCCGTGGCTCCCGGTCCCGCTGCCCTGGGCATGGTTCGGGCCGTTGGCGACGGGCGGGAACGTGTTCCGGTGGTCGCCGGAGTTCCCGGCCCCCGAGACGATGATCCGCCCGGGCCCCACCATCGCGTCCAGCGCCTGCTCCAGGAGCGTGGTGCCGTCGTGAGGGCCGACCTGGGAGGACAGGGAGACGTTCACCACCGCCGGGCGGCCCAGTGCCTCGGCCCGGGCGAAGATGTACGCCACGCCGTCCACCAGGAGATCCGGCGACGACGAGCCGTCCCCACCCTTCACGATGATCAGGTCCGCGCCCGGCGCACCCCCGGGGAACCGCCACGGCGGCCGACCCTGGCCCGTGGCCGAGCCGTCGCCCGCCGCCGTGCCCGCCACGTGGGTGCCGTGCCCCACCCGATCCACCATCCCGCAATGGCCCGCATCGATGGTCGCGGCGCTGCATTCGGTGCCGTACTGGAAGACGTGGTCGCCCAGGGCGCCCGGCCCCGGGCCCGTGCTGTCGGTCTGGTCCCAGGCGAAGAGGACGCGCGTGTTGCCGGCGGCGTCCAGGAAATCGCCGTGGGTCAGGTCCAGGCCGCTGTCGAACACGCCCACGATCACGCCCTGCCCCGCCACCCCTTCCCACGACGCGCCCGCTCGCCGGCGGAGCCCGTCGAAGCCCGCGTCGGCGGTGGCCGTGTCGTTGTCCGCGCCGGAGGCCGGGACGGCGAGAGCGGCACGGGTGGACCGGAGCGCCAGCGCGCCTGCCGACAGGGGCGAGGCCAGAGACGCCAGCGGCGTCGCGGCCTCCATGGCCCGGATGCCGGGCTCGTTCAGGAGCGCCGGCACGGCGTCCAAGGGGACGCGGGCGGTGACGATGTCGCCCGCACGTGCCCGGACGTCGACGCCGGCTCTGCGGAGCGCCGTCTCGCCGCCGGCCCCGACCCGGACCAGGGTCCGGACCCAGAGCCGCCCGGGCTCCGCTTCCAGCGCGGCATCCAGGAGGCCGGCGGCGGGCGACGGTCGGTCCGGCGCCAGGCGCGGCTGCACGGGCGCCGGCGCGGGCCGGGTCATGAGGAGGTACCGCAGGGCGGGGCCGGCCCGGGACAGATCCTGCCCCACCGCCGGCCCCGCCAGGACGAGCAGGGTGAGGACCGCCCCGAAGACCGCCCTGTCCGGTCGCGTGTTCAGCGGCCTACATCCCCCCACGGGTCGAAGCCGAACGTGTAGTAATCGCTGGGCCGACCCGATATGCTCTCGATTCCTTCATCCAGCGCTTCCAGCATCTGCCGCTCCTCGCCGGCGCCCTCGGCCGCCGCCCGGATCGACGTCAGGATCTCCCGGACGTCGTCGGGGCGCAGCAGCACGTATGCGCGCGGATCCTCCGCCTCGCCCCGCCGGTGCACCACCAGCTCCACCAGGTCCGTTTCCGCGGAGAGCTTCCACACATCGCCGGTCTTCTTGAGCAGCTTGTCGGACGTCTTGACCTCGGTGTGCACGGCCTTCACCAGCCGCTTCACGTCCCGATCCGTGCTCTCGTCCCGCCGCCCACCGAACCGGCTGCCCAGCTCCTTCGGGTCGCCATCCTCCGCGCGCTCCACCGCCCGGTGCATCAGCGCCCCGACCTGGGCGTAGATGCCGAGCACCAGCGGGACGGGGTCCATCGCGATACGCATCGAGACTGCCTCCTTGATCATCCATTCCGTTTGCTGCCGACGCTCGCGCCGGATCGCCCCCAAGTTTGTGGAAGCCGGCCCCGCGCGTCCAGTCGGGGCCCTCATCACAGGGGGGCGATGCCGCTGCCGGGCCCTGCCGCGGGGTGGCGCCGGTCCCGGCGTCGTCACATCTTTGCGGCCCCGATCGGTGCCGGTCGAGCCGGCCCGAGAACGATCCGGAGAACCCGCCCCACGGAGATGGAACGTATGAAGCGAGTCCCCGCCCTGGTCCTGCTGACGGTGCTCACCGGCTGCACCACGGGCCTCGACGGCGCACCGCCGCTGGAGGAGGCCGAGCACGCGGCGCCACCGGAGCTGGTCGCCCAGGTCCACGCCCGGCCCGATGCCGCCGATGACGAGGTCATCGTGGACGGCCGGCTCTGGGTACCGTGGGGGCTACCCGCCGACCTGCACGACGCCGAGCTGCGGCCCGTGGGGAGCGCCCACGGCCTGACCGTGTACGCCCGGGCGTGGGACCGGTCGCCGTACGACGCCCTCTTCGCTCGCCGGGATGGCGAGTGGCGGCGCTACGCACCGGTCATCGGACGCTCCGGTTCCGTTCCCGCCGCCGCGCACTGACGGCGCCCGGGATCGGGACGCACCGGATCAGAGCCCGGTAGGTCAGCCGCCGGGGAGGTAGGCCTCGGGGATCGGGCTGCCCGGTCGCTCCGCGTCCCAGATGATGCTGGCGATCCACCAGCGGTCGGCATGCCACACGGCCACGATACTGTTGATCCCCCGGGCGAACGGCTCCGCCCCGGGCTCCTCCCGCGACTCGTACGTGCTCCAGACCTGGGCCACGGTACCGTACCGGTGCGTGGTCCGGGCAATCTCCGACTCGAAGAACCCGTTCTCCCGGAAGAAGGGCGCCGCCCGCTCCTGGTAGCCCCGGGGCGATACAGGGGTCGGGGCCGGCAGCGTGTCCGGCCGGGGGCCGGCATTCAGGAGGATCGCGCCGGGCACGAAGAGCGAGTGGAACCGGCCCCAGTCCCGGTCCCCCGCGGGGCCGGAGATGGAGCCGTAGAGGGCCGCCACGATCCCGTCGAGGGTGTCGAGCCCGGCGGCCGGGTCGGGGGCCTCCTGGCCGCCGAGCGGCCCGGCGGCCGCAGTGAAGGCCAGCAGCAGGCCGGCCACCCGATGCGTCATCCTCCGCCTCCGTTGTCTCCGCCGCCGGCGTCATCGAGCTTGCGGCTCAGGATGTTGGCGGTCACCGCGCCATGGGAGCCGGCCCAGGCCACCGAGCCATCGCGCAGGACCAGGGCCTGGGGCGACTCGTGGCGGATCGAGAGCCGTCGCGCCACCTCGCGGGCCAGCGGCTGGTGCCGGATGACGTCGATGAGGTAGACGGGCACGTGCGGGTGCTCGTCCATGAAGCTGCGCACCTGCTTCGCCGCCGTGGCCGACGCACCGCACAGGGGGCTGTGTTTGTACAGCACGGCCACCGCCTCGTCGAGCACGGTCTCCAGCTCGTCCTTCTCCCGGATCGGCTTCGGTTCCACGTCACTCACCCGAACAACTCCCTTTGCGATGACAGTTCCCGGGGCTGTACCGACCGCTGGCCCGGCGGCTGCTGCAGCCGCCGGGCACTGGCCGGGCTGTGCCCCTGATAGTCGTTACTGAAGTACGCGTACACCTGCTCCTTGTCCAGCTTCCGGATCCGCTGCGCCCACCACCCCGTGCTCAGCGCCAGGGCCACTCCCGTCTCCCGGAGCAGCTCGAACACCTCCGGCTGGAGCCAGCCCCGGTCCCGGAACTCCACGGCCAGGGGCAGATCCCGGGGCAGTGTTCGCAGGAAGCGCGCCGTCACCGACCGGCGCTCGGGTCCGAAGTCCGGAGGGAGCTGGACCAGGATCACGCCGAGCTTGTCGGCCAGCGCCCGGGCGTAGAGCTCGAGCCAGTCGCCGGACCGTGCGCCCGGCGGGTAGAACCGGCCGACCCAGTTCCTGTAGCTCCACCCCTGCGTGCCGACGCGGACCCGCGGACTCAGCGGTCCCCCGCCTCCTCCCCTTCGTCCGTGTCGAAGAGGACGCTGCCCGCGTCCGGCGACCCGGGATCGGACCCTTCGTCGCCGGCCCCGAGGGACCGTCGCTCCGGCCGGTCCGCCAGGAGCCGCTCCAGGAACCGCTGCTGGTCCTGGAGCTCATCGAGGCGGGACTCCAGCGATGCCAGCGCCGACTCCAGCTGGTCGATCCGGTCGGTGTCGGCCCGGGGCAGCGGCTCTCGTCGCCGATCGGAGAGCCACTGGAACCCGCCCGCCAGCGCCAGGATCCCGAAGACCAGGATCGCCACGAACATGAAAAAACCCATCACTGCACACCTTCCGGTTCCGAGTCCTCGCCCGGAAGATAGGGGGTGCGACGGGTTCCCTCCAACCCGCCTACACGGGTCGTGGCACTCCCCTTGCCCCTCTTCAGGGGTGAAGCGCGGTGCCCGTGCAGTGGTACGCCGCCTCCCCGCCTCTCCCCAGGCGCCCCACGGGCCGAAATTCCAACCAACCGGGGTGCGAAAAATGTTTCGACCTTCACTACATGGTTGGCCCTTTCGGAACGTGTACACGTGCACGGGACCCGAGCTGGGCATCGGCGCGCCCCCACCCCCCGAATTGGGGCTGGGCGGCGGCCTGTGCTGGACGGCCCTGGACCGCTACCTCCGGGGCGTGGACATCCCCCGGAGCATCACCGCGCCGGAGGACGGTGACGCCCTTCACACCGAGATCCGCCAGCGGCAGGTAGCCGCGCTGGCCGGCGTCTGGCCGCAGATCCGCGAATGGCACGCCTCACCGAACGGCTCCTGGCGAGACCGGCTGCCCGTGCCGGTGCCGGTCCCCGGCCGTGACCTGGCCACACGGACCCGGGCCGGGTGGCGCACCCTGCGCACCACCCTCGACCGGGGGCAGCCCATCCTCCTCACGCTGCTCCCGGAGGCCGGGGCCTACCGCCGACCACGGTCCGCCCGCCAGGTACTGGCCACGGCCTGGTCCCGGACCGGGTTCCGGGTCACCCTCTCGCTCTACGACCCCGACTGCCCCGGCGATGACGAGATCCGCCTCGGCTTCAGCCTGGCGGGCGAGCTCGACGCGCGGATCACCGGTGGGACCGTCCTGCGCGGCTTCTTCCCGGTGCCCTACGACCGTGCACCGACCCGGACGCTCCGGACCGAGGCATTCGATGACCGCTCGGTCATCGGGCTGAACCGGACCATCCGGGGACGCCCGTCGCCGGCTGTGGGCCTGCGCCACATCGCCCTGGTGGCCCGGAACGAGCGCGGCGCGCTGCTCCACTTCTCCCGCCGCCGCGGCGAGCACTGGGAGGGCGCGAACATCACAGAGGCCGAGAGCTTCGGCGCCCACGAGCTCCATTCCGACCCCGTGACGCTCTACCGCGCGGGCACCGTGCACGCCTTTGCCCGCAGCTACACCGGCGACCTCCTCCACTTCCGGCGCGGCCGATCGTGGTCGCTGACCAACCGCACCGACCAGAAGCACGCCGGCCCACGGTTCCGGCTGGCGGGCTCACCCGTGCCGGTGGCGGGGCCCTGGCTCCAGCTCAGCGTTGTGGGCCGCGACCCCGACGGCGGCCTCGTCCATTACCACGCCGTGCCCTTCCGCGGCTGGCGAGCCGAGCAGGTGCCCGGCGACCGGGTTACGGACGATCCGGTGGCCATCCAGAACGGCGACACCCTCCACGTGGTGGGCGTGGCGCCCGACGGACGGATTCTGCACTGGGCCCGCGAGCAGTTCTGGTCCATGACCGATACCGACGCCGGACCCGGCCCGACGGTACGCCTGGCCGGACGGCCGCAGCTCCACGCCACCGAGGCGGGCGTATGCGTGCTCGGTCGGAGCCCCGACCAGGAGCTGGTGATGCTGCAGCTCGGCGACGACGGGGTCTGGCAACGCGCCGTCCTCGCCGACCACCTCGCCGGGGACCCGAGCGTCACCGACGGGCCCGGCGGGCTCCACGCCTTCGCGCCCACCGATGCCGGGGGGCTCATCCACGCCTGGCACGGTGACGACGGCTGGACCGCAGAAGATGTAGTGACGTCCCGGCCCACGCTCGCTGCCGACCCGCCCGGCGACGCCCACGTGGCCGCGTGGGGCTCCGAGACGCGACTCCGCGTCTTCCTGCGCCGGGGCGGCCTGCTCCGGGCCTTCACCTGGACCCCCGACAGCGACTGGGTCGCCGACTCCCTTACCGATCGCGCCGGTGACGTACCGGTCACTTTCCGCGATCATCGGGGCGAGCCTCACACCGTCTTCACCGACGGACGCGGCACCATCGTTCACGTGGAGACCGGGGAGTGGCAGGAGCCCGGGCGGAAGAACGGCACCGCCTCCAGCATGACCGTGGCCATGGGAGCCCTCTCCCGGTCCCGGACGGCCGAGGCGAACGCCGAGCGAGTTGAGCGAGTTGAGCGAGTTGAGCGAGTTGAGCGGGCCGGGCAGGTCGAGCAGGTCGACCGGGCCGAGGAGGCCGAAAAGGCCGGGCACGCCGCTCCGGTGGACCAGGCGACCGACCACACTTCGGCCCACGAGGAGATCGAGCCGCTCCCGCTCCTGGAGTTCGACGACTCGCCCGAGGCCGAGGAGGCCGACGCCGTGCTCGACTTCGAAGCGGAGCGGCGCATGGCGGAGCCAGAGCCGGAGCCGGAGCCGGAGCCGGAGCCGGAGCCCGCGGAGGAATGGGAGCCCGAGCTGGAGCCGGAGCCCGAGCCGGAACCCGAGCCCGTGGAGGAATGGGAGCCGGCACTGGAACTGGAGCTGGCCGACCGGGACGAGCCGGCTCCGGACCGGGAGGCGGAGTCGAGCCCGGATCAGGAGTCGGAGCCGGCCGGGGGCGCGAAGCGGGAGTTCCGCTGGGACGAGCGGCCGCCGGTTTCCCCGGACGAGATCGAGCCGATGGACCTGTCGCTCCTGGACTCGTGGCCGCCCTCGAGCCGCCGCCGGAAGCGCCGGGATCGCCCGGAAGCGAGCCGGGACAACGGCACCGACCGGGAAGCGTCCTAGACTAGAAGAGGTCGAGCCGAAGGCCGAGGTCCACCATGAGCACGTTGCGTATGCCCGGGAGGTCCTCCCACCGGAACTCCAGGGAGGGCGCGACCCTGTGGGTCACGACCATCGCCAGCCCCACCCCCAGGACGTACGCGAACCGGTCCTCCGCGGAGAACGCCCAGCCGACCCCGGCCAGCAGATAGGGGTGGACGCCGGGATCGGTGTCGCCGGACGTGGAGATCGGAGCGGTCACGCCGGCCAATGCCGTCCAGCCCGCGTCGCTGCAGGGCAGCGCCGACAGGCACTCGAAGTCCGGGCGTACGAAGTACTCGCCCTGCACCCACGGCTGGATCTCCGTCTGCCGAGGGAGCGTCAACCGCACCGACAGGCTCTGCACGTCCTTCGCGACGTTCAGGCCCGTGAGCCCGTCCCGGAAGCTCACCCCGCCGAACGCCGAGACCCGGATCGCCGCGGGATCGGGCGTCTGGCCGTGGGCGGCCGCGGGCCAGAACACGGCCGCCAGCACCAGGGCGAGCCCCAGGACCGGGGCGCGCGGGGTCGCTGCTCGCCTGCCCACCCTCAAAAGAGCTTTCCGGCCAGCGACGGCTCCTTGTCCGTGCGGGTCCCGATCTTCACGAAGGTCGCGATCCGGGCGGTACCCTCGGCGTGGAGCGTTTCGTGGATCACCCGCACCGCGTCCAGGATCTCGGCCAGCTCACCCTCCACGTTGGTCCCGTTGCCGTGGAGCGTGGCATCGAGCCCGGCATCCTCGAGGATCCCGTGGGCCCGCTTCACCTCCGTCCGAACCGACACCCCGGACCCGATGGGAATCACCTGGATCTCCGCCGTCGCGATCATGCTGCCTCCTGTCTCGATTGTCGTGTCAGCCCGGGGGCCAGGCCACCCCGGCCCGGGCCCCGTGCACAAACCGCCTCCAACACCTATCTTGGTGCCCTCTCTCCCAACACGCGAGCTGGACGGAATGTCCGAACCCACCTCATCCTGCATGGAGTGTGGTGCACCTCTCGGGTCGCGGCCTGACCGGGCTCGGGGGCCGGCACCCCTCCGCGACCCGGATACGGGCGTCATCAACCGTGCGCTTCTGCTCGAGGCCGCGGCGCCGATGCTCTCCCTGGCCCGTCGTAACGCGCGAACCATGGCGTTCCTGCACATCCACGTGGGCGGGCTCGCGGACAAGGTGGCGGCCGACGGCGACGGGGAGGCCGCGCTCATCGCGTCGGTGACCCGTCGCATCCTGGAGGCCGTACGGGACAGCGACTTCGTGGCCCGGGTCGAGAGCGACCGGTTCGTGGTGGCGCTGACCGAGGTGTGGGAAGCCGACGCCGCCGTGCGCGTGGCGCAGCGGCTGGTCCATTCGCTGACCGTGTATTCGGATGGCGGACCCGACGCCGTGATCCGCGTCGGTGTCTCCTTCTTCCCCTTCGATGCCGACGACCTCGACGAGCTCCTCTACCAGGCCCGGGCGGCGCTGCCGTCCGACAGCGGCCGGGCGGGGATCGGGTTCGCCGACCCGATCATCGGTGTGGAAGCACTCCGCCGCGCCGGCCTCGAGCGAGACCTGGCGGGCAGCGACGCGGTGTCTCAGTTCCGGCTCCATTACCAACCCATCTTCTCCATGGACAGCGGCCGGGTGGTGGGTGTCGAGTCGCTGCTCCGGTGGGACCACGCCCTCCAGGGGCTCCTCCCCGCCGGCGACTTCATCGGGCTGGCCGAGCGCACCGGCCGGGTCCGGGCCATGGACCAGTGGGCGCTGGAGCAGGCGCTCATCGACAGTCGCCCGTGGCGCGACCAGGGGTGGACCGGCTGGATCTCCGTGAACCTCTCGGGCCGCACCCTCTCCGACCTGCGACTCGTGAGTCACGTGGAGACTGTCCTGGACCGGACCGGGGCCGACCCGGCGTCCGTGGTCTTCGAGGTCACCGAGAGCGCAGCCCTCTCCTCCGACGGGCAGGCCACGTCGGTGCTGGCCGGCCTCCGGGCCATGGGCCCCCGGGTGGCCGTGGACGACTTCGGCACCGGCTACGCGTCCTTCTCCTACCTGCGAGAGTTCGACCCGGACCTGGTCAAACTCGACCGCCTCTTCGTGGCCGGCGACAACCACCCCCGAGCCCAGCGGCTCCTCCACTCCCTCGTGCTCATGGCCCACCACATGGGGAAGCCCGTGGTGGTCGAGGGGCTCGAGGAGGAGGCCCAGCGGCAGCGTCTCGAGGACTCGGGCTGCGACATGGTCCAGGGCTACCTCCTCGGTCGGCCGGTGGCGCCCGAGGAGTTCACCCGGCGCTACATCGCGCCCACGCCGGCCTGAGGCCGATTCAGCCGAGCAGGATCGAGCAGCAGCTGATGCCGGCCTCCGCCCGGGCCAGCTCCGATACGTCCACCTCCACCACTCCCACGTCGCCTGCCCCGACCTCGGCCAGTGCGGCACGAAGCCGGGCCCGTGTCCCCGGCTGACCGGCGGCCATGAGCACCCGGTCCGGGAGCCGGAGCACGTTGGCAGCCAGCGGCTCCCCCGGCGCCACCTCCAGCACCCGACGCTCTCCGAACGCCCCGGGATCCACCCACGCCGGGTTCACCACCAGCAGGTCATCGGTCAGCGCCGTGACCGCCGTCTTCAGGTGGAGGCACCCCGTCACCGGCACTGACCGAACGGCGTAGCCCAGCGGGCCGAGGATCGACCGGAGCTGCACGGTGCCGGCGTCGTTGGTCCGCTGCGAAGCGCCCACGAAGGCGTCGCGGCCCACCACCAGCACGTCCCCACCATCCAGCGTGCCCGGTGCTTCGATCCGCTCCACCGGTCGATGGGCGGCCAGCACGGCGGCCACACCGTCGACCTCGGGCCGGCGGGACGCGGCGCCCGGCCGGGTCAGTACCGCCACTTCATCCACCACCACGGCCGTGTCCTCCACGAACACGGCATCGGGCAGCGCCGGCGCGGCAGGCACCGGGACGAGCCGGCACCCGGCCGCTTCCAGCGCCGCCTCGTACCCGGCGTGCTGAGCGGCCGCCCGCTCCACGTCGATGGGCACCCGCTCCCGGTGGGTCAGCTCGCACGCGGCGAGAGTCGGGCTGACGGGGCGAGTCAGGGCGAGGACGGGCGCCGGCGCCGATCGGGCGTCCACCCGGGGGCGTTCTACGCTCCGCCCAGCGCCCGACGGTGCAGCGCCACCGCCTCGGACATCCGCTCCCGAGTGGAGACGTCGTCGGGACCCGTGGCGACCACGCCCGGGAGATCCGGACAGTACGCCGACGCGCCGGTGGACGTGGTCTCCACCACGATGTCCGGTACGCCGTCGGTGTCCGCCTCGCCGGGGCGCCCGGCGCTGGCTTCGGTCTCGGGGCCGAACTCGTCGTTGTGGCGGATGCAGACGGTGAGGACGCCGGGCCGCTCCCGGTGCACGTACTGGCGGCACTGTCCCGCCGTGTCACCCAGGTACCAGCCGTCGTCCTTGATGTCCTTCAGGTATTTCCGCGCTTCCATGGCATCCGCTCCGGGGTTCGGGCCTCGGGTCAAAGCCTGCAGGGACTCTATCGATACGACGACGAGCGCGCTCCCGCAATCCGGCGCACCCGGGCTCCGCCAGCCCGTCAGGCTCCGCTCACCTACGGCGCGATGGCGTGGAATTCCAGGCTCTCCTCCCGCTCCGTGGCGTGATCCAGCGCCCATTTCGAGCTGAAGAGGATGAGCGGGCGCTCCTTGCTGTCGAAGACCAGGAGCTTGCCCTCGCCCCGGGCCACCCGGCGGTAGTCCGGCTCCGGACCCACCACCCACCGGGCCAGCGTGTAGTTCAGTTTCTCCAATCTGGCCTTGGCGCCGTACTCGCCCTCGAGACGGTGGAGCAGCACGTCGAACTGGAGGAGCCCCACCGCGCCCACGATGGGCGAGTGCCCGGCCTGGATGTCCTCATAGAAGACCTGGGCCGCACCCTCCTCGCTGAGCTGTACCAGCCCCGTGTCGAGCTGCTTCCGCCGGAGCGGGTCCTCGGTCCGGATCCGGGCGAAATGCTCGGGGCTGAACCGGGGGATCCCGCCGAAATGCACGCTTCCATTGGACGACAGCGTGTCGCCGATCCGGAGCTGGCCACGGTCGTGGATCCCGATCACGTCACCGGGCCACGCGTCGGTGACGGCCTTCCGGTCCTGAGCCATGAACTGCTGCGGCTGGGCCAGGCGGACGGACTCGCCGCTCCGGGTGTTCTCCACGCTCATCCCCGGCTCGAACCGGCCGCTGCAGATCCGCAGGAACGCGATCCGGTCCCGATGACGCGGATCCATGTTCGCCTGGATCTTGAAGATGAACCCGGTGAACGCGTCGTGCTCCGGGCCGATCTCCCTGCCGTCCTCCGCCTCCCGGGGCGCCGGCGTCGGCGAGTGCTCGAGGAAATGCTGCAGCAGCGGCTCCACCCCGAAGTTCGTCAGCGCGCTGCCGAAGAATGTGGGCGAAAGGTCACCGGCGGCCACGGCGTCGGCGTCGAACTCCGCGCCGGCCAGCTCCAGCAGCTCCAGCTCCTCCTTCACCCGCGCCAGCGTCTCCGGCGGGATCCGGTCCACCACCGCCGGGTCGTCCAGCCCCCCCTCGATAACGTCCGCCTTCTTCGCCCCGTGGTCCTCTCCCTTCTCGAAGAGGTGGACCACGTCCTCCGTCCGGTCGTACACGCCCAGGAAGTCGTTCCCGTGGTGGATCGGCCACGTGATGGGATAGCACCTGATCCCGAGGTCCTCCTCCACGTCGTCTATGAGCTGGAGCGGGTTCTCCCCCGCACGATCGCACTTGTTGACGAACGTGAAGATCGGGATCCGACGCAGCTTGCAGACCTCGAACAGCTTCCGCGTCTGCGCCTCCACGCCCCGGCGGTTGTCCAGCAACATGATGGCGCTGTCGGCCGCCACCAGCGTACGGTACGTGTCCTCCGAGAAGTCCTGATGGCCCGGCGTGTCCAGCAGGTTGATCCGGTAGCCCTCGTAGTCGAACTGGAGCACGCTCGACGTCACGCTGATGCCACGCTCCTTCTCCATCTCCATCCAGTCGGACGTGGCGTGCCGCTTCGCCCGACGGGCCTTCACCGACCCCGCAAGGTGGATGGCGCCGCCGTACAGCAGCAGCTTCTCCGTCAGCGTGGTCTTCCCCGCGTCCGGATGACTGATGATGGCGAACGTGCGCCGACGATCGACTTCCTTCTCGAGCGTTCGTGTCATAGCCATGTAAAATCATAGCGATCCGGGCCGGGTTCAAGGGGGCGACCGGAACGTGGCGGCCGGAACAGGAGCGCGCCAACCGCGGCAACAGGGGCACCGGTGCGGCGCGGCCGCGGGCCCGATACCGCGCTCGGTCTATCTCTTTCCCCGTTCCGCCACGGCGAACGCGGCGATGAGGAGCCCCACGGTCCCGTAGACCGGCTGGAGGGGCGAGACGATACCCATCACGTAGGCCTGGGCCGTGATCCAGGCCAGGAGCACGACACCGTACCCGAGGGCCGCGTCGGCGCCCCATGTCTTCCGGGTCCAGAGCCCCCAGGCGGCGAGGCCGGCTCCCACGCCGAGCACCAGGAGGAGGAAGAGGCCCGGGACGGTGAAGTCGCTGAAGGGGCCCCGGAGCAGCATGTCCGGATGCATGCCCAGACTGGCGCCGCTGGGGTCGGTCAGGAGGCCGATCCCGGCGGGGATCGCGCCCAGGCCCGTCAATGCCACGATCACCGCGAGTGCCGCGGCGATCCGGGAGCGTGGTGAATCTGTCATCGCCACCTCGGGAATTGGATTTGGGTCTCCAGCACGGATGGTACGCCGATCCCGTCATGGAGCTTCGGCTCGAAGGAGGTGCGCCAGACGTACTCGAGAATGTACTGCTTCGCCGCGTAGCTGCCCGGGGGCCGGACCAGGCGCACTGAAACGACGTTGCCCCGCTCATCGATGCTGACCTCGACGGGGAACCGGCGGCCGCTCAACCGGACGAGCCACTGGAGCGTCCGCTCATCGGTGACCCTCGGGATCATCGCCGAGCCCCGTCGGGGCCTGGGCGGGCAGATCACCGATGGGGCCACCTCCGTCACCTCGCCGTCCACCACCCACAGCCGGACCCCCCAGTCCGCCCGGATCGAATCGGTCATGGCCTCCAGGAGGAGCCGTTCCAGCGGCTCCAGCCGCTCCGGCGGGAGGGTGGACCGAATGGCTTCCACCCACAGGAGACGGCCATCCCCGGCGTAGCGTACGGAGATCTGGACGCTGTCCCCGGGCCCCAGGCCCCGGCCCCAGAGAGCGATGTTGCCCCGGGTCCCCAACCGGGCCAGCTCCGTCAACCGTGGGGTGGCGTCGGGCGGGCTCACGTACTTGCAGCTGCGCCCCGCGATGCCCGGCACGGCGGAGCTGCGGGGCCGGACATCGCGTGCTCCGGCACCGCACGCCGCAAGCGTCAGCGTCCCTGCGAGCAGCACGAGCGCTGCCATCACCGGACGGGCCGCTGCCGATCGGCCGGCCGGCCGGCATGTCATGATTCCGCCAATTCTCCGGCGTTCCCGCCGCTGGCTTCGGCCTCGGCGGCCGCCCGCCCGTCGAGGACGGCCTGAACGAGCCGCTCCGTCTCCACGGAGGCGAGCCATACCCAGAGCGGATAGAAGACCCCGTAGCTCAGCGCTTCGGCCACCATCGGGAATGGGTCCTCACCCCGGTACTGCTCCACCGCCACCAGCAGCCCGATCCAGAGGTAGGCGACGGTCAGGACCAGCGCCGTCCGGCCGGTGGACCCGAAGGAAGCCAGGAGCCGCCGGGCGGAAGTATAGCCCGGACCACGCCAGAGCCACGGCGTGCGGCCGGAGCGCCGCCCCGTCTCTTCCGGCGCCACGCCCGTCAGCACGAGGACAGGCCAGAACCAGTAGAGGATGGGCAGCGTGGCCAGCATGGTCGCGGGCGCCGACACCACCAGGTCCGGGAGCCCGACGGCCGCCGCGGCCATGGACCCGACCGTGCCGCCCAGCCCGGCGGCCAGGAAGAGGATGAGGAGGAACATGAGCACGTTGACCGCGTGCCCCACCAGCCGTGCGAGCCCCACACGGATCACACCCTGGCCCGGGTGCAGCCCCCGGGCCTTCGCCGCCGATACCACCACGAATACACTGAGGATGGCCACCACGAAGACCTCCCGCACCCCGGGCCCCGCGGGGGCCGCCGCAGCCAGCCACGTGACCAGGAGCGCCGGCGCCATCCGGAGCCAGGCCCGGGCCAGGCCCGGGAGCGTGAAATCGAATCGGCGGTCGAGGGACGTGCTCATGAATGGAGAGTAGGGCCGCTCGCCCGGGAATGCACCACCCCGACAGCCTTGCCCCCCGCCCCCTCCCGCCCGATCATTTCCGGCAGGGCCCCACCCCATCGACGCACCACCTCGAACCGGAGCTGTACCATGCGACGCCGCGCCGCTGGCCCCGTCGGATCCGTTACCCTCCTCGCCGGCCTCCTGGTCCTGGTCGGCGCCTGCTCCGCCGCCGGGCGGGCCGATGACGCCCGGGCGCCCGGGAGCCGGGGGCCCGCCGGGGGCCTCACCCCCGCCGTGGAGGTCACCTACCCGGCGTCGCTCCACGCCGGGCCCCTGGACGGCCGCCTGCTCCTGCTGTTCTACCCCGAGGACGGGCCGGAGCCCCGCTTCACGATCTCCGACGGCCCCAACACCGGCTACGTGTTCGGTGTGGACGTGGACGGCTGGGCCGCCGGCGAGCCGGCGGTGATCCCGTCGCACGAGACGGTGACGGCGGGCGGGAGCGCGTGGGGCTACCCGGTGGAGTCGCTGGCCGAGCTGCCGGCAGGCCGCTACCGGGTCCAGGCGCTGATCAACGTCTACGAGACGTTCGAGCTGGCGGACGGCAGGGTGCTGAAGCTGCCGCCGGACCGGGGCGAGGGCCAGCAGTGGAACCGGAAGCCGGGGAACCTGTACAGCGCGCCCGAATGGGTGTTCTGGGACCCGAAAGCCGGGATCGCCGGCGAGGTCGCCACGATCCGGGTCGCCCTGAACGAGGTCATCCCGGAGATCGAGCCGCCCGAGGACACCGAGTGGATCAAGCACGTCCGGATCCGGTCGGAGCTGCTGAGCGAGTTCTGGGGCACGGACATGTACCTCGGCGCCCACGTGCTGCTCCCCGCCGGGTTCGATGACGAGCCCGACCGGCGCTACCCGCTGGCCGTCTTCCACGGCCACTTCCCCTACGACTTCGGCGGCTGGCGGACCACGCCGCCCGATCCCGATGCGCCGTGTCAGTACAGCGCCCGGTTCGACCTGGACTGCTACAACTTCACGCAGGACTCGGCGGCGTACGCCCTCTACCAGGCGTGGACCAGCGACACGTTCCCCCGGATGCTCGTCATCGAGGTGCAGCACGCCAACCCGTACTACGACGACTCGTACGCCGTGAACTCGGCGAACCTGGGGCCCTACGGCGACGCCATCACCCACGAGCTGATCCCGTACATCGAGGAGCGGTTCCGGGGCATCGGCGAGGGGTGGGGCCGGTTCCTCTACGGCGGGTCCACGGGCGGCTGGGAGGCCGCCGCGGTCCAGGTGCTCTACCCCGACGAGTACAACGGCGCGTGGATCGCGTGTCCGGACCCCATCGACTTCCGGGCGTACACGGTGGTGGACCTCTACGAGGACCGGAACGCGTACGTCCTCGACGGCGATCCGAACCGCACGCCCCGTCCCGGCCACCGGGACTGGCTCGGGCACATCTCGTCCATGCTCTGGGAGATGAACCACCGGGAACTGGCGCTGGGCACGAAGACCCGGTCCGGTCAGCAGTGGGACGTTTGGGAGGCCGTCTACTCGCCGGTGGGCCCTGACGGCTACCCCGCCCGGATCTGGGACAAGGTCACCGGCGAGATCGACCCCGCCGTGGCCGCGTACTGGCGGGAGAACTACGACCTCGTCCACATCATGCGCCGCGACTGGGACACACTCGGCCCGAAGCTCGCGGGCAAACTCCACATCTACGTGGGCGACATGGACAACTACTACCTCAACAACGCCGTCTACCTGGCCGAGGACTTCCTCGAGTCCACCACGGACCCGTACTACGCAGGCGAGGTTGACTACGGCGACCGGGCGGAGCACTGCTGGAACGGTGACCACAGCCGGCCCAACGCGCTCTCACGGCTGCGCTACATCCAGCAGTACGCGCCCGAGATCGTGCGACGGCTCCGGGAAACGGGGCACCAGTGAGGGGAATTGAGGTACAACATCCTTGTTGGGTCTCGCCGGACCCACGTATCTTCAGTTTGTGAAGCTTGCCTGCACGTACTTTTCTCAGGAGGTAAGCGTGATACGGCTCGCCCCACCCCTCGTTGCAGCCATCACCCTCGGCACTGTTGCCACCGGCTGTTACGACCTCGAGATCACGAACCCCAACTCCCCGACCAGCTCGGCGGCGTACGCCAATCCGGACGCCGTGGAAACGATGATCGGGGACAGCTTCCGCCGGTGGTACACGACCGCCCAGACGGAAGCGGCGGGCGAATTCGGGCGCTTGCTGAGCACCGCCTCGTTCCAGCACTCGAGCCCGGCCTGCGCCCCGAGCTTCTACTCCACCATCCCCCGCACCGCGCTCCCCGGCCCCGGGGAAGCCTACTACTGGGACGACGATGCGCCGTGGTACGGATGGAACGACGCGCTCGTACAGGTGGCGCTCGCCCTGCGTGTGCTGGACGAGAACGCGCAGCTGAGGGACGAGATGGCGGAGGCCGAAATCGACCGGCTCCGGGCCTTTGGCCGGTTCGTGCAGGGGCTCGGCCACGGCAGCCTGGCGCTCCTGTACGACCGCGCCGCCATAGTCGATGAGAACACGCTCGACGTGCACGAAGACCGGCTGCTCGAGCACCGTGAGCTCATGGAGCGCGCCCTCCGATACCTGTACGAGGCGGCCGAGCGCTCGGCCGGGGCCGAGTGGCCGGCGATCCCGGCGGAATGGATGTCGGTGGAGGTCTCGCCGGACCAGTTGGCCCGCCTGGCCCACTCGTTCGCCGCCCGGTTCCGCGCCGGAGTGGCTCGCCTTCCCCACCACCGGTCCACGGCCGACTGGGACGCCGTCATAGCCGATGTCGACGCCGGGATCAACGAGACCTGGACCATTCACCTGGACTGGAGCAGTTGGTTCAACGCGGCCCTCTACTATTCGAGCCTGCCGCAGTGGTCGCTGGAGACATACTTCATCATCGGGATGGCCGACCAGTCCGGGGACTACCAGCGGTGGCTGCTCCAGGACATCAGAGAGCGAATCCCGAACCCCGTCTCCAATGGTGACGGCACGGAGGACCCGGTCCTCATCGTCACACCCGACACCCGGTTCCCACAGGGCGCCACCCTGGCCGAGCAGGAGGCGAACCCGGGATCGCTCTACGTGATCCCGAACGGGCTCGAGGGCCAGATCGGTGGGGAAGACCGGGCCTGGGACATCCGCACCATGTGGTACCGGCCCGAGCGCGGGACCTGGCGCTGGTCCTACTACTGGAGCGTCGAGACGGAACCGTATTGGCGGCAGGTGGATGGCCAGTGGCCGGAGATTTCGATGGCGGAGATGCGCCTGCTCAAGGCCGAAGGGCTGCTCCGGAAGGGCCAGCTCCCTGAGGCGGCCGGGCTCATCAACATGAGTCGGACTGCCGCCGGCCTGAGCCCGACGGACGGCGCCGGCACCAACACCGACTGCGTGCCCCGACTCCCGGACGGCACCTGCGGCGATCTGATGGAGATGCTCAAGTGGGAGAAGCGGTTGGAGACGCGGATGAAGGGGCTCTTCAACGCGCCCTGGTACTTCGACGCCCGCGGCTGGGGCGACCTCTACGCCGGCACGTTCCTCCAGGCGCCGGTGCCCTGCGAGGAGCTGATCCTGCTGAACGAGCCGTGCATCACATTCGGCGGCGTGGGCGGCCAGAGCGCCTCCCCTGGCAGCAGCTACAGCTGGTTCGACGAGAACTGACGCGGCGGCTGCTCCTGGGGCTCAGCGCCAGGTTGGGTGTGGACGCCTCGGCTGCTACGGGGAGGGAGGCGCTGCGTCGGGCGGGGCTCATGGAGGAGCTCACGGATAGCGATGCCATCTCCCAGTCCCAGCTGCACCATCAGCCGATCCGGTCGGTCCAGGGGGGTGATGTGGTGGGCGCCGAGGCGGGATGAGACGGCTGGATCGCCGTGAACCTGTCTGCCCGGTACCTGGTGGACCCCGAGCTGCCGGACGTGGTGGAGGGCGTGGAGGAGCCTACCGAGTAAGACCGGGTGGCGGTCTCACGGTGCGAATTCATCCAGGGCTACTTCACGGGACGACCCGTGAGCCGCCTGGCCTTCAGCCGCCAGCACATCGGGGGCGCCGCCTGAGCGGCCACCCCCTTACGCGCTCTACCCTCCGGGCGGCTGGAATGGCACCCGGAGCGTGAACCGGCTCCCTTCGCCGGGCCGGCTCTCCACCTCGATCTCGCCGTGGAGGAGGCGAGCGATCTCCCGGGCCACCGCCAGCCCCAGGCCCGTCCCCCGCCGCGTGCCGGTCGAGGCCCGGGGCGCCCGCCAGAACGGCTCGAACACCCGGTCGAGATGATCGCCGGCGATGCCGATCCCGGTGTCTACGACGTGGAAGAGACAGGCCTCGCCGGCCCGCTCCCCCCGCAGCGTGACACCTCCCTCCTCCGTGTACTTGATGGCGTTGCCCAGGAGGTTGACCAGCACCTGCACCACCTTCTGCCCGTCGGTGCACAGATCCGGCATAGGCTCCTCGACCTCTACCGCCAGAGCGAGCTCCTTGCTCCCGGCCAGGCCGTCCACGACCCTCAACGCCTCGTCGGCCACGGCGGCCGCCGTGGTCGTGTCGAGGCTCACCTCCTCCCGACCCGCCTGCAGCCGGGAGAACCGGAGCAGCTCGTCGATGAGGGTCTGCATGTGGCCCACGCCGGTCCGGATCCGCTCCACGTGCTCCAGCGCCCGCTCCGGGATCGCCTCGGGGACCCCCTGCTCCAGGAGCTCGGCGTGGCCGAGGATCCCGGCCAGGGGCGTCCGGAGCTCGTGGCTGATCATGGACATCAGGCGGCTCTTCGCCTCGCTGGCCTCACGGGCCAGGTCCTCGGCTCGCACTCGCTCCGTCACGTCCGCCGCCGCCGTGGTCGCGCCGATCACTGCGCCCTCGTGGTCGTGAAGCGGCGCGGCGTGAACCGAATAGTAGTGGGGCGCCCCCGCCACGATGATCTCGACCTCCCGGGTGATCTCTACATCCCGGTCCATGACCTCTCGCTTCAGCGCCATCAGCTCGGCCACGTCCTCGGCAGGCGCCAGCTCATCGTCACGCCGGCCGATGACGTCGGCGGCATCGAAATGAGGATCCGGGTTGTAGATCCAGGTGTAGCGGAGGTGGGTATCGCAGTGGGCCAGAGTGATGGCCGAACCGGCCATGGCGGTCTGGAACGGCCCCTCCGCGGCCTCCTCGTCCGTCAGCTCCTCCACCACGCCCACCAGTCGCGCCGGCACCGAGCCCTGCAGGGAGTCCTCGTACTCGACGTGGCCCAGTGTGCGGATCCAGTGGACGCCATCGGCGCGTACGATCCGCTTCCGGACCGTGTAGCGCCCCGGGGAGCCGGGGCGGAGAGCCTCGGCCACTACCGCGTCCGATAGCTCGCGGTCATCGGGGTGGATCACCGAGCTGGCCTGCTCCAGCGTGAGGGGACCCTCGCCGGGCAGCCCGAAGATCTGCCGGGCCCGGGCGTCCCACTGGATCTCACCGGTACGGAGGTCGTACTGCCACCAGCCGAACCCGTACAGTCGGGTGCCGGTCGGGGCTCGTTCGTCAGATTCCGGAGTCAGGGGTGCCGGAACCATGAGGTGCCGCCCGCGTTGTGGGAAGGTGTACTGGTGGAATCAGGTCCTGGGGACCATGCCCCGTCGCTCTCGCAGCATCTCCAACGTGCTCTGGACCTCTTCCTCGATGGCCTCGGCCACATCGTCGAGATCGATCTTCCTGCGGCCGATCTTGAGGATGAACGGCTCCGGATCGCGCTCGTGCATATCGGCGATCTTTTCCCGGATCTCGTCCACCTTGCCGAAGGCGAAAACAGCCTTCTGCAGCCAGGTCGCTTCCTGCTGCATCAGCCGCATCTCTCTCCGCTTCCGGCGCTTCTCCTTGCTCTGTGCCACTCAACCTCCCGTCGGTGTATCGATCTGCAGATCTGCGTATATGGCCCGAAGCCCGCATTCCGTCGACGTGCCCGTGCCGGCGTCATGCGATGATGCAATGGCCGCGCCGCCGGGAGCTCCCCCCCGGCGGCGCTGGCCGTGTACGGCGGCTGCGCCCGGCTATTGTCCGTCCAGCATCGCCTCACGGGCGGCCCTGAACTCGCTGCCTTCGTTCCACGTGGGCCAGGTGCCCGTCTCCGCTACATCGTACCCCACGAGGAACGTGAGCCGGAGGTCCTCCACGGCGCCCGAGAGGTCCCAGTCCTCCTTGATCTCGTCGGACGGCTTGTGGTAGTCGTTCTCGGTGAACTCCTCCCGCTTCTGCTCGCCCCACTCCGCGGACCGGCCCTCGAACCGGGTACCCGTATCGATGTAGAGGGCGGGCACGCCCTGCTTGGCGAACTCGAAATGGTCGGACCGGTAGTAGAACCCTTTCTCCGACTCCGGGTCCGGCGTCAGCGTCCGGTCCTGGGTCCGGGCATACGTGTGAAGCGTCTCCTCCAGCGAGCTGCTCCCGTAGCCGATCACCACCACGTCCTCGGTGGGCCCCCAGGTGTTCAGCCCGTCGATGTTGATGTTGGCCAGCGTCCGGTCCAGCGGGTAGAGGGGGTTCTCAGCGTAGTACTTCGCGCCCAACAGCCCCTGCTCCTCGGCGGTCACGGCCAGGAACAGGATCGACCGGCTCGGCGGCGTGGGAAGCGCCATGAACGCTTCGGCGAGCTCCAGCAGGCCCGCGGTGCCCGTGGCGTTGTCCATGGCGCCGTTGTAGATGCTGTCACCTTCGATGGATGGGTCCGTGCCCAGGTGGTCCCAGTGGGCCGTATAGACCACGTACTCGTCCGGACGCTCGCTCCCGACCACCTTGGCCGCCACGTTCCGCGAGTCCACGGCCCGACGCGTCATCTCGACCTCGAAGTCGGCGGTGGCGCCCAGCGAGACCGGCTCGAAGTCCTGCGTCCGGGCCGCCGCCTTCATCTCCTCGAAGTCGTAGCCGGCGGCGGCAAAGAGCTCCTCGGCCTTCTCCCGGGTGATCCAGGCCTCCACCTTCAGCGGCTCCGCGCCGCCCTCGCTCACGATGTCGAAGTTCTCGCCGCCCCAGCTCCCGGTGACCACCGACCACGGGTAGCCCGCAGGCTCCGTCTCATGGACGATGATCACGGCGTCGGCGCCCTTCGCCGCGCCCACGTCGTACTTGTACGTCCACCGGCCGTAGTACGTCATGGCCTCGCCGTTGAACATGGCGGGATCCAGCGCGTCCGGGTCGCCCTCGAGGCGCACCGGCGGGTCGTTCACCAACATGACAAGCGTCTTCCCGGTCATGTCCCGGCCGGCGTAGTCGTCCCACCCGTACTCGGGGGCGTCCACGCCATAGCCCACGAAAATCAGCTCCGACTCGTTGACGTCCACGGAGGGGGCGTCGCGATAGCTCCAGCCGATGAATTCGTCCGGATCACTCAACCGTACCGGCTGGCCGTTCACATCGATGGCACCGGTGCCCTGCGACCGGATCCCGACCAGCGTCACCGGCTGGGTCCAGCTGCCGTCGGGGTTGCCCGGCTCGAGCCCCAGCGCCTGGAACTGCTCGGTCAGGTAGGCGATGGTGCTGTCCTCGCCCGCCGACGCCGGCGCACGCCCGCCGAAGGCGTCGGCGGCGAGACGGCCGACGTGGCGCATCATGTCCTCGGTATCAATAGCTTCCGCCGCCGGCTCAGCTACGGCCATGTCGATGGCCATCTCGCCACCGTTGCCGCAGCCGGCGAGGAAGAGAAGCGAGAAGAGTGCAGCGGTGCTGAAAAGACGTCGCATGTTCGATGTCTCCAGAGAGGTGGCCTGTTCACATACGCCGATGGTGCCGGAGCCGGTCGCGAACGGGGGAACCAAGATACGGCGCAGAACCGGCCGCGGCCACCGGCGGCGGATTCCCGCGCCGGGCCCGCCGACCACGCTGCCACCCTACTCCAGCCAGCGCCCGAACAGGGTGGCGTAGAGCATCCGGTAGATGTCCGTGTTGTCGACGTTGGCCGGGAGGAGCTCTGCGTTGAGGCCGCGGGCCCGGGCCACGTTCCCGCCCAGGAAGTCGGTCTGCCCGGCCCAGGCGATGCCGAATCGGAGCTCCCTGCCGGCGGCGTCGGGCACGGCGATGAACGGCGGGGTCCCGGTGCCGGCCCGGCCGTCCAACGGCGAGCCGATGTTGGTGGTCGGCTGCAGCGGGAGGTGGTAGCGGACGGGATCGCGCACGGGGAAGACCTGGAGGCCGCCTGCGTCGCTGTCGGCGGTGGTGAGAAGAAGCGTCTCCGGGTTCCGCTCGATGTAGCCCAGCGCCACGTCCAGGGCGTCATCGGCACGGGCCAGGGCGGTGAGCGTGCCCCGGGCGTTGTTGTGGTTGGCAAAGTTGTCGGAGCCCTCCTCCTCGACCACGAGCAGGAAGCGTGTGTCGCGGGTAGCGAGCATGCGGAGCGCCTTCCGGGTCATCTCCGCCAGCGAGGGCGCCTCCGGCACGTAGAGTGGCAGCCCCAGCTCCTCGAGCAGTTCCTCCGACCGGTCCCAGAACGTGTGGGACGCGGCGAAGAGCCCCAGTACCTTCGACGTGGTGTCGGGCAGCGCCATGAGCTGGTCCCGGGTGTAGACGACCCGGTAGCCCAGCTCCCGCGCCCGCTCCACCATGTTCTCATCACCGCGACGCATCCCGGAGTAGCCGTGGTAGCCCTTCTCCCCCACCGGCAGCAGCAGGATCTCGCCGCCGGCCAGGATGATGTCCGTGCCGCCCTCCAGGATCTGGGTGGTGATAGACTCGATGTCGGACCGGCTCGCTGCACTCGCCGCGAAGACGCCCGTCCCGGGCTCGGCGATGTGGCCGCTGTTGATCAGCGCCGTGGCGAGGCCCGCCTCCTTCGCTTCCGTCAGAATGCTGAACGGCTTCCCGGAGAGGGCGGTCAGCGGCTCCTGCCCGGCCATCCCGTATGAGTCGTACGGCACCTTCACCCCGTACGCATGGGCCGTGGCGCCGCCGTGGGAGCTGGCGCCCAGGGAGTTGGTCATATGCCCGCGGTATACGCCCACCTGCTCCAACCGATCCCACGCCATGGTGCCATCGGGGCCCACCGTGAGGAGCCGGGCGGCGTTCCAGTGGGCCGGACCGGCACCGTCCGGGTGGACGAAGATGGCGCTTCCACGCCGCGGCCCGCCGGCCGGGGTGACGCCCCCGGGCTTCGCCGTCGGCGACGACGCGGTGGTTTCCGGCTGTGGGGCCCGAGCCGAGTCGGGGCGCACCGGTTGCGGGGCCCGGGCGCAGGCGGCGCTGCCGGCCACGGACACCGCCAGCATTGCGGCGGCCACGAGGAGAGTTCTGTATCGGACCACGGGATCGTCCCGGGTTGGCTGTAGCGTTGGCGAAACGTAGCAGGAGTCGCGTCACTTCGCCCACCGTCAAAGAGGGTCAGGGCACCTGGCGGCCTATGATCCCGAAGTAGCGGGCACCGAGGCTGACGGCCCGCCCCCCCATGAGTGTCACGATCCCCCACCACACGCCCACCAGTCCCCAGCCCATGGGCACCACCGCCAGGAGCACAGCCGCAGCCGCCGCAGCGGACACCAGCATCTGGACGGCCAGGAACCGGAAGTCCTCGGCCCCCATGAGCACGCCGTCCCAGACGAAGACCAGCCCGTTCAGTGGCTGCATCCAGATCACGAACGGGAGGATGGCGTCCACCCGGGCAATGGCGGCCGGGTCATCGGTGAAGACCCGGGGCAGCCAGGGGCGCGCGGCCAGGAAGAGGGCGGCGAGGCCGAACCCCACCACCACTCCCCACGAAAGGAGCCGGGCCGACGCCGCGCGGGCCGTGACGTCCGTCCGGTGTTGGAGCGCGGATCGCCGATCCAAACGCTTCCCGGTGGTCCGCTCGGGATCGGGCGCCGCACCGTCTTCGCCCCCCCGGTAGCGGGCCACCATGGCCTGGGCGGCCACGGCCAGCGCATCGACCACGAGGGCGAGGAGCATCCAGAGCTGGGAGGCCACCTGATGGGCCGCCACGGCCAGCGTGCCGACCCGCGTGGCCACGGCCGTGGCCAACGTCATGGTCCCGATCAGCGCCAGCGTACGGACTACCAGCGCACCGCCGACCTGGAGGAACGGCAGCAGGTCGCCCGGTCGGGGCAGGTGGAGCACCACGCCCAGGGCAGCGCGACGCCGGTGGAGGACCAGCCACATGAACCAGAGGGCCCCGGTCCATTGGGCGATGGCGGTGGCCGCAGCGGCGCCCGCGAGCCCCCAGCCCAACCCGAAGATCAGGAACGGGTCCAGGGCCAGATTCACGAGGTTGAGCCCCAGCGATACCACCAGCGGGGTGCGGGTGTCGTGCCAGCCCCGGAATATCCCGTGCCCCGCGGTGATGATGAGCACGGCCGGGCCGGCGAACGCCCGGATCCGGAGGTAGGTCAGCGCCGGGTCGCGAAGCTCGCCGGTGGCACCCATGACCGAGAGGATCGGCCCGGCGAACGCCTGGATCAACGCAAGCGCCACGAGGCCCGCCACCACGGCCAGCGTCAGCGCCTCCACCGCGAGCCGCCCGGCCCGCTCCTTGTCACCGCGGCCGACCGCCCGGGCGATCATCGGTGTGGTCCCGTACGCAAGGAAGTTGAAGACCACGAACGTCATGGAGAACACCGACGCATTCACGCCGAGGGCGCCCAGGGGCGTCACGCCCAGACGCCCGACGAACGCCGTGTCCACCATGGAGACCAGCGGGTCGGCGGCCAGCGCGCCCAGCGCCGGCAGGGCCAGCGTCAGGATCTCCCGATCGAGTGGGTGGCGTAGGCGCATGACGACAGCGTGGATGGTGTAGCGACGAACCGATGCATGGTGAGCGCCGCCGGGCCGGCGGTCAAACAGAGCGGACGGTCGGCCGCAGTATGCGCCTCGAGTCATCGCTCCGCAGGCAGAAGGGCCACGCCGGTTGTCAGGCCACGGCGGCCTGTTGTAACGTGGGCCCCATGCCCAACTACACGAAGACCTGGCTCAAGGTGGAGGGACTCGCGGTGCTGGTGGCGTCCATCGCCGTCTTCGCACACGTGGACGCGTCGTGGTGGCTCTTCGCCGCGCTGATCCTGGCTCCCGACCTCGGCATGCTCGGCTACCTGGCCGGCGCCCGGGTCGGTGCATTCACCTACAACCTCCTCCACCTCTACCTCTGGCCCGGAGCGCTCCTGGTATGGTTCCTCGGCGGCGGCCCGGCATGGGCCCCCACGGTGGCGGCCGTGTGGGCCGCACATATCGGGATGGACCGGGCCCTCGGCTTCGGGCTGAAGGGCCCGGACGCCTTCCAGCAGACCCACCTCGGCTGGGTAGGGGATTAGATGGAAGGGCGCACGGAAGGGTGTGATCGGTACGGCG
>JAWODW010000002.1:0-11473 GCA_046483065.1 Longimicrobiales bacterium | reverse complement strand
GAGCCGCAGCGTAAACGACGCCGCTTCCCCTGCTGTTGCCCCTGCTGTTCCCCCTGCTGTTCCCCCTGCTGTTCCCCCTGCTGTTCCCCCTGTGCTTGTGCTCGTGCGTGTGCTCGTGCTCCCGCCTGTGCCTGTGCCCGTGTTCGCACCCGTGCCCGCGCCCGTGCCCGCCCCCGCCTCCATGCCTCCGCGGTCCTCTGTGACCCCTGTGTCCTCCGTGCCCTCTGTGCCCACACCTACCACACCACCCCCATCCCCCGGGTCCACACGGTTCGACGCGATCGTCGCGCTCGACACCGCCTCCCCCCCGCCGTCCGATGCCCGGGGCGCGAGCCAGACCACGCCGCCGAAGGTGATGAGCGCGGCGGCCAGCACGGTCCCGGCGATGGCCACGGAGGGCGGCACCCGTGCCCGGGACTCTGCGTCGACCTTGAGCGGTCCGGGTCCCGCGAGCATGCGGCGGGCCCGGTCGTCGTCGTCCTTCCCGGACTGCCCCCCGGCGCGCTGCTCCTGTGCCCGCTTCAGGGCGTCGGCGATGAGGCTCATGGCAGGCTGCCGTTGGCGTAGAGGTACGCGGCCACGCCCACCAGCGTGAGGAGGACCACGGCGGCGGCGACGATGGCGACGGTCTTCCACCGCCCGCGTCCGGCCCCGACCTCCATCTGGTCCTCCACCGACTCGGCGCCGCGGAGTGCGGCGAGGCCGCGCTGGACGTGGACCTTCTTGACGGTCTCGGAGCGGTCGACGTAGGCGGCGAGCATGGCCCGGTCGGCGGCCAGGTTCACGAGCCGGGGGATCCCCTCGGACTCCCGGTGGATGAGGCGGATGGCGCGGCCGCTGAAGGTGATGGCGCCCTTCCCGCCGGCCACGTTGACCCGGTGGTAGAGGTAGCGCTCCGTCTCGTCCTCGGAGAGGTGGCTGAGGGTGCAGCGAACGGCCACGCGCTGGTCGAGCTGTGCGAGCGACGGCTTCTGGATCCGCTGCCGGAGCTCGGGCTGGCCGACGAGCACGATCTGGAGGAGCTTCTCCTCCTCGGTCTCCAGGTTGCTGAGGACGCGGATCTGCTCGAGGAACTCCTCGGTGAGGTGCTGGGCCTCGTCGAAGAGGGCCACGCAGGTGTAGCCGTGAACGAGCTGGGCCAGGAGGAAGGTGTTGAGGCGGTCGAGGAGGTCCTTCTTCGACGCGTCGGGCGGGTAGCTGCAGCCGAACTCGCTGAGGAGCGACTGGAGCATCTCGTCGGGGCTCAGAAACGGGTTGAAGATGAGGGCGGTCCGGTACGGGCCGGCGGAGTCCAGGTGCTCGAGGAGGTCGCGGGAGAGGGTGGTCTTCCCGGCGCCCACCACGCCGGTGAGCATCATGAACCCCTCGCGCTGCTCGATCCCGAACCGGAGCTGCTCGAGGGCGTTACGGTAGCGGTCGGAGTAGAAGACGTACCGGGGGTTCGGCGTGAGGCTGAACGGCCGCTCGTCGAGTCCGAAGAACGCTTCGTACATGGCCAGGCCGGTTACGGCGCCGGGGTGCCGTGGCCCGCGATGATCGTGGGCGTGATGAAGATGACCAGCTCGCTCCGCCTCTCCCGGGTCACCGTGCGGCCGAAGAGCCACCCGAGGACGGGCAGGTCCTTGAGGACCGGCACGCCGCTCCGCTGGGTCTCCTCCCGGGTCTGGATGAGCCCGCCGATGACGTGGGTCTCGCCGCTCCGGACCCGGACCATGGTGTCGAGCTCCCGGCGGTCCACCACGGGCGCCCGGGCGAAGTTGTCGTCCTGCTCGAACTCCACCACCCGGTCCAGGCTGGTGACCATGGGTCGGACGTTCATGGTGATGACGTCGTCGCTGGAGATCTGGGGGAGCACGTCCATGACGATGCCCACGGCCACCGGCTGCGTCTCCACGGTGGTCTGGAACTGGATCACGTTCCCGCTGGCGTCGCGGATCGGCTCACGGGTCACGGCGAAGAAGACCTCCTCGGTGGTGACGTTGAAGACCGCCCGCTGGTTGTTCAGCGCGGTGACGCCGGGGCTCGAGAGGACCCGGACATCGCCCTGGCTCTCGAGGGCGTCCAGCACGGCCGTGATGGACCGGTCGCTGCCGGTGGCGAGGCGGAACTCGAGCCCGCCGCTCCCCGCCGTCCGCTGGAGCGAGATGTCGAGGTCGCCGATGTTCTGGAGCACGCTCCAGTCGATGCCGAACTCGTGCTCCCGGTCGAGGACCACCTCCACGAACTTGGCCTCGATCCGGACCTGCCGCTGGATGGCGCTCTCGAAGGAGTCGATGAAGAGCTCCACCTCGTCCAGGATCCGGGGCGCCGCCGAGACCAGGATGGTCCCCGCCGCCGGGTTCACGATCAGACGCCGGCCGTCCTCGGTGACCCGGGACGTGGTCTGGGGCGCGCGCCCGCCGAGCCCACCGGTGAGCCCCGTGCCGCTCTGCTGCTGGAGCCCGGCCTCCTCGGGGCTCCGGACCTCGGCGAACACCAGTCCTTCCAGCGCCACCCGGATGTCCTCCCACAGGTCCGTCACCTCCACGCTGGTGATGACGTCCGCGCCGCCGCCGGGCACGCCGCCGGCGCCCGTTACCCCGCCCCCGCCGCCCGTCACACCGCCGGTGGCGCCGGTGCTGCCGCCGCGGAAGTTGGAGCCGAGCCGGCGCTGGATCACCGTGGTCCCCACGCCTACCCGGGACAGCGAGATGAAGTCCAGGTCGAACATCCGGCTCACCACCCGGGCGGGCTCCACCCGCAGCGTGTTGTTCTCCAGCTCGTACGTGTAGCCGTGGGGCAGGACGATGGCGTCCAGCGCCTCCCGGAGCGTGGCGTTCCGGAGCGTGGTGGTGACCCGGCCCTCCACGTTCGGGTCGATGCGGAACTCCAGCCCGTACTGCTGTGCGACGCTCCGGAGCACCGTGCGCAGCTCCTGGTTCACCGCCTCCAGGCTCTCGATCCGCGGCCACGACTCGCCCGACCGCTCCACCTGGTCCACGGGCAGGCTCGGCAGCGCCTCGCCCGCCCGCTCCTCGTCCGGCTGCCCCGCGCGCGCCGGCGGATCGGCCGCCGTGTCCTCCGACGCCGGCCGCACCGCCTCCTCCGGCGGCGGCCCCAGCTCCACCCTCGCCTGCGGCTCCCCCGGCTCCGGGTTCCCGCCGCACGCCGCCACGCCCAAGGCGAACGCGAGAAGGGCGAGGACCCGGACGCCGGAGTCACGTCGGCCGTGCGGCACTGCCGGGCGGCACACCGCAGACTCGCGTACCACGGCACCTCCGCGTCCCTCCGCGCCTCCGCGTCCCTCCGCGCCTCCGCGTACCTCCGCGCCTCCGCGCACCTCCGCGCCTCCGCGCATGCCCCCTACCTTTCGAGCTCGAGCCGGCGGCGCTCGCCGCCCGGCGTGATCAGTACCACGTGGTCCCGCTCCACCGCCGCGATCCGGGCGCCGTCGTCGAGACGGTCGCCGGGGCGCACCATGCGGTCGTTCACGATGGCCACCCGCTGCTCGCCGGCCACCATGATGGCCGTCACCGTCCACCGGGGCGCCGGCTCCGCGGCCCGCGGCCCTTCCGCGGGCGCCGCCACTTCCTGGACCTGCGGCCCGCGGAACGGGTTGCCGTCGATCACTACCGTGGGCGGCACCCCGACCTGCCCGGCGGCCTCGACGGCCACGGGTGTCAGGTAGCGCTCCAGCGCCACCAGCTCGCCGGCCGTGGGCAGCGTCATCCGCCGGGGCGGCTCGGGCAGCAGCACGCTGCTGGCCGTCACGAGCCCTACCGCGGCGAGGCCGGCCAGGATCAGGATCCATCCCTCGAGCCGCATCACGTCTCCTCGGCTAGAAAGGCCACCAGGACCAGCTCCGCGAGCGCACCGGCCGCGTCCCGGGTCACCCGCAGCCGGTGTACGTCCACCTGCGGCGGTAGCGCGCCGATGAAGCTGCCGATCCCTTCATACCCCGCCCGGAGCCGAACGTGCACCGCGTACGGCGCCGGGTCGAAGATCTGACCGTCCACCTCCCGGAACACCTCGATCCCCAGCGTATCCGACGGGAGGAACCCGATGGACACGGTCCCCAGCCCCAGGTCCTCCGCCCGCTGCGCCACGAGCTGCAGGAGTGCGATCCGGTCGTCGCCGTCGATCCCGAGCTGCCGCACGGCCCGGCGGCTCCGCTCCCACGCCGCCGACTCGGCCGGCGGCGGCGGGACCAGGTCCTGGCGCCATGCCTCCACCGTCTCGCCGGTGGCCCGGATCTCGTTGGCCCGGATCCGCCACGCGTCGGCCCGCAGCAGCGCCGTGGAGCCCACCACGGCGGTCACACCCACCACGCCGAGGGCGGCCAGCGGCACCACGATCCAGAACGACCGCTGCCGCGCGGCGTCCCGGACGGCCTCGAGCCGTGCCCTCACCGCTGCGAGTCGGTCCATTGCACAATAAACGACATGTGGAAGCCGATGGCAACGGGCGCACCGCCCGTCGCGATGGTCGTATCTCCTTCTGCCTCCTGCACATCCCGGAGCTCGTCCAGCTCCAGCTCCCGCACCGGCAGCCGCTCCGGAATGCCCCGGTAGAGGGCGTCCACCGCACGGACCGCGTCGGCGCTGGTGCCGGCCGCCGCCCGACCCGTGAGGGTCAGCGCCCACGCCCCGGCCTGCCGCTCCACCCGGAGCGTGTCCAGCCGCACCGGGGGCGGTGCCGCCGCCGCGACGGCCGCCAGGATCCGCCGGGTCTCGGCCCGCTCCGCCGTCGTCGCCTCCACGAACTCGAGGCGCAGCTCGTGGGCGCGACGGGTCTCCAGCGTGCGCTCCACGCTGTTCAGCCACGCCAGCTCCGTCCGCACCCGGCTCTCCACCGTGCGGGCCCGGTCCGCCTCCACCCGGGCCACCGTCATGGCGGCGCCGGCCCACCAGACCGCTGCGGCCATGACGATCCCGGCGGCGGCCGCCGCGAGCCGGCGCGTCCAGCGCTCCGCCCCGGTCCGGGGCCGCACCTCCGGCGGCAGGAGCCGGAGCGGCCGGCGGGTGTCGGCGTCGAGCGCGGCGCCGAGCGCCGCCAGCGACCCTGCGGGCGTGTCGGCCATCCGCACCACGTCCGACTCGAGCTCGGCCCGGAGCATGGACGCCACCGCCTCGTACTCGCCGTCGGGCGCCGCCAGGAGCACCCGGCTCACGCCGGCGTTGGGGAACTGCTGCCGGAGGAAGAGGTTCGCCCGCTGCACCTGCTCGGTGACGGCCTCCGGGTCGCGGAGCGGCCGCCCGTGCACGTCCTGGGGCGGCTCGATGAAGAGGCGGAGCGCGCCGTGGTGGAAGCACCCGATGAGGAGCCCGGCCTCCATGAGGAGGACCATGACCGCCGGCGTCAGGGCGCCATCGAAGGTGTCGTAGAGCGTCTGGAGCACCGCGGGCTGGACCGTCAGGTGGTGCAGCTCCACCTTCCGGGCGGCCAGCGCCCGGGACAGGTCCACGGCCAGCGGATAGGGCACCGCCCCCACCAGCACCTCCTGCTTCCGGGGCGACGAGCCCTCCACGTGGGCGCCGGGGACGAAGTCCACCACCGGGTCGTCCAGGTTCGGGTAGTAGCGACGGAGCTCCCGGCCCACGATGGGCCGGAGGATCTCGTCGTCGGCGTACGGGAGCGTGAGGATGTGGTGGGCCGTGCCGTAGCCGCCCAGCGCCAGCACCAGCTCGCCGCCGCGCCCGCCCAGCGACTCGATGGCGTCGGCCAGCGCCGCGGCCAGCGAGGCCGGGTCGTCGCCCGGCTCCGGCTGCCGGATCCCGCCCCGGAGCGACAGCCCGCCCCGCTCCCGCCCGTACTCCACCACGTGCAGCCCCTGGGGGCTGGCCACCGC
The DNA here is from genome assembly GCA_046483065.1 of Longimicrobiales bacterium. Lineage (GTDB taxonomy): Bacteria > Gemmatimonadota > Gemmatimonadetes > Longimicrobiales > RSA9 > JAWVYT01. The sequence continues at coordinate 5,646 of JAWODW010000002.1, read as the reverse complement.
GGCGAAGCGACGGGTCCCCACGCGGCGTGGCAGGACCCGGTCGAGGAAGGAAGTGACGGCCATGGCTATCGACCCAGCGACTGGTAGATGGTGAGGATCGGGAGGAAGATCGACAGCGCGATGATGACGATCAAGCCGCCCATGACCACCACCAGCAGCGGCTGGAGCCCCGTGAGCATCCGCTTCACCGCCGCCGGCACCTCCCGGTCATAGTACGCCTTCGCCCGGCCCAGCGCCTGGTCCAGGCTCCCCGTCCGCTCGCCCAGCGCGATGCTCCGGACCACCACGGCGGGGAACAGGCCGCTGGCGCCGAACGCCGTGGCCAGCGTCTCGCCCTGGGCCACGTCCAGCCGCGCCTGCCGCACCGCATCGGCCACCACCTGGTTGTCCATCATCTCCTCCACCATCTCCAGCCCGTGGAGCAGCTCCACGCCCGTACGGTAGAACAGCGCCAGGTAGGTCACGAACCGGGCCATGTTGATCTGGTGGACCAGCGGCCCGAAGACGGGGACCCGCAGCGCGATGGCGTCGAGGACCCGCCGGCCCCGTCCCGTCCGCCGGATCAGCGCCAGCCCCACCACCAGCCCGATGAAACCGCCCAGAAGGTGGAGCCAGTACGCCTCCATGAAGTCGGCCACCGACATGATCAGGAGCGTAGGCCACGGCAGGTCGACGTCGAAGTTGCTCAGCACCGGGAACAGCCGCGGGAAGACGAACCCCACCAGGATCGTGATCAGCACCGCCATGGCCACCAGCACGATGGCCGGGTAGACCGTCGCCTGCCGGAGCTGGCTCCGGATCTCCTGCTGCCAGTCCAGGTACTCCACCAGCTGGTTCAGCGCGTAGTCCAGGTGCCCCGTCGCCTCCCCCGCCGCCACCGTGCTCACGTACAGCGCGTCGAACGCCTTCGGGTGCTCCCGCAGCGCCTCCGACAGGCTCTTCCCCTCGTCCGACATCGACGCCTGGATCTCCGCGGCGATCCGCTTCATCCGCTTGCTGCTCATCCGCTCCGTCGCGTCGTCCAGCGTCGACAGGATCGGGATCCCCGCTTCCACCGAGCTCGCCACGTACTCGGTGAACCCGAGCATCTCCCGGCGGTCGATCTTCCCGTCCGTCACGCTCCGGCTCCCGGCACCGCCGCCCGCGCCCTCCTCCGACGACCCGGCGAGGCGGGCGGTGATCAGGTACGACCCCTGGCTCCGGAGCCGCTCCTCGAGCTCCTGCTCGCTCTCGGCGGGCATGGAGCCACGGGTCACCGCGCCCGATTCGCTCAGCGCCTCGTACGAGAACTCAGGCATCGCGCACTCCTCGAGGGTGCGTTGGGCGGGCGGGCGAGGAACCGCGGAGACGCGGAGACGCGGAGTACTCGCGGAGGGGTTTTGAGTTTTCCCGGCGGGTGCCGGGTTCGCGGCGGAAGACGACGGATTCCGGCAAGGCAACGTTCTTCGGCGGCGCAGCGTTCTCGGTCGCGTCGGACGCGGAAGCCGCCACGAGGACGGCACTCCAAACCGGAAACCCCGATCCAGCCTCTTCACCAATGACCCGTCTGACCATGGCCGAAAGCGACATGAGATTGTCGCATTGCGCTATGGCCGATGCGACGAGCACAGTGAAGTTTTCGGTATGGGAAACTCCACTCCAAAGCAGAGCGAGATCAATGATCTCACGCGCCGCATCATCGGCGCGGCCATCGCGGTACACAGGGAGTTGGGGCCGGGGCTGCTGGAATCGCTGTACCAGGAGGCCTTCGGCCTGGAACTGGGGGCAGAGAAGCTGAGCTTCGAGGCTCAGAAGGCCATCCCTGCCTACTACCGGGGCGTCCGCCTCAGCGGCGGGTACCGGATCGACTTTCTGGTGGAGGGACGGGTGGTGGTGGAGCTCAAGGCTGCGGACCGCATCGAGCCCGTCTTCACAGCGCAGCTGCTGACCTACATGAAGCTCACGTCCTGCCAGGTCGGGCTCCTCACCAACTTCAACGTCCCACGCCTCACCAACGGCATCAAACGCATCGTCCAGGACTACGACGGCCCGCTGCCCGGCGGCCTCATCTTCCGCGATTGACGCCGTCCCGAGCGCGCACCACGCCATGGGCGCGCACTCGGAGTATCGGGTTGGGCAGCTGCATCGGGAACCGCGGGGACGCGGAGACACGGAGTACTCGCGGAGTATTTGGGAGTTTTCTCGGCGGCTCCGCAGCTCGCGGCGGAAGACGGCGGCTTCCGGCAGAACAGCATGCCCCGGCGCGTCGAACGAGGAAATCGCCACGAAGCCGGCGCTCAATTCGGAAAGCCCCGGCATCGCCGCGAACCCCAACCTCCCAAACTGGAGGCAGGGAGTTGCTGAGAGATCCGAGGATTTCGCCGTGAAGCCCGCCCCAGCCGCGAATCCAAACTCAAAAAAACTCCGCGTTCGCTCCGCGCCTCCGCGTCTCCGCGGTTGACAGGGCGTCGGCCCCGCAGAAGCCCCCGCCTCAACGGCGGGCACCGGATCGACTTTCTGGTGGAGGGACGGATGGTGGTGGAGCCCGAGGCTGCGGACCGCCTCGAGCCCGTCTTCACGGCGCAGCTGCTGACCTACATGAAGCTCACGTCCTGCCAGGTCCGCCTCCTCATCAACTTCAACGTCCCACGCCTCAAGGACGGCATCAAGCGCATCGTCCAGGACTACGACGGCCCCAAGCCCACCGCCCCGATCTTCCGGGACTGAAACCCCGAACCCCGACTCCGCCCCCGACCCCTGCGTCTTCCGCCGCGAGCCGCGGAGCCGCCGGAACAACTCGAAGCCGTTCTCCGCGGGTGCTCCGCGCCTCCGCGTCTCCGCGGTTGACCAGGCCTCTCCCAACCTACTCCCCCGCCACCTTCAGCACCTCTTCCAGCGATGTCACCCCGGCGATGACCTTCCGGAGCCCGTCCTGGAGGAGCGTGGGCCGGTCGCTCATGCGCCGGATCTCGTCGGCGGACCGGGCCTGCGAGACGGCCTCCTCGATGGTGGCGCCCACGGGGAGCAGCTCGAAGACGCCGATGCGGCCCCGGTAGCCGGTCTGCCGGCACGCGCTGCACCCCTGGGCCCGGTAGATGTCGGCGTCGTCGAGGTCGTAGCGCTCCCGGACCTCCTCGGGGACATCCACGGGGGCCTTGCACTGCTGGCACAGCACCCGCACCAGCCGCTGCGCCACCACCAGCTCGAGGGAGCTGGCCAGGACGTACGGCTCGGCGCCCATGTCCAGGAGCCGGGGGATGGCGCCGGCGGCGGAGTTGGTGTGCACGGTGGTCAGGACGAGGTGGCCGGTGAGGGCGGCGGAGAGGGAGATCTGCACGGTCTCCTCGTCGCGCATCTCGCCCACCAGGATCACGTCGGGGTCGTGACGCAGCAGGCTCCGGAGCCCGGACGCAAAGGTGAGCCCGGCCTTCACGTTGATCTGGCTCTGGCGCACGCCCGCCAGCTCGTACTCGATGGGGTCCTCGAGCGTCAGCACGCTCTTCCGGTCGGTCTCCAGCTCCCGGAGCGCCGAGTAGAGCGTGGTGGTCTTCCCGGAGCCCGTGGGGCCGGTCACCAGGATCAGGCCGTGGGGCCTCTTGAGCACCGAGCGCAGGAGCTTCACGTCGCCGGGGGCCAGCCCCAGCCCCTCCAGGTCCAGCCGGACGCGGCCCCGGTCCAGGACCCGCAGCACCACGTCCTCGCCGTGCAGCGTGGGGTACGTGGAGATCCGCAGGTCCACCTGCCGGCCCTCGGCGGGGACCCGGAACCGACCGTCCTGCGGGAGCCGGCTCTCGGCAATGTTCAGCCCCGCCATGATCTTGAGCCGCGTCACCAGCGAGCTCTGGGTGGCCTTCGGGTACGTCCCGCCGGACTGGAGCACGCCGTCCACACGGTACCGGATGGCGACATCTTCCTCCTCCGGCTCCACGTGGATGTCGGTGGCGCCCATGGCGATCCCCCGGCGGATCAGCTCCTCCGCCAGCTTCGCCGCCCCGCCGCCGCCCTCATCCTCGCCTTCCTCGGCCTCGCCGCGCTGGGGCCTGGAACGCGTCCTCTGCCGGTCCCGGGGCCGGCTCGACGGGCCGGCGTCGGACGCGGGCGCCTGCCGGGACGAGTCCCGCTCCACCCCGGGCGCCTCGGGGCTGCCGGCGTCGCGCTCGTAGGCCTCGGTCAGGAGCCGGGAGATGTCGTCCCGGGGCGCGGCCACCACGGTGAGGGGTCGGCCGGTCACGCGCTCCAGCGCCGTCACGGCGCCGATGTCGAAGGGGTTGCCCAGCGCCACCCGGATCCGGCCGTTCTCCTGGCTCAGCGGAAGCACGCCGTGGGCCCGGGCCAGCGCCTCGGGGATCGCCTGCACGGCGCCCTCCTCGGGCTGCACGCCGCTCAGGTCCAGGAAGGGGATATCGGCGTCCTCGCACAGGAGACGCATGAGGTCGTCCTCGTCCACGTACCCCAGGCGCATGAGGGCGCTGCCCAACTCCTCGCCGGTCCCCTGCTGGGCGCGCAGGGCGTCGGCGAGCTCCGCCTCGGCTATGACGCCCCGCTCCAGCAGGCGCTCCCCCAGTCGCTTTCTCGCCGCCATCCGTTGGGCCTCCGACCCCGTTGAGCTCGACCCATCCCCCCACCATGATGCACGGCGACCCCGACCGCGGACGACCGGGGCGACTCCGGGGTGAGGGCGGGCCCGTAATTAAACCGAAAGATAAGACGCCGCCCCCGAAACTTCAATCAGACGCCGGGGGCGACGATCCGGATCCGATAATCCGGTCAGGCGACGGGACTGCGTCCACCGCTCAGGCGCACGATGTTCTCACCGGCCACGTCGGCCATGACGTTCCGGGTATCCACCACCAGCTTCGCCCGACCGGCCACCATGCCGTAGTCGATGCCCGAGTGGTCGGTGAGAACGGCCACGCAGTCGGCGTTCTCGATGGCCGCCTCGGTGAGTTCCACGGAGCGCCACATCTCGCCGTCGAGCCGCAGCTCGGGGACGAAGGGGTCGTGGTACCGCACCCGTGCGCCGCGGTCCTGGAGCATGCGCATGACGTCGAGCGCGGGGCTCTCCCGGGTGTCGTCCACGTCGCGCTTGTAGGCCACGCCCAGGACCAGGATCTCGCTGCCGCGCACCGACTTCGACGCCCGGTTCAACGCCCCCTGGATCTTCTCCACCACGAAGTCGGGCATCTCGGCGTTGATCTCGCTGGCCAGCTCGATGAGCCGCGTCTTGTAGTTGAGCGTCTTCATCTTCCAGGCCAGGTAGTGGGGATCCAGGGGGATGCAGTGGCCGCCGATCCCCGGGCCCGGGGTGAACTTCATGAAGCCGAACGGCTTGGTGGCGGCGGCGTCGATGACCTCCCAGACGTCCACGCCCAGCCGGTCCGAGACCTGCGCCATCTCGTTGACCAGGGCGATGTTGATGGCCCGGAAGGAGTTCTCCAGCAGCTTGGTCAGCTCGGCCGTCTCAGTGGAAGACACGGGGATCACGCGATCCAGCGCCCTCCCGTAGAGGGCCCGGCCGGCCTCCGCACACCGGTCCGTGATGCCGGCAATGACCTTGGGCGTGTTCTTTACCCGCCATTCCTGGTTCCCCGGGTCGGGGGTTGAACGTGCGGTTCAGAAGCAGCACGCGGCCACCGTCATCCATTTCAAGGACGGCGCCGATGTTCT
>JAWODW010000083.1:0-15122 GCA_046483065.1 Longimicrobiales bacterium | reverse complement strand
AGGACCACCACGGCGTAGCCCATGGCGATACACGAGAGGAGGAAGAGGAGCGGCAGCATCGGCGTGTACCACAGCGGGTGCAGCTTCGTGCCCGCCAGAAGCATCAGGGAGCCGAGGGACGACTGGTGCATGGTCGGCAGGAGAAGCCCGAGGGCGATGATCCACGGCATGGCCCTCTTCAGCTTCGGGATCGCCCAGTTCGAGAAGCGAGCCAGCCCGCCCTCCCCGTCCTGGTACTTCTGCAGGAGGAACGGCGAGACCTCGATCCAGAGCACGAGCACGTAGAGCGCGATACACAGCGCCACCTCGAGCAGGACCGAGTTGAGGTTCCACTCCCAGAACTTGATAGGGACCGAGGGCACATTCCACCAGCGCCCGAGGTCGATCATGACACCGATCACCCCCATGCTGTAGCCGAGCGCACTGGTCAGCAGCGCCGGGCGGACCAACGGGTGGTACTTCCCATTGTTCATGATGTAGACCAGGATGGCCACGGCGTATCCGCCCGTGGCCAGCGCCGTGCCCACCACTACCTCGAAGGCGATCCAGAGCCCCCAGGGGTAGCCGTCGGACAGATCGGTCACCGGCCCGAGCCCGACGAAGAAGCGGTAGACCAACAGCGCGAGGGCGATGGCGAACAGCACCGCCATCACCTTGAACGGCGTGGTCCAGATCGTCCCACCGATGGGGCGGGGAGCCCTGTGCGTATTGCTCATGCCTCCACCTCCCGCTCCGGCTCGACCTCCGCTTCCGCCATCTCGTGCTGGCGGTGTGTCTTCCAGACCACCGCGCCCAGGACCCCGTACAGGATCACCGGCGCCGCGAAGCCCTTGTAAATGGTATGCTGCACCGTCTCCGACGTATGGGCCGTGCTCCGGTCGCCGAGATCCGGCAGCCCGAGCGCGGTGAACGGAATCCCGGCCGCCGACAGATACAGGTTCTGCGTCCCACCCCCGTCCGTCTCGCCGTACACCTTCGGCTCGTACCGGTCCGGGTTCTCTTCGATCCGCTGGTGGGCGTCCGCCAGCAGGTCATCGCGCCGGCCGAAGATCACCGCATCCGTCGGACACACGTCCGTGCACGCCGGCTCCAGCCCGTCCGCCAGGCGATGGTCGCACAGGTAGCACTTGATGATCTCGGGGGTGGCGTCCTCCCACTCGAACATCGGCACGTTGAACGCGCACGCCACCTGGCAGTACCGGCAGCCGACGCACTTGTCCGCCTCCCACGTAACGATCCCGTACTCCCGCTTCTCCAGCGCGCCGAGCATGCACGCGCTCACACAGCCGGGATCCACGCAGTGCATGCACTGCATCTTCATGTACGACTGGTCGGAGCCCTCCACGTGCTCCTTGATGATGTTCCGGCACGTGGCGCTCAGGTCCACCGGGTCGTAGTAGAGCTCACCGGGCATCGGCTCGTCGAAGTTGGCCTCGTAGCAGGCCACGACGCACGACTTGCAGCCGATGCAGCGGGTGGCATCGTAGAGGAGGCCGACGGCGTCCTCCGGCGGCTTCCGGGGCTCACGGGCTTCCGCCCGACGTGGCGCACCCACCACCGCGGCCCCGGCCGCGGCGAAGGTCTTCAGCGCCGTTCTGCGATCGACCCCCATCTCACGCCTCCTCTCCCCCGCCCGACGAGCCCGACTCTTCCTCGGCCGGGCTCACCTCTTCCATCGCCGGGTCGTACTGCCCGAGCTGGCGCGACGCCATGGCCGCACCGCCGAGCGCGGCACCGCCGACAGCCCCGGCCACGCCCGTGGCCCACGGGCTGATCCCGCCCGTCCGGTCCTGGTCGATGTCCGGGAACGCAGCGGACGGCGTCAGCCGCAGCACCTCCGCCGTGTCGTGCAGCGGCTTGTTGAAGCCCACTCCGTACTCGGAGCAGCCGAAGCACGGGTGCCCGGTACTCACCGGCCACGACCCGCCGACCTCGCCGAACCCCTGGGTCGAGCAGTTGTTGTACGTCTCCGGGCCTTTGCAGCCCATCTCGTAGAGGCACCAGCCCTTCTGATGGCCCTCGTCGCCGAACTGCTCCACGAACCGACCCGCGTCGAAGTGAGCCCGGCGCGGGCAGTCTTCGTGAATCGTCCGGCCGTAGGCGAAGACGGGCCGACCCTGCTCGTCCAGCGCCGGCAGCGTGCCGTACGTGGCGAACTGGAGGACCGTGCCCAGGAAGTTGTACGGGTTGGCCGGGCACCCCGGGATCGTCACCACCGTGTAGTCCTGGAGGACGCCGGGCGCCCCGCGGGCGCCGGTGGGGTTGGGCTCCGCCGACGGGATCCCGCCCCACGACGCGCACGAGCCGATGGCGATAATGGCGCCCGCGTGCTCCGCCGCCTCGTGGACGGCGTCCACCATGGTCTGGCCCCCGATCTTGCAGTAGATCCCCCCGTCGGCCGTGGGGATGGCGCCCTCGATGACCAGGACGTACTCACCGGCGTGCTCCTCCATGGCCTGCCGCTTGGCCGCCTCGACCTGGTGGCCCGCCGCGGCGAACAGCGCCTCGTGGTAGTCGAGAGAGATGAGGTCCAGGATCAGGGTGCCCAGATCCGGATGACTCGTGCGGAGCATCGATTCGGTGCAGCCCGTGCACTCCTGACCCGACAGCCAGATCACCGACGGCTTCTTCTTGGTGACGGCCTGAGCGAAGGCTTCGGCCGCCGTGGCCGGCAGCCCGACCGCGGCGGCGGCCATGACACACATGCTCTTGACGAACTCACGGCGGTCCGGCCCACTGTTACACGCGAGCGCATCGGCATGACTCGGAACGATCATGCTTCCTCCCGTTTGGCGGATTTGGTGGAGGGATCCTCTGGGGGTATATGGACCCAAAATAGGGCCCTAGTCCAGCCGTCGCTGTAGGAAGAATCCCGGAAGATCTGTGGGAAATTCCCTGATAAGCGCGGGGCTCGAACCGGGCCGCGCCGTCGCCATCGCACCGTCGCGCGTGACCGCTCCCGCGTGACGCCACCGGGAGCACGGGGCCGCGGGCCGCGAGATCCGTGGAGTGTGGACGGGGGAAGCGGCGGTCCGACACGCGTCTTCTCCCGGTCGAGCCCGCGCCGTATCTTGCCGGCAAACGGAACGACGGGCGAGGTGGACATGGCATCAGTGATCGTGCTGGGCGCGGGGCGAGTGGGAACGGCGATGGTACGGGACCTTGCAGCGGACGGATCGCTGCAGGTGGCGGCGGCGGACGCAGCCCCGGACGCGCTGCGTCGGTTGAAGGGGACGCTGCCGGACGGCGCGGTGCGGACGCTGCCGGTGGACCTTTCGGACCGTGGCAGCCTGGACCGGGTCCTGGACGGCTACGATCTGGCCATCGGGGCGGTACCGGGCCCAATGGGGTTCGAGACCGTGCGGCAGGCGCTGGCCGCCGGCATCGACATCGTGGACATCTCGTTCTTCGAGGAGGACGCGTTCGAGCTCCACGACCACGCCCGACGGCGAGGCCGGGTAGCGGTGGTGGATGCCGGGGTCGCGCCGGGACTGAGCAACCTGATCCTGGGCCACTGGGAGAGTCGGCTGCGGGCGGTCCATCGGTTCGAGTGCCTGGTGGGCGGGATCCCTGCGGACCCGAGCCCACCGTGGGAATACAAGGCGCCGTTCAGCCCCATCGACGTGCTGGCCGAGTACACTCGCCCGGCTCGCCTGCGGCGGGGCGGTGAGAACGTCACGCTGCCGGCGCTGAGCGAGGTGGAGTCGGTGGAGCTGCCGGAGATCGGGCGCCTGGAAGCGTTCAACACCGATGGCCTGCGGACGCTGCTGCGCACGAGCCGTGTGCCGGAGCTGGTGGAGAAGACCATGCGCTGGCCGGGCCACGCCGACCGGGTCCGGCTATTCCGTGACAGCGGGTTCTTCGACAAATCTCCGCTGGAGCTGGCTGGCGGGGCCGTGACGCCACTGGAACTGTCGGCCCGACTCCTGGTGGACGCGTGGCGGTACGAGCCTGGGGAGGCCGACCTGACAGTGATGCGCGTGGTGGTGGAGGGCGAGGATGACGACGGCGCGGTACGCCACACTTACCGGCTGCTGGACCGATACGACCCGGAGACGGACGTTTCGTCCATGGCGCGGACCACCGGCTACACCGCCACGGCGCTGGCCCGCTTCGTCCTCGACCACCGGTACCGGGAGCCCGGCATCTCGCCGCCGGAGCTGGTGGGCACCGTGGACGGTGCGCTGGAGCACGTCGTCTCGTACCTCCGGGAACGGGGCGTCACGGTGGAGCACGAGAGCGAGCGGATCTAGCCATGGCCATGCGTTTCTGCGGCTCGACGGCTAACTTTTCGGCGTCCTCAGCCCGGAGACGTTGATGGCATCCAGAAAGACGCGATCCCCCCGCGAGATCCTGGGCCTGGCCCGCCCCGGACGAGGCCTGGGTACGTTCGGCGGGGTGTTCACACCGACGCTGCTCACGATCCTGGGCGTCATCATGTTCCTCCGGGAGGGCTGGGTTATCGGGAACGCCGGCCTGCTCGGCGGGACGCTGGTGATCCTGCTGGCGTTCGCGATCACGGGGATCACGGGTCTCTCCATGAGCTCGATCACCACAAACATCCGGATCGGGGCCGGGGGGCCGTACGCCATTGTGTCGCAGTCGCTGGGGCTGGAGATCGGCGGCAGCCTGGGGATCCCTCAGTACGTGTCGCAGGCGCTGGCCGTGACCATGTACGTCTTCGGGTTCCGCGAGGGCTGGCTGTGGATCTTCCCGGAGCATCCACAACTGCTCGTGGATGCCGTGGTCTTCCTGGGCCTGTACGGGATCGCGTACACCAGCCTGGACCTGGCCATCCGGGTCCAGTACCTGATCATGGCCGTCATCGTGGGATCGCTGATCTCGGTGGGGGTGGCCGCCTTCCAGGGCTCGATGGTCATTCCTCTGAGCGAAGTGCAGCTCTGGGGCGAGTTCCCCGGTGCGCCGGACGGCGGGTTCGGCGGGACCAGTTTCTGGGTGGTGTTCGCTATCTTCTTCCCCGCCTCCACGGGCATCATGGCCGGTGCGAACCTCTCGGGGGACCTGAAGTCCCCCCGCAAGAGCATCCCCCTGGGCACGATGTCGGCCATCGCCGTGAGCCTGGTGATCTACATGGCGTTGGCCTACTGGCTCGCCCGGTCGGCCACCCCCGATGAGCTGACCTCGAACTACACGGTCATGATCGACAAGGCGGCCTGGGGTCCCGCGGTGCTGGCAGGGCTCCTCGGCGCCACCTTCTCCTCGGCGCTGGCCTCCCTGGTGGGGTCGGCACGGATCCTCCAGGCCATGGGCGAGCACCGGGTGCTGCCGAAGAGCACCTGGCTGGGTCGCCTCACCGAGAAGGCCGAGCCCCGGAACGCCATGATGGTCACGGGCGTACTCGTCCTCGGAACGCTCCTCCTCCGGGACCTGAACGTGGTGGCCCCGCTCATCACCATGTTCTACCTGATCACGTACGCAATGATCAACGCGGTGGTGCTCATCGAGCAGAGCATGGGACTGGTCAGCTTCCGACCCCTGTTCCGTATCCCACGGTGGGTCTCGGCCGCCGGCCTCTTCGGCGCCCTGTTCGCCATGTTCGTGGTGCACCCGATCTTCGGTCTCCTGGCGCTGGCCACGGTGGTGGTCTTCTACGTGATCCTGCTGCGCCGCCGGCTGGAGGCGCCCTTCGGCGACATGCGGAGCGGGCTGTTCGTCAGCCTGGCCGAGTGGGCGGCCAAGAAGACGGCGGAGCTGCCGCAGAACCAGGAGCGTGCGTGGAAGCCGAACGTGCTGGTCCCGCTGGAAGACCCCCGGGACGTGCGGGGCTCGTTCATGGTGCTCCACGACCTGGCACACCCCCGTGGCTCGGTGAAGCTCATGGGGCTACGCACCGACCAGGCGGACGACCGCCTGGAGGCCCGCGTCTTCGCCCTCTCCAACGCGTTCAAGGATCAGGGCGTGTTCGCCTCGTGGACCGTGGTGGACAGCCCCGCGGGCTACAGCACCGGGCTCGTGTCCGGGATGCAGACGCTTCGCGGTGCGTTCTTCAAGCCCAACATCCTCTTTCTGAACCTGCCGTCCGACGACCACCGGGAGGAGGAGTTCAACCACATCATGACCGAGGCGGTCCGGGAGGAGATCGGGCTTCTGCTCCACGCGCCGCATCCCCGGGCAGGACTGGGTCAGCGGCGGACGGTGAACGTATGGATCCGGGACCGCAGCCCCGACTGGGACCTGTCCATGGACATGGGCAACCTGGACCTCCCGATCCTGGCGGGCTACAAGCTGCTTCGGAGCTGGAACGCCCGGATGCGACTCATCACGGTGCTCGAAGACGAAACCAACATCGAGGCCGCCCGCCAGTTCCTGGAAGCGGTCATCGATGTGGCACGGATCCCCCGGACGCGGATCATGGCGGTGGCCGCGCCGTTCGAGGAATACCTCCCCCAGGCGCCCCAGGCCGACGTCAGCATCTTCGGACTCGGGAGCACCATCGACTTCGCATTCCAACGCCGGATGGTCGAGGAGACCCGCAGCACCTGCGTCTTCGCTCGCGACTCGGGTCGGGAGAGCGTACTGGCGTAACGCAAGAACCGTCTTGACGCAGACGGACCGGTATGCGACATTACCCCCCGGCGAAACCTTCGGGAAATCCGGAGGCCGGTGACGAGAGGAGCCTGGGCAGTTCGCCCGGGCTTTTTGCGTTACCCGCCCGCCAAGCTACGGGGCGTGATGTCCGTGGCGTACGGTGATCGATCGAGTGGTACGGAAATACCGGCCCCGAGAGCACCAGAACAAAAACGAGGAGTACGGTAATGCGTACCACCGGCACAGTGAAGTGGTTCAACGACCAGAAGGGCTTCGGCTTCATCGAGCCCGAGGACGGCAGCAAGGATTGCTTCGTCCACCACAGCGCCATCCAGATGGAGGGGTTCAAGACCCTGGCTGAGGGTGACCGCGTGGAGTTCGACGTCGTGCAGGGCCAGAAGGGCCCCGCCGCGGAGAACGTGGTCAAGGTCGACTGACCGACTCACGGACCACCGTGTAGGAGCGGCCGCTCCCGGGAAACCGGGAGCGGCCGTTGTCTTTGGGCGGCCATTCGCATCCCGAGGAACAGATGAGCGATCTCGCTGTCGACCGGACCCGGGCGAACCGGACGTACTGGCTGCTGGTGGCCTTGCTCGCCCTTCTCAGTGGTATGGCCGTTCTCCTGCCGGGTACCGGCGGGCCGACGGGGATGCCCGGCGCCCAGGAGCTCCCGGCGCCTCGGCCCGTTATGGCGCTGGTCACCCTCGTGGGCATCGCCACGGTCTACGGCGGCCTCGGATACCTCGGGCTCCGTGCCGTCCGGGCCGTGGACTTCGCCGGCATCTGGGACGAGGGCGTCTCGGCCCGCCAGCGGTTCGCGCTTCCCGCCACGCTCGGCGTGCTTCTGGGTCTCCTCTTCATTGCCGTGGACAACCTCCTGGCCGCTCACAACGGGATCGGTGCGCTGCCTCACCCACCGTTTCCGATCTCGGTGGTCGCATCGATTACCGCTGCCATCGGGGAGGAGATCATCTTTCGGCTCTTCCTGGTCGGTGGCGGCTACTGGCTGCTGAGTCGGCTGGTGAAGACACCGCGTGGCCGAGAGGGCGTGTTCTGGGCCGTCGCCCTCTTCTCTGCAGGAGCCTTCACGAGTGCGCACCTGCCGAGCTTCCTCTACCTCGTGGGAGAGGGCGACCCGGCCTCCGCTTCTCTCGCGCCGATCCTCCTGCTGGAGCTCCTGATCATGAACGGATTCCTCTCCCTGGTGGCCGCCGTACTCCTGCGCCGCTATGGTCTCCTGGCCGCCATCGGGGTCCATTTCTGGGTCGACATCTTTTGGCACGTAATATGGGGAGGCATGCAATGAAGAGAGAGCCGGCCATCGTGGTCATCGGCGCCACTGGATACACCGGCGCGCTCGTAGCCCGCGAGCTCTGGCGCAGCCCCGCACCGCACGACCCGCCGGTGATCCTGGCCGCCCGGGACCCCGCCCGCCTCGCCGCCGTGGCGGAGGAGGTCGGCGCCGGGGCTACGCAGACCGTGGACGTGACCGACCCGTCGTCGCTGAACGCCCTGATCCAGCCGGGCGACGCCGTGATCAACACGGCGGGCCCGTTCACGGAGCTGGGTGAGCCGGTGATCCGGGCGTGCATCCGGGCCGGCGCCCATTACCTCGACACCACGGGCGAGCAGCCGTTCATGCGCGCCATGCGGGAGCGTCACCACACGGCGGCGGAAACGGCCGGCGTGGCGGTGGTCAACGCCATGGCCTTCGAGTACGCACTCGGCGACTGCGCGGCGGCCGTGGCCGCCGAAGGGCTGGTCACCCCGGTCCGCTCCCTCGACGTCTTCTACGCATGGGGCGGAGCCGCCAGCTCGGTGGGCACGCGACGGACCGTCCTCCGGATGCTGGGGCGGAAAGCCTACGTCCGTCGCGACGGCAGGTTCCGACTCCGACCACCCGGCTTCCGCCACCGCACGGTAAGGCTGGCCTCCGGCCGCACACTCCACGCCGTGGCCTTCGGCGCCGGTGAAGTGGTGACGGTGCCCCGCTACCTGGAAACGACCGAGGCCCGGGGCTGGATGGTCATGAGGTCCACCACGGCGAGGCTCGTGCCGGTAGTCGCTCCGATACTCCCCCTGGTGATCCCGATCCTGCGCCCCTTGCTGGAACCGCTGGTGGCCCGGAAGCCGGACCCGACGCCGGCGGAGCGGGAGAACAGCGCCTTCACCATCCGGGTGGAGCTCGAAGGCCCCGACGGCACCCGTCGGGCCGCGGAGGTCCAGGGCACCGACCCGTACGGGCTCACCGCCGCTGCCACCGTCCGTGGCGCTCGCCGGGCGATGGCGCCCGACGCACCGGCCGGCGTTCTCGCGCCGGCCCAGCTCCTCCGCCCCCGGACGTTCCTCGACTCCCTCGCCCCCCGCGGCGTACGTCTGGTGCTGGAGCCGACGCCGCGCTGAGACGATCCGCGCCCCGCCCGGGCGCCCGCGACCGCAGCCGCCTCCGGCCTCGGAACGGCATGCCGATTGCCGTGTACGCCCTACCAAGCCGGCGGCAGCGCGTCGCCGAAACGATCCGAAGATGATGGAGGTCTCGTGGCGCAGGCAGCGCAGAAAGGCGACACCGTCGCAGTTCACTATACAGGCAAACTCGAGGACGGCGAGGTATTCGACAGCTCCCGGGAGCGTGAGCCCCTGGAGTTCGAGGTCGGAAGTGGGCAGGTGATTCCGGGCTTCGACCGGGCCGTGGAAGGGCTCGAGGTCGGGGAGAGCCGGGAGGTCACCCTCGATCCCGAAGAGGGATACGGCGAGCCCCGGGAGGACCTGGTCGTGGACGTGGACCGGGACCAGTTCCCGCAGGAGTCCGAGCCGGAAGTCGGCCGACAGGTCCAGGTGCAGGTCGCGCCCGGGCAGAACCGGGTCGCCACCATCACCGGCATCGAGGACGAGTCCATCACCCTCGACCTGAACCACCCGCTGGCGGGCAAGCCGCTCACGTTCGACGTGGAGCTAATGGAGATCAAGTAGGGGCGCGAAGGGGCGCGAAGACGCGAAGGGCGGGCCACTCCCGGACGGGGGCGGCCCGTTCTCGTTGGACCCGTTGCCGCTCAGTCGGCGCACGCCCGGCAGCGCGTGGCCGCGGGCAGCACATCGAGGCGAGCGTCCGTGATGGACTCGCCGCACAGCTGACAGCGGCCGTAGCGCCCGGCGTCCAGCCGGTCCAGCGCAGCCGCCAGCGCCTCGACCCGGGCTCGCACCCGCCGGTCCGACTGAGCCAGCGTTTCCGGCACGCCCCCTGCCCCGATCCCGTCCAGCCGGCAGCCGGCGCTCATGACCGACTCGATGGCCCGCCCGGTGATCCCGGCCTGCTGCATCGCCTTCCGGAGCTCCGCCTCCAGCGCTTCCCGGCGGTCGCGGTCGTCTCGCTCGAGCCCATTCGTTGACGTCATGGCTGTCCGCGCTCGTGGAACCCTGCAGCCCGTCACGGGGTTGGGTGACGGGATGGGTCGCCCGCCCGGCGACCCGCACACCGTATCACCTACACTCGAGGATGCATGACGGATCCGGCACAGACGCCCGACGACGAGCCCCGGCGCCCGACCGGCTGGAAGCTATGGCTCCGACGAGGCGTGGACTGGGGCCTCTGGGTACTGGTCATCGGGGTTCTCCTCTGGCGGTTCGGCCCCCAGGTGAGCGCCGCCATAGGACTGGGCGGGACCAACGAGCCGGCCCCGGACTTCACCGTCGAGACGCTGGACGGTGACACGATCCGGCTGGCCGAGCTTCGCGGGCAGGTGGTGCTGGTCAACTTCTGGGCCACCTGGTGCCCCCCGTGCCGCCTCGAGATGCCCGGGTTCCAGGACGTCTGGGAAGACTACGGTGACCAGGGCTTCACCATCGTGGGGCTCTCCGTGGACCGGGGCGTGCGCAGCACCGTGGCCGACTGGGTCCGCCAGCGGGAGATCACGTACCCCATCGGGTTCCCGACGGGCGCCACGGTCCGGGCCTACGGCGGCGCCAACGTCCTGCCCACGTCCATCCTCATCAACCGCGAGGGCCGCATCGTCCACCGGGTCGAAGGCTATTACGCGGAGCCCGCGCTCCGGGCTGCGATCCGGAGGCTGCTCGACTGAGTCGAGCCACCGGCAACACGGCTGCCCCGATCCGGTCTTCCCTTCCCCAGCCGGGACCCATTAGGTTGTTGGCGATGCCTACATCGGATGCACCCCGGTTCATGTCTCGCACCGCCGAGCACGCCGTTCGCGCCATCCTCCATCTGGCCGTGAACGGCCCCGACCCGGTCAAGGCCGCGGACATCGCCGAACACCTCGGCGCGCCGGCCAACTACATGAGCAAGACGCTCCACGCCCTCGCCGGCGCGGGCGTGGTCGACAGCCGCCGCGGCCCCACGGGCGGGTTCACCCTGAGAGCGGACCCCGAGACCCTGACGCTGGCCCAGATTATCGAGGTCGTGGACGACCCGGCCCCGAAGGACGCCTGCCTCGTCAGCAGCGATCGGTGCTCCGAACGGACGCCGTGCCATGTGCACGCCCGCTGGAAGACGGTCTCCAACCAGGTGTGGAACCCTCTCCGCCAGACCACGGTGGCCCAGCTCTTGAACGGGACCGAGTAGCCGCAGCCCCTTTCGCTGCCCACGGTCCATCCCTACCCGCCGGACCGATTCGACCCAGGGCAGCCCCGGGGTGCGGGATCTGGTATCAATAGTTATTATTGACGCCACGAACCAGGACGGGCCGTCGGGCCCGAACACGGAGCTCATCAGAAGACAGGAACGGGAGGCTCATGGAAGGACATAGCGGAGGCAATGGAGGCGGCTGCCCCGTCGCGCACGGTGGCGGCAGCACGACGGCGAACGCGAAGGCGGGCGGCACATCGAACCGGGACTGGTGGCCGAACCAGCTGAACCTGGACATTCTGCGGCAACACTCTCCCCTCGTGGACCCCATGGGGGAGGAGTTCGACTACGCGGCGGCGTTCCAGAGTCTGGACCTGGAGGCGGTGAAGCAGGAGCTGTACGAGCTGATGACGGACTCGCAGGAGTGGTGGCCGGCGGACTGGGGCCACTACGGCCCGTTCTTCATCCGGATGGCGTGGCACAGCGCGGGTACGTACCGGGTGGTCGACGGTCGGGGCGGCGGGAACACGGGCAATCAACGGTTCGCGCCGATCAACAGCTGGCCGGACAACGGGAACCTGGACAAGGCGCGTCGTCTCCTCTGGCCGGTGAAGAAGAAGTACGGCCGGAAGATCTCATGGGCGGACCTGATGATCCTGGCGGGCAACTGCGCGCTGGAGTCCATGGGCTTCGACCCGATCGGCTTCGCCGGGGGCCGGGAAGACATCTGGGAGCCGGAAAAGGACACGTACTGGGGCAAGGAGACCGAGTGGCTGGGCGAGAAGCGGTACGCGGCGGAGCGGGAGCTGGAGAACCCGCTGGCCGCCGTGCAGATGGGCCTGATCTACGTGAACCCCGAGGGCCCGGACGGGAACCCGGACCCGAAGGCGGCGGCCCATGACATCCGGGAGACGTTCGCCCGGATGGCAATGAACGACGAGGAGACCGTGGCGCTCATCGCGGGCGGCCACACCTTCGGGAAGTGCCACGGCGCCGGCGACCCGGCGCTGATGGGCCCGGAGCCCGAGGCCGCGGGGATCGAGGAGCAGGGGCTGGGCTGGCGGAGCACCCACGGCACGGGCGTGGGCCCGGACGCCATCACCAGTGGGCTCGAGGGCGCATGGACGCCCACACCCACGGAGTGGGACAACACGTTCCTGGACCTCCTCTTCAAGTACGACTGGGAGCTGAAGAAGAGCCCGGCGGGCGCGTGGCAGTGGCACCCCATCGATCCGGACGAGGAGGACCTGGTCCCCGAGGCCCACGACCCGTCGAAGAAGGTGCCGACGATGATGGCCACCACGGACCTCTCGCTGAAGGAGGACCCGATCTACGAGCCCATCGCCCGGCGCTTCCACGAGAATCCGGACGAGCTGGCCGACGTGTTCGCGAAGGCGTGGTTCAAGCTGACACACCGGGACATGGGCCCGAAGAGCCGCTACCTGGGCCCGGAGGTCCCCGAGGAGGACTTCCTCTGGCAGGACCCCATCCCGGCCGCGGACCACGCGCTGGTCGATGAGGAAGACATCGCCGCGCTGAAGGCGGAGGTCGTCGACTCCGACCTGACGGTCCCCGAGCTGGTCCGCGTGGCGTGGGCGTCGGCGTCCACCTACCGGAACAGCGACATGCGGGGCGGCGCCAACGGCGCCCGGATCCGGCTCGCACCGCAGAAGGGCTGGGCGGTGAACCAGCCCGGCGAGCTGGCCCGCGTCCTCGACACCCTCGAGGCCATCCGCGCCGGGTTCAACGAGGCGCAGTCCGGCGCCAAGCGAATCTCACTGGCCGACATGATCGTGCTGGGCGGCTGCGCGGCCGTGGAGCAGGCGGCGAAGGCCGCCGGCCACGACGTCACCGTACCGTTCACGCCCGGACGGACGGATGCCACCGAGGAGATGACCGAGGTCGAGTCGTTCGAGTACCTCGAGCCGAAGGCCGACGGCTTCCGCAATTACGCCCGGGGCAGCTTCGACGCGTGCGCGGAGGAGATGCTCATCGACAAAGCGCAGCTGCTGACGCTGACCGTGCCCGAGATGACGGGGCTGGTGGGCGGGATGCGCGCGCTGAGCGCCAACTGGGACGGGTCCGAGCACGGCGTCTTCACCGACCGCCCCGGCACCCTGACCAACGACTTCTTCTCAAACCTGCTCGACATGGACACGGTCTGGAAGAAGACGTCGGAGGAGGCGACCCTCTTCGAGGGCCACGACCGGGAGACCGGCGACGTGAAGTGGACCGGCACCCGGGTGGACCTGATCTTCGGGTCGAACTCCGAGCTCCGGGCCGTGGCCGAGGTCTACGCCTCGGACGACGCCGAGGAGAAGCTCGTCCACGACTTCATCGAGGCGTGGAGCAAGGTCATGAATCTGGACCGGTTCGACCTCGACTGAGGCCGGGCCCGGCGCGGCCGGTGCTGATCAGGCCGGTCCGATGGCAGCGACGCGGGTGGCGTTCCGGGAGGTTCCGGGGCGCCACCCGTTTCTTTGGCGTCGCCCCGCGTCGCACTGGCGCGGCACCACCCATTGAGAGAGCACCCTCATCTGCCCAGTTCCAACAGCACGTTCTCCGAAGTGAACCCCGGCCCCAGCGCATGCAGCAACGCCGTACCACTGCGGCTGGAAGTGTCCCGCAACAGGTCATCTAGCACAAACAACGCAGTCGGGGAGGAAATGTTGCCGTACCGTCGCATGATCTTGCGAGACCGGTCCAGGGCGTCCCTGTTCAACCCCAGCGCCTCGTCGTACGCCTGCATCACTTTCACGCCCCCGGGGTGAAAGAGGAAATGGTCCACCGTGCCGGGGGAAGTTCCATGATCTGTCAGAAACCCCGTGATGTCTTCCGCGCCACGATCTCGTGTAATCTCCGGCAGTTCACGGGCGAACACCACCTGCATCCCTTCGTCGAGGATGGTCCACCCGGCGCTGTCGGCGTGCGTGGGCCAGGTGGTGGAACGTGACGCCCTCACCTGCGGGCCTTCCCCCTTCCCGCCCAGCACCACCGCCGCGGCTCCGTCCCCGAACAGCGCCAGCGCCACGAGGTTCTGCAGACTGAAGTCGTCGAACAGAAAGGTCAGGCTGCACAGCTCCAGCGCGATCAGCAACACCTTCGCGTCCGGCCGTGCGCGGATGATATCAGCCGCCCTCGCCAGCCCGGCAACACCACCGGAACAGCCGAGTCCCCACATCGGCAGACGATTCACATGAGGGGACAGTCCGATCCCTTCCATCGCGTGTGCATCAATCGAGGGTGTCGAGAGGCCGGTGGAGGAGACGAATATCACCGTATCCACTTCATCCGACCGCACATTTGCCTGCCGCAGGGCCTCGCCGGCCACTCGAGTCGTCAGCTCCAGCGCCCACTTGATGTAGGTGTTGTTCTTTTCCGCGAATCCCTTCGAATCTTCGAACCAGTCGGGCGGTTCGCAGACGAACCGTGTATCGATCTCGGAATGGTCGAAGACCTTGAGGTACCGCTGCAGCCCCCGCAAATGGCCGTCAAACCGACGCTCGGCGTAGTCCCGAGCCAGAGTCTGCGGGATTTCTACAGGCGGTACGGCGGTCGCAGTCGCCAGGATCGTGGGATGATTCATCGATCGATCTCTCGATTCACGGGTCAATGTCGCCATTCCATGTGAGCGTCACGCGCCAGAAGGGGTGGGTTTCCACCTGGAAGCCCCGTAACCCTGCCTCCCGGGCCATTTGCGCCAGCTGTGTCGGGGCATGGGCGTTTCGAATCGAGACAACGCCGTCGTGACGACTGGCCCAATGCAAGCGCAATGCCCAACCGGCCCATCGAAAGGCAGCGGCGGCGAGACGGGAAGGGACCAGGTCCAGCACGAGCAGCATCCCACGGGTTACACGCGCCGCCTCCCGCAATGCCATGACCGCATCATCACGGTCGAGATGGTGCAGTGCGTGCGGCAGAAGAACCAGGTCGAAGCTGCGATCGGGAAAGGGTGGGGCAAGGAGATCCCCTATGACATAGTCCGGCCCGGGAT
>JAWODW010000060.1:0-4074 GCA_046483065.1 Longimicrobiales bacterium | reverse complement strand
CCGGGCGATGTCGCCGGCGATGGCCGTCCACAGCATGTGTACGGTTCGAGGCTGCGCCAGACGGTCTGACGACGACGCGTAGTCCTGCACCGCCTGCGGGAACCCGCCTACGCGAAGGTACGCCCGGAACGCGCGCTGGAGGTCCGACGAACGGAGGTGGAGGCGGCGAGCCAGCGTGCGCCCGGCGTCGTCCAGGAACCCCTCGACGTCCGTGGTCTCCGCGGGCAGTGAGAGGTTCTCCACCTGCATGCAGAAGTCGCGGAAACTCAACGGCAGGTGCAGAAAGTCACTACCGCCGCCGCGACGGCCCGGCAGCCGCTCGGCGCCCGACCTGAGGTCGTGGGCCGACGACCCGGTCAGCAGCACGAAGTCGTCGCGCGTGAGGCCCTGGTCCCACGCAGCCTTCACCCCCCGCTGCCAATCGGATACGGACGTCACCTCGTCCAGGAACAGGTACCAGGGTCCCGCCGGATCGGGATGCAGGTCCTTCGCCCGCTGGATGACGCGGTACACGGCGTCCGGCCGCGCGTACAGGTCGAAGCTGAAATACAGTACGCGCGCCTCGCCCCGCTGCAGCAGGCGCCGGATCCACCGCTTCGCCAGGGTCGTTTTCCCCGCCTGCCGGGGGCCGCGCAGGGTGTGGGCGGCTCCGGGCGTCAACGGCAGACCGTCGAGCAGCGGCGGGTCCCACTTCACGGGCGCCGCCTCGAAGGCCGTTATGTGCGGGTCCCGATCGACGACCGATGCGTCGGCCCACCAGGGGTTCCACGACAGGATCTGCTCATCCAATGACGGCACGTCCGCCTCCGGTTCGGCAGTAAGATGCAGAAAACCTATCTGGTTATCTGCATGCCAATGCAATTATAGGGGGTGGTAGTCCCGAAACGCAAGGGCCTTTTCTCACGGCGGCCCGGAGAGGCCGTCAGACCGAAACCGGGGAGCAGATGCCCCGGTACGCCACGCTGGTGGCCCTCGCGGACGCGTTGGGACGGCCCGTCGACCAGCTGCCGGCCGCCTGACGGGACTCTACGCCCCACCGGGTGGCGCACTCCATTGAAACACGGCGGCACGGCGAACCACGGCGGGCACGGCGAACGGCTATTTTGTTTAGCCTGCCCACCCTCCCGGCTCTACGAATCAATCGCCGGCAAGGCTGCCTCGCCGGCAAGCTGGCTCCCACGCCGCGAACCCCGCCTCGCCCGGACCCAACCTCAGAAAGAACCTCCGCGAGTGCTCCGCGTCTCCGCGGCTCCGCGGTTGACCGCCCGCCGTTCCTCGCTGTGTACCGCCGTGCCGTTGTGACGCCGTGTTCCAATGGGCTGCGCGACACCTTACGTAACCAACGCTTGCAGCTAATCCGTCCCATTTGGCTATGGAGGCGCCCCACCTGAACACACACCGTTAGCCGCGGAGGGCGTTTCACGGACTGGACCTTATGTAGCGTTAATGCTACATTAGGAGGGCGGTGGTCGATGCCGGTGGTAGCGCGAGATGGCGGGATCGTATTCGTGATTCATACACGGGAGCTGCCGTTCGAGCCGCCACACGTCCACGTGCGGTTCGATGGTGATGAAGTCCGCATCGAGCTGATTGGCGGCACGTTCATGGAGGAGCCGCCGTTGGGGAAGCGACGCGGGATCATGGACGCCTACGCGCGGCACGCGACCGACATCCGGCGAGCCTGGGCTGACTTTCACGGCGAATGAGGAGACACGTTGCTGTGGCCACTGATGATCTGACGTATGTGCGCGGTGCGGAGCGCATGGTGACGGCTGTGCGGCTGAGTGCCGGCGGTCTCGAGGTCCGGTTTGCCGACGATTGTGAGGGCTTGGTGTCGTTCGACGCTCTGGAGCTCGGTGGCGAGCCCGACCACGTGGTGCTGCCTGATCCGTACGTCATCGAGGTACATCTGTCGGATGGCGCGGTGGAGGAGGTTCCGTGGGACTTTGTGCGCCACTTCACCGATCCGGGCTACCGGGAACGCTCGGAAGCGGCGGCCGGGCGAGGACGTCGGACGTTCGGTGAGCGGCTCCGGGAGCTGCGCGATCGGAGTGGGTTTACCCAAGGGGAGCTCGCCGCGCGGGCCGGCTTGAATCGCGTGACAATCGCGCGCTACGAAACCGGGGAGCAGATGCCCCGGTACTCCACGCTGGTGGCGCTCGCGGACGCATTGGGGCGGCCCGTGGACCAGCTGCTGGCCGCCTGACGGGACTCTAGGCCCCACCGGGTGGCGCACTCCATTGAAACACGGCGGCACGGCGAACCACGGCGGGCACGGCGGGCAATTTTCTCGCAACGCCGCAGTGAGCGCGGCGACGCGGCGGGAGAGCTTCGGGGTGGGTTCCAGGCTTCGCGGCGGCAGCACCCTCCTTTTTTTGGGGGTTGATCCGGCAAGGCTGCCCCACCGGTAGGATTCCGACTCGCCGGCCTGTCCGCCTCGCCCGGATCCAACCTCAAAACTCCTCCGCGAGTGCTCCGCGCCTTCGCGTCTCCGCGGTTAACCGTCCTCTGCCACCGAAGCACCCGTTGGCCTCGCCCCGGGACCAGGCTATCTTCACGGTATGGCAGATCGTTCAGGAGACTGGCTCGCGCAGGCGGAGCGCGATCTGGAAATGGCGGAGGAAGCGCGCCGGCTCGGGCATCACGACTGGGCGTGCTTCGCTTCGCACCAGGCGGCGGAGAAGGCCGTCAAGGCGCTCCATCTGGCGGCGGGCCAGGAGGCCTGGGGCCATGGGGTGGCAAAGCTCCTCGAGGAGCTCCCGGCCACCTTCGGGGTTCCGGATGACCTGGTGGAGAAGGGGCGGTCCCTGGACAACTACTACATCCCGACCCGGTACCCGAATGGCCACCCGGAAGGGCCGCCGTTCGAGCACTATGGACCTTTGCAGAGTGAACAGGCGGAAGACCATGCCCGTGCGATCCTCGGATTCGTCCGTTCTGAAATGGCCTGACGCGCCCACGGTCCGGCGCGCGTTCGAGGCCTGGGCGGCGGAGACCGCGACGGAGCGCAGGGAGCTGGTGGCGGCCGGGTACTTCGGCTCCTACGCCACCGGGAACTGGGGCGTGGGCAGCGACCTCGACGTGGTGCTCATCGTGGCCGACTCCGACCAGCCGTTCGAGGTCCGCGCCGGCCGGTGGGATCTGACCTCGCTCCCGGTACCGGTGGAGACGCTCGTCTACACCGTCGAGGAGTGGCAGGCGCTCCAGCGCCGCGACGATCGCTTCAGCCGGATGCTGGGCACGGACACCGTCTGGGTGATCCCGCCGGAGGTGGAGTAGGCGGGTCGGCAGGACGTTTTCTCACGGCGGCACGGTGAACACGGTGACACAGCGGATTCTTTTTTTCGCAACGCCGCGGCGAGCGCGGCGACGCGGCGGGAGAGCTTCGGGGTGGGTTCCAGGCCCCGCGGCGGCAGCACGTTCATCTTGAGGGTTGATCCGGCAAGGTAGCCTCACCGGTGATCTTCCGACTCGCCGGCTGGTCTGACCACCCCAAACAAACTCGCCGTTCCGTTGCGGCGCCGCGTATCGCCGCGCCGTTGCGAGGAATGGGGCACGCACCTCCGCCGTTCCCCGCCGTGTTGGCCGTGCCCCCACCGTGCCGCCGTGAGAGAAGGATCCGTTGACATGCATGTGCATGCATCACATCTTCCGGCCATGAGAACGACTGTGGAGCTGCCCGACGAGATTCGGGCCCGGCTGCTGGAGATGGCGGCGAGGCGGGGGGAGCGCGGGTTCTCCGGTCTCGTCCGGGAGGCACTGGCCCGGTACCTGGACGAGGAGGAGGAGCGACGGCGGCGGGCCGAGGAGGCGAGGTCGGCCATCGGGTCGCTGTCGGATGAGTCGGCGGACGCGCTGGAGGAGTCCGTCCGCGAGCTCCGGGAGAACTGGCGGTGATCGTCGCCGACACGGATGTGCTCATCGACGCGCTCCGGGGGCGAGACCCGGCCGCCGAGCGGATCCACCACGAGCTGGGAACGGGCGCCCTGGCCACCACGGCCATCACCGCGTTCGAACTGCGGAGCGGGGCCCGTCGTGACCAGGAGCGGGCGGCCGTGGAGAAGCTGCTGGCGG
>JAWODW010000025.1:0-4462 GCA_046483065.1 Longimicrobiales bacterium | reverse complement strand
GACGGGTCCAGCGCCACCCCCGTCGCCTTCCGCCACTTCCGGGCGGAGCGCCAGAACCGGGCGACCATGCGCAGCCGCGCGCCGTCGCCAACCCGGCTCGTGACCGTGGCGCCGTCCAGGTCCAGGACCAGTGCGTCCGGCGCCTCGACATCGCCGGCGATGAGGACATTCTTCAGGTTCAGGTCCGGGTGAACCACGCCGCCCTCGTGGAGCCGCCGGAAGAGCCGGCCGGTGGCCCGCATGGCGGCCTCGGCCTCGGCGCCGCCGGCTTCGGGACCGCCGGCTTCGGGACCGCCGGCTTCGAGAGCACCGGCCCCCGAACCCATGCCGCTTTCGGCCCCCGCCCCGGCAGCGGATCGCGGCGCGCCCGACTCCGGCCCCTCGAGCGACCGCCCCGGGAAGAGGACCGCCGCCAGGTCCCGGGAGCCGGGCACCCAGCGGGTGACGAGGTCGCCCCGATACCAGATCCCCGACGGGTAGACGGCGGCGGCGATATGGGCGGGCGTGGGGAGCCCCCGGCGCTCCAGCGCCCGGCCCGTGCCGTACTCCCGGACGGGGCGCGGTGCGCCGAGGCGGAGGTAGCGGTCGCCGAGGATCGGCGCGATGGCACCGCCCCGGTGGTAGTGGCGGACCACCCACCGCTCCGGCGCGTCGCCCCGTGGGGCGTCCGGGCCATCACTGCGGGTCTCCACCGGCGCAGGGATGACATAGACGCGGCCCCGCCCCGTGAGCGTCTCCGCTTCCGGATGCGAGGCCGCGGCCTCCTCGATCGTGCCGTGCTCCCGGAGCCACGCCTCGAGGGCGGGCCGGACGTCCGGTCGTGCTTCCAGTGGCGTCAGATGCCTCCGCTTCCGCCTACCCGAACGGGGTAGGGCTCGTATCGGTACAGGTACAGGCCCACGCCCGTGTGCCCGTGGTCGTGACTGCCCGCGCACAGGACGTTGCCGGAGAAGTCGATGCGGCAGGTGAACCGCTCCACGGGGGACGGTGACGCATCGTACTCCGCTCCGTCGCAGAGGTTTCCGAAGTCACTCCAGCCCAAGCAGTAGGTGGAGCTGGTGGTGGTGGCGCACCCGCACCAGGCCCCGGCGTCCAGCCCGCACAGCGCGTCCCCACCGCCGTCGAGGATGGATACGCTCAGGCCGGCGGCGCCGGGGCGCTCCTCGCGCCAACGGGACCCGCCGCCGGGACGGCTACTGCTGCGTCGTGCCCTCCCCGGCCCCACCCTCCAGCACGGCCGCCATCGGCCAGAACCGGTCGTACGTGGTCAGGGAGATGGTCGGGACCTGGGCGTTCCGCGTCTCACGACGTACACGGTCACGGGTGTACTCCATGACTTCGCCCAGTGTGACCACGCGATCGCCGTCGCCGCCGTTGTCCGGCTCGTCGGCAGCGCCCCGGAGCCCTTCCAGGAGGTAGTGGGTGAACACGCCGTGACCGCCGCCGTACTCCTCGCCCTCCTGCGAGAGCTGGTTCGACTCCGACGCCGTGAACGCCACGAAGCCGCCCGACGAGTTGTTCATGTAGTCCAGGAACGCCGCGTTGATCTGGTTGTTGTTCAACGCACGGGTGCCGGCACCCACGCCCGCCGAGTGGCACGCGTCGGTCACCAGCACCTTGTTGTACGCGTACGCGTCCTGGATCGCCTTGTTCACGTCCTCCATGCTCACGGCCGTGGCGGCGATGTCTTCGATCTCCGTGTCGTAGGCCAGGATGTAGAGGTCATCGGGACGGTACGGGTCCGGCGCGCCGTGGGCCGCGATGTAGATGAAGACCACGTCGTCCGGTGTGGACTGGCGCAGGAACGTGGTCAAGGCCGACCGGATGTTCCGGGTCGTGGCGTCCTCGTCCACCAGGAGCTGGATATTGCGCTCCGGGATCCCGCCCATGCCGGCCTGCGGCGAGGTCAGGAAGTCGTAGACGGCCCGGGCGTCGTCGTCGGCGTACTGGAGGTCGCCGATGGTCTCGTCCTGGTAATCACTCACACCCACGATGACGGCCCAGCGCTGGCGGTTGCTGGCGCCGGCGATGTTCTCGAACTGGGCGGGGCCGGTGCTTACGGCCTCCCGCGTCCGTGACGTGTACGTGCGTACGGTCTGGGACCCGTCCCGGGCCCGGACCAGGAGCTCGACCTCACCCGCCGAGCCCGCCGGCGGCGGCTGGACGAACCCCGAGAACTGGACCAGGCCCGGGTTGTTCGGGTCGCGCTGCAGCGACATCCGCTTGTTGTTCGCCAGCACCTCCTGAATCGCGTCCTGGTACCGCGCCAGCCCCGTCACACGGATCGACTGCTTCGGCTCCGCCGCGAAGCCCCGGGTCCCACCACCGGCCCACTCGGCCGGCGAGTGGATCTCGATCTCCGGACCCCGCGAGGGCGCCTCGGTCGGCTCCGCCTGCGTGGGCGTCGGCTGGGCCACTGCCAGGTCCGCGCGCCTCACGGTCACGGTCTCCAGCTGCGTGTTCCCGGCGCTGTCCACCGCGGCCACGGAAATCGTGAACTCGGCCTCCGGCACGTTGGTGGAGCTCCGGAACCGGTAGACGAACTCGTCCTCCCCGGCCTCGACCCGAGCCCGATCCTCATCGGTGCCCTCCACCGGCCGCACCGACAGCCCGTTCAGCGTGATCTGCTCCACCGGACTGCGGTCCACGATCACCGCCTCCACCAGCACCCGCTCCGACATGATGCTCAGGTCGTTATCAGGCTGGATGAATGCGATCCTCGGGCCGTCCTCGTCCAGCGGGATCCCCAGCACCTCCCACGTCCCGTCCAGGCGGTTGCCCGCACCGTCGTAGGCCGCGTACGAGATCTCGTTCGGGCCCGGGTGCAGCTCCAGCGGGATCGACGCCGTCACCGTGGGCACGTCCGCCCCACGGATCGAGTTCAGCCCCAGCTTCTGACCGTTCACGAAGACCGAATCGATGGTGGCCTTATCCGCGGCCCGCACCGTCAGCGTGGTCCGGTCCTCGCCCACGTCCACCACGCCGCTCCCGTCCGGCTCCGGCGACGTGATGGTCAGGACCGGCGGCTCGCTGTCCCGCCCGCTGTGCCGCCAGTAGTAGGCCACGTCCTTGAACGCCAGCTTCACGCCCGCGCCGGCCCACAGCCCGCTCAACGGGTCCACCAGCGGATCGCCGGCATCGTTCGTGTCCATGGACTGGAAGTGCCAGTACCCACCCAGCAGCGACAGCGTCAGCCCCGGACCCAGGATCGCGTCCACCGCCACACCACCCCCGCCACCGGCCATGATCGTCGTGGTATCCGTCATCACCGGTTGGTAGTGGGTGCCCGTGCTCGACTGGTAGAAGTAGCCGCCCTGATCCATTCGGACCTGCGCCAGCCCGGCGCCGGCATCCGCGAACGGGGCGATCCGGAACCGGCCGGTCGTGAAGTTCAACCGGAAACCGGCGATCCCAGCCATCAGCCCCATCTGGTAATGCGGCGCATCCACGCCCGCGAACGCGCTGCTGTCCGACCACATCACGTTCGGCGCCAGACGCATCCCGCCGAAGTGGAACCCGAAGACCGGATTCGACTGGATCTCCAGCACGGCCCGCCCACTGGGCAGCCGCTCGGAGTCCATGGCCATTGTGGCATCGCCCGCGGGCATGAGCAGCGCCGCACCGAGACTGGTGCGGAACGCCTGCCCGCCGATGCCCTCCTGGGCCTCGGCCGGAACAGCGAGGAACAGGGCGAGCAGTCCGCTCGCGGCCAGCGTCACGGGGGCACGTCGTGTGCACGTGGTGGACATACACACACCTCGGGGTCTAGGCGCTTCTCGGCAGCGCCGGGTCATTGAAGTTCCGGATGTTCCCGTCCGGAACCCGATATCGTGACCTGCGGAGGGTGCACTTCGCACAGCGGTAAGGGCCATCCGCAGGATTCGACACAATACTTCAAGGGTTCCCCCACATCAAGTGGGGATTTCGATGACAGACGGGCCGGGGTCAAACCGTTTAGAGGCGGGCGCGCGTGGGCTACCGCCCGCCCGACACCGGGCGCGGACCGACATCATGGGGGCTATAGCTCGATGGTGTAGCGGTACCACTCGCCCACGGGCTGGCCATCCTTCAGAGCGGGCTCGAAGACCCAGCCGGCGGCGTGCTCCCGGAGCCGGCGGTCGAAGCTCCCGTTGCCGGTGGAGGGATCGAGCCGGGTGGAGTCGGGGACCACCCGCCCGGTAGCGGCCACGAAGACGTACACGTCCACCACCTTGCCCCGGACTCCCTCAGGGCGGTCGCTGGGCGGCAGGATCATCCCTTTCGGCTGGGGCGAGACGACCCGGAACCGGCCCTCGGCCTCGGTCCCGCCGTCGCCCTCGCCGGTGGCCTCATCCAGCCCGGGGCCCTCCGCGGCACCGTCGGTGCCGGGCGCAGCGATCTGGTCGGCCAGGGAGATGGCCGGGACCTCCTCCTCGGCCAGCTCCGGCTCCGGCAGCTCCACCTCGGTCACGTCGGGCGTGGG
>JAWODW010000017.1:0-118703 GCA_046483065.1 Longimicrobiales bacterium | reverse complement strand
CCGGGGTCGACGGCCCCGTCTACACGAGCTATGCCGGGGACGGCGGTGTGGTCATCTCCTCCTTCTTCCGCCGCCTGATGTACGCCTGGGAGTTCCGGGACCTGAACATCCTGATCTCGGGGGAGATCAACGCCGACAGCCGGATCCAGTACCGGCGCACCATCCCGAACCGGTTCTCCACCATCGCGCCGTTCCTGCTCCGGGATCGGAAGGCGTACAGCGTGGTGGCCGATGGCCGGCTGTTCTGGATCCAGGACGCCTACACCACCACCGACCGCTACCCCTACTCAACCAGCTTCAACAACCGGTTCAACTACATCCGGAACAGTGTGAAGGCGGTGGTGAACGCCTACGACGGCAGCATCGACCTGTACGTGTTCGATCCTGACGACCCGCTGGTGCAGGCCTACCAGCAGATCTTCCCGGAGCTCTTCACGCCGGCCGAGGAGATGCCCGACTACCTGCGCGAGCACGTCCGCGTGCCCCTGGATCAGTTCACGGTCCAGACACAGATGCTGCTCCAGTACCACATGCAGGACCCGGTGGTCTTCTACAACAAGGAAGACCAGTGGTCGGTGCCGGTCCAGAACTCCTTCGGCCGGTCACAGGCGCTGGAGCCCTACTACATCGTGGCCCGGCTGCCCGGCGAGGAGACCGAGGAGTTCCTCCTCATCCAGCCGTTCACGCCCAACAACCGCCACAACCTCGTGGGCTGGATGGCCGCCCGCAGCGACGGCGAGAACTACGGCGAGCTGGTCCTCTTCGACTTCCCGTCCGGCCGGCACGTGGACGGACCCAGCCAGGTTGAGGCCCGCATCGACAACGACGCCATTATCTCCGAGCAGTTCACCCTCTGGGGGCAGGTCGGGTCGGAGGTCATGCGCGGGATCCTCCTGGTCATCCCGGTGGGCGACGCGCTCCTCTACGCCGAGCCGGTGTTCCTCAAGCCGGAGACGCTGGACTTCCCCGAGCTCCGCCGCATCATCCTGGCCGACGCGTCGAAGGTGGTCATGCACCCCACCCTCAACGCCTCCGTCGACGCCCTGGTGGGCGACCTGCCCGCCGTGGCGTCGCCCGTCGAGGAGGGCGGCGTCGAGGGGGCGACGCAGCCGGCACCCCAGCAGCCGGCACCGATCCAGAGTGAGGCCCTCGAGGCGCTGCGCGGGACGCTCCAGGACGCCATCGAGAGCCTCCAGCGCGCAGTGGACCAGATCGGGGAGATGGGCGCCGACACGGTGCCCTGACCTGACCCCGGCGGCCACGCCCCGGGGCCCGACCCGGGCCTCGGGGTGGCCACAGGGTGAGGTCAGCGACCGAGCTCCGTTAGAAACGACGACCCGGAAAAGACGGGCATCCGGGCGAGCTCCTGGATCCAGCCCAGTGACCTGACCGCCTCGCGGTCCACCGGCTCGCTCGTGGGCCATTCGTCGCCCGGCTCCCGGGCGTCGTGGACGAGGTTCCTCTCGATCTCGAACCCCGGCGGCACCGCGTGGCGGGCGATGGCCCGCTGGTGGCAGTACGGGGTGCCGCTGTCGTAGCGCGGGTCCTGGCCCGTGGCGACGAACACGTTCCCCACCAGCTCGCCCGGATCCTCGCCCTCCGCCACCTCCGTCTCCCGGGCGATCATGGCGCCGCACGCGCCCGTCTCGTAGACCACGTTCTCCCGGAAGACCGCCGCCGGCGCGCCGCCGTCCGCCCCCCAGAACGCCAGCCCCCACGTCAGGATCTCCTCCACGATGTTGCAACGCGCGTCCACCCGCGCGTCCACGAACCCGCCGATCCCCTTCCAGTAGTTCCGAACCAGCGTGTTCCGGACCATGACGGAGGCGTCCCACGTGGCGCCGATCCCGACCCCGCGGCCCCCGCCGACCTGCCCGCCCCGGGCGGCGTCCACACCGTCGACCACGGTGTTCGTGATCTCGGCGCTCGCCTGCCGGTACAGCGCGAACCCGTCCCACGAGTTCCGGATGACCCGGCACCCGTCCACCACGATCTCCGACCCTTCCCGCCCCACCACGCCGGCGATCCCCACCACCGTCTCCGCCACCGTGGCCGAGTCGCCGATGTTGTCCCGGACCACGCAGTCGGTGAGCTCCACCCGCCCGTTCTTCACCACCACGCCCCCGTCGGCGGCACGGCCGTCCGGGTCCCGCACGCCGCCGGTAACCGTCACGCCCTCCAGCGCGCAGCCGTCGCAGCCATCGAAATACAGCCCGTAGCCGGCGTTCGTATGGATGAACGCGCTGTCCGCTCCGGGCCCCACGATGCGCACCCCCGGCACCGTCACGTGCAGCCCCCGGGTCCCGGGCACCGGCGTCTCCAGCTCCTGGCAGTTCCCGCACGTGGAGTCGGTGAAGGCCTCGGCCTGCAGGTTGTAGCGGCCGGGGCGCAGCACCACCGTCGCCGGCTCGACGATGGAGGCCAGGGTGGTCTGGAGGTGGGACGGCGCAGCGGGCGGGCCTTCCAGCACCGCGCCGAGGGGCGCGTCGGGCGCCACCTCCACCACCGGCAGCATATCCCCGTTGGAATCGTCCGCCGGTGCACTGCAGGCGGCGAGGAGCAGGAGTACGAGGGCGAGCGGTCGGGTACGGGTCACGGTACTGGCTCCGAGTCGGGTTCCGTGCATGTCGTATTCGATAATCTAATCGCCGCCATCGTGCCCGCGAGCTCGCCTCCCGTCACTCGTCGACATCCGCCCATCGGACCTGGGCGACCGTCGCCGCCACGCCCACTACGAACGTGACGGCCACCACAAACAGGCTCCCGCGGGCCAGCACCTCCACGCGTGGGCCCGCCACCCCCGCGAAGAGCGGCGCGATGGACCAGGGGAACCACTTCCCCCACCCCGTGGCGCCGAGAACGTTGCCGAGGACCAGCGCCAGCATGGCGAAACCGAGGGGCGGGAGGTAGCCGCGGCCCAGCGTCGCGAGCCATGCCACCACCGGCGTCAGGAGGAAGACGACGAGGGCGGCCAGAAAGACGTCGCCTGCCCCGGCCAGCAGGACCGCCGCCGAGTATCCGGACAGCCCGAGGGCCACGGCCACGGCCACCCCCTCGACCAGGATCACCGCCACCAGCACCAGCCACCAGACGGCCACCACCATCAGCTTGGCCACGACGAACCACCAGCGCGGGAGCGGCAGCGCCAGCATGTTCTTGGCCGTCCCCTCGGCGTACTCCCGGCCGTAGACGTACGCGGCGATCACCGCCAGCAGGAGCCCGCCGACGATCCCGACCATCTGGGTGATCATGGTGAGGTAGCCGGCCCAGCTCGCCTCCAGCCCCACCAGATCGGCTTTCGTGCCCATGAGACCCAGCTCCGCCGCCCGCCCCGGCTCCTGCACGATCCACATGAACAGACCGCCGCCCAGCGGACCCAGCGCGAAGGCCAGGAGCGTCAGGAAAGGGACGCGGCTGCCGCGCAGCTTCAGGCGCTCCGCCGCCAGCACCGTAGTGAATCTCACGGGCCGCCTCCCGTGCGCCGAAGGAAGTACTGCTCCAGGTCCTCGCGGCCGGGCACCAGCGCCCGCAGCTCCAGCCCCGCCTCGACCAGCGCCCGGGCGATCTCCGACGCCCGCCCGTCGCCGTCGAAGACCCGGATCCCCTCCGCCGCCGGCTCGAGCGCCGTGAATCCAGCTTCTGTCAGGAGCGCGCGGGCCCGCTCCGGCCGGTCGACCTGCACCTCCACGTACGGCCGCGCCCGGCGCCGCAGCCCATCACGGTCGAGCTCCTCGATGAGCCGGCCGTCGTGGATCAGACCGATCCGGTCGGCGAGCTGCGCCACCTCTGTCAGGATGTGGCTCGACATGAACACCGTCACGCCGCCATCGGCCAGCCGCCGGAGCAGCTCGCGGACCTCCACGATCCCCGCCGGGTCCAGCCCGTTCGCCGGCTCGTCCAGAACCAGCACGTCCGGCCGGTGCAGCAGCGCCCGGGCCAGCGAGAGTCGCTGCTTGTTGCCCAGCGACAGCGTGCCGGCGCGACGGTCGGCGTACCGCCCGATCCGCATGACCTCGGTGGCCTCACCGACCGCGCCCGCGGGCGCCCCCATGAGCCGACGCTGAAGCTCCAGGTTCTCCCGGACCGTGAGGTTGCCGTACGCCGTGGCCGTCTCCACCAGATAGCCCACACGACGCAGACCGGGCATGTTCGGCCCCACCTTCGCGCCCAGCAGCCGGGCCTCGCCGGCGGTGGGACGGATCAGCCCGAGCAGCATCCGGATGGTGGTGGTCTTCCCCGCGCCGTTCCGGCCCAGGAACCCGTACACCTCTCCCGGCCGGACCTCCAGGTCGAGGCCGGCCACCGCCGTCACATCCCCGTAGCACTTGGTGAGACCACGGGTGACGACGACGGCGTCGTCCGTGTTCATTGCGCACCCCCCTCCCCGTCGGTCGACCCGCCCTGCCCACTCCCCTCGTGCCCCAGGGCCCGCAGCGCCAGCTCCGTGGCCACCGCCATGGCCGCCGGCATCTCCGCCGGCGGCGTTCCCGCCAGCTCGGCGCCCCGGAGTCCGCCCAGGACGAACCATGCCGCCGCCCGCGGGTCGGACACGTCGAAGCTGCCCTCCGTCCGGCCCCGGGTGACGATCGCCTCCATCAACGGGACCAGCCGCGGCACCATCCGCTCCTCCAGCCGGTCGTGCAGCAGCCGGTTCTCCGGCCGGTGCAGCAGCTCCGCGAGCTCCACCGCCGCCGGGTCGTCTTCGAAGCTGCCCAGTGCACCGATGAACGCCCGGAGCTGGGCCACCGCCGACGCCTCCGTGTCCAGTGCCGACTCCGCCACTTCGATCATCTCGCCCACAACCGCTTCGGCCACCGCCACCAGCACGTCGTCCTTGCTCTCGAAGTAGAGGTAGAATGTGCCCTGTGCCACGCCGGCCGCTGCCACAATGTCGCTCACCGTGGCGTTCGCCACGCCCCGCTCCGCGAACACACGCTCGGCTGCGGCGATCAGCTCGCCCCGGCGCTCCGCCCTCGATTTGGCTCTCGGCAAACCCGCTCCTCTGATGACTGACGATCAGTCAGTTTACGGGGGGCACCTGGCCACGGCAAGCTCGTCCGATACCGCTTCCGTTGCCCCCCACCTGCCGGGGGTGCACATTCCTTTCGGCCCTTGCCTCACCTTCCAGCCGGGAGCGGACGATCGTGCACGCCAGACTCCTTCGATTCTGGGACGACCTCCGGGCCAGCTACTGGTTCATCCCGGGGCTGCTGACGCTGGGGGCCGTCGGGGCGGCGCAGGTCGTTCTGGCGGTGGACCGGGCGCTGTACAACGCCGACGTGGGTCTGATGGGGTGGCTCCACGGCGCGGGGGAGCCTGAAGGCGCCCGAACGCTGCTTTCGACCATCGCCGGTTCGATGATCACGGTGGCGGGTGTGACCTTCTCCATCCTGCTGGTGGCGCTGTCGCTGGCTTCCTCCCAGTTCGGGCCGCGCCTGCTGCGGGGCTTTCTGCGGGACCGGAGCAACCAGACGGTGCTGGGCACATTCATCGCCACCTTCGTCTACTGCCTGCTCGTGTTGCGCGAGGTGCCCATGGAAGTGGGGACCAAGCTCGTGCCCCAGTTCGCCACAGCGCTGGCGCTGGTCCTGGCGCTGGTCAGCGTGGCCATGCTGATTTACTTCATCCACCACGCTGCGGTGTCGATCCAGGCGTCGCAGGTGATTGCGGTGGCCGGCAACGAGCTGGATGAAGCGATCCGGCAGACGTTCCCGGCCCTCGGCGAGGAGGGTGGCACGGATCGTCCCCTGACGGTGGAGGAGGCGCTTCCGGACGGTTTCGAGGAGGAGTGCGTGGAGGTGACGGCGAGGGCCAGCGGGTACGTCCAGGAGATCGATACCGAAGGGCTGTTGGCGCTGGCCGTGGAGCGGGGGCTGGTGATCGAGCTGCGGCACGGTCGGGGCTCGTTCGTGGTGGAGGACCGGCCCCTGGCCCGGGTCACAGGTGAGCTGGACGATGAAGCGGAGGAGGCCATTGCCGACGCGCTGGTCCTGGGCTCCGGGCGGAGCTCGAGCCGGGACGTGGAGCGGGGCGTGGAGCAGCTGGCGGAGGTGGCGGTGCGGGCCCTGTCGCCCGGCATCAACGACCCGTTCACCGCCGAGCACGCGCTGCGCCGGCTGGGCCAGTCGCTGACGCTCATGGCCGACCGGAAGCTGCCCACACCGCTGTTCCACGACGACGAGGGCAATCGGCGCCTCCTGGTCCCCACCCCCGCCGTTCCCGAGCTCCTCCACCTCGCCTTCGACCAGGCGCGTCACTACGGGCGCTCGGACCCTCACGTGCCGATCGAGATGCTGCAAGTCCTGACGTCCGTCGGTGTGCGGGTCAGCCAGCCGGGCCTGCGCCGGGAGCTGCTCCATCACGCGGAGGCCGTCCGTCGGACGGCCGTAGACGCACTGCCGGAGGAGTCGGACCGGGAGCGCATCGAGTCCACGTTCGAGACCGCGGAAGCGGTGCTGAGCGGGAATCAGGGGAGCTGACGGTACCGGGCGCGGCGGCTCCCCCGCGCCCCCGCGTCCCCCACCCCTGACCCCGCTGGAGCAATTCCCCGCGGACATTTCAGGGGACTCCCTACAGACAGACGCCGCCCGGCATTGCACGGATAGGGTGAGGCACGACGGGTCGACCTGTTGAGGGGAGGGCGCCATGCAGCCACCGTTCGCCACCGAGCAGTTCATGGAGGTCATCCTCCGGTACAACCAGACGGTGTGGCCGATCCAGATCCTGTTCTACGTGGGCGCCGTTGCGCTCCTCTGGCTGGCCGTGGTCTCCTCCCGGTCATCCGACCGCTGGGTGAGCGGTATCCTGGCGTTCTTCTGGGCGTGGATGGCGGTGGTCTATCACTGGCTCTTCTTCACGGCCATCACCCCGGCGGCGTGGGTATTCGGCGCCCTTTTCCTGGTCCAGGCGGTGGTGTTCCTGGCCGCGGGCCTGTTCGGAGACCGGCTGGCGTTCGAGTTCGAGGGGGACGCCTACGGCGTTATCGGCGCGGTATTCCTGGCCTACGGACTCCTCTTCTATCCGATCTTCGGTGCGCTGGCGGGGCACACGTACCCGGAGAGTCCGACGTTCGGTCTCCCCTGCCCCACCACGATCGTCACCTTCGGGGTCCTCCTGTGGGCCTCACGCCGGGTTCCGATCCACGTGGTGTTGATCCCGGCGATCTGGGGGCTCATCGGCGGGAGCGCGGCCATCCAGTTCGCCATCCCAGAGGACTACGGGCTGATCGTGGCCGGCGTGCTCGGCACGGTGCTGGTGCTGCTGAAGAACCGTCGCCTGCCCACGGCCGCCGAGGTACCGGTCACCGAGCCGTAGCGGCACCGCTGCGGCTCGCTTCGGAGACTTCAGCCAGGTGGTCGCAGCACTCGTCGACGCCCTCCTGGATCCCCACGTCGGCGTACAGTGCCCGCGCTTCTTCCCACAGCGCCTGCGCCTGATCGGCCTCGGCCTGGGCCTCTCGCAGGAGCGCCACTGAGCGCAGCGCGTTCGCCACATCCAGCGGGCGGCGATGGATCTCGTCCCGGTAGATGCCGAGGGCCTCGTCGTAGCAGCGTTCCGCGACGTCGAGGCGGCCGGCCTCGCGGTTGATATCGCCGAGGTGGCGAAGGGTGTGGGCCAGCAGAACGGCGTGTCCTTCGGCGCGGCAGAGGAGTGCAGCCTCTTCGTAGAGCGACCGTGCGGCCTCCAGCTCACCGGCCGAGCGCTCGCTCCGGCCCAGGTCCTTCAGCACGCGGATTCGTTCTCTTGTTTCGTACCCCATGGGCCCTTCGGCTCAATGATCCAGGGCTTCAGATTATCGGGGCTTCGTGCCCATAGTGACACGGCTGGGAGCGGCGGACAAGCCCCGGCCACAGGCCGCCACATGTTGCCTCCGGTCCCCGTCGACCCCACCTTGTCCAGCGCCCCTATCCGCTGGTCCTTCATAGATCGGAGCACAGCGGAATGCCCAGCCATCGTCGGATCCTGACCTTCCTATCCCTCGCCCTGCTCTTTGCAGCGTGCGACACCTCCAACACCGATACCGCCGACGCCCGCGCCGAGCGGATCCACGACGACGCACTCATCATCGACACCCACGTCGATATCTCACCCCGGTTCGCCGGTGAGGTGAACCCGTGCGAAGACACCGACCGGCAAGTGGACGTGCCGAAGATGCAGGAGGGCGACGTGGACGCCGCCTTCTTCGTCGTCTACGTGGGCCAGGGGCCCCGGACCGACGAGGGGTATGCCGCCGCGCGGGAGACGGCGCTCGCCCGGTTCGCCGCGATCCACCGGATGGCGGAAGAGCTGTGTCCGGAGGAGATCGAGCTGGCGTACCGGGCGGACGATGTGGGTCGGATCCGGGCCGACGGGAAGCGGGTCGCCGCCATCGGGATGGAGAACGGCTACATGATCGGCCGTGACCTCTCGCTCCTGGAGCGCTACTACGACCTCGGCGGCCGCTACCTGACGCTCTCTCACAACGGTCACAACGACATCAGCGACTCGGCCAACCCCCGCGGCGACGACCCCGAGGCCGAGCACGGCGGGTTGAGCGCATTCGGCGAGGACGTGGTAGCCGAGCTGAACCGGCTGGGGATCATGGTCGACGTGTCCCACATCAGCGGTGAGGCGGTACTCGACGCCGTGCGCGTCTCGACCGCACCCGTCATCGCATCCCACTCCGCCACGCAGGCACTGGTACCGATCTCACGGAACCTGGGCGATGAGCAGCTGCGGGCCATCGCCGGGAAAGGCGGCGTAGTCCAGATCGTGGGGCTCGACCAGTTCGTGAAGACCCCGCCGCCGGAGAAGGAGGCGGCTCTCGACGAGGCCCGTGAGGCCGTCGGCATCACCAGCTACGAGGCGTGGCAGCGGCTCACCGAGGAGCAGCGGGCCGACTACCGCCGGCGCGTGGAGGAGATCGAGGAGCAGTGGCCCGGCGGGTCCGTGAGCGACATGGTGGACCACATCGACCACGCCGTGGAACTCATCGGCATCGACCATGTGGGCATCGCCTCCGACTTCGATGGCGGCGGCGGCGTGGCTGACTGGAACAGCGCCGCCGAGACCATGAACGTCACGCTGGAGCTCATCGACCGCGGCTACACCGAGGCGGACATCCACCAGCTCTGGGGCGGCAACTTCCTGCGCGTCTGGCGGGAGGTAGAGGCGGCGGCGGACGGCTGAGCGGCAGGCGGCTGAGCGGCAGGCGGCTGAGCGGCAGGCGGCTGAGCGGCGGGAGGCCGAACTCGGGCTCGTGGCTCGAGGAGCGACTGCGGCGGCCCGATCCTGCCGCGGCGAGACCGGCCCGTCCGCCCGGCGATCTCGGTCCTACGGCCGCCAGACCACGGACGCGACGGCGTAATGGAGCCACGCGAACGTGTAGACTGCGTCCACGTCGGCGCCGCCCTCGACGGTCCGGTAGCCGAGCTCCAAGGTCCAGGCGTCCGCCAGGTCGTAACCAAGCTCCAGCGCCGCGTCCTCGGCCCGGCCGGGGCCGCCGGCCAGCGCATCGATGTCCACGCTCAGCCGCCACCGGGGCGCGAACCGCCAGTCACCGGCCAGGTGCAGGAGCGGGACGAAGCCCAGGTCCGTCTTCTCGCCGGCGGTCCCACCCTGCTCCAGGCGGATGACCGCATCCCGGACCTTCGCCGTGAACCCGACCCACGCCGTCGTCGTCCCCGCCGAATGGAAGCGGTAGTGGTAGGTCAGGCGGTAGGAGTTGAAGGTGTACGTGGCCTCGACGGGCTGGCCCGGGGCGTACGACTCGCCCGCGAAATCGACGCCCCCGGCGGGCGTGCCGGCCTCGGTCAGGGAGAAGGGGGCCAGAAGGAGCCGGAGCCCGTGGCGGTCGTTGATGTTCCACGTCACGTACAGGCGGGCCGCCGGCCAGGGGCCCGCGCCGGCGAGGTCGTAGAGGGAGAAGCGGGTGGCCGAGCCGTCGTTGGGGATTTCGACGTCGTTGTAGCTCTGCCACGCCGGGCCGGCCTCGAGCTCGATCTCGAGGGTGGCTACACCCTGCCCGGCGACGCCATGCCCGTGGGCGCCCTGCGCCGAGGCGGGTGCCGGGGCCGTTCCGACGAGCAGTCCGGCCGCGGCCAGACCCACGATCAATGCGCGCATGATCCCTCCGGTATGCGATGGTGGCGGGGCTCCCACCGAACGTAGCGCTCCTCCGCTCAGGCGGCGAGCGAGCTCCGCCGCGAACCGCTACCTTGCGCGCCGTTATGGGCTCCGAATTCCTGGTCTACCTGCGGCTCGGCTTCGAGCACATCGCCGATGTGCGGGGCTACGACCACATCCTGTTCATCGTGGCCCTGACGGCCATGTACCCGCCCCGGGAATGGCTGCGGGTGGTGGTGCTGGTCACGGCGTTCACCGTGGGCCACACGGTCACGCTGGCGCTGGCCACCCTCGAGCTGGTCCGGATCTCCACGGCGCTGGTCGAGTTCCTGATCCCCGTGACCATCATCGCTGCGGCGGCGCTGAACGCGGTGGAGGTGGAGTGGGGGAGGCGACGGGACGGGGTCGCGACACCGAGGCGGCCGTCAGCGACGCGGTGGCGTTCGAGCCACGGGGTGGGCAGCTCACCAAGTACGCCCTGGCGCTCGGGTTCGGGCTGATCCACGGGCTCGGGTTCTCGAGCTTCCTCCGGGCGGCATTGAGCGCCGAAAGCTCGATCAGGGTGCCGCTGCTGGCGTTCAATGTGGGGCTGGAGGTGGGACAGATCCGTTCTAACGGACCAGGTTTTACTTTTTACATTTTGCCCGTGCGACCGGGGGTTGGAGTTCGCACCGGACGACGCCTAACGGGAGCGCTTCGCCCGGGACACCGTCGCCGGACTGATGGCGAACAGGCGGGCGATCGCCCCGGTGCGGTACCCCCTCCGGGCGGCGGATCTGATGATTTTGGCTCGGCAGCGCGAATCGGAGTGCGAGAGCCGACCGCCGCGGAGCTGGTCGAGCGTCTTTCCGGGAGCGGTGGCGGCGAGCTGATTGAGCACGTAGTCGCGGAGATCCGGCAGGCTCTGCTCCCCCTCCGGACCTCCGTCCCACATGCCGCCGAAGGTAGAGCGCCACGCCCGGTCGCCCCAGAAGCTGCTCGGCCCCGCCGCCGTCGCGGAACCCTCCCCCGTCCCATCCGGGCCTTCCCGGTCCTGATCCATCCGCCTGGCCAACCAGGTCAGATAGTCGCGACACAGCTCGTCCATCGATCGCGTTTCCGCCTGGGCGAAAAGCTGCAGCACCTCGAGCCTGGGGCCGGGTGCGACACCGAACGCCTCCGGGTCGGCACCCGGCAGGTAGGCCGCGTGGGTCATCCAACGGAAGTCGAGACTGTCGTCGCAAAGACCGGCACGCCAGGGGTTTAGGTGCACATACATGAAAGCTTCGCGGATATGGTCCGGGCTGCGGCACATGGCGTCGCGGTAGCGCCGTTCGAACACCGTGCCCTCGAATCGGTGGTGCGTGTGGACCGAAATCGCGACCCGCCGCAGCAGCGGCTGCATGAAGTCTTCGAGGTGGGACGGGCCCTGACGCACCATTAGGTGCAGGTGCGTGGGCATGATCGCGTGCGCCAGCAGGTCGGCGTCGCTATCGCCGACGACCCGCTGGATATGCGACGACACCTCCCCGCAGACTCCACCGACGAACCAGGGTTCGTGGCGGTGCAGCCTCGCGGTCAGATGGAAAACCATCCCCGGAGCATGAGGTCTCTTGCGACGTCCCATACCCGCGAGGATACATGCCAACTCGGGGCATTCCGATAGCTGAACCGGACAAATCGTAAAATGTAAAACC
The DNA here is from genome assembly GCA_046483065.1 of Longimicrobiales bacterium. GTDB lineage: Bacteria > Gemmatimonadota > Gemmatimonadetes > Longimicrobiales > RSA9 > JAWVYT01. The sequence continues at coordinate 106,923 of JAWODW010000017.1, read as the reverse complement.
CGGTCCGTTGGAGGTTGGAGGTTGGAGTCCGCCAACGAAACCCTCCCCCCAGCCGTCCTCCTTCATGCTAGATTGCACCGATCCCGGCGACCCTCGGTCGCCCATCGACAACCGGACCAGAGCCCTCATGTCAGCCACACCATCCCGCGCCCTGTTCGGCGCCCTCGCCCTGCTCGCAGCCGTCACCCTCACTCTCCCGTCCGCCGCAGCCGCCCAGAACTGGCTTCACGACGACGGCAGCGAAACCAATCGCTCCATCTTCCGGCCCATTGAGCAGTGGCCGGACCCGAACGTGTACCGGAACGCCGCCGGCGCGCCGGGCTTCGCGTACTGGCAGCAGCAGGCCGACTACGAGATCGACGCCACGCTGGATGCCGAGAACCACGTGCTGCACGGCTCCGAGCGGATCACGTATCACAACAACTCGCCCGACGCGCTGCCCTTCCTCTGGGTCCAGCTCGACCAGAACGTCCGGTCGCGTGAGCACAGCCGCACGTACGAGATGCAGGGCGCGCTGCCGGAGCAGGTAAGCGCCGCGTTCCTCCGCTACACGGGCCTCGAGCCCTTCGACGGCGGGCACCGGATCGAGCGCGTCCAACTCGTCCGTGACGGCCGGCTGATGGACCTCGACTACCGGATCAACAACACCATTATGCGCGTCGACCTGCCGGAGCCGCTGGCCGCCGGCGAGCGGCTGGCGTTCGAGATCGACTGGAGCTTCCGGATCCCCGACCGGGGCCGCGGCGGCAAGGAACTCATGAACGACGGCTGGATCTACGAGATGGCCCAGTGGTTCCCCCGCATGAGCGTATACGACGACGTCAACGGCTGGCAGACCGAACAGTTCCTCGGTCGCGGTGAGTTCTACCTCAACTTCGGCAATTATGATGTCCGGCTCACCGTCCCCTGGGACCACATGGTCGACGCCACCGGGCTGCTCCAGAACCCGGCGGACGTGCTGACCGGCGAGCAGCGGCGTCGGCTGGAGCGTGCGTACACTGGCGAGGAGCCGGTCTTCATCCGCACCGCCGACGAGGTCAATGACCCGAGCAGCCGGCCCGCACAGCGGGGCACGCTGACCTGGCACTTCCAGGCCGAGAACGTCCGCGACTTCGCCTTCGTCAGCTCGAAGGCCTTCGTCTGGGACGCCGCCGGCTTCCGGTATCCGGGCGAGGACCGGGTCATCCAGGTCCACAGCCTGTACCCCCGGGAGGCCATGCCGCTCTGGGACAAGGTCTCCACGCGCGCCACGCTCCAGACCCTCAAGACCTACGGCCGGATGGCGTTCCGCTACCCGTACCCGAAGGCGGCGAACGTGAACGGCCCCGCCGGCGGGATGGAGTACCCCATGGTCGCCTTCTGCGGCGCCCGTCCCCAGCCGGACGGCAGCTACAGCGAGGGGCTCGAGCGGGGGCTGATCAGCGTCACCATCCACGAAGTGGGGCACAACTGGTTCCCCATGATCGTCGCCAGCGATGAGCGGAAGTGGACGTGGATGGACGAGGGGCTCAACACCTTCCTCCAGTACTACGGCGAGCAGGACTACGCCGAGACGTACTGCGGCGAGGAGTGGACCCAGACCGAGGACTGCACCTACCAGAGCCGCCGGGGGCCGGCCCCGAACATCGTCGGCTACATGGCCGACCCGGACCAGGTCCCGATCATGACCGAGTCCGATCTCATCCACAAGGACTTCGGCAACAACGGCTACGCCAAGCCCGCCACCGGGCTCAACATGCTCCGGGAGAGCATCCTCGGGAACGAGGCGTTCGACGACGCGTTCCAGTACTACGCCCAGCAGTGGATGTTCAAGCACCCACAGCCCGCCGACTTCTTCCGCGCCATGGAGGAGGGCGCCGGCGAGAACATGAACTGGTTCTGGCGCGGCTGGTTCTACACCACCCACGCCAACGACCAGGCCGTCGAAGACGTCACCGAGCAGGACGCCACCGAGCTCCTCGGCAACACCGAGCAGGGCCGCTACTACTACCGCGTCACCGTCAGCAACCAGGGCGGGCTCGTCATGCCGCTCCAGATCGAGGCCACGTTCACCGACGGCACCACCCAGCGCTTCGACCTGCCCGTCGACGTATGGCGCGGCAACGAGCTCGAGTTCACCAAGGGCTTCTTCTCCGACCGGGAGATCGTGAAGGTCGTGGTCGACCCCGACGAGGCCTTCGCCGACATCGACCGGGAGAACAACACCTGGACCGCAGGCGACGTGGCCGGATGAGGACGGCACGGCGCCATCGGGCCTCGAGCCCGCGTTTCATGCGACGATGAGGCGACGACCCGCCGGACTCGCCCCGACCCTCGCCCTGGCCCTCGGGCTACTGCCCCTCCTCCCGACCCCGGGCGGAGGGGCGGCGCCGGACTCGGCCGCGAACCCGAAGGCTGCCACCGTCGCCCACGACCTCCGCATCGCCTACGCCGACATGGCCATCGAGGGCGCCGTGGTGGCCGGCCGGGTCCGGTTGTTCAAGGACGACCTCGAGCGCGCCCTCGGGCCTATGGTGGGCGCTGACGCGTTCACCCTCCGGCTCGGCAGCGAGGCCGACGCCTTGGTCATGCGCTACCTGCGCGACCACCTCACCCTCGAGGTGGCGGGCGCGACTCTCGAGCCCACGCTCCTCCAGAGCGGCCAGGATATGCTCGACCGGGAGCCCGTCTGGTGGGTCATCGTCCAGTACCAGGCGACGGCGACCATCGACACCCTCCGGGTCCGCAACACCCTCCTCTTCGACGTCTTCGACGACCAGCGCAACATTATGAAGTTCGTGCGCTTCCCGGAGGAGACCCAGAAGACGTTCTACTTCGACGAGGACGAGGCGGAGCACGTGGTCGCGTTCTGAGCTACCCCCGCACCCGCACCAGGTACGCCCCACCCCCCACGTCCACCGCCCATTCGGCGACGTGCTCGGCGAGCCAGCCGTTGAGCGCGTCCCGGACCACGGCCTGGAGCACGGGCGGCCCCTGGGACCGGGCCCCGCGCCCGGTGACGATCCGGACCACCCCGCCGGCCGACGTGCGGGTCACGCGGTCGAAGAACAGCTCGAGCCGGTCCTCGGCCTCGTCGCCGGTGTAGCCGTGCAGGTCGAGGGTCTCGACGACGACGGCGGCGTGCAGCGTGCGCGGCCGGGACCCGTCGTCGTCCTTCTTCAGGTTCTTCTTCCACGGCTTCGGCATGGCTCGGCTCCCGGCGCTGGCGGCGGTCCCTACCGCAGCCGGTGGATCAGGAGCGCGGCCCGCTCGGCGGCCTTGGCGAACGAGGTCAGGTCCACGGTCTCGTTCGGGCTGTGGGCGCCGGTGCCCTCGACGCCGATCCCGCCCAGGGCGCCGAAGCGGACGTGGGCGGCGGCGAAGGAGAGGTCCGACGCGCCCCGGCCGCCGGGATCGAACTCCCGGACCTCGGGGTAGCCCAGGTCGCGGCTGGCCTCGTCGTACAGGGCCAGCAGCTCCCGGTTGCCCTCGGTGGGCGGCATGCCGGGGTAGCCGTCGCTGAAGGTGATCTCCGCGGACGTGCGGGGCAGGTGCCGGGCCACGATCTCGCGCATGCGCTCGCGGGCCGATTCGAGCTGGTCGTCGCTGATGGTCCGGATCCCGCCGTGGACCACGGCGCGGCCGGCCACGATGTTGGTCTTCGAGCTCGCGCTCCCGGCCACGGCCTCGGGGTCGTAGTCCACGTCCGTCCCGCCCACGATCACCGCCGGGTTGAACGTCAGGTACTCCTCGCCGCGCAGCTCTTCGTAGAACGCGGTCAGGACCCGCGACGCCTCGAAGACGGCGCCGGCGCCGGTGCCGCGGCTGAAGATCCCCGAGGAGTGGGCGGTCCGGCCCTCCACCTCCAGCAGCCAGCCGCTGGAGCCCCGGCGGGCGGTGGTGCCGTAGTCGAAGCCGTCGCCGGCGATGGCGGTCTCGAACTCGAGGGCCACGTCCGACTGCCGCGCCAGCTCGGTCATGACCGCCCGGGCCTCGTCCACCGGGTCACCCAGACTCTCCTCATCGCCGGTGAAGATGATCCGGATCGTCCGGCCCTCCAGCGCGCCGGCGGCGTGGAGCGCCCGGAGCGCCATGAGAATGACGGCGTTGCCGCCCTTCATGTCGTTGGCGCCGGGGCCGTGGCCGGTCATCCCGTCGCGCTCCCACCATCCCTCGCCTTCATCGACGGTGTCCAGGTGGCCGATCAACAGAATGCTCTTCCCTGCCGGATCTTCGGCCACGCGCTCGGCGACGAGGTGGCCGGCCCGCCCCACGTGCTCCTGGGGCACCCAGCGGGCGTCGAAGCCCAGCGCCCGGAGCTCGGGAGCCAGCAGGTCGTGCATCCGGCGGATCCCCTCGAAATTGTGGGTCCCGCTCCCGATCCGGACCTGGTCGGCGATGAGCTCGATCCCCCCTTCCACATGGGCCCGGACGTAGTCGGAGACCTGCCGCTCGGTGGACGTGAGCTCGGCCCGCTCCTGGGCGGCGAGCGGAGCGGCGGCCGGGGCGGCGATGGCCGCGGAAACGGCGGCCGCGATGAACAGCGCGGGTCCTGCGATTCTCTTGGTCATGGGATGAGTCTCGGGGGCGCGGCGGGCTGACGCAACCGGTCCTCCGGGCGAGGTCCGGAAGCGGGCGTGGCGGGCCGGGAGCCTCACCGGCAGACCGCTGTCCCATCTCGCCCGGAGAACGGCCGATCCCACTATGGACGCCTCGCCATCGGCGAGGCTATGGTGGGGCATGGACGCGGACGTGAAGGAACGGTTCGACGGAGTCGACGAACGCTTCAACGATCTCGAGGAGCGGCTCGAGGCGCGGTTTGCGGCGATCGACCGTCGCTTCGAGCAGATCGACCGTCGCTTCGAGCAGATCGACAAGCGGTTCGAAGCCCTCGAGGACCTGATCGTGAGATCGTTCCAGGCAACCAACGAGCGATTCGACCGGCTGGAAGCGCGCATGGAGCGCCTCGAGAAGCGGGTCGACGCGCTGGACGTGAAGCTCACCGAGAAGTTCATCACGGTGGACGACCGGTTCCGAACGCTCGAACTGCGCGTGGAGCAGTTCGAAAACCGGATCTCGGGCCAGCTGTCGCAGGTCGGTGACCGCGTCGGAGTCATGGGCAGCCGCTTCGATGGAGTCGATACGCGGCTGGACGCTCTCGATGGCGGCTTCGGGCGCCTGGAAGACCGGGTCGGGCGAATCGAGGAAGAGATGACGAATCTGAGCGGCCGCGTCGATGTGCTGGGGGATGACATGCGCCAGCGCTTCCGCGTCATCAACTAGAAGGTCCGAACCGCTGGCCCACGTCCGGCTGCACCCCTAGACTCATCCCCGTAGGCTCGACCGACAACCACGATTCCACGGGACACATCATGAGTCATACATCCTTCCATCCGCCGCAGCGGACCCTGATGGGCCCCGGCCCGTCCGACGTGTCGCCCCGGGTCCTCGAGGCGCTGGCCCGACCGACCATCGGCCACCTCGACCCGGCGTTCATCGGGATGATGGACCAGGTCAAGGCGCTGCTCCAGTACGCGTTCCGAACGGAGAACCGGCTGACCTTCCCCGTCTCCGGCCCGGGCACGGCGGGGATGGAGACATGCTTCGCCAACCTGGTGGAGCCGGACGACGAGGTGGTGGTCTGCGTCAACGGCGTGTTCGGCGGCCGGATGCGGGAGAACGTGGAGCGGTGCGGCGGCACCGCCATCGTGGTGGAGGACGAGTGGGGCTCGCCCGTGGACGTGGCGGCCGCGGAGGAAACCCTGGCCGCGCACCCCGATGCCAGGGCGCTGGCGTTCGTCCACGCGGAGACTTCCACCGGCGCGGAGTCCGATGCCGCTGCGCTCTGTGGGCTCGCCCGGGAGCACGGCGCGCTGAGCATCGTCGACACCGTGACCTCCCTGGGCGGGATCCCGGTCGAGGTGGATGAATGGGGCGCCGATGCGGTCTACAGCGGCAGCCAGAAGTGCCTGTCGTGCACGCCCGGCCTCTCCCCCGTGACCTTCAGCGACCGGGCACTGGCCGCCGTCGAGGCCCGGGCCACCCCCGTCCAGAGCTGGTTCCTGGACCTCACGCTGGTCATGGGCTACTGGAACGACGGCGGCGGGAAGCGGGCGTACCACCACACGGCGCCCATCAACCCGCTGTACGCCCTCCACGAGGCGCTGGTGATCCTGGAGGAGGAGGGGCTCGAGAACGCCTGGGCCCGCCACCGTCGCATGCACGCGGCGCTGAAGGCCGGCATCGAGGCCATGGGGCTCGGCTTCTTCGTCGCGGAGGAGCACCGGCTGCCCCAGCTCAACGCCGTGACCGTGCCCGACGGGGTGGATGAGGCCGCCGTCCGGGCCGGGCTGCTCGAGCACTTCAACCTGGAGATCGGCGCCGGGCTCGGCCCCATGGCCGGAAAGATCTGGCGGATCGGGCTCATGGGCCACGCCGCCAGCGGCACGAACGTGCTGAAGTGCCTCGGCGGGCTCGACGCCGTCCTGGGTGGGATGGGCGCAGACATTGAGACCGGCGTGGCCGTGCCGACCGCCATGAAGGCACTGGCCGGGGCATAGCCCCCGAACACACGGCGCCCGCCGGAAAGCGAAACGCTCGCCGGCGGGCGGTCTGACGGCGCTTGGTCTGACGGCGCTTGGTCTGACGGCGCTTGGTCTGACGGCGCTTGCTCTACGGCGTCGGGTCTACCGCTCCGGGTCTTCTTCCTCCGGCGCGAGGTGCTCCGCGTAGAAGTCCAGGATCCGCTGGTAGTAGTCCCGGACGAGGTCGGCGGTCATGGTCGGCATCCCGTGGCCGCCGTGCGTGTAGGTGACCCAGGTCACGTCCTTCCCGAGGCGGCGGAGCGCGTAGTAGAACTCCATGAGCTGCCGGTTCGGCACGTTGTGGTCCTGGTCGCCGCCGATGAGCAGGAGCGGCGTGTCCACCCGGTCGGCGAACATGACGGCGCTGTGGCTGACGTACTTCTGTGGCTGCTCCCACAGCGTGGCGCCGATGCGGTCCTGGGAGTTCTCCGGCGCGTGGATATTCCGGGTGGCGAGCCGGGGCGAGTCGGTGTAGAAGCTGACCATGTTGACCTTCCCGCTCACGTTCACCGCCGCGGCGAACCGGTCGGTCTGGGTCACCAGCAACCCCACCGCGTAGCCGCCGTAGCTGGTCCCCTGCACCGCCAGCCGGTCCGGGTCGGCCACCCCCATCCGGATCAGCTCGTTCGCCGCCGCCGTCACGCCCTTCAGCCACGCCTCCCCGGGGTACCCGACCTCCAGGTCCACGGTGGGCCGCATGACCGCGTAGCCCCGCGCCGTCATGACGTTCACGAAGCTGTTGAAGCCGGGGTCGAAGAACGTCTCGTAGAGGTAGAAGATCGTGGGGTACGCCGTCCCCTCGTCGTACTCCTGCGGGTAGTAGAGGACGCCCGAGAGCTCGTCGCCGTCCACGTCCCGGTACGTGACCAGCTCGGCGTCGGCCAGCACGTCATCGGTAAGCGACGGCGCCACGTCGTACAGCCGGCGCACGTCGGCCAGCGCGTCGTCTTCCACCCGCGCGGCGAACAGATCCGTAGGGTGACCACTCGGCGCCGACTCGAACACCACCGTGCTGCCGTCCCGCGAGAGCCGCACGCTCTCCAGCAGGTCCCGGGTCTCGTACAGCCGCTCCATCCCGCCGTCCACGGAATACCGCCGCAGCTCCCGGTGCCACTCCGTCCGTGACTCCCGCTGCACCACCACGGCGTCCTCGCCGTCCCACCCGAGGATCCGGTGCGTGGGGCCCCGTTCCGCCTCGTCGTCGACATCCAGGAACCGCGCCGTATCTCCGGTGGCCGCATCCGCGAAGAAGTAGTCGCCCTTGGCGCTCACCACGAGCCGCGAGCCCTGCGGCGAGAAGGAGACGGGCGAGAACCGGAGCGGACCCTCCTCCTCTTCGTCGGCAGCCTCGTCCCCGTCGGCATCGGGCTCGTCGCCTTCGCCGGCTTCCTCGTCCTCCGCCTCGCCCACCAGCGGCCGGGCCTCCGCCGAGTCCACATGGGCTAGGTAGACCACGCCGTCATCGGAGTAGGCGTACGTCAGGTCATCGTCGGCCCAGACCTTCCGCCCGAGCTCGGTGGTGTTCTCGATGACCACGGTGGGCTCTCCGCCGGTCAGCCCGCGAACCACGAGTTCGCCGTCGGTCCCGAAGATCCGGTCATAATCGGTCTCCTCGGTGATGTCTCGCTCGTAGAGGAGCCGGCCGTCGGCCGTGAGCTCCACGTCGAGCAGCATCGTCTCGTCCATCACCTGCGACACTCGATTGGACGCCACGTCGTACGCGCCGAGGACGTGGAGCCCGCCCAGTCGACGCACCGCCTCCCACCCCAGGAACGGCTCCTCGCCGTCCAGCACCACCACGTCGGCATCCGTCAGGGCGAGGAACGCCTCGCGGGCTCGGGCCTCCCAGTCGCCGGCCCGGAGCGGGAGTACGAGGGTGGTGCCGTCGTCCGACCAGGTAGGCGAAAGACGGGTGTTCACCGCCGGCACCAGGCCGTCCGGCAGCCGGATCCTGCGGAACCGATCGTGCTCCCGCTCCCAGACCCGATACTCGAAGCCGCCACGGTACCGGATCAGGAATGCCAGCAGTGACCCGTCCGGCGACCACGCCGCCGCCTCGACCTGCACCTTCTCGTCGAACAGCGGCTCGACGGCGCCCGTCTCCGTATCGATGACGTGGTATTCGGCCACCCGCGGCGAGACGTACGTGGGGTCGCCGTAGCGGTGGTTGTCCACGCCCAGCCGGTCCTCGAGCGCCGAAACCGAAACCAGCGCCCAGCGGCCGTCCCGGCTCAGATCCACCACACGGGCGCCCTCGGTGCCCAGCACGTGATCCACGGTGAAGACGGGCGCTGTTTCCGCGCCGCCCTGGGCCTGGCCCGGACCGGGCGCGGCCATTGCGAGGACGGCGATGGTGAAGAGAGATACGAACGAACGGCGAACGGCGCTGCGCATGGGTCGCTCCCGGGATGTCAGGTCAGGGTGTCCGGGGACCAATGAACAGTCGGAGAGGCGGAGTGGCAAGAGCGGACCACGTTTCGGTTTTCAGGTTTCGTCGTCTCGTGAGTACTTGGCGGTGGATACCGTCGAAGGTGCAATACCGAACAACCGGGCGATCTTGCCGGTCGCGTACCCGTGCGCAGCGACGGCGCGAATCACCTGAGTTCGGCAGCGGGCCGCGGGTCGCGGAAGCCAGGACCCCCGCAACTCTGCCAGCTTGTATTCAGGACCCAACCTCGCCAGTTGAATCTCGACGAAATCGTGGAGATCCAGCGGCTGGCGTCGCTCTCGATGATCAGACTCTCGCCCAACCAGGGCGAAGGACTCCCGCCACGCCCGGTCCCCGGGACCCGGATCAGGCTGTCCGCCTGTCGACTGGATGGCCGTAATGCCTCCGTTGTTCGACCGGATCCGGTCCTGCTCCATCCGCCGACGGAACCACACCAGGTAATCCTCACACAGCTCGGCGCGGGACCGGCCATCCTTCTGGGCGAACAGACCGAGAACGGAGATCTGCGCGTGCGGATCAATGCCAAACGACGCCGGGTCGGCGCCGGGAGTGTAGGCGCGGTGCGTCGTCCACCCATAGTCGAGGTCGTCCTCGCAAAGACCTGCGCGCCAAGGATTTAGATGGACGTACACGACGGCTCCGCGGACGTGGTCGGGGGTCTCGCAAAGGCGGTCTCGATACCGTCGCTCGACGACAGCGCCCTCGAATCCGTGGTGTGTCTGAACCCTATGAGCCACCCGTCGCATCAGCGGCTGCATCACGGCCGCCAGCGGCGCCTGCCCCTGACGGAGGACAATGTGCAGATGGTTGGGCATCACGGCGTACGCCAGCAGCCACGCGTCCGTCCGTCCGACCACTCGACCGATGAGCGACGCGATCTCTCCGCGCAGCGCCGGCACGAACAGCGGCTCCCGGCGATGAAGCCGCGATACCAGGTGGAAGACCATGCCCGGGGCGTGGGCTCTCTTGTAGCGTCCCATGTCGGACAACGTAGATCGACGAATGGGGCACACCGATAGCGGAACGAGACGAATTCCGAAAACCGAAACGTGGTCCGTTCTAGGTCTAGAGCGTCGCCCGGAGCGCCCGCACCTCGGCCAGCACCTCGTGGGCCGCCTGGACGACGCCGTCATCCCGGGGACGGTCCGCGGCCGTCGCGCCCGCCGGCACCCTGCCCGGCGCCCGGCTGGCGGCCCCGGGGTCCTCACCGCCCAACCCGGCGTCCCGGTACTCCCGGACGCGCTCCCGGATGGTGTCGCGGATCGATTCGGCGTCGGCCACGCCCCGGAAGTAGCCCTTGTGCATGTCGTCGCCGCCTTCCTCCGTCGACGACCCGCCCCCCGCCGTCCGGACCTCTACGTCGGCGATCCCCAGCAGCCGCTGGATCGGTCCCTGCTTCACGGCGATCTGCTGGATATTGGCGAACGTCATGGTCATCTCCCGCACGCCGATGATCCCTTCGCGGATCCGCAGCGCCCGGTCGGAGAGCATGTACCAGCGAAGCTCGTAGTCCAGCCGAAGCGCGGCGTAGCTGAACGGGATCTGCGCCAGGAGCCCCAGCCAGGCCAGCACGGCGAAGCCCGTCAGGATCCCGCCCACGATGGACCGGCCCGTCCAGTCGCCGAGGAAGCTCAGCCCGACGACGAGGCCGGCGGTGAGCCCGATGAGCGTCCCGAGCTGCCCGATGATCCAGCCGACCCGCCGGTAGCGGAAATACTCCGGCGCCGCCCGGAAGACTCGCAGCGACGACGGGTCCCCCGCCGGCGGCTCGGGGTCTTCGGGCACCCGGAGCCAGCGAAGCACGAGGCCCTTCAGCCCCTCAGGCATCGTGGCCCTCCCGGCCGGCCAGCTCGACCCGCAGCGCCCGGATCTCAGCGGCCACGGCGCGCAACGTGTCCTCGAGCGCTTCGGAGCCGGCGGCGTCGCCCGGCCCGACGGGTGGGTGGCTCGCCGCCGACGGCCCCGGCTCCTGCTCGCCGCGGGCGCCCCGCATCTTCTCATAGAGGAAGTCGCGCATGGCGTGGAGGTCCGGCACGCCCTCGAGGGTCATCTCGGCCTTGGCACTGCCGCTGGCCGTCTGCACCTGGATCTTCCCGAGTCCCAGCCACCGCTCCACCACGTTGCTGGAGAGGTGGATATCCTGGATCCGGGCGTAGTTCAGCGAGACCTCACGCTGGAACAGGATCCCCCAGCGCATGCTGATCCCCTCGTCGTCGATCCGGTAGCGGAGGCTCCGGTAGCGCGCGAAGAGGGGGATCAACGGGACGAAGAAGAACGGCCCCGCCAGGAGGGAGACGAGGCCGTAGTACTTCATGAGCGCGGGAATGGGCCGAATCTCGCCGGGGAGTGATTCCAGCTGCATGGGGTCCTCCGGGTCCAGGATCAGGTTCGTGCCGCTCTCACAACGGTACGCAGTCGACGGCGTTCGTCATCACCGGGCGGACCCGGCCGTCGTCGATTCTCCGGGCTCGAGACTCCGGAACATCCGCACGCCCAGCCACGCCGCCACGACGGCCGCGGTGCCGAAGATGATGAGCGGGGGCACCTCCAGCGCGCCCTCGTAGTACCACGCCACCAGCAGCATGGCGCAGATGGCCGACGCCATGGCGAACGCCTTCACCACCACCGTCGAGGCCAGGAGGTACCCCATGGGGCTGCCCCGCCACGCGGTCACGCCGGTGAAGAGGGCCAGCGGGACGATGAGTCCCAGGTCCAGTGCCTGGACCACCAGTGTGGTCTGCCCGACCAGCACGCCCTGAATATCGCCCTGGAGCGCCGGGATGATCCGGCCGAGCCACATGACCACCAGGAGCGCGGCGAGGACGAACGAGAGGATGGCCATGCCCCGGCGGGGGAACCGATCCGAGAAGCGGTCCGGCAGCTCGGGGACGGGGATCCGACTCACGATCCACACGATGGCTACCAGGCTCAGCGCGTAGACCGCGATGAACGCCAGGAACAGCGGCCCGAACGCCCAGGTCATGGCGTACATCAGGTACTGGTAGAACAGGTACGCCAGGATGCCGACGGTGAAGAGCTTCGCGCCGAGCCGGTCGCGCAGCAGTCCCGGCAGCGCGAACAGCAGCGCCGGGACGGCGAACAGGAGCGTGAAGATGTCCCACCCCACGCCCTCCGCCACGAGCCGCTTCGCGTTGTACGCGTAGACGCCCGTGGTGGCCATCTCGTACGTCTCGCCCCGCACGCTGACCACCGTCTCGAAGATCTCGCCGCCCCCGAGGAAGATCCCGGCCGCCGCCGTGACTCCCGTAAGCAGCGCGATCCCTGCGACGAAGATCGCGAGCCCCCTGCGCCCTTCTGGCTTCATGGCTGTTCCGTCCCCCCCGGCTCCCCTGGATTCACGCGCAGCGGGCCGTCGCCTACCGCCAGACCTGCCCCAGGTACTCCTCCACCTCTGGTACACCGCCCTGGAGGATGAGGTAGCCGTCGTGGGGCTCCCGGGCCGTCATCTCGCCGGCGATGGGTGCCTGCATCAGCGCCTTCGCGGCCGCCGGGTCGTCGGGGTGGACGCCCAGCGCCCAGCCGAGCTTGATGTAGGCGACCTCCGGGAGCATGTTCGCCAGCGGCACCACTCCCAGCTCCAGGATCTCCCGACCCGTCTCGTAGACGTGCATCTGGACGAAGCCCCAGAGGGTCTGGAGCGTCATGTAGACCTGGACGCCGGCGTCGCGGGCCCGTTCCAGCGCCGGGTAGATGGCCCGGTTCACGTGCCCGAGCCCCGTGCCGGCGATGACGATCCCCTTGTAGCCGGCGTCGATGAGCCCGTCGATGACGTCGGGCTGCATCCCCGGATAGTAGTAGGCCAGGGTCACGCGGCGCTCGAATACGGCCTGGACGGTGACGTCCCGGTCGTCGCGGCGGGGCGCGTAATCCTCCTTCAGCGGCCGGACCTGGCCCTCCTCCACCATCCCCACGGGGATGTCGCCCAGGGTCCGGAACGTGGACCGGACCGACGAGTGCATCTTCCGCACGCGGGTGCCCCGGTGCAGCAGGTTGTAGAGGTCGGACGTGGGCCCGAACATGCAGACCAGGACCTCGGCGATGTCCCCGTGGCCGGCGGCCCAGGCGGCGGCGATGAGGTTCCGGGCGGCGTCCGACGACGGCCGGTCCGAGCTCCGCTGGCTGCCGACCATGACCACCGGCACCGGCGGGGTCTGCACCATGAAGCTCAGCGCCGCGGCGGTGTGGTGCATGGTGTCGGTGCCGTGCCCGATCATGATCCCGTCCCAACCGTCGCGGATGGCCTTCCCCACCTCCTCGGCCAGGACCAAGTACTGGTCCGGGCCCATGTTCTCGCTGAAGACGCCGAAGAGCTTCTCCGTCTCCAGGTTACAGATGTCCGCCAGCTCCGGGACCGAGCCGTACAGCTCGCCGGGGCTGAACGCCGGGATCACGGCGCCCGTCCGGTAGTCCAGCCGGCTCGCGATGGTCCCGCCGGTGCCCAGCAGCTTCACGTTCGGGTGCGCAGGGTCCGTGGGGAACTCCTGCTCCGGGATGTGATAGTTCGCCTCCCGGTAGCCGAGCTTCTCCAGCCGCTCCACCGTGTCGCTCCGGACACCGATGTTGTACCCGGTGCCCAGCTTCAGCACGATGTGCCTGTCGTCGCTGGTCTCCGAGCGAGGCAGGATCAGCCCGACGAACTCGCCCCGCGTGGTCTCGGCCCGTACCTCGCACCAGACGGTGACCCCGTGCTCCCGCATGACCGCCAGCCCCGGGCCCCGGTAGCCGCCGTTGTCCTGCCGCTCGCCGCTCATGTCGTCACCTCCGCCACACCCGCCTCCGATTCCACGCCCAACGCCTCCACAACGCGCTCCCGCACTGCCCGGGGCTCCACCCGTCCCCGCAGCTCCCGCATGACCTCGCCCATGGCCCACGCCACGGCCGCGGCCGGTCGATCCCCGGGCGCCGGGCCTTCCGACGACGCCCGGGCGACGGCGTCCTGGACCCGCTCCCGGATCCGGGTGTCGTCGTCGTCCCGGGGGCGGTACGCAGCCACCACGTCGGCCGGGTCGCGGTCCGGCTCCATGGCCACCGCGTCCAGCGCCGGGACCAGGGCATGGGGCCGGAGCTCGTCGGCCTCCAGCGCCCGGACCAGCGGCGCCACCCGGTCGGCCGACGGCACACCATCGTACGGGGAGGTCTCCCCGGCGTACGTGCGATGGGCATCGGGTGCCGCGGCGTCCGGCGCCGGGATCTCACCGCGCCGAACGCGACGGGCATAGAACGGCACCCGGACCCGGAGCGCGTCGGCGAGCCGACGAGCGACGTCGCCCGCCTCGGGGCCCACCGCGTCGAAGAGGTCCGCCCACGGCGCGCCGGCCAGCTCGTGCGCGGGCTGGGGGTCGAGGCCCAGCTCCCGGTAGCGAGCCGCCCGGTCCCACGGCGTCTCGCGCATGCCGGCCCGGACCCCGGCCACCACGTCATCGGCGATGGGCAGCGGCGGCGTGTCGGTGTCCGGGTACATCCGGTCGGGGCCCGGGAGCAGCCGCTCGAAGTCGGTGGTCATGTCGTCGTTGGCCTGCCGGGTCTCGGCGGGCACGCCGTCCAGGGCTTCCCGGGCCCGGATGATGATCTCGCGGGCGGCAGTGGCGGCGTCCTGCTCGGTGGCCCAGACCACCACCACCCCATCGCCGTCGGTGGCCTCGAGGGCGGCGCGCAGCTCGCTCCAGTGGTGGCCGTTCAGCGTGCCGCGCCCGGCATCGCTGTGGGTCAGGAACGGCCGGTCCGTGGGGCACGCGATGACCCGGACCCGCTCCGCCAGCTCGTGACTGAAGTCGAGCCCCGGCTGCGTGCGGTGGGTGAGGAGCCCTGCGAACCCCGGGAGCCGGACGGCCACCACGGCGTCGCCTCGCTCGATGGCGCTGCGCATGGGCCGGAAGTCCGAGTACCGGAGGACCGGGCGTGCGTCCACCACCAGCGACGATGTCTCCCACGGCTCGCCCTTCGGCGGGTCGGCCAGGTCGGCGTGGGCCAGCCCTCGCTTCCGGAGCTCTTCCCGGACCCGGAGCAGGTTGAGCTGGCGGAAGGCCTCGATGTGGGTCAGGCGCGGCAGCCCCTGGTGGTGCGGCACCCCCTTGATCTCCACCCGTCGCCCGCCGGCCACGCTCACGTTCACGTCCTGCCGTGCCGCGCCCGGCCCCCGGCGGATCTTGCCGGTGGATCGCGCCACCCGGGCCAGCAGCTCAGCGCCCGCCTGGAGCTCCCACGGCGTCATGAGATCGGGCTCGGTGACCAGCTCCGTCAATGGCATCCCCAGCCGATCCGTCCGGAAGGTGATCCGGTGGCCTTCGTCGGCCACCTCCCGGCAGGAGTCCTCCTCCAGCGAGAGCTGCCGGATCCGGAGCGTCCGGTCGATGCCCAGCGCCGGGACCCGTAGCGGGATCGCACCCGTGAGCCCCACCATGGCCGTCCGCTGGAAGCCCGTTGGGATGGACCCGTCCAGGTACTGCTTCCGCATGACGTGGAGCTCACTCACCAGACTCAACCCGCACAGCTCCGCCATCTCCACGGCGATCCGGACCGCCGCGTCATCGATATGGAACGGCGGCGTGTCGTCCATCTCGTAGGTGCAGACCGTGCCGCGCTCCAGGAGATAGACGATCTCCTTGCGGGTCTTGAACTCCATGAGCGCCGTGCGGTCGTACTCGCCCAGCTCGGAGAGCGTGGGGCGCATGTGGCGGAGCACCTCGGCGTCCACCGTGTCCACCCTCCGCCCCGCCGGGCAGCGGCAGAAGAGCTTCGAATCGGTCAGGAGCTGCTGATGGACCTCGAGACCGGACATGAAGCCCAGCCGCTCGTAGTCCTCCGGCGTCATCTCCTCCAGCTCCCGGTCCGGGAAGTCCAGCACGGGCTCTGTGCGCGGGTTCAGCTCCGGCGGCGGCTGGACGGCGTGCTCACCCGGCGACGATTCGGCGCCGGCGCTCCCGGCGCCCCCGGTATCAACGGTATCGGTCATCGATCCTGCTCGCTCCTGGCTCTCGGCTCGGTCACAGGGGTCGAATGATGACCTGCCGGACGAGGTCCCACAACACCCCGCGGCACAGCCCGCTCCCACGGGATCCCCGGCGGCACCGATCCTGCCTCCGTTTGGCTGTTCGGGCCCCATTCCCCTATCCTGGGGTGAAGGAGTTCAGGTGAACGACCCAAGGAAGGAACGATGAGCGACCTAGACGAGACGTACGGCGCGACCCAGCCCTCCGGACACGCCGGGCCGATCCTGCCCCGCCACCGGATCGAGTTTCCGCCCCCCTCCGGCGAGACGACGCCGGACCAGGACGAAGCAGCGTTCTACCTGGTGGAAGACGGGACGCGGCAGAAGATCCGCTTCCACGAGTACGGCGAGATCTACCAGCGACAGGGGCTCTACGAGCAGCTCTTTTACGACCGGCTGAAGTGCGAAAGTCCGGGCAAGGTCTCGGAGATCCTGCAGTCCACGCTGGAGAAGAACGGCGCCCAGCATTCGGAGCTACGGGTCCTGGACCTGGGCGGCGGCAACGGAATGAGCGGCGAAGCGGTGGCCAAGTACGGCGTGGCGCGGCTCGTGGGGGTGGACATCGTACCTGAGGCGAAGGAGGCGGCGTTCCGGGACCGGCCCGGCCTCTACGACCACTACTACGTCTGCGACATGGGCAATCTCAGCGACCACGAGCGGGAGGAGCTCGAGGCATGGAACTTCGACTGCCTCCTCACCGTGGCGGCCCTCGGGTTCGGCGACATCCCGGCACCGGTCCTGGCCGAGGGGTTCAATCTGGTCAGTGACCACGCCTGGATCGCGTTCAACATCAAGGACACGTTCCTGGACCCCGCCGAGCACAGTGGCTTCTCGCGCATGATCCGGGAGCTCATCTTCAGCGACTACCTGGAGCTCCACCACATGGAGCGCTACCGCCACCGCCTCGCCATCGACGGCAAGCCCCTCTACTACTACGCCGTGGTCGCCCGGAAGACCGGCCGGCCGATCCCGGACGGTATGGTCTAGCCTCCGCGCCCGGTTAACCGTGGAAACACGGAGGTGCGGAGTATACGCGGACGTTCTCGGGGTTTGATCCGGGGTGGATCGAGTTTCGCGGTGGCAGACGCGAGGAACCGGTCGGGCCACCTTCGGATCGGCTCTCTCGACGTCGCGAGGACCCGCAGATGACCTCACGGCTTCACCGCGAGTCCTCGGCCGAGCCCTGCCCTGCCTCGAGCTCATGGCCTCGTCCCTGAGCCCGATCCTGCCCGGCTCCAATCTCAGGCCGTTCTCCGCGTGTGCTCCGCGCCTCCGCACCTCCGCGGTTACGAGGCGGCAGCCCCACAGAAGCGCATAGCGGTGAGGGCCACTACCTTCGTGGCGGTCTCCAGCTCGGCGATCTCCACGTACTCGTCTGGCGCGTGCGCACGCCGCACGTCGCCGGGGCCGAAGAGCACCGTCGGGACCCCGCCTTCGTTGGCCAGCAGCCGCATGTCGGCGCCGTAGGGCATCCCATGGACGTCGGGCGGGCCGCCCGTGACGGCGGCGAACGCGCCACGGGCGGTGGTCACGATCCGGCTCCCGGGGTCCGTGGCGGCGGGGGCGAACTGGCCGCCCCACCACTCCAGAACCGGCGGGTGGTCCCGGGCCCAGGCGTCGGCACCTGCGGGGGTGTCGACATCCTCGAGCGGCTCGGCGCCCTCGACGGTCCCGGCGCCCGCCGCCGCACGGTACGCCTCCTCGATGGCGGCCTCCAGCTCCCGGCGGGCCGCCGCCGGGTCCTCGTCCGGCGCCACGCCCATTCGCCCCTCGAACGTCAGCGTCTCGGCCACCGTCGACGCCCACACGCCGGCCCGAACGGTGCCGACGCATACGGCGTAGGGCAGCGCGTGGTCGGCGAACATGGGGTGCCGCGGCCGGGCGTTGCGGCGTCGCTCCAGCGCCTGGAGCGCGCGGTAGAGGGGAATGAACCGGTCGATGGGGTCCACGCCCTCGGCCCGGAGCGCGCCGTGGGCGGCCTTCCCCGGCACGGTGACCCGGAAGTTGAACGCCCCGGCCTGGGCCGGCGCCAGCACGAGCTCCGTCGGCTCCAGCACCATGGCGCCGTCGCCCGTGTAGCCCCGCCGCACGGCCGCCAGCGTGCCCAGGCCGCCGTCCTCTTCCCCCACCACGCTCTGGACGAGCACGTCGCCCGCCAGCCTCACGCCGGCGTCGCGGATGGCCTTCAGCGCGAACAGCGCGCTCAGCAGCCCGCCCTTCATGTCGGCGGTGCCCCGGCCGTAGACCCTCCCATCCCGCACGGTGGCCTCAAAGGGCGGGACCGTCCACCGGTCCGGCTCCCCGGCGGGGACCACGTCCACGTGGCCGTTGAGGACCAGGGAGCGACCGGCGCGCGATGCGCCGCCCCCGCCCGTGCCGTCCGCTCCGCCACGCAGGCGACCCACCACCCCCAGCGCTTCGTCCCGATCCAGCTCCTCGGAGTACGCCGGGTCGTCCCGGAGCGCCTCCAACTCCAGCGCCCAGACGTCCACGTCGAGCCCCAGCTCCTCCATGAGCGCGGCCACGTGCTCCTGGGCCGGCGTTTCGTTCCCGCCGGAGCCGTCGATGGCGATGAGCGGCTTCAGCGCCTCCACGAGCGCGTCCACATCCACGGCGTCGAGGACACGGCGCTCCACGTCGGTCAGGGGCCCGAGGCCGGGCCCGAGGCCGGGCCCGGTCACAGCGCCCCCAGCGCGCGCCGGAGGTCGGCCACCAGGTCGTCGCCGTTCTCGATCCCCACGGAGTAGCGGACCAGCGACTCGGGGATCCCGGCGGCGGCCCGCTGCGTGGGGGTGAGCTCCACGTGGCTCGTGGTGGCCGGCGGCCCCACGAGTGTGGCCACCGACCCGAGGCTGGCGGCACGGTGGGCCAGCCGCAGCCCCGAGAGCAGTCGCTTGACCGTGTCCAGGTCGCCCTTCAGCGAGAAGGCCAGCACACCGCCGAAGCCGCTCATCTGTCCGCGGGCCACGTCGTGGTGGGGGTGGGCCGGGAGACCGGGGTAGAAGACGTCGTCCACGGCCTCGTGCCCCGACAGGAGCTCGGCCACCTGCATGGCGTTGGCGTTCTGTCGTGCCACCCGCAGCTCCAGGGTGCGGAGCCCGCGGGCCAGGAGGAACGCCGAGTGGGCGTCCAGCGACGCGCCGTTGATCTCCCGGAACCGGAACAGCCGCTCCACCAGCGCCTCCTCGCCCGCCACCACACCACCCATGGCGTCGGAGTGACCGCCCAGGAACTTGGTAGCGCTGTGGAGCACCAGGTCGGCGCCCAGCTCCAGCGGCCGCTGGTTGATGGGCGTGGCGAACGTGTTATCCACCACCACCACGGCGCCGGCGTCCTTCGCGGCCCGGGCCAACCGCCGGATATCCAGCACCTTCAGCGTGGGATTCGTGGGCGTCTCCAGGTAGACCAGGTCCGCGCCCTCGTCGATGGCCGCCTCGAACGCGTCAGGGTCGCCCGTCTCCCGGAGCACCACGTCCACGTCCCACGCCGGCAGGAAATCGGTGAAGAGACGGTTCGTCCCGCCGTACGTGTCCTTCACGCTCACCACCCGGGCGCCCGGCTCCAGGAGCGCGAACAGCGTGTTGCTGATGGCCGCCATCCCCGTGGCGAACGCCGTGGCCCGCCCGGCGCCCTCCAGCGCGGCCACCTTCCGCTCGAAGAGCTCGACGGTAGGGTTCGTGTTCCGGCTGTAGATGTGCCCCGGCTTCGCGCCTACGCCCACGGCCGCCCACTCGTCCACGTCGGCGTAGGCGTAGGTCACGCCGTAGAAGACGGGCGGCACGGTGGCGCCTTCGGGGCTGGATACCGGCTCGCCGGACCAGACGGAGCGGGTGGAGGGGCCCCAGGATTCGGGGTCGGATTCGGACTCGGGGTCGGGTCGCTGTTCGTAGTCGGGCTGGCGGTCGGGGTCGCGCGTCACGGGCGTTCCTCGTGGGTGGATCGTTGGTCTGCGTGGGTCGCAGGCAAGATCCACCGGCGGCCGACCACGTGCAACCCACGGGCGGCGCGCCCGGGGCCGAGGCCCGGGCGCGCCGCCCACGAGCCCTCAGCTCGGGTCGCCGATGACGCCGATGAAGAGGATCGTGCCGCTGAGCCGCTCCCGGATCGCGAAGAGGAACGGGCGGTCGAACCGGTAGCTCGGCGGCGCCGAGGTCAGCCCGATGCCCACGGACGTGGCGGCTGCCGCCTCCGTGCCCTCTTCGTCCACCTTCAGGAACGTCTTCTGCTTCACCTCCGAGATGAAGACCCACGGTGGGCCCTCGCCCGCCGGCAGGTCCACCGGCGTGAGCCGGGTGAAGTCCGCCTGCAGCTCGGAGAAGGCGTCGGTCATCCCCAGCGCCGTCAGATCATCGTTCAACGTCCGCTCGTACTCCAGCTCGAAACGCGGCAGCTGGACCACCACCTCTCTTGCGTCCGCCTCATCGAGCGCTGCCATCCATTCCGCCCACGTGGCCGCGTCCAGCTCCGCCACCACTTCGGCGATGCCCCGCTCCGGGTCGGCCGGCAGCACGGCCACGGCGGTGAACGCGTCCCCGCCGTAGGGCAGCTCCACGCCCATGGCGGCTTGCGTCCGGAAGCTCCGGAAATCCGTGTTGATGGACATGAGCGGCACCGACACCGTCGAGCCATCCGCCCGCTCGAAGGGCGCCGCACTCGTGCGGGCCGGATCGAACTGCTCCCGCCAGTCGCCGTTGAAGTAGATGGCGTTGATCAGGTACATGATCATCTCCGGCGGGATCTCCTGAACCATCTCGGTGATCCGGCCGTTCGTCACATCATCCACCCAGGCGTTGATGGCGTCCTTCGCCGCGGGGTCACTGAAGTCGACCTCCCTGGCCTCGGCGTCGAAGTAGGTGGTGACCCGGTCGTAAAACGCGTCGTGGAACGGGATGCCCTCCCGGGCCCAGACCGAGTTGCCCAGGCCGAACGTGACCTGCGGGTCCAGCTCCAGGAGCAGCGCGATGAGGTCACGGTAGCTCTCATTGATCGCCGGCTCCTCCAACCCGGCGAAGCCCAGCACATCCCGCATCTGCGCCCACGTGTTCTCCGCCGCGCCGTTCAGCGTCATCCCCAGCGCCATGGACGCGCTCAGCGGCGACAGGAACACGTTCGGTGAGTCGGACGCGGCCCGGACCTCCCGGAGCAGCTCCAGCGCGAAGAGGTTGGAGCCCTCGATCACCGCCTCCTCGGCGGTGGTCAGCGGGCGCGGCAGCTCCGTGATGGCCTCCGGCGGACCGGTGGGCTCGCCGTTGCAGCCCGTCATGAGCGCGAGCACGGCGAAGAGCAGCGTCGGAACGGAAGCGCGGAAGCGGTACATGGTGCTGGCTCCCTGTGGCGTGGCCAGTTCGTGGTACACCGCCCCGGCGGAGCGGCGTCGCGGTCCATCAATATACAGACGATCGGGACGGCCCGTTTCTGTCGCCGCCGTCTACGACACGGGGGCGTCCTTCCACTCCCGGTCGTCATCCTCCATTTCCACACCCAGCCCATCGGCCATCCGGTTCACGAACGCGAAGTAGGCGACGATGGCGCAGACGTCGTGGATGGCCCGATCGTCGAGCCCGGCCTCCCGCAGCGGGCGGAGGTGGGCGTCCGTCACCGACGCCGGCTCGAGGGTCAGGCGGTCCGCGTACGTCAGGATCGCCCGCTCCCGGACCGTGAAGTCGGGGGAGGCGAAGGGGTCGCCCTCGGGCCCGGCGTTCGCCCCGGGGGCCGGGCCCGCCGCGTCGCCGGCTCCATCTGTCGTCGACTCCCCACCGGCGTCGAGTCCACCGGGAGGCGTGGTCACGAGCGCGTCCATCAGGGCGTCCTGCTCGGCCTCGGACAGCCCCTTCCACGTCAGGATCTTACGGAGCCCCGCCCCGTGATGTGC
This sequence comes from Longimicrobiales bacterium, assembly GCA_046483065.1. Taxonomy (GTDB): domain Bacteria; phylum Gemmatimonadota; class Gemmatimonadetes; order Longimicrobiales; family RSA9; genus JAWVYT01. The sequence goes on along the minus strand of JAWODW010000017.1, from coordinate 85,030 downwards.
GATTCAGTACGGGCAGTCGTTGAGCCCCGAGACCCGCACGGCGATCATCTCCCGCTCCCGCCGGTGCAGCGGCCCGCCCCGGTGCATGAGCTCCAGAAACAGCTCCATGTGGGCCTTCATGACCGGTGGGCTGACCGAGTGGATCTGAACGATGTTGTCGTGATCGGCCACCCGGTCTTCGGGCGTCTGGTCCTCGGGCGGGATGTACTCGATGAATGCCATGATTCGGGGTTGGGGTTGGGGTTGGGCTCGTGGTCTCGGGGTCGGGGTCGAGGTCGGTCCGTGGGCCTACTCTTCCTCCTCCTCGTCGTACCCCTTGGCCATCCGCTCGAGGCGTCCGATGAGCGTCTCGTCACCCGCCCGGCTGCCGCCGAAGAGACCCTCGCCGCTGCTCTCGGCGCGGCCGGTGGCGTCGTAGAGGTTGAGCCAGAGGTCGAAGCGCTCGCCCCAGTGGAGGACCTTGTAGAGGCGGTGCCCGTCGGCGGTCGGGCCTCGCAGGATGTCCAGGATCCCCGCGCCGATGGAGAGGGGCGAGAGGGCGATATCCTTGAGGCCATCCAGCCACAGTTTCAGCTGGAGGATCACCAGGTCGCGGATCAGGACGTGCTTCGGCAGGTCCTTTGGTTCGGTATTCATCATGGCGGTAATGCTAACGAGGGAGCTGAACGAGCGCACACCCCGAGGCCGACGCGGCCAGGAGCTACCGGTTCGTGGCTGTCCTGCCGACCCACGACCGCGTTCTGGAGGTGCCGTTCACGGTCCGCTGATCGGGTGCGCACCACCCATCCCGGGCGGGTCCCGGCTCACAGGGCCGGTATGAGACGGAGCGGCGCCCAGCGCAGCCCGAGACGGAGCTCCCATCCCGAGTGGCGCGTGGCCAGGAAATGCTCGACGATCCGATCCTCCCGGCTCCGGAGCTCGGCCTGAACGGCGGTGCCCCAGATCACCGGCACACGGAGCCCGGCCAGGCCGAAGCGGCTGCGGTACGCCAGGTCGCCGACGGTCCGGCCGGCGCCGACCCCGGCACGGGGACGGACAGGAACAGCACCGCCGAGATGGCGGCGAGGCGGGCCGGCGGGGTCCGGTGCGAGCGATTGATCCGTGGCATGTCATCCTTGAGACGCGTAAGAGAACCGGAATCTATCATGCGGGCCGTCGGCTCGGGCGACGAGCCCGGCCAGGCAGCGGGCGCCCTCAGCCCGCCGGCTCGCTCCGGCGCACGGCCGCGCTCCCCAGCCCCACGGCCACGGTCAACGCGGACCCGATCAGCGCGAACCAGAGAGTGTCGACCACCGGCGTGATCACGCCGAACGTCTGGACCGCCCAGAGCGCGGTCATAGCCACCACCGCGGTGCCGATCCCGGTGATGGCGTCCACCTGGTCCGGGTGGCGGAAAAGGGTGCCCAGGAGGAATCCGCCCAGGAGCGGCCCGAAGGTGAACGACGCGATCTGGAGCGCGATGACCACCACCGGAGTGCCCTGCTGCACCAGCTCGAAGGCGATGGCGCCGCCGATGAGGATGACGGCCCAGAGCAGCGTGAACATCCGCCCGGCGGCCAGCAGCCGCCCGTCGTCGTCGGACCGATCGGCGTGGCCCGTGGCCGGCGCATAGAGGTCGTGGGTGGTGGCGCTGGCCAGCGAGTTGAGCGACGACGACACAGTGGACATGGCCGCCGCCAGGATCCCGGCCACGATGAGCCCGCTGAGCCCCGGCGGCAGCCCCTCGATGATGAACAGGGGAAAGACCTCGTCGGCCGTCTCGAAGACACGCCCGGCGTAGAACGCCTTCAGCCCGGCCCCCACCAGGAGGAAGAGGGCGAACTGGACGATGACCACCACACCGCTCCCGATAACCGCCTTCCGGGCGCCCGCGAGCCCGGGCGCCGCCAGCAGCCGCTGCACCACCAGGTGGTCCACGCCGTGCGTAGCCGCCGAGAGGAACGCTCCGCCCACGAGCCCCGTGACCAGCCACGTCGCCTGCGCCGGTCCGCCCTCCAGGTGAACCACCCGGAACGTCCCCGCCTCCCGGGCCACGCCGGCGATGGTGCTCCATCCGCCGGGCACCGCACCGGCCAGCACCCAGAGCGCCGCCACACCACCCACGATGTAGAGCCCCATCTGGACCACGTCCACCCAGACCACGGCCTTCAGCCCGCCGTACCACGTATAGACCAGCGTGGCGGCGCCCACCAGCAGGATCACCTGCCAGTACGGCCAGCCGGTGATGAGCGCCAGCGGGATGGCCGCGGCGAAGATCCGGACGCTGTCGGCGAAGGCGCGGGTCACCATGAAGATGGAGCTCGCGAACCGCCGGGTGCCCAACCCGAACCGGCCCTCCAGCAGCGCGTACGCAGTGTTCAGCTCACCGGCGAAGTACCCGGGCAGGAGCACGTACGCCACGCCGACCCGGCCGATGAGGTAGCCCACGGCCAGCTGGAGGATCCAGAAGTCGCCCGTATACGCCGTGGCCGGAATGCTGATGAACGTGAGCGCGCTGGTCTCTGTGGCCACCACGCTGAGCATCACCACCCACCACGGCACGTTCCGCCCGGCCAGGAAGTAGTCCCGGGCCGATGTCTGGGAGCGCCCCATCCACGTGCCCAGGCCGATCACGCCGCCCAGGTACACCACCAGGACGACGGTGTCGAGGGGCGTGAACATCTAGCGCACCGCCCGCACCGCCCACTCGTGGACCGCCCGCCTCAGCTCCCTGATCCCACCCTGCGCCCGCGTCGGGTTCACCCGGTTGGTCAGGAGGATGACGTACAGGTCCCGCTCCGGGTCGACCCACAGGCTGGTGCCCGTGAACCCCGTGTGGCCGAACGCGGACGGGGAAAACGGCGCGTCGATGTCATCGCGAGCGGTCCCCGTGTCCCCGTGTCCCTCTGTGTCCCCGTGCCCCTCCGTGCCCTCTGTGCCCCTCACATCCCAACCCAGCGCCCGCTGCATCCCCGGCTGCCGGGTGGTGAACTCGGCGACGACGCCGGGGCTCAGCACCCGCGTCTCCCCCGCCCTGCCGGCCCGGAGCAGCGTATGGGCGAAGCGGGCCAGATCGGGGGCCGTGGAAAAGAGACCGGCGTGACCCGCCACACCGCCCATGGCCCACGCGTTCTCGTCGTGGACCTGACCGTGTACGTGCGCGTGCCGGAATACGGTGTCCAGCTCCGTGGGCGCGATCCGGTCGAGGCCGGCCCAGCCGCTGTCCGCCACCGGCGTGCCGCCCTGCACGGCCTCCGCGAGGCCCTCCACCAGCGGCGGACCGGCCTCACCGCCCGGGGCGCCGGTAGGGTTGAACCCCGTGTCGTGCATCCCCAGCGGTTCCCAGAGCTCCGCCGCCAGGAACGCCGCCAGCGACGTATCGGCCACCGCCTCCACGGCGGCGCCCAGGAGGATGAACCCGAGGTCGCTGTAGCGGTACCCGGTGCCGGGCCCCTGCACCGAGTCGAGCGCCGCGATGGCCGACACGATGGCGCCGCCACGGAGCCCACCCTCCGACGGGTGCCAGAACCGGACGAACGGCGGCAGCCCGGCGGTGTGGGTGAGGAGCCGTCGCACGGTCACGCTGTCCCGCCAGCCGCCCGCCGGCCAGTCCGGGAGGTAGCGGGAGAGCGGCGCGTCCAGCGCCATCCGGCCGGCGTCGACCAGGCGCATCACCGCGCTGGTAGTGGCCACGCCCTTCGTCAGCGAGGCCAGGTCGTAGAGGGTGGCGTCGGTCACCACGGGGACGTCGCCGCCCCAGTCGATGTGGCCGAAACCCTGGACCCACGCGCCCCCCCGGGAGGTGCCCACGGCCACCACGGCGCCCGGCGTCACGCCCCGGGCCACGGCGGCCTCCACCGCGGCCGACAGGGAATCGATGGCCGCCCCGTCGAGAATCGCGGGCGTAGTCGGCAGCCGCGCCCCCGCCAGGACCGTCGCCCCGGGCTCCACCGGGCGGACGGGCTCGGGCGGCTCGCCCGGCTCGATCGGCGCTGCGCCTTCGACCGGTGCCACAAGCTGCACGTCGTCGTACGCCACCGGCGCCGCCAGCCCCGGCCGCACCGCCACCCGCCCCAGCCCCGCGCCCCGACCGTGGGTCGGCGGGATGGCGATGGGCAGCCGCCCGGCCACCGCTGTCCGGCCGAGCAGCGCCCGTGCGACGGCGGCCTGGCCGACCTCGGCGCCGGTCCAGCCCAGGAGGTAGACCTCCACTTCCGGCAGCGCGAAGACCAGGTACGGGTTGCCCATGGACACCAGAACCAGCGGCCGGCGCTGGGCCAGCCTGCGGAAGGCGTCGGCCGTGGCCGAGTCGAGCGCTCCGGCGCCGGTCCCGGCCCGGACCCGGGTGTCGAGCGCCACGATCACCAGGTCCACGGAATCCGCCCGGGCCGCCAGCGAGTCCAGCTCGGCGGGGTGCGGTGGAGCCGGGCCCAGCGACACCCGCTCCACCGAAGGCAGGTCCCGACGCAGCGCGCCGGCCAGGGCCCGGCCGGCGAAGGGGGCGATGTCGTCGGTGTACGTCACCAGGAGCACGCGCCGGTCCCGGAGCGGGACCAGCGGCACCCGACCGTCCCGGTCCCGGACGAGCGTGATGGACCGCGCGGCCACCCGGTCCGCCACGGCCAGGTGCTCCGGCGCGCCCACCACATCGGCCACGCGGCTCACGTCCACGGTACGACGACGGTGGAGCCCCACCCGCGTCTTGGCCTCCAGGACCTTTCGCGCCGACCGCTCGAGCCGCGCCCGTGTGATCCGTCCGTCCTCCACCGCCGCCACCACGGCGTCGATCATGACGAACGGGTCCTGGGGCTGCAGCAGGATATCGGCACCGGCCTGAAGCGCCCGGACGGCCGCGTCGCCTGCGCCGAACCGCTGCACGATGGCGCCCATGTTCAGCGCGTCGGTGACCACCAGCCCGTCGAACCCCATCTCGCGGACCAGGAGGGAGTCGAGCATCCGGGGCGAGAGCGTGGCCGGGAGCGTGGAGTCGCCGGACAGCGCGGGGAACGCGATGTGTGCGGTCATGACGCCCGCCACCCCCGCCTCGATGGCCGCGCGGTACGGCACGAGCTCCACGCTGTCGGCCCGGGCGGCATCGATCCGGAGGATGGCCGGGACCAGGTGCGTGTCCGTCTCGACGTCGCCGTGCCCGGGGAAATGCTTGGCCGTGGCCAGCACCCCGTGGTCCTGGAGCCCCCGCACCTGCGCCACAGCCAGCTCGGCCACCGCCCGCGGGTCGCCGCCGTAGCTCCTGGTGTTTATGATGGGGTTCGCCGGGTTGTTGTTGACGTCGACGACCGGGGCGAAGCTCAGATGGATCCCGACGGCCCGGGCCTCGGCCGCCGTGACGCGGGCCATCTCGTAGACCAGGGACGGGTCGCCGGCAGCGCCCAGCGCCATGACGGGCGGGAAGACGGTCCCGCCGCCCAGGTCCACGCCGTACGGCAGCGCAACGCCGCCCTGGATCCGCATGCCGGGCCCGTTCTCCAGGTCGGCGGCAATCAGGAGCGGCAGGTCGGCCGCGCGCTGCAGCCGGTTCAGCTTGTCGGCCAGCGCCACGGGCGGACCGATGGACGTGATGATGCCGCCGACGCCGGCGTCGGCCCACGACCGGAGCCGGCGGCCCTCGTCGCTGTCGACGGCGACGTACCGGCCCCACATCCACGGGAACACGAGCTGGGCGGCGAGCTCCCGGGTGTCGAGCGACGCGATGGCGGAGTCCACCCACCGGCGCGCGTCGGTGTCCAGCGGCAGCAGCCGGTCCGTGGGAGCGGCCGCGCCGGACGCCGGGCCCGCCGAGCCGGATGGACCGGACAGACCGGCGCACGACGCCGTGAGCAGCGCAATCACGAGAACGAGCGGGAGACGATGAAGAGACATACGGCACGGAAAGTAGGCGAAGGCGGTGGGGCCCGGCAATCAGCGCCGGTCCGCGGCCCCCGAAGACGCGCCGCACGACCGGGCCAACTGGCCGCCGTGCTGGCCGGGCTCCTCCTGGCGCTGCCCGCGTGCGATGCCCGGGACGCGGTTCCCGACCGTGAGGACTCCACCGACCGCGACGCCCCCACCCCCCTCGCCCTCGGGGTCGACGTCCTGCTCGGCGACAGCCTCCGGGTGGTCGAGGGCCGCCGCGTGGGGCTCATCACCAACCACACCGGGGTATCCTGGCCGGCCGGGTTGTCCGGGTTGTCCACCATCGACCGGCTCCATCGTCACCCCGACATCGACCTGGTGGCGCTCTACAGCCCCGAGCACGGGATCCGCGGCGAAGCGGGCGCCGGCGAGACGGTGGAAGGGAGCGTGGACGCGGCGACGGGCCTCCCGATCCACTCGCTGTACGGCGCCACCCGGAAGCCCACGCCGGAGATGCTCGCGGGGATCGACGTGCTGGTCTTCGACATCCAGGACATCGGCGCCCGCTACTACACGTACGTCTGGACCATGGCGCTGGCCATGGCGGCCGCCGGCCAGGAGGGGCTCGACTTCGTCGTACTGGACCGGCCCAACCCCATCGGCGGTGAGCACGTGCAGGGCAACGTCCTCGACCCCGAGTTCGCCACCTTCGTGGGGCTCTACCCCGTCCCCATGCGCCACGGGCTCACCGCGGGAGAGCTGGCCCGGATGCTCGTGGGCGAGTACGGCGTGGAAGTGGAGCTGACGGTGGTGCCCATGGAAGGGTGGACCCGCCGGACGTGGTGGGTCCAGACCAGGCTGCCGTTCACCCCGCCGTCGCCGAACATGCCGTCGGTGGCCAGCGCCACCCACTACCCGGGTACCTGCCTGTTCGAGGGGACGAACCTGTCTGTCGGCCGCGGCACCGACCGCCCGTTCCAGTGGATCGGCGCACCCTGGCTCGACGCCCGCCGCGTGGCGGAGCGGATCAACGCCATGGTCCGCGACCCCGGACCCGCGGAAGCCACCGGCACCACCGGCACCACCGGCACCACCAATGCCACCAATGCCACCAATGCCACCAATGCCACCGACGCCACTAACGACGCCTCCGACGACGCCGGCCCCGACGCGTCCGCCGGCAGCGCTCGCGCCCTGGCCGGCTTCTACGCCGAGGCCACCGCTTTCACGCCCGCGGCCCCCGGCGACGGGAAGTTCGCCGGCCGGGAAGTGGCCGCCGTCCGGTTCCAGATGACCGACCCGCGCACGTACGACCCGACCCGGGCCGCTGTAGCCGCGCTGTCCGTCATCCACGACCTCCACGCCGGTCGACTCGCCTGGAACGTGGCCCACTTCGACCGCCTGGCGGGGACGGACGCGCTGCGGGAGGGGATCGTCGCCGGGATGTCACTCAGCGCGCTGACCGACGGCTGGGACGAGCAGGTCACCGCGTTCGAGCAGCGCCGCGAGCCGTACCTGCTGTACCGTTGACGAGGCGGCCGCCGGGCGGCCCGGCGAACGACGGGGCAGGCGGCCAGTCCGGCCCCTGCCCCGCCACAAGCTCCGACTTCGAAGTCGAGCTCGAACCCCGAATTCGAAGGGGCTACTCCTCCTCCAGCTCCCCTTCGACGATCTCACCCTCCTCGATATCGGCCGCCTCGGCCGACTCGCCCGCCGACAGCGCCGGCGTCTCCTTCCCCGACGGCAGCCCCATCTCCTTCTTCAGCGCCTCGAGCCGCTGGTCGACGTCGCCACTGCCGTCCTCGAGCTGCTGGAACTCCGTCTCCAGCGTGTCGCCCGTCAGCGATTCCGTCACCTCGGCCGACGCCAGCGCCTTCCGCTCGCCCTCCTCGATCTTCTCGGCCACCCGCTCGAAGGCGTCGAACGCCGATTTGTCGCTCAGCCCCGACATGGTCTCGTGGATCCGCCGCTGGGCCTGCGCCCGCTTCTGCTTCGCCACCAGGAGGTTCTTCTTCCGCTTCGCCTCCTCGATCTTGTCGTTCAGCTCCCGCAGGCTCGCCTTGACCTTCTCCGTCTCCTCGGCCTGCTTCCGCCACGTCTCCTCCAACGTGCCGGCCCGCTCGCCGTGCTCCTGCTGGCGGACCAGCGCCTGCTTGGCCAGGTCGTCGCGGCCCTCCTTCACCGCCAACATGGCCCGCTTCTCCCACTCGGCCGCCTGCCGGTGCTCCTCCTCGACCTGCGCCCGCAGCTTCTGCTCGTCGGCGATGGCCACGGCCACTTCCTGCTTGGCCTTGCTGAGCTGCTCCCGCATGTCCGCGATGAGCTGGTTCAGCACCTTCTCGGGGTTCTCGGCCCGGGCAATGGCGTCGTTGATGTTCGAGCGAAGCAGCAGTGACAGCTTCTGAAAAATCCCCATTTTGCCTCAGCCCTTCTCCGTAACCGGTGCCAGCTCCGCCAGGTCCTTCATGTGACTCGTGGCGGCGAACACAATGCTCTCATACGACGCCCTCAGCTCCACGAAATCGAGGGTCTCCAGCTCCAGCGCGTCGCTCAGCGCCACGTCGCCCTCCTCGATCCCGTAGCTCCCGTGGACCAGGTCGCTGGCGTTCAGCTCCAGCAGCTTCCGGAACAGAGGCGCCAGCGCCTCATCCGACGCACCCTGAGGAAGGCCCATTACCTTCAGTCGGAGGAGCATGACCGGTGGCGCGAACGTCGCCACCACCCGCGGCTCGTCCTCATCCGAGCCCTCCAACACCCAGATGTTGTCATCCACCTCCTCGGCTTCGATGCCCATCCGGATGAAGTAGCCCTCGATGTCTTCACGATCGATCATGGCGTTCTCCAGTATTCGGGAAACCTGCCAACCCGTACGGTAGCAAGCCGTTCCGGGTTTCGGCAAGGGAACGGACCGGGTTTTACTTTTTACTATTCACGCTCCGTTGACGTTTATCGATGTGTTTCAAAGCCTTTTTAATACCCCAAACCGCGATAATCCCCTACTCCACGCGTGAGTTCCACCGTGCGTCGGCGGAAATTGTAAAATCTGAAACCAGGTCCGTTGGTGGTGTTGCCCGCCTCCCCTCAACCTCCCATCCTTCCGACCATGGAATTCCTCAACTTCTTGATCATTCTGACGGCCGGCTGGCTGGTGTGGCGTCGGCCCGAGCGTGAACGAGTGGCCTTCGGGCTCCTGGTGGTAAGCTGCGTCCTCATGGCGCTTCTCTTCCTCATCGGCACCCACACGTCCTTCGTGCCGCGGGTGAACCTGTGATGGCGCTGACGGAGGATCGGCTGCGCACGGTCCTGGCCTGGCTCGTGATCGTGCTCCTGGTGGTGCCCGTGGGTGGCGCCTTGTGGCTGGGCGTGGCGGTGGGCGAGAGTCCGTGCATCCTGTGCTGGGCGCAGCGGACGTCCATGATCCTGATCGCGCTGGTGGCGCTGTTCGTGGTCCGGTACGGCCCGCGGCCGCGGTATCTGGGCGTGCTGGTGATCCTCGGCGCGTGGGGCATCTGGATGGCGACCCGGCACGCGTCGCTGCATGTGGCCCGGGACATCGGCCAGGGCTTCGCCGCGAATATTCTGGGTGCCCACACGTACACGTGGGCGTGGGTGATCCACTGGGTGGTGCTCATCGCCGCCGGCGCGCTGCTGGTCATGACCCGGGGCCCGTTGAAGGCCGACCGCGAGATCGCGCCGAGCCGTGCGGGTCGATTCGCCATGGGGCTGTTCGTGGTGTTGGTGGCCGGCAACGCCGTGCAGGCGTTCGTCTCGACGGGCCCGCCGCCGTTCCTGGGCCAGGGCGACCCGATCCGCCTGTCGCTGAACCCGAGCCACTGGGTGTGGTCCGTGGGTGAGCTGCGGGGCCCCATCGGCTGGCGCGGCTCCTGGGCCGTGCCGCGGCCGGACCCGGCGACGCCCGCCGTCGACTCGGACCCGGCGAACGGACCCCTGGCAAGGCTGTCGACGCTGGCAATCGACCGCTGGGAACAGGTCGGGTCACCCGTGGGCGACCGTCTAACCGGACTCGCCGTCGGTGCCACGCCCGACGCAGCCGACGCAGCCGACGCGAACGTCGAGGGGGCGTCGGAGCCCATCCGGAGCTCGTCGTCTGCCGACCGGCTCCGGGTCCTGGTGACCACGGACGAACACGCGGTCTACGTCTTCGACGGTACGATGTCCCGGGTGCTGCACCGCGTGGTGCTGGACCCCGGCTTCAGCATTGACCTCACGCCGCTGGCCGGCACCGCGTTCGTGGGCCCGGACACGCTGGCCGTGCTGTCCGTCAACAAGAGCTACGTCCTGCTCCGCCCGGATCCCGATGCGGACCCGGGACGGGAATGGCGTCACTTCCTGGAGACCGACGGCGGGATGACGGAACTGCGCCGGTCGCGTTTCTCCACCGTGCGCGCCCGCTTGATGTACGCGCTGTCGCTGGCGTACGACCCCGCATCGAACGAGCTGATCACCGTCAGCGTGCCGTCGGATCGGCATCCGCGGTGGGTGGTCTCCCGCTTCGACCGCGACGATTTCATCCTCTCGGCGGAGTTCGTCCCCGAGCTCGGCGCGGGACTCGAGCCCGCCGGGCCGGAGCGGCGGCTGACAGAGTACACCGTCACGGGCGCCACCGTGGTCGATGGCCGGCTCTACGCTATCAGCGCCGCATACTCCACGCTGCTGGTCATCGACCTGGGGTCGCAGGCCGTGACGGCGGCGTACGCGGTGCCAGGGCTCGAGGCGCCGGTGGGGCTGGCCGTCCGCGGTGGCGACCTTCTCATCGCCCAGGCCGACGGGCGGGTGGCGATCATCGAGCGGCCGGAGCGGTAGCGCAGGGACCCGCCGGCGGCTCCGGCGGCTCCGGCGGCTCCGACATCCCCGGCGGTCTTCCCGGAATTGGAGCTGCCCGCCGCGGGCCAGCGCTCCGGGTGCTCCTTGACCTGCGCCCCTTCCCGCCTCGATCATCCTCCCACGACATGCGGCTGACGGTCCGGGGGTCCCGTCGCCCAACTTTGTATCAACGGGGGGACCCATGACGAAGCGGATCGGCATCATCTACTGCAGGAAGATCCAGGACGCGAGCTGCGTCGGTTGCGCCAAGTGCTACAAGGCGATCAACAACCGCACCCACGCGTTCGCCGGCGAGGAAGACGTGCGGGTGGTCTTCAAGACCGGGTGCGGCGACTGCCCGGGGCTCACCGCGCCGAAGCTCGAGCTCCAGAAGATCTTCCTGGACGCCATCGATGAGCACGTGGACGCCCTCTACTTCGGCACGTGCGTGAAGAAGGCCCAGGCGCTCATGAACTGCCCCATGAACATCGAGGGGATCAGCGCGAAGCTGGAGGAGATGTGGGGTGTGCCCGTAGCCGTGGGAACCCACGACTATTGAACCGGAGCTGACGGGCCCGCGTTCGCTTGCCCCGCGGTGGCTGGCGCATCTAGTTTCCGGGGGTTGACGAATTACACCGCAGCACGGCGTCGGCTCGGCCGACGCTCCTGCCCCGAGCCGGGGGATGTCGTGAGGCGGCGGCATGAGCCTGCGACCCGCGGGATGGATCATGAGCACTGAGATACTGCCCGATCCGAACCTCTCCCAACCGACGGAACGCGAGGGGGAGCTGCGCAAGCTGTTGACCAGTGAGGATTACTGGTCGATCTGGTTCGCCGTCGCGATTTTCGCGGTGATCCTGGCAGGGTGGGTGGTCGGGATTCCGCGGGTGGGCCAGTGGACCGGGAACCCACTGGAGGCGTTCGAGGGCGTATTCGGACGTCTCATCCTGCTGGGCGTATCGCTGGCCACCTTCACCACCATCGGCGTGGCGGTGATGAAGGAGGACTGGCGGCGGTACCTGGCAGGATTCGTATTCATTTACGTGCTCGCGGTCGTGTCCTACCTGGTGGCACAGCAGACGGCCATGCGCAGCTGGGGGCTGGGCTACGCCATCTGGGCCCTGGCCTTCGGGCTCCTGGTGGCCAACACCGTGGGCACGCCCCTGTGGGTGCTGAAGGGAGCCCGATCGGAGCTGTTCGTGAAGACGGGGCTGGTCCTGCTGGGTGGGGAGATCCTGTTCAGCGAGATCCTCGACCTGGGCGCACCGGGGCTCATGGTGGCCTGGTTCGTGACTCCCACGGTGATCTTCTTCATGTGGCTCCTGGGGACGCGCATCCTCCGTCTCCAGTCCAAGACCCTGACCATCATCATCGCGGCTGCCACGTCGGTGTGCGGGGTGTCCGCGGCGATCGCCGTGGCCGCCGCCTGCCGCGCCCGGAAGTCGGAGCTCACTCTGGGCGTCGGCATGACCATGATCTTCACGGTGCTCATGATGGTGGCCATGCCGGCGCTGGCGAAGCTGATGGGGCTGTCGGAGGCCGTGGGCGGAGCGTGGCTCGGCGGCACCATCGATTCCACGGGCGCGGTGGTGGCGGCGGGGGCGTTCCTGGGCGACCTGGCGGAGAAGGTAGCGGCCGTGGTCAAGATGATTCAGAACGTCCTGATCGGCGTGGTGGCCTTCCTCGTGGCACTGTTCTGGGTGACGCGGGTGGATCGGCAGCCCGGCGCACCCCGTCCGGGCGCCATGGAGATCTGGTACCGGTTCCCCAAGTTCATTCTCGGCTTCGCCGCTGCCTCGGTGGTCTTCAGCTTCATTCTTATGCCTCTCCTCGGCCACGCCACCGTCTCCGGGACGCTGGACCTGTCCAGCTCGGTGCGCGGATGGTTCTTCTGCCTGGCGTTCGTCTCCATCGGGCTGGAATCGAACTTCAAGGAGCTCGCCAAGCAGCTGGTGGGCGGGAAGCCGATCATCCTGTACGCCGTGGGCCAGACGTTCAACGTCGTCCTGACCCTGATCATGGCCTGGATCGCGTTCGGCGGGCTCCTGTTCGCACCGGTCCAATGAAGATCCATCCCGGCGGCCGGACAGGCCGAGTGCTATGGCTGCTGGCGGGGCTGGGCATCATCGTGGCATTGATGGCCGGGGCCCAGCGCTGGAGCGCCGCCCTACCAGGGGCGGCCGGCCAGGTCTATCGCAACAACCTCGAGCGCGAGTACGCCCCGTACGCGTACGTCTACACGGAGGTGACGGGGGTGGCGGCGTTCCTGGACGACCAGGGCGGCCGCTACGGTCGGCGCGCCTTCTTACCGCCGGACTCGGCGGCGCTCCTACCTTGGACTGCGGCCCCTATCCCTGACGCGCCGGACCGGGGAACCTCGAACCCGGCGCCTTGAGGCCGCGCAACTCGGATGGCCGTGCCACTGGACCATCCAATAGGTGGAGGTCAGCCGGTCAGTCCTCGTCGTCGATCTCGATCTCTACGAACCCATCTTCCATCTCCAGCTCGAACTCCACGAGCTGTCCGTCAGCGGCGAGCAGATCAAAGCCGGTGAGCCAGGCGCTCGGGTCCACGTTGATCGTCAGTGCGTCGTTGGCCGGGATCTCCAGGGCCGGGTCGAGGACCATCTCAATCTCGATCTCAGCGGCGAAGTACACGGTGAACGGTTGTGCGTCGCCCGTGTCCGGGACGTACTGACCGCTCACGACCATGCTGGCGCCGGCCGGGAAGTCGGGGTACGTGGCCTGAACGTCAGTCAGGATGGCAGCGAGCGCAGCCTGCTTCTCGCTGTCATCGGCGTCCTCCTCGTCCATCTCCAGGTCCTCGACCTCGAACTCGAGGTAGGTGTAGGTGCCTTCGGTGATGTGGCCTGTGCCGAGGCTGATGGCGCCACCATCGAGCGGCAGGCTCACGAGGTGCGGGCCGCCCTCGAACTCGCACTCGTCAATCTCCGTCTCCCCGTCCTCGTCGGTGGTGGTGCAGGTCTCGGTGCCCTCGAGCTCGAACTCCGAGACGATGAACTGCACGTCGGCGATCTCGAAGACGCCCTCATTCGCCGGGATCGTCAACGCTGCGGTCTCGAGGGCTGACATGGCGAAGGAGGCGCCGCCGGCGTTTACCGCCGACGTGGTGGAAACGGTCGCGAGGCTGAGCTCCACCGGCGCCGTGCCTGCCGGGCCGGTCGAGTCACCACAAGCGCCCACGAGCGGGACGAACAGCAGGGCTGCGATCAGTCGTTTCATGCTGGTTCCTCTGGTCCAGAGTGTAGGCGACACGCGGGTTCGCATGCCACGACGCTTCGATCGGCTCCTTCGGAAACCCGGCCCGTCTACGGGAGACGCCAGGCTTTGCGGCTCCTCCTCACGGAGGATGTGCCCTTGCGGAGGATGTGTTCATGTCGGAAGCGCATTTCATTCCTCAGACGATCCAGGTCGGGGGAAGGTCACACCCGGTCACCCCACCGGCGCCATCCCCAGCACGTCGGCCAGGAACCGGCCGGTGTGGCTCACCGGGTTCGCGGCCACCTCCTCGGGCGTCCCTTCAGCCACGATATCGCCGCCCTGTGCGCCGCCCTCGGGGCCGAGGTCAACGATCCAGTCGGCGGTCTTGATGACGTCCATGTTGTGCTCGATGACGATCACGGTGTTGCCCTTCTCCACGAGCCGGTGGAGGACGTTCAGCAGCATCCGGATGTCCTCGAAGTGGAGTCCGGTGGTGGGCTCATCGAGCATGTAGAGCGTCTGGCCGGTGGCCTGCTTGGCCAGCTCCGTGGCCAGCTTCACCCGCTGGGCCTCGCCGCCGGACAGCGTGGTGGCGGACTGGCCGAGGTGGATGTAGCCGAGTCCCACGTCGCTGAGCGTCTTGAGCCGTCGCTTGATGGGTGGCACGGCGTCGAAGAACTCCAGCGCCTCGTCGACGGTCATGTCCAGCACGTCGGCGATATTCTTCCCCTTGTAGAGCACCTCCAGCGTCTCCCGGTTGTAGCGCTTGCCGCGGCAGACCTCGCAGGGGATGTAGACGTCGGGGAGGAAGTGCATCTCGATCTTGACCAGCCCGTCGCCGCTGCACGCCTCACACCGGCCACCCTTCACGTTGAAGCTGAACCGGCCGGGCTCGTAGCCCCGGATCTTCGACTCGGGCAGGTCGGCGAACAGGTTCCGGATGGGGGTGAAGACGCCCGTATAGGTGGCCGGGTTGGACCGGGGCGTGCGCCCGATGGGGCTCTGATCGACATCCACCACCTTGTCGATGTATTTCATGCCGTCGATGCCGTCGTGATCGCCAGGGATGGAGCGACGGCGGTAGAACTCGATGGCCAGGGCCTCGTAGAGGATCTCGTTGATGAGCGTGCTCTTCCCCGACCCGCTCACGCCCGTGACGCAGGTGAACGTGCCCAGCGGGAAGTGGACGTCGATGTCCTTCAGGTTGTGCTGCCGGGCGCCCCGGACGGTGAGCTGGTAGCGGGCCTTCTCCGGCTTCCGCCGCTCCTCGGGGATGGGGATGCTCCGATCGCCCCGGAGGTACGCGCCGGTGATGGACTCCTCGGCGGCGAGCACGTCCTCGATGGTGCCCGCGGCCACCAGGCGGCCGCCGTGCCGACCGGCGCCGGGGCCCAGGTCCACCACGTAGTCGGCAGAGCGGATGGTCTCCTCGTCATGCTCCACCACGATGACGGTGTTACCCAGATCCCGCAGCTCACCCAGCGTGGCCAGGAGCCGCTCATTGTCGCGATGGTGCAGCCCGATGCTGGGCTCGTCCAGGATATAGAGGACGCCCACGAGCCGGCTGCCGATCTGGGTGGCCAGCCGGATCCGCTGGGCCTCACCGCCCGCCAGCGTCTCGGCGCTCCGGCCGAGGGTCAGGTACTGGAGCCCCACGTTGGTGAGGAACCGGAGCCGTTCGGTCACCTCCTTGAGGATGGGACGTGCCACCCTGGCCGGGAGCGCGTCGGGGTCCGGGACCTCGTCGTCGTCGAGAGGGAGCGTCTCGAAGAGCGCCAGCGCGTCCCCCACGCTCAGGTCGGTGACCTCCCCGATGGAGTGCCCGGCGACGGTGACGGCCAGGCTCTCCGGGCGGAGCCGATGCCCCTGGCAGACCCGACACGGCTGGGCGACCATGTACTCCCGGAGCTGTTTCCGGACGTTCTCGGAGCCGGTGTCCTCGTACCGGCGCTTGATGTGCTCGAGGACGCCCTCCCACGGCTCGGTGTAGCTGCCTTCCTTGCCACCCGTCCTGTACGGGAACTCGACCTCCTCGTCACCGCTGCCGTAGAGGATGATCTCCCGGGTCTCCTCAGGGAGCCGACCCCACGGCGTGTTCGGGTCGAAGTCGTAGTGATCGGCGAGCCCGGCGATGATGGACCGTCGAAGGTGCCCGCTGGGCGCGCCCCACGGAATAATCACGCCCTCGAGGATGGAGATGCTCGGGTCGGCCAGGATGAGGTCGGCACTGACCTCCTGCCGGGTGCCGAGCCCACCACAGCCGTCGCATGCGCCGTACGGGCTGTTGAAGCTGAACTGCCGGGGCTCGAGCTCCGGGATGCTGGTACCGCAGTGCACGCATGCGAAGCGCTCGCTGAACGTGAACGTCCGGGTGTCATCCTCCGAGGCGCCGTCCGCATCCGCCGTGGCCGCCACGCCGTCCCCATCCGGGCCGTCGGCCGCGGCCAGCGCGGCTCGCTTGTCCTCAGCCATCTCGGCAACGCCATGGAGCACCACCTCGACGAGCCCCTCGGCGGTATTCAACGCGGTCTCCACGGAGTCGGCCAGGCGCGGCCGGTCCTCCGCCTTCACCTTGAGCCGATCGACGACGACGGCGATGTCATGGTTCTCGTAGCGATTCAGCTCCGGCGGGTCCTCCAGGTCGTACGTCTCGGCATCGACCCGGACCCGGACGAAGCCCTTCTTACGGGCCTCCTCGAACAGGTCCTTGAACTCGCCCTTCCGGCCCCGGACCAGTGGGGCGAGGACTTCGAGGCGCGCGTCATCCGGCCAGGTCAGGATCCGGTCGGCGATCTGCCCCGCCGTCTGGGGCTGGACAGGCCGGCCGCAGTTGTGGCAGTGCGGCGTTCCGACCCGGGCCCAGAGGAGCCGGAGGTAGTCGTAGATCTCGGTGACGGTGCCCACCGTGGACCGGGGGTTCCGCCCCGTGGTCCGCTGCTCGATGGAGATGGCCGGGCTGAGCCCTTCGATGATGTCTACGTCCGGCTTCTCCATGACGCCCAGGAACTGGCGGGCGTACGCGGAGAGGCTCTCCACGTACCGGCGCTGCCCTTCCGCGTAGATGGTGTCGAACGCCAGCGAGCTCTTCCCCGACCCGCTGATCCCGGTCACCACGATCAGCTTGTTGCGAGGGAGTTCGACGTCGATGCTTTGAAGGTTGTGCTCGCGGGCACCGCGTACGGTCAGGAACTCGTCCATTGGGCTCGGGCTAGGGTGTGCGGCAGTTACCGAGGCTTCTGAGGCTTCTGTATACCCAGGGGGGCGAGCCTTGGTCCAACCGGGGCTCGGCGGGCGGAGCCCGCCTCGCAACAGGCGGCGCGGAAGGCATCATCGCGACACCCGTCAGCGCCCGGGGAGCGCCGCAACAGGCTCGCTTGGCTCGCAACAGGCTCACTCCGTTCGCAACACGCGCCGCTGGCGCGGCGCAGTGGCCGGCCCTGCGGACCGGCAACCGGCGGACTTCGTCCGCAACAGGCTCGGGGCTTACGCCCCTTCGCAACGGCGCGCGAAGTGAGCGCCCCTTGCGACCGCAGGGAGCCCTTGCGAGGCCCGCAGGGCCGAGCCTGTTGCGAGCCGAAGGCGAGCCGATGCCCGCGCAGCGGGCGTGTTGGGCGGGCCGCGGGCGCCAGCCCGCGGCCCGCCCCTGTTGCGAACGGAGTGAGCCTGTTGCTCGCCGGAGGCGAGCCTGTTGCGGCGGCGGAGCCGCCGCCTACCTCGCCTACTTCACGTACTCGTCAAACCACTCGATCATCTCCGCCAGCGTATGCATCACGCTCTCCCGAGCCCGGTAGCCGTGGCTCTCAGCGGGCAGCATGACCAGCCGGGCGGTCCCGCCGAGGCCGTTCATGGCGTGGAACATACGCTCGCTCTGGATCGGGAATGTGCCGCTGTTGTTGTCAGCGATGCCGTGGATCATGAGCATGGGCTCATCGACCTGCTCGGCGTGCATGAACGGCGACATCTGGTAGTAGATCTCCGGCGCCTCCCAGTACGTCCGTCGCTCGTTCTGGAACCCGAAGGGCGTGAGCGTCCGGTTGTACGCGCCGGACCGCGCGATCCCGGCGGCGAACAGGTCGCTGTGTGCCAGGAGGTTGGCGGTCATGAACGCGCCGTAGCTGTGGCCCCCGACGCCCATCCGGTCCCGGTCACCGATTTCCCGCTCCACCAGCACGTCCACGGCCGCCTCGGCGCTGGAGACCAGCTGCTGGACGTACGTGTTGTTGGCGGTGTCACCGCCGATGATCGGCATGCTCGGGCCATCGAAGACGGCGTAGCCCTGGGTCAGGAAGAAGAGGTGGCTCGAGCCGCCGATGGTGGTGAACCGATTGTCCGAGCTCCGGACCTGGCCGGCGGCGTCGGCGCTGACGAACTCCCGGGGGTACGCCCAGATCACCACGGGCAGCGTCTGCCCCTCCTCGTACTCGGGCGGCAGGTAGAGCGTCCCGTTGAGGGGCACGCCGTCGTCGCGCTCGTAGGTGATCAGCTCCTTGGTGATCCCCTGGAGCTGCGGCGCCGGGTCCTCGAAGTCGGTGACGGCCACCCGCTGATCAGCGGACAGGTCCCGGATAAAGTAGTTGGGCGGCTCGGTCTTCGACTCGCGCCGGGTCAGGATCCGACGGCCGAAATCGCCGAGGACGTCCACCACCGTCTCGTAATACCCGGCCTCCGACTGCCAGAGCCGCTGGGTTTCCAGCGTTTCGAGGCTGAGACGGTCGAGGAACGGCCGGTCACCTTCGGGGCTCGCGCCGCTGCCCGCCAGTAAAATCCCGTCCTCGTCCTGGAGCAGCACCCGCTCCCCGTTCTCCGTGGTCCGGTAGACCGGGCTGCCCGGGTCGGCGTACGCGTCCTCGGTGCTCCTGTCCCACAGCAGCCGCGGCTCCTGACTGAGCCGGTCGGCGTTCATGATCCACGTCCGCCGCCAGCGGCGGCTGCGGTCATAGTCGCTCAGCAGCATCAACCCGTTCTCACCCCACGCGATCCCGCCGAACCGCTCCTCGGTGAGCGCCAGCTCCCGGGGGCTCCCGTCGAAGGGCGCGTCGAGGACCAGAACCCGGTCCCGGTTGGCCACCTCACGCTCCGGGTCGCCGCCGTCCAGCGCCTCGACCCAGACCAACGACGCCGGCCGGAGCGGTCGCCAGCTGAGGTTCCGCGGCCCGGTCCGCACACCCCGGATCGGGACGTCGTCGGCCACCGGCAGGTCAGCGATCTCGTGGACCACGTTCCCTTCGGCATCCCAGACCTCGATGGTCACCGGGAAGCTCCAGTACCCGACCAGATAGGACCACGGCTCGTGGAGCCGCTCCACCAGCAGATACCGTCCGTCGGGGGACGCATCCAGATCGTCGTAGACGGCGGGCTCGCCGATGTTCTCCCGCTGCCCGGTCTCCACGTTCACGTACGCGGGCTGGCTCGTCATGTAGTACTCGAAGAGCGCCTCGTCGTACGGGTCCTCGAGCATGTCCTGGTAGGTCCGGACGGGTGCCTTCATGCCCCGGGTCTCCTGGATCACCGGCCCCTCGGGGACCGCAGGCTCCTCGGGGGGCTCACCCCGACCCGACGGGATCAGCATGCACAGGAGCTGATTGCTGTCCGGCATCCACTCGCACCCGCCGGCGGCCTCGTTCACACCACCGATCACGCGTCGGGCCTGCCCCGTGGCCACCTCGGCGACCCACTGCTCGACGCCGTTGGCATGGGTGTTGGTGAAGGTGATCCACTGCCCGTCCGGCGACCAGCTGGCGAAGCCCGGCGTGCCGTCGAAGCCCGTGATCTCGCGCTCCGCCTGGTCGGTCAGGTTCTTCAGTGTGAACCCGGTCAGCGTGGTGTATCTGCCCGCCGGGCCGTTGGTGACCGGATTGATCCGCGTCCCCGCCAGGCGGAGCATAGGTGCGGCCACCTCGGAGAGCGGCGGCAGGTTCGCCCGCTCCATGAGGAGCAGCCACTCCCCGTCCGGTCCGGCGCTGCCGTACGGGAGCGGGGGCGCGTCCAGGATCTCGGGGATCGGCGCGGGCGGTGTCCGGTAGCCACTCTGGGCGGCCGCCGGTGCGAATGTGAACGCGGCGAGGAACGCCGCGACGAGGGCAGTGCGGGTGTATTTCAGCATGAAACCGTCTCCTTGTTCGGTCTAGCGCACGCGTTCGATGTAGATCCCCTCTTCGGGGTCTATACGGATGACTTCGCCCTTGTCCACGAACGCCGGGACCTGGACCGTCACCCCGTTCTCCAGCTTGGCGGGCTTCGTGACCGACGTGCGGGTATCGCCCCGGACGCCGGGTTCCGTCTCCTCCACTTTCAGCTCGAGCGTTCGCGGCAGCTCGATGCCAATGGGTCGTCCTTCCAGGAACTCGACCTGGATGTCCATGTTCGGGACCAGCCACTTCGCGTCGCTGCCCAGCGCGTCATCGCCTATGGGGAACTGTTCGTACGTCTCCTTGTCCATGAAGTAGTGGTGCTGCCCGTCATGGTACAGGAACTGGAGCTCCCGCGTGTTCATCTGGGCTTTCTCCACCGTGTCGGCGGAACGGAAGCGGTGCTCGAAGATCACCCCCGTCAGGATGTTCTTCAGCTTGGTCTGCACGTACGCGGGCCCCTTGCCGGGCTTGATGTGCTGGAACTCGATCACGCGGCAGGGCTCCCCCTCGTGCATGATCACACTGCCCCGTCGCATCTGGGTGGCGGACATCGCCATCGGCTGCTGCTACTCCGTCCATCGGTCGCAAAGAAGGGAACGCCCCGCCGCAGCAGGGCTCCATGAGGCCATGAATGTCGCCCGGGGTCCGCCCCGGTGCAAGCCCCGCCGGTCAGCCTCCGGGGTGGTCCGGTGAGTGGTCCTGGAGCCAGTCGATGACCCGTGGCCAGACCTCTTCGTGGGCGGCCTTCGAGACCACGATCCCGGGGTGATCAAAATCCTCGCTGAAGCCCGTGTCTCGGCCCGCCAGGACGTAGGTAGCGTCGTCGGTACCGACCATCTCCACGAGCCCCCGACACGCGTCCGGCGGCGCGAACACCGTGTCGCCGGCACCACTCAGGGCCAGGACCGGGACCCGGACGTTGCCCAGCTCCCGGACGTAGTCGACACCGTCGTCGCCCTCCCACTCGCCCCGGAGGTTCCACGTCATCCACTGGCCCATCACGCCGGGCAACTCGTCCTCCGGGCCCAGGCCCAGGACCCGCGCGGGGAACCGGCCCAGCAGCCGCGACCCGGCACGGATGGCCCACGCCCCGACCTGTCGCCAGCGCTGGAGCCACGGCACGGGTGTGGCCAGCACCACGACGCCCGCCACCCGCTCACGGACCTCGGGGTCACCAGCCAGTGCAATGAGCATCGACGCGCCGCCGGCGGAGTGGCCCACCATCAACGTTCGGCCGCCGCCGGCCGTTGCGGCACCCACGGCAGCGGGGACATCAACGCGTCCCCAGTGGTCGAAGGTCCAGTCCTGGCCGTTGGGGCGCTCGCTCCCGCCGTGCCCACGGGGGTCGAGGATCACGGCCTCGAAACCGGCGTCGGCCAGCGCCCACGCCATCCCGTGGCCCTTGGTGCCCAACCAGAAGGTGTGGTTGGAGAAGGTGCCCGGCATCAGGACCACCGTGGGCGCTCCGGGTCGCCCCACCCGGTAGAGGGCGAGGCGGGTCCCATCGGCGGCCACGACCTCCTCCTGCCGGACGCGCCGGCTCACGGCAGGCCCCGGCTCACACCAGGAGCGGGCTGATGATCCGCACGGCGCCCTCCATGGCCCGGGCGGACATGGGGGTCTCCCCCGCCGGGTCACCATCGACCTGGACCGCGATGGCCGGGTCGGTCTCGACGGTGACCTCCTTGGCCTGGAAGTGGAGGAGCCGGTCGTCGTCCCCGAACTGGCCGCCGAGGGCTTTCCAGACCACGGCGGGCACGTCCATGACGTTGCGGGGTGCCAGGACCACCACGTCGAAGAGGCCGTCCTGCCACGAGTTCTTGGGCCGTGGCGCCAGCGGCACGGGGAACGGGAGGAAGTGGGCGAAGAGCTCTCCCACATTGGCGAGCATCACACTCACGGCACGGACCTCCACGGTCTCGCCATCGGCGGTGATGCGGAACTCCACCGGCTGGGCGGTGAGCGCCTCCTTCACGGCGGCGAACACATAGGCGCCGAAGCCCCACCGCTCCTTCATCCCCCGGGTGGCGCTGGCCATTACGGCGGCGTCGAGTCCGGCGCCGGCCACCAGCGCGAACGTCCGGTCGCCGATGGCGCCCAGGTCCACGGCCGCCGCCTTGCCGTTCACCGCCAGCTCCACGGCCTCCTCCAGGTTCGACGGGATCCGCAGGTTGTGAGCCACCTGGTTGGCCGTGCCCCGGGGGATCACGGCCAGCGGGACCTCGGTCCCGGCCAGCCCCGTGGCCGCCTCCGCCAGCGTACCGTCGCCGCCCACCACGCAGACGGCGCGATAGCCGAGGGCCGCGGCCTCGCGGGCCAGCTCGGTGGCGTGGCCCGCTCGCTCCGTCTCCGCCAGCTCGAACGACGCCCGCCGGGCGGAGAACTCGCCCCCGACCAAACGCCGCAGCCGGGCGGGCTCGTCCTGCCCCGCAATGGGGTTCAGGATGATAAAGGTGCGGCCGACGTAAGGGCCGGCCGCACCATCATCCGTGGCTGCGTCTCCGTTCGAGGGCACCGACGCGTCGGCTGTCACCGGCCGGCTGCCAGCTCCTTCAACCGCTCCACTCGCTCCTCCGTGGCGGGGTGGGTGCTGAACAGGCTGCTGAAGCTCGCTTTCTGGCCCGCCAGCGGGTTCACGATGGCCAGCGACGCGCCGGCGGGATTGAGCTGCATGGGGATCCGCCGGCTATACGCGTCGAGTTTCTGCAGCGCGCTCGCCAGCCCCATGGGATTACCGCTGATCTCCGCGCCCGTCCGATCCGCCTGGAACTCGTTCTGCCGGCTGATGGCGAACTGGATCATCATGGCCGCGATGGGGGCGACGATGGCCATCACGATCATGCCGAGCCCACCGCCGCCCCGATCCCGGCCGCCCACCCCGAAGATGGCGCCCCAGGTCACGATCCGGCCGATCATCGCCACCGCACCGGCCATGGTGGCCGCCACCGTGCTCACCAGCATGTGCCGGTGCTTGATGTGGGCCAGCTCGTGGGCGATGACGCCCTCGATCTCCTGCGTGTCCACCAGCTGGAGGAGGCCGGCGGTACAGCAGACCACCGCGTGCTCATGGTTGCGGCCGGTGGCGAAGGCGTTCGGCTGCTCCTGCGGCGCGATGGCCACGGTGGGCATGGGCAGCCCCGCCCGCTGGCGGAGCCGGTCCACCATGTCGTAGAGCTCCGGCGCCTGGGACCGGTCGATGATCTGCGCCTTGTACATGCGCAGCACCGCCTTGTCGCTCCACCAGTACATCCCGAAGTTCATGAGCCCGGCAAAGACGAACAGCGCCACGGCGCCACCCGTCCCGCCGATGTACCCGCCCAGCACCACCAGCAGGGCGGTCAGCCCCGCCATCATCACGAAGATCTTGGTCCGTTGCATTGCTCTCTCAGATCAGGGGGTCTTATCGAATTGCAAGATACCCCGGGGATGGGCTGCTGATCCAGCGCTCAGTACCCCCACTCCCGGAAGAAGGAGAGCCCCAGGACCTTCCGGTCGGAGATCTCGGAGATGCCGAAGGACGGCCGGCGGGCGAACTGGTCCTCGATGTAGCCCTCAATGGTCCACGTCTGCCACGGCCGGTACTCGACCCGGGCACCGAAGAGGCGGAGTGTGGACACCTGCCCTTCCGTCTCGGTGCCGCTGGGGAGCCGCACGCTGCCGATCACCGACACGTTCGGGGCCGGGTCGAAGCCGACCTCGATCTGGGCGTTGCCGAAGAGGCTGGTGGGTCCGCCCGCCTGCTGCCGCAGACCGCCGTATTCGGGCAGACTGAAGGCCACGTAGTCCACGGGCAGCCCGAGGCTGGACGCCACCTGCTGGATCCCCGAGCTGGCCGCCCCGCTCAGCATGGGGCTGAATAGCCCGGCGGCAAGGGCGCCACCGGAGGTCGCATCGAGCTGGGCCTGCGTCAGCTCGGCGCTGGCCCGACCGAAGAGGATATAGCTGGCCAGGTCGGTCTCGCTCATGGGGACCTCGGTCTCGCTGGTCAACGCCACCCTGGGATCCTGGAGCGTCCCGGTGACCGATGCGATGACGTCGATCGGCTCGCCTTGCGCGGGTCGGATGCGGTAGGCCGCCTCGATCTCCAGGTTCGGGTTGATCCCGGGCGTGCCCACGAACTCAATGGTCCCCTCCCGGATCTCGAACCGCCGCCCGCTTGGCAGCCCTCGCGCCAGGAGCTGGTAGTTGCCGTCGACCACCTGGAGCGTCCCCGTGAGCCGGAAGTCGTCGGACTGTCGGTCCACCTCGAGGGCCAGACTGCCTCCCACCTCCACGTTCAGCTCCTGGCTCCGGAGCCAGAAGTTCCGGTCCGTGCGCAACGTGGTGTTGGTGACCCTCAGGTTCTCCAGAAAGGGGCTCTCGGACTCCGGCCGATAGCTGACCTGAGTCGTGTCCAGCATCTGGAAGAGGGTAGTATCGAGCTGGACCACCTGGTACTGCCGCCAGACCTCGTCCAGGTTCATCTCGCCCCGCACGATGGTGAGGCTGCCGGAGACCACCGGTCGGGTGTAGCGGCCCCGGAGCCGGGCCACACCGTCCACTACAGCGGTGACGTCCCGTCGTCGGGTCGCGTCGAGCCGCTCGGCCACCACCTCCAGGTCGAAGACCGGGTCCCTGGGCTCGACAAGGTCGAGCGTGCCCCGGATGCGACCCCGCCCGCTGCTCGTGGCCAGCTCGGCCTCCAGCTCCACTTCCGACCCTTCGGCCATCCGTGCGTTCGCCTGTACCCTGCTGTAACCCACCTCCAGCGGCTCGAAGTAGGCCGATCCTTCCCGAAGCTCCACCTCCCCCTGGAGATCCGGGTCGACGGGCGTACCCACCACCGCCATCTCCCCGTACAGCTGTCCGCGCAGGTCGCGGAGCCCCGGGATGAAGAACGTGAGCAGCTCCGCGGGCATACCGTTGGCCCGAGCCGTCACGCTCATCGACCGGTCCAGGAGCCGCTCGTCCTGCTCCGCGAGCGCAAGCTCCACAGGCACCCGGACCCCACCGGTCAGGATCGTCGCCCGGTCCCGCCAGCCCTCGAAGCTGCCGTCCAGCACCCGGTCGCTGTATGCCACCTCGGCGTGAACGCTGTCCAGCACGGCGGTGCCGTAGCTGAACGACCGGATATCCACCCGGCTCTGGAGCTCGGGCTCCAGCGCCGTCCCCGTGACGCGTGCCTTCCCGGTCACGATCCCACCCACCAGCGTGTCGGTCTGCGTGGCCCTCAGGAACTCGCCGATCTGCACGTCCTCCAGGTCGATGGACAGCGACGCCTCCTGCACCTCGTCGGCCGCCGGCTGCCGCCAGGGGAGTACGCCCATGATCCGGATCCGGGCTCCCGCCGGGTCGCGCACCAGGACCAGGCTGTCGGTGTCGAAGCCACTCCCGCCCACCGTCACCCGGGCCGAGTCCCCCAGCATCCACGCGCCTTCCCGGGTGGTGAGATGGAGCTGGCGCAGCCTCAACCGGATCACATCGCCCTGGGGCTGGAAGCCGCTCTCCAGCATGAGCCGCTGCGTCTCCCGGCCCTGGGCAGTCAGCGTGACCGTACCCCGGTCACCCTCGTATCTGACCGAGCCCTGCGCGCTCGCCAGGCGCCGGTTCCCGTGGAGGAGCGAGTCGACGTCGAGGTCCAGCAGGAGCGAGTCCGGGCTCCACGTCACGTCGACCTGCCCCCGACCGACGTGGAGCTGCTCGTAGACGAACGACCGGAACCCGACGGTGGCGGTGGTCCGCCACTCGGCGACCGAGCCGGTGAGCCGACCATCGAGGTTGATCCGGCCATCGATCCGGGCGGCCTGCTCGACGTCGACATCCAGCGGCGCTGCGTCGGGCAGGAGAACGGGCTCCAGGAACACCAGTGAATCAGCCCGGACGCTCACGTCCAGCTCGCCGGTCCGCCCCTCCATGAGCCCGAAGGTGCCCCGCGCCTCGGCATCGCCCACTTCCGTGGCCACCATCAGGCTGTCGACCCGGGCCAGTCCGCTGGTAATACCCCCGCGCAGCGTGCCCCGGTACACCTCTACCCCGTCCACTCTGGCCGAGAGCACGTCGAGAGAGAGCCGGCTGTCCGCCTCCTCGGGAGTGCCCCCCTCGCCGTCGAGATCGAAGCGGCCGGTCACCACTGTCTCGGGCAGGCCCGGAACCACTCGATCCACGCGGAAATCGGTAATGGAGCCCTCCGCCCGGTATCGAGGCATCCCGTTGACCGCCACGTTGCCCCGCACCACCACGTCCCCGGCCGGGGTCATGATGTCGGCGTCCACCGTCAGGTCATCCAGGGACCCGGAGACCGTCACGGGGCCGCGTGCCTCGCCGTGCAACCCCTCCAGCGCCGGCACCTGCAGCGCCAGGAGCTCCAGTGCCACCGGCGCAGCCTCGAACTGGAGGTCGAAGGTGGGCGTTGCGCCGAGGGCGAACCGGCCGGCACCTTGGATCATCGACGGCTGCCCGCCGTGGTCCAGCGACAGGTCGCCGGTTACCTGGACCCCGTCCTCCAGCGAGCCGTCCGCCCGCACGGTGCCCCGGGCCGTCCCGCGGACCCGCAGCTCGGGCACGTACTGGGCCACCTGTGCCAGCTCCACGGCTCGAAGCTCGACCTCCATCGCCCTCAGCGGATACGGCGCGCTCGTGCCCAGGGTCCCGTTCCACCGGAGTGCCGACTCGGCGCCGTTCCCGTCAGCGTCGAACGTGCGATGGCGGACGTCGCCGGCGGTGCGGAGCGCGTCCAGCGTCCCCTCCGCTGTGGCGGTTCCCATGACCAGCCCGGAAAGCGGGAGCCCGTCCGGGAGCAGGGTGGCAAGAAAGTCCAGGTCCAGCGGTGTAGCCCGGAGGTCCACGTCGGTAAGCCGGAGCGTGCCGCCGGTCACCACACCGAACGATCCGGTGACCTCACTGCCCCGGGCCGTGAGCTCCGCGTCCCGGGCCAGGAAGAGGGTGCGCCCCGGGGCCTGTGTCTCGAGCCGGAACCGGAGCGAGCCGCCCCCCTCCGCCGGGAGCCGTGGGTAGAGCCACCGGAAGTCCCGGAACGCCGCGCCCTCGGTGACCGCTTCCAGGTCGTACCGGTTGCCGTTCTCACCGAGCACGATGCGCCCGTCCATGACCAGCTCCGAGTCCGGCAAACGGATGGGCTCCGCCGTGAAGTTGACCACCGAGTCCTGCAGGGTCACCCGGCCAGCCAGCTCTTCCACCTCCAGCGCCGTGTCCCAGATGAACGCCCGCGTGGAGAGGTCCTCCACCTGGATGAGGCGACCGTCGGTCCCCGGCGCCTCCCAGATCACCTCGGGGAGGTAAGCGTTCACGCTGTCGAATCGCACCGTGCGGACCCGCCCACCGGGTACGGCCTCCAGGGTCAACCGCGACGTGTCGGCCCCGGGTTCGATCTCCCACGGGAACCGGACCGTGACGCGGCCCCCGCGCACGGTGGCATCCCGGATCATAATCAACCCGTCGCCATCCGAGTCCGCAGCGGTATCGGGCGCGGTGGTGTCGGCGAAGATCCCCTCGTAGTTCCACTGTTGTCCCGGCAGCCGTTCGATGACCAGATCGGGGCCGTAGACCAACAGCCGGTCGAAGACCACAGAGCCGGCAAGGAACGTACGGATCCGGTAGCCGAGACGGGCGCTGTCGGCCCGCAGGAAGGGCCGGCCGTCAACGTCGCTTATCGCCACCTCGTGCAGCATGACCCCCTGAAGCAGGCTGCCGGCGGCCGTGATCCGTTCCACGGTCACTGTGCCGTTGATGGAGCGGTCGAGGCGCTCCACCACGTACCGGCCCGCGCGCTCCACACCGGCCTCGGTACGGGTCAGGAACAGCACCATCCCCACCGCCGCCACCACCACTCCCGCGAGGGTCAGAGTGAGGTACCGGACCACACGGCGGGTAATGGCCATCAGAACGCCTGCCCGATGGAAAAGTGGAGCTGCCACTGATTCAGGAACCCGCTCAGCCCGTCCACCTGCGCGAGGCCGCTGCCGTACCGCACAGGCTGATCGAGGGGCACCACGTTATCGGCGTTGCGCAGCGTCGCCTTCGGCTCACGGTAGCGGATCTTCTGGCATCCCGGTTCGTCGATCATACAGCTCTCCACAGCCGTGGTCAGGACGGTCAGGGACCGGGGCCCCATGGTGTTCAGCGCCGCATCCAGCCGGATGGGGCCGATGGGGCTCTGGTAGCGGAGCCCGAATCCCGGCGTGGCCACGATCTCGCCGAGGGCCACATCCTCCCGGGTGGCCCAGACCTGGCCGGCATCCACGAACATAGCGCCCCGCAGGTTGCCGCCGGCTACCGGGAGCGGGAACCGTACCTCGATGTTGCCCTCGAGGAGCACTTCGCCCCCCGTGGGCCGGAGCGCGAACCGATGGTCCGGCAACACGCTCGCGTCGCAGGTGCCCGTGTTCACCTCGGCCATGGTGCAGCCCGCGCCCTCCCCGGGGCCCAGGCCCTCGATGGAGCTGGTGTCCCCGTTCACCAGGTTCGGCACCGCGTCGATCCCCAGGAGTGTGGGCCCGAGCCGGAACTGGTCGAAGCCCCGGACGCTGTTCGCGCCCCCGGCGAAGAACCGCTTCTGCGGGTTCAGCCCGAGCGTCTCCGAGCTCCCATCGCCGTGGGGGGCCCCTACACCGCCCCGGATGCGGGTGGCCAGCACCACCCCACCCTCGGAGCCCACGTATCGACTGGTCTCACCCAGGAGCCGGGTGTAGGCGAAGTCCGAGCCCGTATACGCGGCCGCGTGCTCCAGGTCCAGCCGGATGGTGAAACCCCGGCTCGGGTTGAACAGGGCATCGGTCCGGTCCATGGTGAACGACAGCGTCACCGGCGCCAGCCAGTGCGGCTCCTGGAGGTCGTCGATGGCCTCGAAGGTGCACGCCACGAAATTCACACAGAAGAAGAGCTCGTTCTCCGTGATCAGCTCCGTGAGCTCGGGCCGGAAGGCCAGGGTGGCCGTGGCGCTGCGACCCAGCGACCGGCTCACCGACAGATAGCCACCCAGGGCGCTCCGGACGAAGACCTCCGGCACATTGCGCCGCTCGGCGAAGAGACCCACCCCGATCCGGTTGCGCGGCCCGAAGAACCACGGCTGCGTGAAGTCGACGGACGCCAGTCCCGTCAGATTGGAGTACTCCGTAAACGCCTCGTTCACGAGCCAGCCGCACCGGTCGA
Source organism: Longimicrobiales bacterium (assembly GCA_046483065.1). Lineage (GTDB taxonomy): Bacteria > Gemmatimonadota > Gemmatimonadetes > Longimicrobiales > RSA9 > JAWVYT01. The sequence continues at coordinate 55,875 of JAWODW010000017.1, read as the reverse complement.
TCAGGAGGTTGCCCACGCGCCCGCGCACCGTCAGGCGACGACCGTTGCCGAGGAAGTTCCGGCTCGTCCACCGCCCCTCGACGTTGGCACACTCCACGTTGTTCGCACCGCCGCCCAGCCGGACCCGGTGCATGTTCCCTTCGGCCAACCGGACCCGCACCGGTACGATGCTGTCAGGCTCCGCGTCGGTGTCGGCCCGCACGTCCGCCTGGCGGAAGATCTGGAGCCCGTACAGGTTCCGCTGGCTCTCCAGGAGCTCCCTCCGGCTGTACAGGTCGCCCGGCCCGAACGTGAGCATACGGTGCACCAGCTCCGGCGTGACCTGGTCGGCGCCCTCCACCGCAATGTCGCCGAACCGGGCACGCGTTCCCGGATACACGGTGTACCGGATCACAGCCCGGTACGGCGACTCCCCGCGGATGGAGTAGCCCACCAGGACCTGGCCGCTGGCGTAGCCGTTGTTCCGGAGCCGGTTCTGGAGGGTGTCCCGCGTCGCCTCGTAGGACACCACGTCGAACGGCGCGCCGGCCTCGATGGGCAGCGAGCGAGGCGAGATCGCATCCGGCAGCCCGTCGATCTCCACGTCCGACACGCGTACGGGACGGCCCTCGTCAATGTGAAAGGTGACCCGGACCGCTTCCGGGTCGACCAGGACAGTGTCCGGGGTGATCTCGGCCTCCCGGTACCCGCGTTCGAAATAGTACACCTTCAATCGGAACACGTCGGCTTCCAACGTGCCTGAATCGAAGTCGGAGAGTTCATAGCCGATCCCGATCCAGCAGAGGACCGGCAGTCCGCATGATGGCGGCTGCGTTACGATGGCCGAGGCCAGCTCCGACCGGTTGAAGGCCGCGTTGCCCTCGAACCGTAGCTCCGCCACGTCCGGCCTCTGGGCCGCGGCCGACCCCACCAACACCACACTGAGGATGGCCCCGAGGAGCCATCGGGCAGAGCTCATCGATCAGCCTTTCCATCCAGCGCGAGGCTGTCCCCGAAGAACGCGATGGGCGTGCGGGGGAAGATGTGACGGCTCACCGATGCGAACCGGTCCGTGTCCTCGAAGTACATGTAGTGCGTTATCCGGATCACTTCGTCCGTCACCCGTATCAAGTTGAACGAGTTCTTCTCCCGCTCCCTCACGCGGCCGCGCCGGGACGTGGTCGTTCCGCTCTGGACGATGATGATCCCGTGGTCCCGATCCAGACCGGGATACAGGTCCAGCGAGTTCCCGATGTACGCCCGGTGCAGATGGCCGCCCAGGACCAGGTCCACCTTCTGTCGGGTGAACGTGTCGATGGCCCGCTTGGCCCGAGGCATGACCTGCCCACCCTCGTAATCCGGGGCCGGCGCGAAGTGGTGATGGGCCACCACGATACGGACCCGATCGTCATCCACCCCATCGAACGTGCGCTGACAGAAGTCGAGCTGCGACGGGCTGATCCGACCGTTCGTGATGTGCCGCAGCGGGGCCGTCGAGTTGAGCGCCGCTACCACCGCGCCGTCGGTCCGGACCACCTGGTCCAGCTCCTCCGCGATGTACTTGCGATACCACTTGTACGGGGAAAAGATCCTCTCCCGCACCCGGTAGAGCGGCACGTCGTGGTTCCCGGGGACCACCACCGTGGGCACGTCCGGAAGCGCCTCCAGGTATTCGGCCGCCTCACGGAACTGGTGCTCCTTCGCCCGCTGCGTGAAGTCGCCGCTGGCCACCACGAGGTCCGGCTCGATGGCGTGCGCCGCCTCCATCAACGCGGCCCCGACACGGGGCACGTACGGGGGGCCGAAGTGGAGGTCCGATACATGGAGGATCGTCAGCATTCTTCAGTCCTTCCCTCGATTCGCGCCTCGCCACGCCTGGAGCCCCGCCCCCAACACCACTACGCCTGCCGCCAGTACCAGGTCCACAGTGACCGGACCGGCCAGACCGTCGGCCTTCGCCCGCACCGGCTCCACCAGCACCCGGGCGGCTCCATGCAGGATAAGGAACAGGCCCGCGACCCACCATCCTCCGCCGCGGGGGTCGGTCCGTGCGTGGCGCGCACGCCGCACGGCGGCGAAGACCCCCAACGAGAGGACGGCCTCGTAGAGCTGCGTGGGGTGGACACGGGCGAAGTCGCCACAGAGCGCTCCCGCGGGCGTTTCCAGGCCGAACGCCGCCAGGAGGTTCGCCGGGGTGGTGGGCGGGTGCCCGGCGGGAAAGGCCACGCCCCAGGGGAGCGTGGTGGGAACGCCGTACTCCGATCCCACGAGGAACGAGCCCACCCGACCGATGGCGTAGCCGAGGGCCACGGGCGCGGCTGCCGCTGCGGCCACACGGCCGGGATCCAGCCCCTGGACCCGGGCGTGCCAGAGGAGGGCGGCGCCCCCGAAGGCCAGCCCACCGAACCAGTCGAGCCCCGCCCGGCCGAGGCCGGTCGGCAGCCCCAGAAGGCCGTTCACCGCCAGGTGCATGGCCTTGGCGCCCAGGAGACCCGCAACCGCCGCGGTGATCACCAGATCCCACCCCCGAGCCTCCAGGTCGTCCGCCCGCACCCCATCGGCGAAGAGCTTGCCACCGGCCAGGAACGCCACCAGGAGGAGCGCCCCGAACGAGGTGATCGCCTGACCGCCCGCGAGCGGGATCCACTCGGGGATCCGGAAGAGGACGGGGATCATCGACGGAGCCCCGGGAACGGGAGGTCGGCCCGGGCCGTAAGGTCGAGGGCCGCCACGTCGCCCCGCTCCAGATGGAACGCCGCCGTCCGCGCGATCATGGCGCCGTTGTCGGTGGCCATGCGCGGGCTCGGGTAGAGGAGCCGGCCGTCCTCGCCCAGGGCATCGCTCAGGGCACCCCGCAGTGCCCGGCTCGCCGCCACGCCGCCGCCGATGAGCACCCGCCGACAGTCCCGGGCCTCCACGGCGCGCATGGTCTTCCCCACCAGCACGTCCATCACGGCCTGCTGGAACGACGCGGCCACAGCCTCACGCTCGGCGTCCAGCCGGCCCTCGGACTCCAGCGCCTCCACCCGGTTCCGGACCGCCGTCTTGAGGCCGCTGAACGAGAAGGCGTAGTAGTCGCCGTCGCCGGGACGCTGGCCGCCCGAAAGCATGGGCCGGGGGAAGCGGTGGGCATCGCCCTCAACACCCGCAGCCGCCCGCTCGATCTCGGGCCCGCCCGGGTAGTCCATTCCCAGGATCCGGGCCACCTTGTCGAACGCCTCGCCGGCGGCGTCATCCCGGGTTTCCCCCAGCAACTCGTAACGACCCCATTCGGGGACCCAGAGCAGCATGGTGTGTCCGCCGGAGACCAGGAGCGCCACGAACGGCGGGACCGCGTCCCGGTCCTCGAGGCTGGCGGCGAAGAGGTGGGCCTCCATGTGATGGACGCCCACCAGCGGCCGGTCGGCCGCCCACGCCGCCGCCTTCGTCCACGTCAGCCCCACCAGGAGTGCCCCGATGAGGCCGGGTCCTGCGGTGACGCCGAAGGCATCGATATCGGCAAGCTCGAGATCGGCGTCATCGAGGGCGGTCCGGACCACGTCATCCAGGACCCGCATGTGGGCCCGCGCCGCGAGCTCGGGGACCACCCCCGCGTAAACCCGGTGGACGTCCTGGGAGAGGATGACGTGGCTGCGCAGGGTGCCGCCGTCGAGGACGGCCGCCGAGGTCTCGTCACACGAGGTCTCGATCCCCAGCACGAGGCCGGGAGTCGACCGGGGCATCAGAAGGGTGGTCGCTGACGATCCGAGTCGGCCGGCTCATTCACGGAGTCGGCCACGACCCGGAGGATCACGTTGACCTCGTCCGGCGCAATGGAGACACCGGCCACCGCCGCGGTGTCCACGCGGGTGGGCACGTTCGTAGTGGACCGGATCCCGGAGATGTCCACGGGCAGGAGCGGGATGGAATCCAGCTCCGCCAGGCGTCGCTCGGTGCCCCGGACCATCAGGGCCGACGGATTGGTGGTCACGGGGGTGACCAGTGTGAACCCGTCCGGCGGCGTACCGTCGGTCCGGACCTTCACCGGGAGCCTGCGGGAGGCCAGTCGCTCATAATAGAGGCGGATGGTGTCGGGTCGAAGCTCCAGGACGCGCGCATCCCGAACGCCGGCCGGCAGCTGAACCCACTGAAGCGGCAGGACCTGGCGCTCCAGCGTGTCGCTCACCCGTTCCACGGGGAGCACGAAGCGCGGCGGCTCGTTCGCCAGCGTCAGCAGCTCACCGGTGGGGCCCAGGACCGTCACGCTCACCGTGGCCGGCTCCAGGCGCGCCAGCTGCCAGTCCGGGTCCCGCAGGTCCACCTCCACCTGGATGCCCGGGAACGTGGCCCGCTCCGGCTGGCCGGCACGCACGCCCATCCAGAGCAGGATGGCCATCCCGACGGCCGCCAGCTTCAGGCCCCAGTTCTCCGTAAAGAAGCGGATCACCCGCTTGAGCACTTCAACCCTCCTCCATCAGTGCTTCGATCATGTCGAGATACGGCGCCTCGTCCCACTCCCGGCCACCGATCTCCGTGACCCGAACCCGGCCCTCACGGTCGATGAGGATCGTTGTGGGCAGGTACTCGGTACCGAACCGTCGCTCCGTCTCGCCCGTCGGGTCCAGCGCCACCGGGAACGTCAGCCCGTACTCCTCCACGAACCGACTCACCAGCCCCTTCACCTGGCCGTCCGGCTGCCGCTCGCCGGGGTGATCGTCCACGGCCACGGCCAGGACCTCCAGCCCCCGGTGGCCGAAGCGATCGTATACCCGCTGAAGCGACGGCATCTCCCGCACGCACGGCGGGCACCACGTGGCCCAGATGTTCACGATCACCGGCAGCCCCCGGAGGGCCGCGAGGGTGGCCGTGTCACCGTTGATGCGCGGCAGCTCCAGCGACGGCGCCAACGTCCCCGGCTCCAGCCCCCGCATCTCTCCGGCACCGGCCCCACCTCGCGACAGCGCATCGAAGCGGTCCGGCTCCGACCCGTCGTCCCGGCTCACCCAACCCACCGTGACCAGCCCGACCACCAGGGCAAGGAACGCGCCGGTGACCAGAAAGTCGCGGGCCCGCCCCGACAACCTCACCGGAACCCGCCCACATCCACCGAGTCCACCGACTCCAGCGGTGGACCCGTGCTCACGATGATCAGAACTTGCGCCGGCAGCCGCTGCGGCGTGCCCGGCTCCGGCTCGGCCCGGGCGACCACGCCGGCCGGAACGTCCATGTTCCGGGTCTGCTGGACGGCGACGTCGAAGCCCACCGTCTCGAGTAGCTCCCGGGCCGTGGCCTGGCCGAGGCCCACCAGCGGCGGGACCCGGAGCTCCGGCGGCCCGCCACTCACGCCCATCGAGACCGTTGCCCCCGGGCGGAGCTCCTGCCCGGGCAGCGGGGCCTGGGCCAGTACCCGCCCGGCGTCGGCGCTCAGGCTCCTGAGCTCCGTGACCTCCCCGGCCTCGAGCCCCATCTCCCGCAGCGCGGCCTCCGCCTCTGCCTGCGTCCTGCCGTACAGATCCGGAACTTCCACACCGGTGCCCGCCGTGTCCGGTGGCGGGAAGATGACCATCGTCGCCAGGAGGTAGCCGACGCCGAAGCTGCCGCCGAGAACCGCCAGCGCCAGCAGGATCCAGCGTCCACGGGAGAACGCCATCCGCCCCTTCGGCCGCCCGGACTTCCGCGGCTGCTCCGGCTGCTCCGGCTTCTCGGACGCGGGCGCCCCGTGGCGACGCCGCCGCAGCGAATCACCCAGCAATGCGGCCTCCCGACCGGCACCGGCCGGTACACACGGTGGAGCCGGCGCGCGTCATGGCACGCCGGGTCGTCTCCACCCGCTCGCTTCGTCGCTCGTTGCTGTCGTTCACGTCTCGTCCCGGTGCGCTGCCCTCGACTCGTGGCCGCAGAATGATACAATAAGGGGGCGTCCACGGAAAACCCGGCACACCCCGGGACAGGAGAGCATCCGGTGGAAAGAACACAATATGACCGACTGAGCGACGACGACCGGCGGCTCATGGACGCCGCCCGGACCGCCGCCGAGACGGCCTACGCACCCTACTCCGGTGTACAGGTCGGGGCCGCGCTGATGACGGAGGAAGGGCCCATCACCGCGTCCAACGTGGAGAACGGCGCCTACGGCTCCACCCTCTGCGCCGAGCGGATGGCCGTGGGCCGGGCCAACGCCCGGGGGCTGCGGTCGTACCCCGTCGTGGCCATCGCCGCCACCGGCGACCGGCTTCACGTGGGCCGTCCCGTCACGCCGTGCGGCGCCTGCCGCCAGGTCCTCCACGAGATGGCCCGGAGCACCGAAACCGAGACCCGGGTCCTCATGGCCACGCCCGATTCCGACGAGGTCACCATCGCCACCCTCGACGAGCTCCTCCCCCTCCCGTTCGACCCGCTGGGATGATCCTGCTCACGCGACTCGCCGCCGTGGCGATCCAGGCGGCCGCCGAGGGGGGCGGTCCCAGCGCCACCGTATCCGTGGACCTGGGCCGTACCCGGACGGAGCTGCCGCTGGACGCCGGCACCGTCTGGTTCCCCGACGGCCAGTCGCTCCGGGTCGACGCCCTGGACCGGGTGGTCGAGGACCCCGACTCGGTTTACATGGTCATGGACGACGAGCTGGCGAAGGTCAGCTGGTTCGCCCCGGAGACCGACAAGGTCTATACGCTACGGCCCACCGGCAGCTGGCCGGCGCTGGAGATCTCCGGAATCCTCATGCACCGGATCAAGGACACCGACCCGAAAGCCGACGCCGCGTCGAAGATCGCCACCATCGCGCCCACTCGCGGCCGCGGGCTGGAAACGTGCTGCGGCCTCGGCTATTCCGCCATCCTCGGCGCCCGGACCGCCGATCGGGTCACCGCCTTCGAGATCGACCCGGAGGTGCTGCGGATGACGCGGCTGAACCCGTACTCGCAGCCGCTCTACCAGGAGGGCGGTAAGATCGATGTGCGAAACGAGGACATCCTCGATGCGATACCCGACCTCCCGGACCGCGCCTTCGACTACGTGATCCACGACCCGCCCACGCTGGCCGTGGCCGGGGACCTCTACGGCGACGACTTCTACCGCCAGCTCCTGCGCGTGCTGCGACCCGGCGGCAAGCTCTTCCACTACACCGGCGACCCCGGCAGCCGCTCCCGCCGTCAGGATCTCCCCGGCAGCGTCAAACACCGCCTCTCCACCCTCGGCTTCGAGCGGGTCCGGCTCGAGCCGGCCGCCCTCGGCGTCTCGGCCCGCACGCCCTGACCGCTTCGGCCGGCGCTTCGGAACCGCCCGGGTCGCCTGGTCGGCCTCGACGCTAGTCCAGCATCCCCGCCGTCGGCGAGGACGGCACCGCCCACTCCCGCTTCGGCATCCGACCGGCCAGGTAGGCCAGCCGACCCGCCTCGGTGGCCAGCTTCATGGCCCGAGCCATAGCCGCCGGCACCTTCGCGGCCGCCAGCGCCGTATTCATCAGGATCCCGTCGACGCCCTGCTCCATGGTCACGCACGCGTCGGATGCAGTGCCCACGCCGGCGTCCACGATCACCGGCACGTCCAGCCGGCTCTTGATCTCACGGATGTAGTACGGGTTCACCATCCCGAGCCCGCTCCCGATGGGGCTGGCCAGTGGCATGACCGCCGCCACGCCCACGTCCTGGAGCCGGAGCGCCGTGACCACGTCCTCATTGGTGTACGCCAGCACGGTGAAGCCCTCGTCCACGAGCGTCTTCGCCGCCTCGAGCGTGGCCTGCACGTCCGGGAGCAGCGTCTTCTCGTCGCCGATGACCTCCAGCTTGATGAAGTCGCTCATCCCCGCCTTCCGGCCCAAGCGCGCGTACCGGATGGCGTCCTCCGCCGTATAGCACCCGGCCGTGTTCGGGAGCAGGAAGATCTTCTCCGGGTCCAGGTGGTAGAGGATCCCCTCCTCCTTGGTCCGGTCCAGGTCCACCCGCCGGACCGCCACGGTCACCATCTCGGCGCCCGACGCCGCGATGGCGTCGACCATCGCCTCGTTCGTCTCGTACTTCCCCGTCCCCACGATCAACCGTGACCGGAACGTCTTCCCCCCGATCACCAGCGGCTCGTCCCTGATCACCGGGTCCCTCGCTGCCTCACCCATATCTGCCCTCTGGTCTCTGCCGTCATCCGCCGCCCACGAAGTGGACGAGCTCCAGTATGTCGCCCGCCTCGACCTGGACGTGCTCGTACTCGTCCCGGTCCAGGATCTCCTTGTTCCGCTCCACCACCACCATCCCCGGGTGGAGCTCCAGTGACTCGAGGAACGACTTCACCGTGTGCCCGGTTTCGACCTGCCGGACGTCGCCGTTCACGGTGACCTCGATGGTATCGCTGCCGTTCGCTCCGTTCTCGCTCATTCCGACTCCATCATCGTCTGCAGGTATTCTGCCGCCGCCGCCACCGGGTCGCCGGCGTGCCACACGCCCCGGATCGCCGCGACGCCCCACGCACCGGCGGCCACGGCCTCCCGGGCCCGCGCCGGCGTCACGCCGCCGATGGCCAGGACCGGCGCGTCCGTGCCCGCCACCGTCTCCCGGACCCGGGCCAGCCCCGCGCCCTCCACGTCCGGGTGCGACGGCGTGTCCCAGATGGTGCCGATAAAGACGAAGTCGGCGCCGTTCTCCGCCGCCGAGACCGCCTCGGCCACACCGTGGGTCGAGCAGCCGATGACCGCATCGTCGCCGAGGAGTGCCCGCGTGGCCTGGACCGGAATCGACCGGCGCCCCAGCTGCACACCGTGCCCGCCCACCGCCAGCGCCACGTCCGGCCGGTCGTTCACCACCAGCAGCGCGCCGGCACCGTCGGCCGGCCCCACCAGCGCCTCGGCCTCCTCCAGAAGCCGCCGGACCGGACCGCCGGGGCTGCGGAGGTGGAGCGCCAGTGCCGGCCCGTGGGCCTCGATCAGCGCCGCGGCCCGATCCCGGAAGCCGGCGTCCGCCAGCACGTCGTCGTCGGTGACCACGTGGAGCCGGGGGACCGTCACGTCAGACGGTCACCGGGCTCGGCGCCCCGGCCCCGGAGCCAGTCGGCGGCGCTCATCCGTCGCTTCCCCGCCGGCTTCACCTCCCGGATCCACACGGCGCCCTCGCCGCACGCCACCAGCAGCCCCTGATCGGGGTGCTCAGGCACCACGGCCAGCACCGTGCCCGGCCCGGCGCCCGCGTCGGCATCCTCCTCGTCGGCCACCCGCGGCCGGTAGACCTTGAGCTCGACGTCATCGTTCTGGAGCGTCCACGCGCCGGGCACGGCGTCCAGCCCCCGGATCCGGTTCGCCACCGCCGGCGCCGGCTCGGCCCAGTCCACGTGGGCCTCGTCCCGGCCGATGAGGGGCGCATACGTTGCCCGGGCGTGGTCCTGGGCGCGCTCCTCCAGCTCGTCCACCTCCATGAGCGCCAGTGTCTCGATCATGACCTCGGCGCCCAGCTCGCTCAGCCGCACGGTCAGGTCCGTGGCCGTCTCGTCCGGCAGGATCGGCTCGGTCACCTGCCGGAGGATGGGGCCCGCGTCGAGCTCCTCGGTCATGCGCATGGTGGTCACGCCCGTTACGTCGTGGCCCCGGATGATGGCCCAGTTGATGGGCGCCGCGCCCCGCAGCCTCGGCAGGAGCGACGGGTGCAGGTTCACCGACCCCCGCTCCGGGATATCGAGCAGAGCCCGACTCAGGATCTGGCCGTAGGCGACGACGACGTTCACCTCCGGCTCCAGCGCCTCCAGCTCCGTCACGAAGGCCTCGTCCCGGGCGCGCTCCGGCTGGAGCACGGGGACGGCCTCCGCCTCCGCGAACTCCTTCACGGGCGAGGGCGCCGGTGACCGCCCCCGGCCCTGCGGCCGGTCCGGCTGCGTGACCACCGCCACCACGTCGTGGCCCTCGCCCAGCAGCGCGCCCAACGACGGGAGCGCGAACTCGGGCGTACCCCAGAACACCACGCGCATCTCAGCCGGCCTTCCCGCTCGGCTCTGCCTGCTGCTTCTTCCACTTCTTCATGAGCATCTTCCGCTTCAGCGGGCTGACCCGGTCCACGAAGAGGACGCCATCCAGGTGGTCGATCTCGTGGAGCAGGACCCGGGCGTGGAGCCCATCGGCCTCGAGGCGGATGGTCTCGCCGTCCAGGTCCTCGGCCTCCACTACCACCTCGTCCTTCCGCTCCACCACCTCCCGGAGCCCGGGGATGCTGAGGCACCCCTCCTCGGCCCGGTCGGTCTCGTCGCTGGTCTCGAGCACCCGCGGGTTCACCAGCGCCCGGGGCGTGACCCCTTCCTCCCGGGGGTCCACCACGATCAGCCGCTTCGTAACACCCACCTGCGGCGCGGCCAGACCCACACCCTCCGCAGCGTACATGGTGTCGAACATGTCCTGCGCGAGACGACGCAGCTCGTCGTCGATCGCCTCGACCTCCGCACACTCCTCCCGGAGGACGGGGTCGCCCATGAGCTTGATATCCAATAGCGCCATCTTGATTCCTGCCGTTGCTGCCGTCGAAAACAACAGTTCTAAGATCTAAGAGCGGAGAGCTGAGTCCCTACCACCCTACCACCCCGGGTCTTCTCTCGACCCCGAGGCTCCGTCCGGCCCCGAGGCTCCGTCCGGCCCCGAGGCTCTGTCCGGCCCCGGGACCCGTCCACCACCGACTCTCACCAACCTCCAGCGCCGCGCGCTGAGCCACCTGCTCCCTCCGCGCCTCCCTGGGAAGTTGTCCTGCAAGCCCTCGTCCGTCGCGCAGAAGCGGCAGCCCAACGGGCGGTTACTCAGATCTCAAATCTCAGATCTCAGATCTCAGATCTCTTCTTCCTTCCCGAACACCTGGGCGATCTTTCCCCGGGCCACCTCGAGCCGGGTATCGTCCGCCGTCTTCACGGTGACCCGGTCCTCCTTGAGGTGGATGACCTGGCCGATAATGCCGCCATCGGTCATCACGTCATCCCCCTTCTTCAACCCCTCAACCATCTCCTGGTGCCGCTGCTGCGCCTTCTTCTGCGGGCGGATCAGCAGGAAATAGAAGATGGCGATAATCGCCGTCCACATGATGATCATGGGCATGAGGGAGCCCTGCCCGCCCTCGGGCGATGCCACCAGCAGCAGTGTGTTGAACATCTAGTCCGTCCTCTCCTTGGCTTCGGCCCGCGCGGCTCGGTACCGCGCCAGCCAGTCGTCGCTCCAGCTCTCGAATGTACCGTCGGCGATCCGCTCCCGGGCCCGCTCCGCGAGCCGGACCAGGAACCGGATATTATGCACGCTCAGCAGCCGGAGCCCCAGCACCTCGCCGGCCACGAACAGGTGGCGGAGGTACGCCCGGCTGTAGTTCCGGCACGCGTAGCAGTCGCACGCCGGGTCCAGCGGCCCTGTATCCCGCTTGTAGCGGGCCGCCTTGATATTGATCTGTCCGTCCTCCTCGATCCAGGCCGTGCCGTTGCGCCCGTTCCGCGTGGGCGCCACGCAGTCGAAAAGATCGCATCCCCGCCGGATGGATTCCAGCAGGTCGTCCGGATAGCCCACGCCCATGAGGTAGCGCGGCCACCCCGTGGGCAGCACCGGCTCCAGCGCCTCCAGCACCTCCAGCATCACCGGCTTCGGCTCGCCCACGCTCAACCCACCGATGGCGATCCCGTCCCAGCCGCCCATCTCCTGCACCCGCCGTGCCGCGTCCCGTCGCAGCTCCGGGAACGTGGAGCCCTGCAGGATGGGGAAGAGCGTCTGATCGACAGCCACGCCCTCGGCCACCAGCTCCCGGTGCCGGTCGCGGCTCCGCTCCAGCCACCGCAACGTCCGCTCGTGGGCCTCCTCCGCCAGCCCCCGGTCCGCCTGCCCCGGCGGGCACTCGTCGAACGCCATGGCCACGTCGGCGCCCAGCGCCGCCTGGATCTCCATCACACGCTCCGGCGTGAACAGGTGGCTCGAGCCGTCGATATGGCTCTGGAAGACCACGCCGTCCTCCCGGATCTCGTTGATGTCCGCCAGGCTGAACACCTGGTAGCCGCCAGAGTCCGTCAGGATCGGGCCGTCCCACCCCATGAACGCATGCAGGCCGCCCAGCTCACGGATCAGCTCGTGACCCGGCCGCAGGAAGAGGTGGTACGTATTCGCCAGGATCATCTCCGCGCCCGTGGCCGCCACCTCCTCCGGCGCCAGCGTCTTGACCGACGCCTGGGTCCCCACCGGCATGAACGCGGGGGTGCGGACCACCCCGCGGGGCAGGTGGAGCGCGCCCGATCGGGCGGCTCCCTCCGTCGCTGTGATCGTGTATTCTGGCATGGTCCGCACCTTCGTAGTGGTGGTCGGGCTGGTATTGGGGGGGCGCCGAACTGCGTTCGCGGCGGAGCCGCGTCGCGAGCGCAGCGAGCCGCCATCCGCAAGGCCCGCAGGGCCGAGCTACACGATCACCATCGCGTCGCCGTACGAGTAGAACCGGTAGCCCTCCTCGATGGCCTCCCTGTACGCCTCCATCGTGCGCTCGTAGCCGGCGAACGCGCTCACCAGCATCAGGAGCGTCGACTTCGGCAGGTGGAAGTTCGTCAACAGCCTGTCCACCGCCCGGAAGGAGTACGGGGGCCGGATGAAGAGGTCGGTCCACCCGGTGGCGGGCCGGATCACCCCGTCGTCGTCTGCCACAGACTCCAGTGTCCGCGTCACCGTGGTGCCCACGGCCCACAGCGCGCCGCCCCGCTCCCGGACCCCGTTCAGCCGCCGGGCCACTCCCGCCGGCACCTCGTACCACTCCGAGTGCATCTCGTGCTCCGAGAGGCGGTCGGCGTCCACCGGCCGGAACGTCCCGACGCCCACGTGCAGCGTGACCCGCTCGATGGCCACGCCCTTCGCCTCCAGCCCTTCCAGCACGGCGGGCGTAAAGTGGAGCCCGGCCGTAGGGGCCGCAACCGACCCGGTGGCCCGAGCGTAGACCGTCTGGTAGTGGTCCCGGTCGGCCTCCTCGGCGGCCCGGTCGATGTACGGCGGCAGCGGCATCTCGCCCCACCGGTCGATGGCCGCCCGGGGCCCCAACGACGATTCCAGCCGGACCCTGCGCCCGCCCCCGGGGATGGAATCCACCATGTGGACCCGGAGGCCATCGTCGCCAGGGCCGCTCTCCCCGATGTCCACCACGCGACCCGGCTTCAGCTTGCTCCCCGGCCGGACCAGCGCGTCCCACTCCCGCTCATCGGCGGTGACGGGCCGCAGCAGCAGGATCTCCGCCGGCGCCCCCGTGGGCTTCGCGCCCCGGAGCCGGGCCGGGAAGACCCGCGTCTCGTTGAGGACCACCACGTCGCCCGCCGGGATCAGGTCCACGATGTCCCGGAAGGTGCGGTGCTCGAACAACCCGGCGCCCGCCGTCCGTCCGCGCTCCCGCCCGGAGGCTCCGCCGGCTGCCACGGCGGCTGCGCCGATGGCCTCGCCCGCCACTTCCCTGCGGACGACGAGCAGCTTCGACGCGTCCCGTGGCTCCACCGGCTCCTGGGCGATGCGGCCCTCCGGGAGGTGGTAGTCGTAGGCCTCGGCGCGCGAGAGGTCCGGAGTCGTCATTCGCCAGTAGCCTGGCGCTCGACCGCCGCCCGGCAGACCGCGAAGCCGCGGAACCCGGACCGAATGGACGCGGGAAGGGCACGCGGCGGGTTCCATTGCGCCCGGCGCATCGGGTGTGGAAAAATGCGATTCCGTCGCCATTCCGGCGGCCGAATCGCGTTAGTCCCACAACTGGGGTGGAGAAATGCGATTTCGTGCCACCGTCCCATTCGCGGCGTTGCTCGATTCCACGTCATAGGGGGTAAACTGCGATCCCACTGCCGATCCGCCCGCTGGATCTCACTTTTCCCCCGCCACGACCGGGGATTCGTCGCGGCGAATCAGCTCCAAGGACGTCGCGCCGAACCTCCAACCGGAATCCCGCTGTACTCCGCGCTCGCTCCGCGCCTCCGCGGCTCCGCGGTTCCCCACGCGTCAGTCCTCGCCATCCCCATCCTCTTCGCCGGCGTCGAAGAGTTGGATCTGGCCGCGGCTATCGAGGTCGGACGGGACGGCGTAGTCGAAGCGCCTGAACGCCCGCTTCGTGGCCACCCTGCCCTGAGGCGTCCGCATGAGGAACCCGTTCTGGATCAGGAACGGCTCGTAGACCTCCTCGATGGTCCCCGAGTCCTCGCCCACCGCCACGGCCAGCGTGTTCAGTCCGGCCGGGCCGCCCTCGAAGTTCTCGATGAGCGTCTTCAGGATCCGGGCGTCCATCTCGTCGAGCCCGTACTCGTCCACATCCAGCATCTTCAACGCGGCGTCGGCCACGTCATCGGTGATGACGCCGTCGGCCCGGACCTGGGCGTAATCCCGCACCCGGCGCAGCAGACGGTTGGCGACCCGGGGCGTGCCCCGGCTCCGCTTCGAAATCTCCTCGGCGCCTGACGCGGTGCACCCCACGTCCAGGATCTCGGCGCTCCGGACCACGATGTCCATGAGCTCCGCGGCGTCGTAGAAGTTCAGCCGCTGGATGATGCCGAACCGGGCGCGCATCGGCGGGGTCATGAGGCCGAAGCGGGTCGTCGCCCCCACCAGCGTGAACCGCTCCACCGGCATGGTGATGGTCTGGGCCTTCGGCCCCTCGCTCAGCCGGATGTCCACCCGGTAGTCCTCCATGGCCGGGTAGAGGAACTCCTCGATGATGGCCCGCAGCCGGTGCACCTCGTCGATGAAGAGGATGTCACCCTCCTCCAGGTTCGTCAGCAGACCCACCAGGTCCGCCGGCTTCTCCAGCACCGGCCCCGACGTGGTCTTCACCTGCACGCCCAGCTCCCGGGCCATGAGCATGGCCAGCGTGGTCTTGCCCAGCCCCGGCGGGCCGTGGAACAGCGTATGGTCCAGCGGCTCACCCCGCCCCTTCGCCGCGTCGATGGCGATCCGCAGCGACTCCTTGACCTTCGGCTGGCCAATGAACTCCGCCAGCCGCTGGGGCCGCAGGCTGAGCTCGACCTCCTGCTCCTCCGACAGCGCTTCCGGGGTGGTGATCTCGGGTTGGTTCATATGGCGAGAACGTAATGGCTTCCCCGGGGTTTCGGCCAGTCTTCGGGCGGTTGGGCTGGTCGGGAGGGGCTCCCGCTCCGGCGCTCTTGACCTCACGTACTCGGGTGACCGGTGGCTTCTTGACTCGCGGGCTAGGTGAGTGCCCGGCAGTTTCCGGCCTCGCGGGCATCGTTCGGAAAGAGAGCGCCTCCGGGGAGCCCCTTGCGAGCCAACGGCGAGCCCTTGCGGCCGCAGGCCGCGGCTTGCGAGGGCGAAGCCCGAGCCTGTTGCGAGGCCGCAGGCCGAGCCGTTGCGCCGAAGGCGCCTGTTGCGAGGGCCGCAGGCCCGAGCCTGTTGCCCGCGAAGCGGGCCTGTTGCGAGCCGAAGGCGAGCCGCCGCAGGCGCCCCCCAGCCACCGCGCGCGAACTTTGGCACCTCATCCTGTGTACTACCCCGCGGACCTTACTTGGAGGCACAACATGTACCGTGCAATGCGAGCGGTGGCACTCCTGGCGCTCACGATCCTTGTGGTCGGCGCCTGCGGCAAGCGGGTCTCCCGCATCGACCCCTCCAGCGTCACGGATCTCTCCGGCCGCTGGAACGACACCGACTCCCGTCTGGTGGCGAACCAGCTCATCGAGCAGTCGCTGGATGGCGCGTGGGTCGACCGCTACATCGACACCCACGGCGGCGAGACGCCGACGGTCATCGTGGGCTCGTTCCGCAACCAGACCATGGAGCACATCCCGGTCAACACGTTCATCAACGACCTCGAGCGCGCCATGATCAACTCGGGGATGGTCCAGATGGTGGCGAGCCCCGAGGAGCGGGAGGAGATCCGCGCCGAGCGTACCGACCAGCAGGACAACGCCCGGGCGGGCAGCCGCGCCCGGATGGCCTACGAGCTGGGCGCCCGGTACATGCTCCAGGGCGAGATCGCGGCCATCGAGGACGAGGAGGGTCGCGAGCGCGTCATCTTCTACCAGGTAGACGCCACGCTCACCGACCTCGAGAGCAACGTCCGGGTCTGGGCGGGCCAGCACAAGATCAAGAAGTATATCGAGCGCCCGCGCATCGGCTGGTAAGGGAGCCGCCCATGAGGCGCCCGCACGTCGCCGTCGGCGTCCTGTCGCTCCTGTCGCTCCTGTCGCTGCCGGCACTGGCCCCCGGGCAGCAGGTCCAGGGGCGGGTCATAGACGACGCCGAGGAGACCCCTGTCGCCGGCGCCACTGTGGCGCTGGAGGATTCCACCGGCCGGGTGATCCGCCGGGTCGTGGTCGACGCGCAGGGCATCTTCTGGATCTGGCACACCGAGGCCGGGGCGTTCCGGCTGAGCGCCAAGAGGATCGGGTATGCGACGGTGGCCGGGCAGCCCTTCCGGCTCGACTCGGCCCACGTGGTGGAGGTCGAGATCCGGATGCGGCCGCGGGCGGTCCCCGTGGAGCCGCTCCGGGTCGTGGCCCGCCGCGAGATCGAGCGGTTCACCCCCGATGAGTTCTACGACCGCATGAGCCGCCTGGAAGACCGGGGCAGCTTCCTGACCCGGCAGGACATCGAGGACAGTAGGGCGAGACTGCCGTCGCTGGCGGTGGCGTGGGTCCCCGGCACCTGGGTGGAGCCGAGCGGGCGGTCGGCGTTCACCAACACCGTCAACCTGGCGAGTTACGGCAAGCTGTGCAGCCCTGCGGTGTACCTGAATGGCCGGGAGCTGCCGGACTGGGCCGCTCTCGACGATTTCGTGATGGTCGATCGGATCGAGGGCATCGAGATCTACCGCGGCAATTCCGTGCCCGACACCTATGCCCGGGATCCGGACAGCTGGGGCTGCGGGATGATCCTGGTCTGGACGAAGACCGAGCACGACCCCCGGTTCGCCTTCAACTGGGAGCGGACGATCATGTTCGGCGTCCTCGGTGGGCTCCTGTTCGGGCTGACATCGCTATTTTAGGGAACCCCGTCGATCGAGGAGCAGTACGAGTACACGGGTGGTCGATTCCATAGAGAGGTGACCCATGAAGAAGCTGATCCCGATCCTGACACTCGCGCTGGTCGCCGCCGCGTGCGCCCCCAAGCGGATCCACCAGGAGCCGATCATCGACAACAACGCCCGGGTGGCGGACGCCCGGACCGCGGCGTCGGCGGAAGACGCCGCGGCGAGGCGGGCCGCCGGGCAGGCGGCCCGGGACTCCATCGCCGCAGAGGCCCTGGCCACCTGTGCCGGCGACGTGTGTGAGGCCGTCACTCGCGGGGAGCTGACCCTCGGGATGAACGAGGTCCAGGTCCTGGCCGCTACCCGGACCACCGAGGACGCGTGGAGCATCCGCCGGGCCGACGGCTCCACGGTGCTGGTCCCGAAGAGCCTGCAGCACGCACCGAAGGACGCCGATGGCGAGGTCGTCATGGTTCAGGTCGCCAACGGCGGGGTTCAGAGCTACAGCTACCGGGAGCCTCAGGGGATCCGGATCATCAGCGAGCCCGCCGACGCCACCCTCGAGGGCCGGGCCGCCGCCACGGCGGACATGCTGGTCCGCGAGGGCGACGACTACGTGGCCCGCGGCGAGTTCGACCGGGCGCTGAACCGCTACGACCGGGCCCACATCCTGAAGCCGAACGACGCGGCCGTCATGTACCGGATCGCCACCACGCTCGACAAGCAGCTCCGACCGGTCCAGGCGATGATCGCGTACCAGCGGTTCCTCCACGAGATGGAGCTGGAGCGGATCCGGGCGGTGGGCGAGGCGTACGGCCACATGGCGGAGGCCATCGCCCACGCACGGGAGCGGGTGATCATCCTGGAGCGGCGCAGCCCCTGACGCGCCCCCCGCACCGTAGCCACGCCACCGTCGTGAACGGGATCGGACCGTCCGGGATGGGCCGGGACCGGGCCGCTGCCGGGGAGCGGCGGCGGGCCGGTCGTACCGGGTCGCCCGTCGCGCGGAGGGCCACGGCGCTCGCCGCAGCCCTCTTCGCCGCCGGCACCCTCGCCGGCTGCGCCCCCGTCTTCGGCGGCTACGACCTGGCGCCCAACGGGCTGCCACGGGCCGAGGCCGATCTGCGCCGCGAGCTGGCCCGACAGCCAGGAGCCACCTACGAGCAAGTGGTCGAAGGCGAGCGGGAGCTTCCCGACGACGACCTTCTCCGGCTCCTCTACGCCGGCACCGTCGGTCGCTACTCCGAGCATTCCCGGGAGGCCGCCCAGTTCCTCGACGTGGCCGGCTACGTGGCCGATGACCGGGTCACCCTCAGCGTCTCCCGGCAGGCGTTGAGCTTCATCACCAGCGACCGGGCGCTTGTCTACACCCCGAGCCGGACCGAGCGGCTCATGATCCCGTATACATCGGCCGTCGCGTTCCTGGAAGCCGGCGCCATCGGTGACGCCGTGGTGGAGGCCCGCCGGATCGAGGCGCTCCTCGACCGGTTCGACGATGACGTGCCCCGGGCCGAGATCCCCGCCTCCAGCCGGTTCCTCCACGCCTTCGCGGCCACCATCTTCGACGCCGCCGGCGAGGACAACGCGGCGGCCGTGGCGTGGCGACGGGCGGGCTTCCGCGCCGGGTCCACGCCCGATCCCGCGGTCCCCGAGGCCTTCGCCGCCCTGCCCGAGGACTCCCTGGGCGAGGTGGTGGTGCTCGTGGAGCGGGGGTTCGTCCCCCATCGCGTCGAGCAGTCCGTGGTCATCGCGATTCCGCCGTTCCACCTCGAGGCGCTGACCCGCGGCGGTCCCGGCGAGAAGGCGGTGGCCGCCACCGCCGCCGCCGGCCAGGTCCTGCTGACCGCCGCCGCGTACTACGGCCACCGCGGCCCGTACTACACCGACCACGGCTACCGGCGCACCATGCACCTCCGCCCCTGGAGCGACGCGTGCGGCGGCTGGAACGCTCCCGACTGGTGCGACGACGACCCGGACCCCTACTTCCTCCGCGTCTCCTGGCCCGTCCTCTATCACGACCCCGTCCCCGATGGCCCCGTCCGGGTCCGAGCCGGGACCGCCAGCGTGAGCGCCGACCGCCGCCTGGATGTCAGCGCCGGCGTGCGCGCCGACTTCAACGACGCGCGGGCCGCCATCGTCGCCCGCACCATCTTCCGGGCCGCCGCCAAGGTCGTCCTCTCGGAGTCCGCCGAGCACGCCGTGGGCGAGCGCGACGAGACCGCAGGTCGGATCGTCGGGCTCCTGGTCAACCTCGGCACGCTCCTCACCGAGCGCGCCGACACCCGGTCGTGGCACCTCCTGCCCGGGTCCGTCTCCATGGCCCGGCTGCGCCTGCCCCCGGGCACCCACCCGCTGGCCGTCGAGGGCGCCGGGATCCTGGGGCGGGACGTGGACCTGGAGCCCGTGGAGGTACGGGCGGGTCGGACCACCTTCGTCGCCCGACGGATCTGGCGTTGAATCGGGCCGACTCACCCTTTGCCCGGGGCGACGGTTCCGCTAGCTTCCCCACCGGCACCGACTCCCGCTCCGCAATGTTCCGAGTCCGCAAGGCATCGCTGGTCACGATCATCGCCGTCGTCCTTCTCCTGGGCGGCCTGTACCTCCTGCGCGGGAGCCGTGCCATCGCCGGTATACCGCTGGACACCCCAGCCCCGGACTTCCGCCTCGATGCGCCGTACCGCGGAGCGGTATCAATCGCCAGCTACCAGGGCGACGCCGTGCTCCTGACATTCGGCCGCCCCTCGTGCGGGGCCGGCTGCAACCCCCAGCTCACCACGCTGGCCGACGCGCTGGACCGGCTCGGCGACCGGCGAAACGACGTCCGGGTGCTGTTCGCCACCCTCGAGGCCGATCTCAACGAGCAGCAACTCCTGGCCTTCGTACAGGACTACGACCTCGGGTTCACCGGGCTGCGCGGCGACTCGACGGCCGTCCGGGAGCTGGCGGCCGCATACCGGGAGGCCGAGGCGACGGTGGCCGACTCCGTCGTTTCAGCCGCGGCGCTGGCCCCCGCCGCCGACGGTCCCCGCCTCTACGGCATCGACCGCAGCGGCACGCTGCGCGCGGTCTGGGGCCCCGACGACCCGGCAGCGTTGGCCCGGGATATCCGCACCCTTCTTCGCTACCGGTAGCTCCATGACCGAACGGAACGACAAGCCCGGATCCGGCACCACCGGACGCCGCGGCGTGGACGCCAGCACCGACGCCGGGGCGCGGCCACTCCCCGTCTTCCACCCCACGCCCCCGCCGAAGGGCGACCTGACCCGGGCGCCCGTCCTCGGCCGGTTCCTGCGCTGGAAGCACGCCCGCACCGCACTCCAGATCCCGCTCCTCCTCCTGGCGGTCTGGATCGTGGTGGACGGCTTCTTCGGCCCCGATATGGCGCCCCGGAACGCCGCCGGGGTGGCGCCGTGGGTCCAGTGGCGGGGGCTGGTGATCCTGGCGCTCCTCATTGCAGGCAACCTGTTCTGCATGGCGTGCCCGTTCATGCTCCCACGCCGGCTGGCCAAGAAGCTGCTGCCTGCCGATCGCAGCTGGCCGGCGTGGCTCCAGGCCAAGTGGCTGGCACTCGGGCTCCTGGTCCTCTTCTTCTGGGCGTACGAGGCGCTGGACCTGTGGAACAGCCCGTGGCTCACCGCCTGGCTCGTGCTCTCCTACTTCGCCGCCGCGTTCGTTATCGACGGCTTCTTCAAGGGCGCCGCGTTCTGCAAGTACGTCTGCCCCATCGGCTCGTTCAACTTCGTCAACTCCCTGGCCAGCCCGGGCGAGGTCCGGGTCCGGGACGTGGATGTGTGCGAGTCGTGCGAGACCAAGGACTGCATCGCCGGCCGCCACGAGCTCGACCCGCGCACGGGCGAGGAGCGGCGGGTGCAGAGCGGCTGCGAGCTCTGGCTGTTCCAGCCCCGGAAGGTCGGCAACATGGACTGCACCTTCTGCCTCGACTGCGTCCAGGCGTGCCCGTACGACAACGTGGGGATCACCGCCCGGGTGCCCGGGAAGGAGCTCGTCGCCGACCGCTGGCGCTCGGGCATCGGCCGGTTCACCGAGCGCCCCGACATCATGGTCCTCGCCTTGACGCTGGTCTTCCTGGCGTTCCTCAACGCCGCCGGGATGATCCAGCCCATGGAGAACGTGCGAAGCGCCATCGCCGGCGTGCTGGGCACCGGCAGCGAGGTGGTGGTCTGGACCGTCGTCATGGTCCTCGGCCTCGGCGTCATCCCCATCGCGCTGCTGGCGGCCGCCGGCTGGCTCAGCCGGAAGCTCTCGGGCGACCACGAGGTCTCCACCCGCCGGGTCGTCCTCCGCATGGCGTTCGGCCTCGTGCCCGTGGGCTTCGGTATGTGGATCGCCCACTACGCCTTCCACTTCCTGGCCAGCGGGCTGAACCTCATCCCCGTCCTGCACCGGGGCGCCATCGACATCGGCCTCGCCGCCGGGCCGCCCAACTGGGACCTGGCCGCCATGCTCCCCGGTGACTGGCTCCTCCCCCTCGAGCTCATCGTGCTCGAGGCGGCGGCGCTGGGGTCGCTCGGGCTCCTCTATTACATTGCCGGGCAGACCTTCCACACCGCCCGGAGCGCCGTACGCGGGCTCCTGCCGTGGGCCGTCCTCGCCGTCGGCCTGGCCGGCGCCGGGGCGTGGATCATGACCCAGCCCATGGCCATGCGCGGTATGATGATGCCCGGAATGGACATGCCCGGGATGGAGATGGAGATGGAGACGGAAATGGAGATGGAAATGGAGATGGAGATGGAGGTGGACGAGACGCCGTCGCATGAAGAGATGGGCCACGATCCCATGAGCCACGAGCCGGAGTCGCCCGGTGGGTGACCTCCAGGCGTTCCTCCTGTCCTGGACGTTCGAGCCGACCATCTTCTTCGGCGTGGTCATCGCCGGCTGGCTCTACGCACGGGGCTGGCGACGGCTCCGGCAGCGGGGCCAGGGCGGAAACTACCTGAAGCCGTGGCGGGCGTGGTGCTACTACGGCGGGCTGGCGACGGTGGTGATCGCCCTCATGTCGCCGATCGCAACCTTCGACTCGGTCTTCTTCTTCATGCACATGACCGAGCACGTGCTCCTGATCATGATCGCCGCGCCGCTGATCTGGCTCGGGGCGCCCATGGTGCCGACGCTCTGGGCGTTCAACGCCGACGCCCGAAAACGGATCGGGAAGGTCTTCCACGAGCGCCACCCGGTGAACCGGTTCTTCACCTTCCTGACCCGACCCGGCATGGCGCTGGCCATCTACGTGCTGGTCCTCTTCGGCTGGCACTTCCCGCCCCTCTACGACGCCGCCCAGGGCAGCACCCTCATCCACGAGATCGAGCACGCCATGTTCATGGCCGCCGCCCTCATCTTCTGGTGGCCCGTGATCCACCCCAGCGGGGCCCGGCGGCGCCTCAGCTACGGCGCCGGGATCCTCTACATCTTTCCCGCCAAGATCGCCGGGTTCGTCCTCGGCGCCGGGCTCACGCTCAGCTCCGAGCCCTTCTACCAGACGTTCCTCGACTCCCCCAGCATCTGGGGCCTCGACCCCCTCGGCGACCAGCAGCTCGGTGGGCTCATCATGTGGGTGGCCGGTGGGCTCCTCTACATCATCCCGCTGCTGGCGCTCGTGCTCATGATGATGCGTGAGGACGAGGGCGACATCTGGATCCCCGAGGCCGTCCGCACCGGGCGGGCCGACGCCGGGACACCGGACGGCGCCACGTCCCGGCCCGCCGGACACCCGGCCAGAGGACACCAGACCGCGGGCCCGGCGTGAGACGACCCGGCAGCCCGACGCCACACCGGGGACGACGACGGCGGACCACCCCCGTCCTGCTCGGCGTGATCCTGGCCCTGGCCACCCTCACGACGCTCACAGCCACGGCGTGGGCCAACGGCGGGATCGTACGGATCTCGCAAGCGCCTGTCGGCCCGTGGCTCGTCACCGTCTACTCGAGCCCCACACCGCTGAGAACGGGCGAGGTGGATATCAGCACGCTGGTCCAGGACTCGGCCAACGCCATCGTGGACGTACCCATCACCGTCGACGCCACGCCGGTCGGGTTCGTGGCCGAAGCCGTCCGCTCGCCCGCCACACGGGGCCAGGCCACGAACAAGTTGTTCAAGGCCGCCAAGTTCGACATCGGCGTGCCGGGACAGTGGGAGTTCCGGGTTCGGGTGGGTTCGGCGGCAGAGCGCGGCACGCCGGGCGCAGCGGGGTCGGCCTCCGAGGTCGGAGAGGAGGAGAGCGAAACGAAGGCTTCAGGCCCCGGAGGTGTGGTCTCGTTCGAGGCCGTGGTCACGAAGAGCACGATCCTGGACCGACCGCTGCTCCTGGCTACGCTGGTGCTGCTGCCGTTGGTGGGGGTGGGGTGGTTCCTGCTGGGCCGGGATTAGTCCCGGATCGCGGCGACAATATACCCTACCGCAAACGCGATCCCCACCGACCGCCACGGCTCACGGCCCAACTGGGTCCGCAGCCCCTGCAGCGTGGCCTTCTCCCACAATTCCTCCTTGGTCCGCTCCAGCGCCCGACGCTCGGCCGCGACCCGGCCCTCCAGCTCGTCCAGCGTGCGGGAAAGGCGATCCCGGGTCCGGCGGATCTCCGCACGCATGGCCGCCAGTTCGTCGGGGCGGCCGTTTCCGTGCACCCGACGGGGCGGCGCAGTGCCCCGGTCCGGGGCCGCAGAGGCGGGCCCTGCGGTTCCTTCTCGGGCAGGGGCATCCCGTTTCGGCGTCGCGGGCGTTATCCTGTCGGTAGAGTCAGCCATGGTGTATTGTCCGGTTTCAGGGTCCTTCGCGTCGGTGTTCGAGTTGCAAGAACTCCGCCGCGGCCTCCGGTGATCGGAACGCGCATTGCACGGCACGTTCGCTGGAACCACCACCGCAAGGCAACAGGATAAAGGTAGCGATGCCAAGCACGGAAACCAGCCCCGAGCCCGGCCTGCACCGCGTCGAGTCCTCCGGAAGTCACGGAGCGGAGGCCGAAGAGGCGGCCACCGAGGAGAGCCCGGAAGCCCCCGGCCTCGTCCGGCTCCTCAAGGATCTGGCCGATGACACCCGCACGCTGGTCCAGCAGGAGATCGAGCTGGCCCGCCTGGAGGTGGCGCAGTCCACAAAGAGGATCGCCGTGGACGGAGGCTGGATCTGGGCCGGCGCCGTGGTGCTTACCGTGGGGCTGATCTGCCTGGCACTGGCGCTGGCGCTGGGGCTGGGCGCGCTCCTGGACTCCTACTGGCTGGGCGCCCTCATCACCGGCGCCGTGTTCCTGCTCATCGGCGCGCTCCTGGCGTGGCGGGGCATCCGCGACCTGACGTCAGGTGGGCTGCTGCCTACGAACCCGCTGGAATCGCTGCAGGAAGACCGGGACTGGGCCAAGCGCGAGCTGGACGAGCTGAAGCAGGGAATCACGGAGGAGACATGAACGGGAAGAGCGACGACAGCGGCACCCCTACCCCCGAGCGCCCCACCGGCATGGGTGAGCCCGGCCACCTGCCCTCCGACCCCAGGCCCGGCCACCGGGCCCGCGAAGTGATGGGCGAGAAGCTCGAGGAGACCGCCGGCCGGGTCCGTGAGCTCGGCGACCGTGCCGCGGCCCGCAACCGTATCCTGGCCCCCACCCGCCCCCTGGCCTACGACGCGGCCCGGGGCATCGACAATGCCGCCGACTACTTCCGGACCCGGGAGATGGAGGCCATCAAGTCCGACCTGGAGACCCAGGTGCGGCGCCACCCCATCGCCTCCATGGCCGTCGCATTCCTCGCCGGCTACACCCTCCGCCGGATCTTCTGGTAGGGGATCGGCACCCCCGGGCTTCAGCCCGGGCAGCTAGCGGATAATGTCGCCGATCCGATCGGGGCGCATGTTCCGCAGGAAGGCCAGCGGGCGCAGGAGCTCGGGGTCGTACGAGTAGTAGATCATGAGCGCCTCACCCCGGATCTTCTCACCCCGCAGGAAACCCCAGTAGCGGGAGTCCACGCTGTCGTCCCGGTTGTCGCCCATCAGGAAGTAGCGGCGGGGTGGAACCACCACGGGACCCCAGTCGTCGCGGGTCGGGCTGCACGCGTCGCCCTCGGCGCCCCCGTCGCCGACGGGCACGCGGTACGCGCCGGAGATGTCGGGGCTGAGCATGACGCTCTCGCCGCACTGCCACCGCATCCACGGGTGCGCCACGTCGCCGTTGGTGTCGCTGTGCCGCACGTACGGCTCGTTCCGGGCCTCGCCGTTGATGAAGAGCTGCTTGTCGCGCATCTCCAGCGTGTCGCCGGGGATGCCCACGAGGCGCTTCACCACGTCGAGGTCAGGGTCGTGGGGCGGCCGGAAGACCACCACGTCGCCCGCCTCCGGGTGGGTGTAGCCCGGCAGGTGGATGCCGGTGAACGGGATCTCGGGGCCGTAGGCGAGCTTGCTCAGGATCAGGAAGTCGCCCACCAGGAGCGTCTCTTCCATGGACGACGACGTGATCACGAACGTCTGGACCAGGAAGGTCCGGAGCACGAGGAAGAGGAGGACGGCCGCGCCGATGGACTTCGTCCACTCCCACGCGATCTCCCCGGTAGTGCGGGGTCGCGGAGGGCCCTGCCGTGAGCCCTCCTCCTGCCGAGCCTCCTCCTGCGGAGCCTCCTTCGGCTCGCCTCGCTTCTTCGCCACGCTCTGTCCCGGTTGATGGTACGCCAGCCCTCAGTACGCCTCGCGGGCGCCGGGGGTTCCGTCGGTCCGTGCTGCGACTCCGACCCTCGCTGCGGCTCCGACCCTCCGCACTACCCGCGCACTACCCGCTGGCGTACGCGAGTGCCTTCCGGATCAGCTCCTTCGCGTCGTCCTCGGGCCCGTCCTCCTCGATGCTCTTGCGAACGGCGGCAGCGGCGTCCGACGACGCATAGCCGAGCGCGACGAGGGCGCCCACCGCCTCCTGCGCCGCCGCACCCTTCACCGACGGCCCGGCCTTCAGGGCCAGGTCGTCGAGCTTGTCGCCGAGCTCCAGCGCGATCCGCTCGGCCGTCTTCTTGCCCACGCCCGGCACCTGGACCAGTGTGGCCAGCTCCCGGTCGGTGATGGCCCGGACCAGCGCACTCGGCGTCAGCGTCGACATCATGGCCAGCGCCAGACGCGGGCCCACGCCCGACGCGCTCAGGAGCCGGCCGAAGAGCGAGCGCTCACCGGGCTCCAGGAACCCGAAGAGCATGAGATCGTCTTCCCGGACCACCTGGTACGTCAGCAGCTCCACGTCCTGGCCGGTGCGCGGCAGCTTCTCGAACACGCTCAGCGGGATCTCCAGCCCGTAGCCCACGCCGCCGGCGGTCATGACCTCGATGCGCTCCGGCTCCCGGGTCAGGAGCGTGCCCCGGATCCGGCGGATCATCGGCCCGCCAGGCGCGCGGGGTCCAGTTGACCCGTGTTCAGGTGGCAGAGCGCCACCGCCACACCGTCCGCGGCGTCGTTCGGGCTCGGCACTTCCTTCAGCTTCAACAGCTTCTTGACCATGAACTGGACCTGCTCTTTCGTGGCGTTGCCGGTGCCCACCATGGCGTTCTTGATCTCGGCGGGCGAGTAGCCCACCACCTCGGCGTCGTGCATGGCGGCGGTGAGGAGGATGGCGCCCCGGGTGTGGCCCAGGAGCACCGTGGTCTTCACGTTCTTCCCGTAGAACACGCTCTCCACGGCCACAATATCGGGCACGTGCCGACGCAGCACGTCTCCGAGCCCCTCGCTGATGGCGAGGAGCCGGGTGCCCAGCGGGTCGCCGGGGGTCGTACGGATCACGCCGCACTCCACCAGCGAAGCGGCGCCGCCGCCTTCCTTGACGACGACGCCGTACCCCGTGGCGGCGGTCCCGGGATCGACCCCGAGAACCTTCAAGCCCCCACCTCGGCCTCTACCGCCTTGTCGTCGATGTCGGCGTTCGTGTGCACGTTCTGCACGTCGTCCAGATCGTCGAGCCCGTCCAGCAGCCGCAGCAGCCGCTCGGCCTCGTTCCCGTTCACCGGGATCGTGGCATTGGGGATCATGACGAACTCGGCCTCGCTGTGTTCGATCCCCTGGGTCTTCAGCTGGTCCTGGACGGTGTGGAAGCTGGTCACGTCCGTGGTGAT
The DNA here is from genome assembly GCA_046483065.1 of Longimicrobiales bacterium. Taxonomy (GTDB): domain Bacteria; phylum Gemmatimonadota; class Gemmatimonadetes; order Longimicrobiales; family RSA9; genus JAWVYT01. The sequence continues at coordinate 28,928 of JAWODW010000017.1, read as the reverse complement.
CTCGTACTCGTCGTCCGACGCGCTGAAGTCCTCGGCACCGGCCTCGATGGCGGCCAGCATGGTGACCTCCTCCTCGTAGCGCTCGGCGTCCACGTAGATCCGGCCCTTCCGCTCGAACTGCCACGCCACCGACCCGCTCTGGCCCAGGTTGCCGCCGTGCTTCTCCAGCACGTGCCGAAGATCCGCCACCGTGCGATTCATGTTATCGGTCAGCGCCTCCACGAAAATGGCCACGCCGCCGGGGCCGTACCCCTCGTACGTCGCCTCCTCGTAGTCCACTCCCTCGAGCTCGCCCGTGCCCCGCTTCACCGCACGCTCGATGTTCTCCTGCGGCATGTCCTCCGCCTTGGCCGTGTCGATGGCCAGACGCAGCCGCGGGTTGAACTCCGGGTCGCCGCCACCGTCGCGGGCGGCCACGGTGATCTCCCGGATCAGCTTGGTGAACTTCTTCCCTCGCTTGCGGTCGTTCTTCGCCTTCTTGCGCTTGATCTTCGACCACTTGGAATGACCTGCCATACGCCTCCACTCTCCATCGCCGTGCCGGTCCCGCGTCAACACAGCAACATAATGGCGCCCCCGGGGCACGACAAAGCCCGGTCCCGGTAATTGACATCGCGGGCGGTCGGAGCGCCATCCCCGCTCCGGGGCGACAATCGTCACGGGTAACGTTCGCGGCGGGTGCCGGGTGCGGGGGCGTGGAGCGATGCCGGCTCGGCCTTGTTCGCGGGCCGGTTCCGGGGGCCGCCCCTGCGCGGGGACGGCGCCCCTCCCTCCACGGCTCCATCGTGACGGGGAGGGGGTCGCGACCCGCCGCAGTGCACCGGAGCGGGAGCGACTGTCCTCCCGCGCCGCTTTCCTCGGCCAGGCACGGTGGTGGCGGGCCTCGCCATTCCGGCGGCGTGGCCGCATCCCGACCCAGGCTGAGTCGGGTCAGGTCGCGGTTCCGGCCCCGACCTCCCCCGGCTCCCGGAACGGCCTTTGCCCATGAGGGTACATGGCTTTACACCTTCCGCCCTTGGCGGTATCTTGGTGTGCTTTCGGAAAACCATCGAGAGGAGCGTAATGGTAGAGGTTGTACTCAGCGAGAACGATCGGTTGGACTGGGCGCTGAAGAAGTTCCGGCGCAAGATGCTCCGGTCGGGTCGCTTCAAAGACATGAAGAAGAAGCGGTACTACGAGAAGCCGAGCGAGGCGCGCAAGCGGAAGGCTGCCGCGGCCCGTCGTCGGAACGCTCGGGCCCGCCGCCGCCGCAACCGCTGATTCGCGGACGCATCCTATCCTGGCCATAGAGCTGTAACGGCACATGACGTTTGAAGAGCTGACGTCATCGGACGCGCTTCTGCGCGCCATCGATGACCTGAAATGGACCCTTCCCACCCCGATTCAGCAGCAGGGGATCCCGCCGACTCGTGCGGGTCGCGACGTGGTGGGAGTGGCCCAGACCGGTACCGGAAAGACCGGCGCGTTCCTGATCCCCACCCTGGAGCGCCAGGAGGGGAAGGAAGGGCTGCGTACGCTGGTGCTGTGCCCCACCCGTGAGCTGGCCCAGCAGGTGGCCGAGGACGCCCGGCACCTGACCCGGCACATGGACATGTTCGTGGGCGAGATCTACGGCGGTGTGCCGTACGAGCCCCAGATCCGCGGGTTGAGGGCCGGCTTCGACGTGCTGGCGGCCACGCCCGGTCGGCTCATCGACCACATGGACAAGGGCAACGTGCACTTCGGCGAGGTGGACACGCTGATCCTGGACGAGGCGGACCGGATGCTCGACATGGGGTTCCGTCCCCAGATCGAGCGGCTGCTGGAGCAGATCCCGAAGGAGCGGCAGACGCTCCTCTTCAGCGCCACCATGCCCAACGGCGTGCATGCACTGGCCACCCGGATCCAGAAGGACCCGGTCTGGGTCGAGGTCACTCCGGACGTCAAGGCCGCCGAGACGGTGGAGCAGATCGTCTACTCGGTGAAGCCGGGCAAGAAGGTGGACCTGCTCCTGGATCTGATGGAAGGCCCGGAGATGGACCAGGTGCTGGTCTTCACCCGTACCAAGCGAGGGGCCGACCTCCTCTATCATCGGCTCCGGAGCGCCGGGATCGCAGTGAACGTGATCCACGGCGACCGGAACATGAAGCAGCGCGGCAGCGCCATGGACGCCTTCGCCGACGGCCAGGTCCAGGTGCTGGTGGCCACCGACGTGGCCCAGCGCGGGCTGGACATCGAGGGGATCAGCCATGTCGTGAACTACGACGTGCCCCGTGACCCCGAGGACTACGTACACCGCATCGGCCGGACGGGCCGGGCCGGCTCCGCAGGGGACGCCGTCACGTTCATGACGGCCGCCGAGCTGGGCATGGTCCGCTCCATTGAACGGATCCTGGGCTACGGCCTGCCTCGGGTCTCGCTGGAGGGCTTCGATTACGGCGGCGCACCGGCCGGCAGCGCGAAGGCCCGCACCACGTCGAACCGCACGGGTCGGCGCCTCGGCTCCCGCAATACGTCCGACCTCAGCGAGGAAGAGCTCAAGCGGCTGATGGAGCACGGCTGACCGCAGCACGGCTGACCGCAGCACGGCCGACCGTTCATCCGGCCGTCTGATCGGCCCCATCCAACCCTTTCGTCTCCCGGCCTGTCTCACGGAACGGTAGCCACAACGTTCGAGACATCGGGAGAACCTCATGAAGACGCTGCTCCGTATCGCGACCTTCGCGGCCCTCATCATACCCTTCCACCTCTCCGCCCAGGCCGAGCCGGTGCGGGTGGATACCGATGTGGACTGCCGCTGGAACGGCGACCGGCCGACGTACTGCGAGAACCGGGAGTTCGTGCTCCCCGCACAGGCCCGCCTGGATGTGGACGCCGGCCCGAACGGCGGGGTCCGGGTCACCGGCTGGGACCGGGACGAGATCCAGCTCGTGGCCCGGATCCGGGCGTGGAGCCGCGATGGCGACCCCGAAGCCATCGCCGGGACCATCGACGTGCGCACGGACGGCGTCATCGAGGCCCGGGGCGAGCGCAGCCACAATCGCGACGGGTGGTCGGTGAGTTTCGACCTCATGGTTCCTCGGGGCACGGAGCTCCGACTCGACGCCCGCAACGGCGGGATCGGCCTGGAAGGGCTCACCGGCACGGTGGTGGCCCGGACCACGAACGGGGGGATCTCGCTGGTGGGCGGCGAGGGCCGGGTCCGCGGCGAGACCACCAACGGCGGGCTCCGCGTGGAGCTCACCGGCAGGGCCTGGCGGGGGGAGGGCGTGGACCTGGAGACCACCAACGGTGGCGTTCGGATCACGGTGCCCTCCGGCTACTCGGCCGACCTGGAGACCGGGACGGTCAACGGCGGGATGGAGATCGACTTCCCCGTCATGGTCCAGGGCCGGGTCCATCGAACGCTCCGGACCGAGCTGGGCGAAGGCGGGCCGCTGATCCGGGCACGCACCACGAACGGGGGCGTGGTCATCCGGAAGGGGTGACCCGGTAGCGACCCACGGGCACTGCCGCTAGATTCCTCGGCGTCGGCAGCGATCCAAGCGGCCCGGCATGCCAATCCTGCCGGGCCGCCGCTTGTAGGTACTATGACACGGATCTTTCCAGCTCTGATCGCCGTGGTCCTGGCGGGCTGCGGTACGGACGTGACGGGCCCTTCCTCGTCGCTCCTCTCGTGCGTGTTCGGTGACCCGGTCCACAGCGAGGTGGGCGAGGTGCTCCAGGTCCGGGGTACGGGGCACGACGCCATGTGCCTGGCGGGCGACGGGAGCACCGAGTACCTCTACGTCCCCTTCTGGGCCACCGCGGACACGTCCCGTCAGCTGAACCTGGGGCTGACGGGCGCCGGGGTGGGCGACGTGGCCGATGCCGCGGACTTCGGGGTCGTCTCCATCGACGTGGCCGATCCCACCCTCGCCCTCTTCGACCGCCGGCGCAGGGTCCGCGACTACGCCTTCCACGACCGGCTCCGAGCCCGGGAGATCGAGGAGCTCGGGCCCATGATCCGGGCAGGGGCTGCCCCGGCGGCGGCACTGGCCCCCGTGGCCACACCGGATGTCCCGGCCGTGGGCGAGATGCGGGACTTCAACGTGGCCATCAGCTGCACCGAGACCGACATCCGGACGGGGGAGGTCATGGATGTCTCCGACCACGCGGTGGTCTACGCCGACACGGGGAACCCGGCGGACCTGACGCCCGACGACTACCGGTACTTCGGGTTGACCTTCGACACACTGGTCCACCGGGTCGAGACCGCGTACTTCGGGGAGCCGACGGACATCGACGGGAACGGGCGCGCCATCCTCTTCTTCACCCGGGCGGTGAACGAGCGGAACCCCCGCGGCGCGGAAGCCGTGACCATCGGGTTCTTCTGGTCGGGAGATCTGTTCCCGGAGAACGCCACCGACCGGCTCCAGGCGTGCCCGGCGTCGAACCACAGCGAGATGTTCTACCTCATCGCGCCGGACCCGACAGGTGAGGCCGGGGCCGCGTTCACGCTGGACGACGTCCGCCACCTGGCCATCCCCCTCATCGGCCACGAGTTCCAGCACCTGATCAATGCATCGCGTCGTCTCTTCGTGAACAACGCCGACACCTTCGAGGCGCCGTGGCTGAACGAGGGGCTGAGCCACGTGGCCGAGGAGCTCCTCTATTTCGATGTGGCGCGGCTCCAGACCGGCCGGAACCTGAACATTGACAGCGTCCGCAACGCCCGCGCCCCCGCCGACACGTTCTTCAACCGCTACATGGGCGCGAACTTCAACAACTTCGCCAAGTACCTGAGCCGTCCGGACACGGCCTCCCTCATGGGCGAGGCCAACGACCTCTCCACCCGGGGCGCCGTCTGGAACTTCCTCCGCTACGCCGCCGACCGCAGCGCCCTTTCCGACACCGCCTTCTTCTTCGACCTGGTCAACGGGACCGGCGCCGGCGTGAGCAACCTGAACACCGTCCTGGGGGGCGACGATGCCTTCGACTGGATGCGCGACTGGACGGTCTCGGTCTTCGCCGATGACCGGGTGGAGGGCCTCGAGCCCCGGTTCCGGTCCGAGACCTGGAACCTCCGCTCCATCTACGAGGGCTCCACGCTCAACCGCTTCCCGCTCCGCGTAAGCACCCTCGGGAACGGCGAGAGCACCACCGTAGACCTCCTGGCGGGCGGTGCCACCTTCAACCGCTTCGGTGTGAGAGCCGACGGACGGGCCGCCCTCCACGTCGAGGCCGGCGGGCGCGCACCACCGTCCACCCTCCGGGGCTCATTCCTGCGGATCCGATGAGGCTCCGTACCTCGCTGCTCGGCCTCCTCGCCGCACCGGTCCTGCTGGCCGGATCGGACGCCGCCCGGGCCCAGTCGTGTACCGCCGCACCCGAGCTCGCCCTGGCCGGCGGCTACGCCTCCTACCGGGTGGCCGATGGCACGGCCGGCCCCGCGTTCGGGGCCGACGCCGCGTTCCAGGCGGGGTCCATGGGCGTTCGGGTCCGGTACCGACGCGTACTCCTCGACGGGGCCGCCCCCGACCCCGATATACTCCGCGGATCGGTCACGTACCCCACCGTTTGGGTCGGGGACATCATGGTCTGCGCCGACCTGCACGCCGGCGTGAGCCGGTTCGAGTTGAACGCCGATGTCGGCGCCGTGCTGGCCGGAGGGGGCGGACTGACGCTGACACCGGCCGTGAGCGGCCCGGTCCGGCCGTGGGTCTCGGTGCGAGGCCTCGGCGGCTGGGCCACGGGCACCATCCTCGGCCTGGAGATCGACGCCACGGCCCTCGCCGCAGGCGTGGAGGCGGGCGTAGCGGCGAGGGTCGGGGCGGTCTCGCTCCGCGTCATCGCCGCCCGCGACGGCTTCGACGACGGCCTCGGTGTCACCCCCTATCCCGGGGACTCCTACGAAATCACGGTCGGGTACCATTTCTAAGCGAATCGGAGGTCCTTCCATGCGACGCCACCTGCCCCCCTTCATTCTCGTCATCACCTTCCTGGCCGCCGCCTGCGCCGGGACCGGCGCACCGAGCAGCCCGGCGCCCGCCGACGCCGACGGGCTGCCATCCATCGCGTCGAAGACGGCGGATCTCGAGGCCATGGACGGGTTCCTCCCCCTCTACTGGGACGATGCCGAAGGCAAGCTCTGGATGGAGGTGCCCGAGACCGACGTGGAGCTCCTCTACGTCCACTCCCTGGCCGCCGGCGTCGGCTCCAACGACATCGGCCTCGACCGCAACCAGCTGGGGCGGACCCGCGTGGTCCGGTTCGAGCGGGCCGGTCGGAAGCTCTTCATGGTGGAGCCCAACTACGAGTATCGGGCCGCGACCGAGAACGTGGCAGAGCGGCGCGCCGTGGAAGACGCCTTCGCTCGCTCCATTCTCTGGGGCTTCACCATCGCCGCCGAGAGCGATGGCCGGCTCCTGGTGGACGCCACCGACTTCGTGGTGCGGGACGTCCACGGCGTGGCCGACCGGCTCGAGGGCGCAGGCCAGGGCAGCTATCGCCTCGACGAGAGCCGGAGCGCCGTGCACCTGGAGAACACCCGGGTGTTCCCCAGGAACTCGGAGGTCGAGGTGGTCCTGACCTTCGAAGGCGAGCCGGCGGGCGGCTACATCCGGTCCGTCACGCCCTCCGCGGACGCGGTCACCGTCCGGCAGCGGCACTCCTTCGTCGCCTCGCCGCCCCCGGGCTACGAGCCCCGGGAGCTGGACCCGCGATCGGGCTTCTTCGGCGTGACCTGGACCGACTACGCCGCACCGCTGGGCGAGCCCATGACCCGGCGCTGGATCGCCCGGCACCGGCTGGAGAAGCAGGACCCGTCGGCGGCGGTCAGCGACCCCGTGGAGCCCATCGTCTACTACCTCGACCCGGGCGTGCCCGAGCCGGTACGCTCGGCGCTGCTGGAGGGCGCGAGCTGGTGGAACGAGGCCTTCGAGGCCGCCGGCTACCGGAACGCCTTCCAGGTGAAGGTGCTCCCGGACACGGCGGACCCGCTGGACGTGCGCTACAACGTGATCAACTGGGTCCACCGCTCGACCCGTGGCTGGAGCTACGGCAGCTCCGTGACCGACCCGCGGACCGGCGAGATCATCAAGGGCCACGTGCTGCTGGGGTCGCTCCGCGTCCGCCAGGACTACCTGCTGGCCGAGGGGCTCCTCTCGCCGTACGGCCAGGAGGGCGTGGTCCCGCCGGAGATGGAGGCGATGGCGCTGGCCCGGATCCGGCAGCTCTCGGTCCACGAGGTGGGCCACACCATCGGGCTGGCCCACAACTACATCGCCAGTGCGCTGGACCGGGCCTCCGTCATGGACTATCCGCACCCGCTGGTTCGCCTCGCCGATGACGGGTCCATCGACCTCTCGGCGGCCTACGACACCGGGATCGGCGAGTGGGACAGGGTCACCATCGCCTACGGCTACTCCGATTTCGAGGACGGCACAGACGAGTCGGCTGCGCTCCAGCGGATCCTCCGCGAAGCACGGGATCGCGGGCTGATCTTCCTCAGCGACCAAGACGCCCGACCCGCCGGGAGCGCCCACCCCCGGACCCACCTCTGGGACAACGGCGCCGACGCCGCCGCCGAGCTGCGCCGGATGATGGACGTCCGCGCGGCGGCCCTCGAGCGATTCGGTGAGGCCGCGATCCGGACGGGCATGCCGCTGGCCACGCTGGAAGAAGCCCTGGTGCCCCTCTACTTCCACCACCGCTACCAGATCGAGGCGGCGGCGCCGGCGCTGGGCGGGCTGTACTACGGCTACGCCATGCGCGGCGACGGCCAGCTCCCGCTGCGGCGAGTGCCCGCAGACGAGCAGAACGCCGCGCTGGAAGCGCTCCTGGAGACGCTCACGCCCGAAGCGCTGGCCCTGCCCCGCTCCGTTATCGAGCTCATCCCGCCCCGGCCCTACGGCTTCCCGGCCCACCGGGAGCTCTTCGACCGCTACACCGGCATCACGTTCGACCCCGTCGCGCCGGCGGGCGCGGCCGCCCGGATGACCGTCTCCATGATCCTGCAGCCGGACCGGGCGGCCCGGCTGGTCGAGCAGGCGGCCCTGGCGCCCGGGCTGCCGGGTCTGATCGACGTGTTGGACCGCCTCGAGGCCGCCACCTTCGACCCATCGCCCACGGACGGCTACCGCGCCGAGATCAAGCGACTGGTGGAGACCGTGGTGGTCGAGGGGCTCATGGACGCGGCGGCCACGGCCGCCATGCCCCAGGTCCGGGCCGTGGCGTCGGACCGCCTGAGCCGGCTCCACACCCGCCTCACGGACCGCCGGGGCGGGAGCGCCGACCGGGCCCACGCCGCGTACCTGGCCACGGAGATCCAGCGGTTCCTCGATCGGCCGGCGGAGTCGCGGACCGACCCGCCCTCGCTGCGCACACCGCCGGGCAGCCCCATTGGAGGGGGAAGCGGACAGAACTAGGAACATACAACGGGAACCTCGAGCAACATGAAGTTCTACGCAGCAGCGCTTACGCTCGCCCTCGCGGTGAGTGCGGCCCCGGGGCCGCAGACCGCCGCAGCCCAGCAGGCGCCGACGACCGGGGAGCACCCGGCCACCGTCCGGGTGTTCCTCGACTGCCACGCATACTGTGACTTCGATTTCATCCGTCGCAGCATCCCGTACGTGAGCTGGGTCCGCGACCGGACCGATAGCCAGGTGCACGTCATGGTCACCGATCAGAGCACCGGCTCCGGCGGCCGGCAGATCACCCTTCAGTTCATCGGGCAGGGGCCGTTCGCCGGCGCCCACTTCGAGCTCATCGAGAACACCGACGCCAACGACGTCCGCGAGGAGATACGGGAGCAGGTGACCCGCACCCTGAGCCTCGGGCTGGTCCGATTCGCCGCCGCATCCGACGCCGCGGACGGGCTCCGCGTGGCCTGGGAGGCGCCCGACGGCACCAGCGCGGCGGAACCGAGAGTCGCAGAAACCGACCCGTGGAACGCGTGGGTCTTCACCCTCAACGGCAACGGCAACCTCTCCGGCGAGTCCCAGCGCTCGCATCGGGGCGCCGGCGGGCGATTCACCGCCGACCGTACCACCGCCGACTGGAAGCTGTCATTCAACCTGGGCGGGAACTGGGACCGCACGGAGCTGGTCTACTACCAGACGGTCAGCGATACCCAGATCGATACCACCACGGTGCTGGACGAGCGCCACAGCTACCGGTCCAACGCGCTGGTGGTGCGGGCGCTGGCCGATCACTGGTCCGCCGGCACGCGCGCCTCCGCGTCGGCGGCCAGCCGCCTCAACCAGGACTTCACCTTCACCTTCGGTCCGGCCCTCGAGTACAGCATCTTTCCCTACGAGGAGTCGGATCGGCGGCAGCTCCGGGTGGTCTACTCGCCCGGCGTACGCTACGTCGACTACGAGGAGGTGACGCTCTTCGGCAAGCTCCACGAGACGCTCATCGGCCACCAGGCCACCATCGCCTACGACGCCACCCAGCCGTGGGGCAGCGCACGCATCTCCCTCGACGGGTCCCAGTACTTCCACGACATCAGCAAGTTCAGCGTGCGGTTGGGTGGACACACGAACTTCCGTATCTTTCGAGGCCTGAACTTCAACGTCGGTGGGTCCATTGACTGGATCAGGGACCAGCTCTACCTGCCCCGGCAGGGAGACAGCATCGAGGATGTGCTGCTCCAGAGACGGCAGCTCGCCACCGATTACCAGTACAGAATGCGGTTCGGGTTGAGCTACCGGTTCGGCTCCGCCCTCAACAACATCGTGAACCCGCGCCTGGACAACCATGGACGCTTTTTCTGAGATCCTGTTCCACGCCCACTCCGGGCTCCGCTACCTGGTGCTCCTGGCCGGGCTCCTGTCGCTGAGCTACTCCCTGACCGCGGCACTCCGGGGCCAGGCGTGGGGCCAGCCCGGGCGCCTCTTCCTGAGCGCCTTCGTGGGCGTCATGGACCTCCAGGTCCTGATCGGCCTGATCCTCGTCTTCATCCGGGCCTTCTACCCCGCGCTCTGGGGGCACCTGAGCATGATGATCGTCGCCGCCGTGGTCGGCCACGTGGCGCTGGCGATCAACAAGCGACGCCCGCCCGAGCGGCAGAGTCACTGGCTCGCCGTCATCGGCGCGGCTGTTCCGCTGATCCTGATCGTGGGCGGGATCCTGTCCATCGGACGCCCCATCTTCTGACTCCGGCAGGGTCGTTGCATCGCCTTTGCGACTGACGGTTTCACAGTACGAGAGAGGACGGTATGGCGAAGATCACCGGCACGGTGAAGTGGTTCTCCGACGCCAAAGGCTACGGGTTCATCGAACGCGAGGGGGGCGACGACGTCTTCGTCCACCACTCCGCTATCGAGGGCACCGGCTTCAAGAGCCTGACCGAGGGCGAGAAGGTGGAGTTCGATGTCCTCGAGGACCCCAAGGGCCCCAAGGCCAATAATGTAGTCCGGCTCGACCCGCCCGCCGGTGGCGGCGGCGGTCGGCAGCCCGACATCCGGGGCGGCCCCATGCAGAGCCCCACGGACCACACCGAGCCCTAGTCCGTCCTAGCCCGCGGCGTGCCCCGGCGTGCTCCGGCGGCCCCCGGAGAGCTCCGGCGGACCCCGCCCGAACAGCTCCAGCTGACCCTCCTGCCGGGGCCGCCGGAACGCGGCCGTGGACAGCGCCACCGCCTCGCCATCGAGCCCGACCCGCCTGCAGCTGGTCTCGAAGAGCTGGCGGATATGATCGGCGTACGCACCCTCGCCGCGCATCCGTGAGCCGAACCGGTCGTCGTTCAGGCTGCCGTCCCGCACCTCCCGCACACGGTTCAGCACCCGGCGCTTCCGGTCCGGCAAATGGGCCTCCAGCCAGTCGCTGAAGAGCCCTTTCACGCCGCGAGGCAGCCGCATCATGATCCAGCTCGCACCCGTCGCGCCCGCCTCCGCCGCCGCCTCCAGGATCGACGGGATCTCCGGGTCCGTCAGTCCCGGGATCACCGGCGCCACCATGACCCGCACCGGGACCCCGGCATCCGCCAGCGTGCGGATGGCGTCCAGCCGCCGCTCCGGGACGGCCGTCCGGGGCTCCATGACCCGCTGCAGGTCACGGTCCAGCGTGGTCACCGAGACCGCCACCGCCGTCGCATCGTGGGCCGCCAGCTCACCCAGCAGGTCCACATCCCGCGTCACCAGGTGGTTCTTCGTGATGAGCTTCACCGGGTTCCGGAACTCCGCCAGCACCTCCAGGCAGCCCCGGGTGACCCCCAGCCGCCGCTCCACCGGCTGGTACGGGTCCGTCACCCCGCTCATGGCGATGGGCTGCGGCTCCCACCGCGGCGACGTCAGCTTCGCACGCAGCAGCACCGCAGCGTCCTCCTTCACCACGATCCTCGTCTCGAAATCCAGACCCGCCGAAAAGCCCAGGTACTCGTGCGTGGGCCGGGCGTAGCAGTAGATGCACCCGTGCTCGCAGCCTCGGTACGGGTTGATGCTCACGTCGAAGCCCACCTCCGGGCTCTCGTTCCGCGACAGGATCGTACGGCTCGCGTCCCGGTAGAACCGCGTCTCGGGCGACGAGGCCGCAGCAGCGTCCCCGGCGGGAGGCGACCCGGTCGCAGCCGCCCCGGTCGCACCCGCCCCGGTCTCCTCGGACCCGGCGTCGACCGGGCCCTCACCATCCGGCCCCACGCCGTTCACCCACTCGGTGTTCACCACGTGGAGCCGCTCGAACCGGTTCGCCGGGTTGTCCACCGCCCCTCGCCCCTTCACCCGTCGCGCCGATGCCGGCAGCTCCGGCGGTGCGCCCGGGCCCCTCATGGCGCTACACCGCCGACTCCATGCTCCGCGCAAGCTCCAGGACCGCCGTCTCGAACCCACGGATGTACTCGGCCCCGGGACGGCTCACCGGCTCCGGGACCGGCACCCCCGCCCACTTGAACGCCGGTCGGTGCCCGTCCACCAGCGTGCGGGCCGACCGCTCCGCCGCCTCCAACGACTCCTCCCGCCACGCGCCGCCCCGCAGCCAGTCGTCCAGCGCCAGGACGAACGCCAGCTGCGCGTGCCAGTGCCGCCACGGCGCCGCGGACTCCAGCTCCAGCAGATCCAGCCACCGCGCCGGCACCGCCCGGTACTCCGCCGGCGAGGCAGGCGACGCCTCGATCCAGCCGCCACGGGCCAGCTCCCCGCACGCACGACGCACCGCACGTGGCGTGTATCCCGTGGCCTCCGTCACCGCGCGTACCGTCCACCACCCCTCCAGACCCAGCAGCGCCGCCAGCAGGTCCGCCTTGATCCCCACACCCAGCCCCAGCCGCAACCGCAGCAGCACCGACCCCGGTCCCGCCAGCCGGGCCGGCCGCTCCACCGCCTCCGGCGAGACATCCACCGCCTCCACCGACAGCGCCTTCCACCGATGGTCGCCGCCCACCTTCCACGCGTACCCCGCGAACTCCGACAGACGATGCCGCACACGCTCCGGGTACCCCGATGACAGGTTCCGCATCCGCTGCACACTCAGCAGACCCGCTCCCTCCCCCGCCCACCACGACAGCAGCTCCACGAGGTTCCGCTCGTGGTCCACCAGACCCAGCGACGCCAGCACCAGCGCCTCCGGATCGATCACCGACGCCACCGCACGGTTCGACGACGCACCCGACCCCAGCGCGGCCCACTGCACCCACACCACGTTCGTCGCCCGATCCCGCACCCGGTCGCCCAGCGTTTCCAGCAAGTCCCTGTGCATGCTGATTATTATAGTCCGGGTTAGTAGCTGTCAAGGTCATTATAAGCGTCTTTGATAAATACATGCACAGCGACGACTGGGGGATGACGGTCCATCGATGCTCAACCTCTGCGGGGTGGATCGACCCCCGGCAGCCGCACGTTCGCGGCAAGGACTGGGGGACTGGGAGAGCCCGCGAAGACGGGGATGGCGAAACGAACGGCATCCCGAGTCCGATCCCCCAGTCCCCCAGTCCACACCCAGCAGGCTGGAATCGCCGCGAACCGGCCGTCGAGCCCGGCGAGGCAGCCCCGCCGCGACGGCCGCTCCCCCAGTCGCGCCGAAGGCGCTGCTGTCTTTCGCGCCGACGGCGCTGCGGTCCTGTCGCGCCGAAGGCGCTGTCGTTCATGCTACCGCCTTCCATGGGCGGTCCGGTTCCGGATCGACTGGTCGCGGTTCAGTTCCTTGAACCGCTGTGCGATGACGTTCATGACCCGGTCCTCGCGCTCGAAGCGGCCCTGGATGAGGAGGAAGGGTGCGTGGTGGATGGTCTCCCGGTTGGCGGCGTAGACCGGTGGCGGGACGATGGCGTTGATGAAGCCGTGCTCGTCCTCGAGGAGGATGAACACCGTGCCGTTGGCGGTGGCCGGGTGCTGGCGTGCCACCACGAGCCCGGCCACGAGGATGGGCGATCCGTCGGGCACGTCGTCGAGGTCCGCGGACGAGGCCACGCCGTGCTGGTCGAGCCGGTGGCGGATGTGCTCCATGGGGTGGCCGGCCACAGTGATCCCGGTGGCCAGGTAGTCCAGGAAGATGAGTTCCTCCTCGCCCATCTCCTCGGGGTCGAAGGGGAGGTGGCGGGCGGGGGCCAGGGGCAGGACATCGCCGGCGGCCCGGAGCGCTTCCCACGCCGCTTTCCGCCGCCCGGGCTCGAAGGCCTCGAAGGCGCCCGCCCTGGCAAGGTGGAGGGCATCCGCCCTTCCCAGCCCCGCCCTCCGCACCACATCCCCTACGCCGGTGAACGGCCCGCTCTCCGCCGCCCGCTGCAGCCGATCGCGCGCGTCTTCTCCCAGCCCCTTGATGTGTTTCCAACCAATTCTCACTGCGGGCCGTTCCCCGGCTCCCTCCCCCTCCTGAGGGGGGGATGCCTGCTTCGCGGTGGATTCGGACTCGCGGTAGATCGCACCGTTTTCGGCGACCGCACGTTTCCGGGCCGGACTGGGGGACTGGGGGCAGCCTCGCCGCGGACGTCGCGGCGAAGCACCAGCCTCACCGTGAACCCCGAGCTCCGCCGGCGAGCCGGCCCCGCCACCCCCCCAGTCCCCCAGTCTCCCGCCGGAATCACCGGATGAGCCCGAATCGCTGCCGCCACCCCGCGAACCCGCCTCGCCGCGAACGTCATCCCCCCCTCGGGGTGTGGTGGCGGGAAGGCGACGCTCGTCCACGAGGCTCTCGAGCGTGCACTCCCATTCGCCGTCACGAAGACATGGCGGAAGCACGGTCACACCGTTCCTACGGGCCTCGTGGACGAGCGTCGCCGGGGGGTAAAACCCCATGGGCCACGCGTTGAGGATGGCCATGAGGAACTCGGCCGGGTAATGCGCCTTGAGGTACGCCGTGGCGTACGCGATCAGCGCGAAGCTCCAGGCGTGAGACTCGGGGAAGCCGTAGTTCGAGAACGAGTACAGGTCGTCGGTGATCTGCTCGGCCACGTCGGGCGCGACGCCGTTCTGCTCCATCCGTGCCCGGAGCCGCTGGATGGCGGCGTGGAGCTTCGGCAGCTTCTTCCGGTGGCCCATGGCCCGGCGCAGCTCGTCGGCCTCGGCGGCGGTGAAGCCGCCCAGCGCCATGGAGATGGCCATGGCCTGCTCCTGGAAGATGGGGATCCCGTAGGTGCGCCGGGTGATGGGCTCGAGCCGGGGATCGAGGTACTCCACCTCCTCGAGCCCGAGCCGGCGACGGGTGTAGGGCCTCACGAACCGGGCCTGGATCGGGCCCGGCCGGATCAGCGCCACCTGCACCACGATGTCGTAGAGCCGCTCGGGGCGGGTCCGGAGGATGGACTGGATCTGGGCCCGCGACTCGATCTGGAACGTCCCCAGCGTCTCGCCCCGGCCGATCATGGCGTACGTCTCCGGGTCGTCCACCGGCAGGTTGTACAGCTCCAGCTTCCGGCCCGTCCGCTCCTCGATGGCGTCGAACGCCTTGTGGACCACGCTGAGCCCGCCGAGCCCCAGGAAGTCGAACTTGGGCACGCCGGCGGCGTCGAGATCGTCCTTGTCGAACTGGAGGATGGTCCGCCCCATGGTCGTCTCCTCGATGGGCAGGTACTCGCCCAGGGGCTCGGCGGAGAGGACGAACCCGCCGGGGTGCGTCGAGCGGAGCCGGGGAACGTCGTCCAACACCCGCAGCGCCGAGAGCAGCGCCCGGCCCTTCGGCGAGGCGATGTCCACGCCCCACTCGGCGGCCATGCCCTCCTCCAGCGCCTCCGCCGCCTCGCTGGGCTCCCGACCCCGGAGCCGCTTGGAGAGCGTGAACGCCGTCTCCGCCGGCCAGCCCAGCGCCCGCATGCAGTCCTGGATGGCCGTGGGCGCGTGGAAGACCTGGGTCACCGCCGTGATGGCCGCGTGCGCGCGCCCGTACCGCGTGTACATGTAGTCCAGCATCTCCTCGCGGCGGTGCATCTCGAAGTCCACGTCGATGTCCGGCGCCTCCGTCAGCCCGTCGGTCCGGGCCTCGGACAGGAACCGCTCGAACAGGAGCCCGTGCCGGACGGGGTCCACCGCCGTGATCTCCAGGCAGAACGCCACCGCCGAGTTCGCCGCGCTCCCTCGCCCCTGGCACAGGATCCCCCGCTCCCGGGCCTCCCGCACCGCGTCCCACATGACCAGGAAGAAGCCCGAGAAGTCCAGCCGACCGATCACCCCCAGCTCGTGCTCCAGCTGCGCACGCTGCCGCGCGTCCACCGTGCCCCACCGCTTCTCGGCGCCCCGGAACGTCAGCTCCCGCAGCCACGAAGCGTCGTCGTGGCCCCGGGGCACCGGGAACTTCGGCAGCGGCGGGCGCACCCACTTCAGGTCGAACGCGCACGCGTCCGCGATCCGGGCGGACTCCCGAAGCCCCTCCTCCAGCCCCTCCCGGCCCTCCCACAGCTTGGCCATTTCGTCAGGCGACTTCAGCCGCCACTCCCCGTTCGGGTGCAGCACCCCCCAGCTCGCCGCCGTGTCCACGTCCATGTCCGCCCGGTGCGCCGTCAGAAGGTCGTGCACCAGGCGACTGCCTCCGTCCACGTACCGGGGGTCGTTCGAGACGACCCAGGGGATCCCCTGCCTCCCGGCCAGCTCGATGAGCGACGCGGCCAGCGACGCCTCGTCGCCCGACACGTGATGCAGCTGGACCTCCACCGCCAGCCGGCCCGGGAAGAGCTCCCGGAGCCGGGACAGGAGGAAGAGCGCTTCTTCCGGTCGGCCCGCCCGGATCAGCGACGCCAGCTCCCCGCTCGGCGGCCCGGTGAGCAGATGCAGACCGTCGGTGCGCCCTTCCAGGTCGGCGAGGGTGAGGGAGGGCTGGCCCCGGGGGGGCGGGCCGGCGCCCCTTCCCCGCCCCGAACCCCTCCCGGCGCCGGCCCGCGACTGGGGGATTGGGTTCGCGGCGAGGCCGGATCGCCGGTGGTCGGCGGCGATGGTCCTGGATCCACCGTTCCGGGCGGGGGACTGGGGGACTGGGGGTGGGGGCTCGATCTTCCGGCGAGGCGTGACCGCGGTGGCGCGCGTTCGGACCCGGCCGTCGCGATCGACGCGGAGGTTGGAAGACATCCCGGAGCCGGGGGACCCGCCCCCCGACCCCGAGTCCGACCCCGAATACGAAGCGCTGAGCGCCTCCTTCTCATCCAGCCACTCGCCCCAGTCGCCCATCCGCGACCGGGTCACCAGCGCGCCCAGGTTCCGGAACCCCTCGGCGCTCCGGGCCAGCAGCGCCAGCGGGTGGCCGTCCACCACGATCTCGGCGCCCACCACCGGCTTGATCCCCGCCCGGCGACACGCCAGCGCGAACCGGATGGCGCCGCCCAGGTCCGACCGGTCCGTCAGGCCCAGCGCGCGGTACCCCTGCCCCGCCGCCGTCTCCACAAGCGTCTCCGGCGTGCACGCGCCATCGCCGAAGGAGAACGCGCTGTGTGTCCTGAGCTCCACGTAGTCCACCGCCACCCGACCTCCCGTAACCCGAAGATATACCGAAAGTCTACGATGGCATCGGGTGGGGGGCTGGGGCAAGTGTTCCTGCTAGGTGGGGCGGCGGTGGTGTGGCCCTTGAAGCCCGTGCCGATGAGGGGCGTGTTCCCGGCGGGGTCGTGGGCGTCGGGGTCGGCCCCGTGTTCCAGCAGCAGGTCGACCATGTCGGGCTGGTCGTTGTAGGCGGCGACCATGAGGAGGTCGAACCCCCGGTCGTCCGCGAGGGCGGGGTCGAGGCCGTCATCCAGCAGGGCCTCCATCCCCTCGGTGTCTCCGCGCCGGGCGATCTCGTGGGGGCCGAATCTCGGCATCACTACACTAGAGAGGGACCGGGGCCGCTGCAATGCTCGCCCTTCTCGAACCGACATCACCGCGACGACGCGGCGAAGCGACGATGAACGCGCTAGGCGCGGCGCGGAAGCAGCTCTGAGAGCGCGAGACGCGTCTTCGGCATGAGCCGCGATTCGTCGAAATAGCGCGTCACGATCCCGAGCGCTTCGTCCACGGTGCCGATATTCAGGAAGCGGAGCAGGTAACGCACGTCCTCCAGGTCCCGGAACTCCTCACCCAGACGCATGGCGGCACACTTCATCGCCAGTAGATACTCCGGCCTCGCCACGAACACGCGCAGGTGCGGCAGATCGAGGAACGGATCGAACTCGCCGCGAGGGCTCAGGTAGCCCTTCACCGCGTCGTTCAGCCACCGATCCGGCACATCCGCTCGCACCGCCACACGCGACGCCGCTTCACGGATGACCGCCGTCGGCGCGAACACGGCGTCCACATCCCGGGTGGCGTCCCGCGCCTCCAGCGCCAGACACATCACCGCGCCCCCGACCAGGTAGACCTCTCCCTCGACGTCCTCCGTGGCAAGCTCCCGGTCCAGCAGCTCGAACAGCTCGAGGATGGCCTCCCGCGTCAGCTTCATCGGAACTCCCTCACACCCGGTCCCCCACCGTCGCGTCCACGAAGATGTTGCGCCGCTTGAACGCCACCGGAGACGAACGCAGCAGATGCTCCCGCAGACTCCCCAACGACGTGGCGAAGTACGGCTCGGCCAGCGGCTCCACCTCGCCCGCCCACGCCGGTGGCTCCACACCCTTCATCACCGACGCCTGCTCCACCATGGCCGCCACGTAGTTCCGCTCCACCGGGCCCAGCCCCTCGAGGTCCGCCCCGGCCACCGCGGCCGGTAGCTCGAGGGCCGTCAGCTCCGTCAGCAGGTCGTTCAGCTCGGCGAGCGCGTACCGTCGGTCCGCGCCCCCCCGCAGCGCGTCGAGGACCTCATGGAGCCGCGCACGACTCGGCGGCAGCGCCCGCGACAGCACGTAGCTCGACAGATCCGCACCGGCCCGCGCCGCCAGCCGCTTCAGCGCCGCCTTCTGGGCGGGCGTCACCCGGATCTGGAGTTGACTCGATTTCGTGGTCATGACGTGACACTAGGCCCGGGCCGTCGTATTGTCAATACGGTTGTATTGACGTACCATCACGACCCGGAGGCTATCATCTCGGTGCCGGCAATCCTGGCCTGGGCCTGGTCGAACGTCAGGGTCAATGCACCCAGTTCAGCGTGGCGGTGATGGATGAGCCGGTCGGCCAGACCCGGCGGGGCGCCCGGCTCGAGCAACGCCGCCATGCCCCGCGGCCGCGCCACCACCACGCCGGACTCCAGGAACTGCCTCAACTTCCTCCTCACCTCCGCGTCCGGGACGTCGTAGTGGTGGCGGAGCGCGAAATAGGATTCGACCACCACCAGGTCCGTCACCACGACGGTCTCCGCTTCCGCGTGCGCCCGCTGGAGCCGCTCCCGGGTGGCCCGATACTGTGGCTCCGGCTCACCCACCAGAAGCCGTACGACGACCGACGTATCGAGCCCCAGGCTCACCCCGACCGCCCGCGCTCGATGCTCCGCTCGATCGCTTCCCAGTCGTGCGATCGGTCCGACGCGTATCCTCGCAGGGAGCCCGCCCACGACCAGTCCGGACGCGGCTTGCGCAGCAGCCACGCGGGCTCGCCGTCGATGTCCCGCCGCTCGAGCACCAGGCGGTCCCCGGCACGCACGCCCAATTCCCGGCACAACGCGGCCGGAAAGGTGGCCTGGCGCTTGGTGGTCAGCTTGATCTCGCGCTGCGTCATGACGTACCCCCGATGGTGTTACCTTACTATGAGTAAGGTAACACCGGATCTTGACGACCTCAAGACATGCCTCGACGCGCGGTCCCCCGCCCCGCACTGCGTCACGCTTTCCGTCGCCGCGGGCGGACGGGGGACGGTCGCCGCCAGACGGGCGGGCGCCGGGACGGTCCGTGCTCGGACCACGCCACCAGCCGATTGGGGTCGCCGTGGATCCCTGCGGCGAGGTAGAGCTCGTCCAGCAGCCGTTCCCGTGCGCCGGGCACGTCTTCGGCGCCCTGCTCGATGAGCCAGACGCAGCCCTGCCAGAGGTCGCACAGCTCGGTCAGCCGCTCCCTCCAATCGGCGAGGGCCTGCTTGCCGTGCGGCTCGGGCCTCAGGACGAGGCGTCGCGCCGCCCTTTCCACGGCCTCGAGCACCGCGAACACGTCGCGGAACCCATCCCGTTCCTCCGCGTCGGCGAGGGAGCGGTGGAGGTAGGCCGGCATGAACACGGCGGTGCACGGGCAGACCAGGGTACGCAACGCTCGGGAGACCGGCCCGCCACACCGGGCGCACGTGGGGGGCGGCTCCGGGAGCACTCGCGGGAAGGGGTAGCCGGGCAGGCGACTGCGTCCCAGCGGCCTGCCGGCGACCCGCTCCAGGACCGCCCAGCCGGCCCACCCCGGCTCCGGGATCCCCAGCCACGGGACCGGACGATAGCGCAGCCGGAAATCCGGTCCCGGGGCCCGACCGTCGTCCTCGTCGGCCGCGGCCACCACGGCTGCCAGCTCCTGGTCCCCGCGCACGGCCGCCCGGAGCCGCGATCGCGCGTGCGGGTCGTCATCCATCCCGCGCAATGCCGAGTACACCCACAGTCGTCGGTGCGGAGGGGCGTTGTCGAGGCGGGCGACGAGGCCGTCCACCGCTCCGGCCCCCATCCGGGCCAGCGCGTCGGCGGTCACCGACGGCAGCCCGATGAACCCGGGTGCCGACGTGTCGAGCACCGCGAGCAGCGATGGGATCGCACGGGTCCATCGCAGCTCGCCCAGCAGGATCACCAGCCAGATCGGCTCCAGCGGCCGCTCCCCCGACGCCGCGGCCTCGAGCAGATCATCCAGCAGCGCGACGGTCGGTGGCCCGGCCTCCTCACCTCGCCGGATCACTTCCTCCATGGCGCGCACGGGCATGGAGCCCAGCGAGCCGACGATCGTGTCCAGGAGGTCGGCAGTCGATTTCTCGCTCATACCCCACGATCGGGCCTCGAGCCGAGCAGGGGAATAGCGGGATGGGACGAAATCCGAGAAGTGGGAGCAGTCGGGCATCGATGATCCGGATCCTGCCCTGCCCTGCGCTGCGCTGGCGCTGCCCTGGCGCTGGCCCTCAACGTGGCCCGCTACAAGCGGGCGGGCCGGCGGAGTCGGCCGGATCGGCCGTTGCCGGAGTCGCCCGGGCCGGCGGGGCGGCCGCCGGAGTCGCCCGGGCCGGCCCGGCGGGCTTCGGCGTCCCGAACTCTCCGTTCGTCGGTGGTGCGGGAACGCGGTGAGGGTTCGGGACATCCTCGACGCCTCCGGATCTACGAAACGCGGGGTGTCCCGCTCGACGCGCCGGTCCGTACCGACCCCGAGACGCTCGCCCCGGACCGGGATGCCATGCTCGAAGCGGCCCTCGCCCTGCTGGCGAGATCGTCCGGCCGGCTGGCCGCGGAAGGCGCCTGGCGGTATGCTGTCCCCGGGCCCGGGGCCGCTGGTGATGCCGGCGCGAGCCCTCGGGCCGGATCCATGGCAACAGACATCTGAATCGGAGCTGAACGATGCGGTTCTTTCCGATAGACGGGCTCCGCGCGTCGCGCAGGCGAGGCGCCGGGGCCCTTTTCGTTTTGCTGGCGGCCGTCGCCATCGCGGCGGCAGCCCATCCTCTCATCGATTCCACACCGGCGCCCGACGTCGCCGCCGACGCCGGCTGCGCTGCGGACCAGCCGTGCAGCTGCACGAGCATCATGGTAGGGGCCGCGGCCACGACGGACGGCTCGGTGATCACGTCGCACACGTGCGACGGGAACTACCGGACCTGGATCGACGTGAGGCCGGCGCGCGAGAACGGGCCGGGCGCGATGAACGAGGTGGTGACGGGTCGCCTGCACAACGCGTATCCCGGCGACCGGCGGGGCGTCGAGGTGCGGGGGTCGATCCCGGAGTCGCCGCGGAGCCACGCCTTCATCAACACGGCGTACCCGGCGATGAACGAGCACCAGGTGGGGATCGGGGAGACCACCTGGGGCGGCCGTCGGGAGCTGCGGAGCGAGAACGGGCTGTTCCTGATCGAGGAGCTGGAGCGGCTGATGCTGGAGCGGGCGACGACGGCGCGGGAGGCCATCGCCATCGCCGACTCGCTGACGGCCGAGCACGGCTACATCGACGTGGGGGAGTGCCTGACGGTCATCGACCCGACGGAGGTGTGGCAGCTGGAGATCATCGGGCCGGGCGAGGGGCGGACGGGCGCGGTATGGGTCGCGGCGCGGATCCCGGACGACCACGTGGCGGTGTCGGCGAACATCCCGCGGATCGGGGAGGTGGAGCTGGACGACCCGGACCGGTTCCTGGCCTCGGCGAACCTGTACAGCCGGGCGGAGGAGCTGGGGCTGTGGGACCCGGCCTCCGGCGAGCCGTTCAAGTTCTGGCAGGTGTACGGCGGCCGTGACGCGAACCACGCGCGGCGGGAGTGGCGGGTGCTGAGCCTGGCGGCGCCGTCGCTGGGGCTGGACCCGGAGGCGCCGGAGCTGCCGCTCTCGGTGAAGGCGGAGCGGAAGCTGGGCCCTCGCGACGTCATGGCCATGTTCCGGGACACGTACGAAGGCACGCCGTACGACCCGATCGGGAACCTGGTGGTGAAGGACCGGGAGGGGGTCGAGCGAGTGAGTCCGGAGGCGACGCCCTGGATGTCGCGCAGCGAGATGGCGCTGCTGAACGCGCTCGAGCCGGGGGTGGTGCCCCGGGAGCGGACCATCGCCGTGTCACGCTGCGCGTACTCGACGGTGATCCAGGCTCGCGGCTGGCTCCCGGACCCCATCGGCGGGATCGTCTGGTTCGGGCTGGACAATCCGGCCACCACCGCGCGGATCCCCCTCTTCGCCGGCATCACGGACGTGCCGCCCAGCTTCAAACGCTGCGACCAGCACGGCTTCACCACCGAGTCGGCGGGCTGGGCCTTCCGCCGGGCTTCGCGTCTGGCGGAGGTGGAGTGGGGCTCGACCCGGGACGAGGTGATGGCCGTGGTGATGGCCCTCGAGGACCGGGCGTTCGCCGAGCTGCCGGACGTGGAGGAGCGGGCGCTGGCGCTCTACGACGTGAGCCCCGACAGCGCGCGTGCGTACCTGACCACGTACAGCAGCGACTTCGCCCGCGCGGCCGAGCAGCGCTACTGGGAGCTGGGGGACCGGTTCTGGGCCCGCTTCGCCCGCGGCTTCTGACGGGGGCAGGGAGCCGCTCGGGCAGGCGCGAGGGGGTCAGGTCGGCCTTCCCGCGACCCGGTTCAATCCTCGAAGACGGAGAGGCCCTCCGCGGCGCTCCGGGCCAGGACGCGCTCCGGGTCAGGATTAGTTGCAGGGCATCAACTATCCCGGTAGCTTTCGCTAATCTCTCGAGCGAAGCTCGCCAAGTCGCAATGCGGCACGCCGGACGGCCACGCGGGGGAGCCGTGTGGGCCGATCGCCGGCCTCGCAGTTGACCCCGAGGCAATCCCATGCAGAGAGCGCAGAAGACGATCGTAGCGGTGAGTATCGGTCTGGCCGTGGCCTTGGTGACCGTATCGTGCGCGTCGGCCCCGACGCCGGAGCCTGCCTCCCCCGAGGCCGCGCCGGACGTGGATCCGCCTGCGGTCGAGCTCGGCGATGCGTGGAGCAACGCGGAGCTGGAGATCGAGGCGTCGAACAGCACCCACGGGATGGGCGCCGAGATGGCGCGGGCCGAGTTCTGGTGCGAGTGGACGGACGGTCAGTCCGGGGGCACGGTGTACCCCCAGAGGTTCGTCGACGTGGCGACGGGCGAGGAGGTCGCCATGGACTTCATGTGGGACCACGGGGGCAACATCCCGGCCGGCGTCTACGACGTGCTGGTCGACGCCGATTTCCCGGGCCCGGGCGAGGGCTGGCTGCGCAACGTGCCGCTGGAGGGCCCGCGGGCGCTACGGGTCACCATCGATTTGAACGCCACGAAGATCGAGGTGCCGCTGGGCGAGATCAAGCAGATCGTCGTATACCCCGCGGGCACGTACGCCGACTTCGCGAGCCGCAACATGCTGGACGCGATCCCCGACGACGTGGAGCTCACCCGGTACGACGAGTACAACCGCACCTGCATTGCCCCGTCCGGGGAAGTGGATCTCCGGGTCACGTACTACAACGACGAGGTCGAGTGGCTGGAAGGCTACACGCTGCCACCCAACAGCAAGGTCACCGAGCTGTAGGACGGACCGGGGCCGGAGTTCGGTGACGGCGCAGCCGGCGGGCGGTGGTACCGATGGCTGGCGCCCGCGCTCCGCTGCGTATGCGGCGGAAAGGGAGAGGGCGTTCGCGGCGTTGTCACCGCCGTCGGTGGCGACCCGCCGGGGACTGTTCACCTCAACATCCAGACCTCGACTCTCATTCCCCGGGCGACCGGGTTTCTGACGGGCCGGTGTCGCGCCCCGGCGCACCGCGGAGCGATTCGACCTCGTGGGTGAGGCGGCCGACCAGGATCCGGGTGGCCCGCAGTTCGCGCGGTGGCCGCAGCCCTCAGTGCTCGATGTCCACCACCAGACGTGGCGGAGACGACAGCGTTCAGGCTCTGAACCCGGAGCGCTCCTCCACCGCGAGCACCCACTCCACGACACCCTCGAAGTCACAGATGATCCTCGCCTCGCGGAGCGCGGGCAGCCGCGGCTCCAGCACGAAGCGGTCGAAGGTGCTGTATCGTGAGGACGGATAGGATGCGGCGATGACCGCTTCCCGCTCGAGGTCCCGCATCGTCATGCCGGGGCGGCAGACCACCGTCCGCTCCTCGTCGGGCAGCTCCTCCCCCGGCTCCTCCCGCTCTCCGACCGACCGTGGCGACTCCACGAGCGCCCCCGCGTCGCGAAGCTCCGGAGCGATCTCCCGGCCCCCGACCCCGAAAGCAGCCGAAACGGGGTTGGGAATGCCTATCCCTGTTGGCCACGCCCGGGAGTACATGGGCGGGACGAAGCGCGTGGTGCCGGAGGTCGTGGCGGCCAGCAGCGCCGGGGGTGGGCGGAACGTAGCGTCGTGACCCCGTCGGGCGTCAATGCGGCGTCGAGCCGCCGGGGCCCCGATCTCCCGCGCCGCCGCTGTGGCGCTTCGTCCAGATGCCGATGGCGCCGCACGAGGCGTACCGGCCACTGAACATGGCCGGCAGCTCGGCGGCGCCCCGGTAGACCTCGATCCCGGCCACGCTGGAGGGGTGGACCATGTTGACGGCGTCAGCCGCCTCCCGTAGCGCCGCCGTCAGCGTCCGGTCGCGGATGTAGGTGGCCCGGACTCCGTCGAGGTAGACCATGGGCGCGCAGTTCTGACGCGGGTTGACGAGCTGTCTGCCGTTCTGCTCCACCCGGAGGTGGTGCGCCTGGAGGATCTGCGTGAGCCGGATCGGGTTCCGTCGCTCGATCTCGTCGGCCAGGATGAAGGTGCCCCGCCCGCTCTCGAGGCGGTCGTTGAACCCCGCGATCGGCCCAGACAGGGGCTCGGCCCGCACGGTAACGGTGATCGGCTCGACCTCGATGGGGCGGGTGGAGAGCCGGATCTCCATCTCGGCCGTCTGGCCACCGCTGAGCTCCACGGTGCCGTCGGCGTCGGCGTACCCCAGGAGCGTTGCCCGGACCGGGACCTCGCCGGGGGCGACATCGCCCACGACGAACCCGCCGGCCTCGTTCGAAACCACCTTCGCACCGGCCACCTCCACGGTGGCGCCCTCGAGCGGTCGGTCGGTCCCGACCTCCACCACGCGGCCCACGATCCGTCCCGGCGCGTCGGCGGAGACGTCGAGAGCCAGGTTCAGGTCCACGTCCAGGACCGTGTCCGCGGACACGTTGAGCTTCGTCCGGACCGGCGCCGTCCACGGCAGGTGCGCGATCAGCCGGGTCGGGCCTTCCGGCACGCCACAGAACCGGTAGACGCCGTCGGAGCTCGCCCGGGTGCGCTGGGCGGCGGCCCGGGCGGCCCCGTCGGCCGCGACACCTTCGCCCGGCTCGGGCCGCATCTCCACGATCGCGTCCGGAAGCGGCGTGCCGGTGGACGGCTCGATCACCCGGCCCCGGATCACGCTCCCGCTCCCGAACGGACAGCCGGCCTCCACCACCGCCGGCACCGCCACGCGCAGCACCGCCGCGGTGTCCTCGCCCGCCGCGACCTCCACCGGCGCCACCGCGGCCGGCTCCTCGCCGAGCTGGCTGTGATAGGCCGCAAGATGATAGCGGCCGGGCCGGACATCGGTGAGCCGGAATGACCCACCGGGTCCCGTGGTGTCCGCGTACGTGGTGCCGTTCAGGTAGACCAGCACGTTGCCCAGCGGCCCGTCGTCCTCCTGGGCGAGGACGCGACCGGCCACCGTCCCGGGTGGGTCGCCGAGCTGGAGCTCGAACTCGGGACCCGAGACGGCGATGACCTCCCCGCTCGACTCCCGGACATAGCCCACCGACCGGGTCGGGACGCCCAGCCTGGACGTCATCGGCTGCGGCGTCCGGATCAACCACCGCCGCACGATCCACGCGCCCGTCGGCAGCCGCTGGTACTCGACCTCGCCGCCGACCTCGAACCGGTCGGTGTAGAGCGGCGGGTTCAGGTACGTGAACGTCAGCCGCCGCGGCTCCGCGGTCGCCTCGTCCAGCCAGATCACGCCTTCGATCTGCGACAGCTGCCGGACCCGCCTCACCGGCGTGAACTTCAGCCCCAGTTCACCCGGCTCGCCCCGGACCAGTGCGAAACAGTAGTGGTCGAGGAACGCGGCCGAGAGCAGGAGCCGCGCGTCGGGGCCGTAGTAGGCCGTGGTGTCGCCCACCTCCTGGATGAACCCGCCCTCCAGCAGGTCGTCGACCGCTGCGCTGCGGAACGGCTCGACCGCGTGGGCCCACCGCTGCGACGATGTCTCGGCCAGCACCGTCCCCCACTCCCGGTCCAGCGCACGTTCCAGGAACTCCAGTCGGTAGTTGAGCGCCAGCGAGTCGGTCAGTGCCACCGCCGTCAGTCCCTTGCGCGCTTCCGCCCAGACCCGGGCCAGGTCACCCGTCCCGGCATCCGTCCCGCACCGACGCCGCGTCGAGACCCGGATCCCGGTCAGTCCCACCGGCTCCAACGGGACCTCGACCCGGCGGGTGACCACCGCATCCGCGGCGACCTCGAACCAGTCGGTCCGCACCGTCCGGTAGCCGAGGGCGCCCACCGAGATGCGATAGCGGCCCGGCCCCGAAGCTCGCAAGAAGAACCGGCCCCGGGAGCCGCTGAGACCGGAGACGACGACGCCGGTAGAGTCCTCGAGCTCCACCAGCGCGCCGGCCAGCGGAGTGCCCGTGTCTTCAGCCACCGCCTCGCCGCTCACAGCCGTCTGAGCGGACAGCGACACAGGGGCGAGGCTCAGCAGAACACACAGCAGCGCGGTTCTCATGCTTTGACCGACTCCGGCGTCTGACACCAACGAAACCTCCGGGCATGAATCACAGCGTCTCCCAATATTATAACGCCCGTGGCCGGTCGTTTGATACGGTGCTCGGCGTCCGCCCGTGGATGGATCAGCGGCGGCCGCGGATCGACTTGATGGGGTCGGACAGTGGCGCTGGCGCCTCAGCGGTTCACCACGCGCTTCACGAGCCGTGCGGCCTCGAGCCGCGACGCGGGCCCATCGACCTGGTTGAGGAGCGCGAGCTCCTCGATCCCTACAACGGACGGGTAGACCGCCTCGAAGTCCTCGAGCGTACTGGCGCTCGGCAGCTCCACGATAGCGATCCGGTCGGGCTCCACGTCCAGCAGCGCCGGGTCGGTCACGCGCCGGTAGCTGTTCGTCCACGACCGGAACGTCGGCGCGTACCGATCGTAGGCGGACGCGGCCGAATAGGCCAGCAGCCGGAACGTCCGATCGCTGTCGGCCAGGAACGTGGCAACGCCGCGGACGGGCTTCTCCCCCTCGGCGGTGAACTCCACGGCGACGGTCGGGAACCCGTCGATCGACCCGGACTCCGGCTCGGTCGCCGTGATCCCTTCCTGGGCTGCGAACGTGCGGGCGGCCTCGGCGGGCGACGCGTCCGCCAGCGTCAGCTGGATGGCGCCATCGCCCTCCGGGCTCGCGGCGACCACCTGGTCGGCCAGGTTCTGCTGCTGCCAGTCCCCGGGGAAATCCATCGCGAACTCGAGCTCGGGATGGATGAAGGTGGCCCCGTCCACGAAGTACCCTTCCCGGGGGTCGTGCCCGTAGGCCATCCCGTCGATCTGCCGGAGGTAGTCCTCACGTGCGACCCGGAGCCCGTCCAGTGACCGACTCAGCGTTTCGACGCGCTCCCCGACGGCCTCCACACGGTCCGGCGGGCTGGGGTGCGTCGACAGCCACGTCGGGAGCGACCCGGCGCCCGCGAGCTCCGACGCCCGCTCCAGTGACTGGAAGACATCGGCCATCTCCCGGACGTCGTAGCCGGCATCCAGGGCGTAGCGGAAGCCAAGCTGGTCGGACTGACGTTCGTCGTCCCGACCGTACTTCAGGAACAGGACGCTGAGCCCGGTGCTGGCCAGCCCGCCGTACTGCTCCAGGTCCTCCGGCAGCAGCACCATCCCGATGCCCATTCCCAGCTGCGCCAGCTGCGCTCGGCTCATCTGGGAGACCGAGTGCCGGGCCGTGACGTGCCCGATCTCGTGCCCCAGCACCGACGCGAGCTGCGCCTCCGACCCCATGAGCGCCGTCAGCCCACGGGTCACGTAGATGAACCCGCCAGGCAGCGCGAACGCGTTCGGCGTCGGGTCGTCCAGGACCCCGAACCGCCACGGCAGATCCGGCCGCTCCGACGAGCGCGCCATCTCCAGCCCGATCGCTTCTACGTACGCCTGGAGCGCCGTGTCCTCCACCAGCCCGATCTGCTGCTCGATCTGGTCCGCGTACTGCCGCCCCATCTCGATCTCCTGCCCCTCCGAGATGAGCGCGAGCTCCCGCTCGCCGGTCACAGGGTTCACGGCGCAGGCCGCCACGGCGAGAAGAAGGATGAGCAGCACCCGTGTCAACATGCGCATCGGCAGCTCCCTGACGTTTTGGTAGGTCGCATCAACAGCCGAAATGTGACAGCACCGATCGTGCCGCCGCCAGGCGCGTCGCGGTGCACCGTTCCCAGTGCACGGTCCATGTTCCAGCCACCCGCGAGTGCGGCGACAACGCACTGCGCCGGTGAAGACAGCCTTCTAACAAGGGCACGCTTGCGCTCTATCTCCCCTCCCGCTCCAACAGCGCCCGCACGCACTCAGGACCCGCCTGCCCGTTGCTCGTGCGCAGCACGAGTGCCCACGAAGAAGCCGGACAGCTTGGTCTCGGCGGCCTGGAAGGCGGACGACCCGCCGGTGGCTGCGAGTCAGGCAGACGACGAGTCACCAGGGTCGAAAGCGATCGTTTCGGTGACGCGGTCACAGAGGTCGCCCAGCCCCGACTCCGCGATCCACTGTTTCAGGTAGGACCGGTCGAGTTCGCCCCATTGCGTCCGTACATCTTCTGCACGTCTCGGCGTTGGGTCTCCGATCCGCTGAGCCTGGCCGACGTGCGCGTGTCGCCTCAAGGGAGACTCAGGCGGTGCCGATGGACATCTCGTCCTGCCAGGTGGTGGCCTCGGTGATCACCTTGTCGTGGAGTCCGGAGAAGGTGGCGCCGACGAGTCGTCCGTTGCGGACCCCCAGCACCAGCTTCCGGGTCTCCGCCTCCTCGGCGACGTCCACGTGCACGA